>CAYMDO010000001.1:0-120089 GCA_964389365.1 uncultured Syntrophomonadaceae bacterium
TACTCCCCGCAAAAAGTCTTATACATCAAGCGCTTCCGAAGATCGCAAATGGCTTATCAATTTACCGTTTGTCCTGCAACATCTTTTAACAGAACAATATAACCGGAATATCAACGTCGTACCGGGTTGTAAGACGGACTTACAGGCTGCTTTTTATAAACAGGCCGGGATCAGTTTTCGACCGGGCTGTAATCTTTCAATATAAAAAGCAGTTGCCCTTCCTGGACAATGTCATTTAATTTAACGGATATTTCCTCTATTTGTCCGTTAAAAGGTGCGATAACGGCATTTTCCATTTTCATAGCTTCGATATTGGCAATTTCCTCACCTTTGTGGACAATATCACCAACTTTTAACGGGCCTCTCCGGGGGTTGCCGATCCGCCAAATGTTACCGTTGAGGGGCGCAGCCACTTCATCAGGGCCGGTAGCTGTCTTTATCCCTTTCGGTGTTACCCCGGGCACGCTGACCGCATAAACCCTAGTCTGATTATTGACCCTCATGACCACATGGATAGAGCCATGGTGTTCTCCTCCAATGGATACCAGCTCGATGGAGCAGGGTTTGCCCCAAAACTCAAACTCAACCCGGCCGTCCGGATTAAGTAAGCCCTCGCGCCAGACATTGGTTGGCAAAACCATTGGCGCCTCCCCATATTTTTCCCTGAATTTAACAAATTCAAGGGCATCCTTGGGATGCATCAGGTAGAGAATGAATTCTTCTTCCGACGGTTCTCTGTCTATAGCAGCAGCCAGGTCAACCCTTTGCAGTTTTAGATCTTCGCCCTGCAGTGTCTCAAGGGGTGATTGGCTGCAGCGTTCTTCCATTTTATTTTTCCAACAGTCACCAAAGGCACTCGCGTAAACCCAGTCGGCCGGCCAACCCATAGGCAGCACCCCGTATTTACCAGAGATCAGGTTTTTAAAATCACCGGGCGCGCTCCTGAACAGCAGCAATAGTTCGTCCTGCTCATCTTGCTCCATCAGGCTTATATCCTGCTCTTTTTCCTCCACAAACTTTGTCAGCAGATCGAGAAGATGGTTAACCCCGGCTTTGCCTTTTTCTTTCGTATATTTATTCACGATACCGCTGCAGGTAACCCAAGTGATCTGGGAACCCGGTGTAACATCAAAATAGCGGATAATCTGGTTATAGTAAGACATGGTTGTCAGGATTTCGGGCATTAGCTGCAAAAAGTCACCCTTTTCAGCTTGTTCGAACGAGCTTGGAAAAGCGCCGCCCGGCATGCGGTGACGGGAGACCTGGTGGTCAAAGCCTTTGAAAGGAGATTCCGCCCACTCGTAATCGCGGATCCAATCGCGCACTTTTTGAACAGCGGCTTCCGCCTCTTTACGGTTTAAATGCACTGGGATTCCGGATTCTTTTAGGTATGCTTCGACTGCCAGTATCGGAGATTGGCCATAGAATCGGGCTAAAGAATCTTCCTGAACATCAAGTATTTTGACCCCGGCTTTCGCCGCTGCCAGCAGTGCCGGTACGGCTAAACCGTCAGTCGTATGGCGATGATACTGAATGACTAGTTCAGGGTATTTTTGTTTAATTGCATCAACCAGGCCGCTTATCCGGCGCGGGCTGCCAACCCCTGCCATATCCTTGATACAGAGAATTATCTCATCGGTACCACCGCACATTTTCACGATATCTTTAACCACACCCAGGTAGTAGCGATCGCCGGCCCAATCGGCCTGGGTAAAACAGACGGCCGGCGAAAACAGCTTGCCTCGGTTCATCACTTCTTCAGCCACGATCTGCATATTGCGGATATCGTTTAAGAAAGAGAAACAGCGCCAAACATCGATGTCAACCCTTGATACGATATATTTAATGACATTGGCGGGGTACGGGCGGTAGCCCCAGAGATTTGTTTCCCGAACCAGGGTTTGCAATAATACATCAGGCATCTGGTTTCTTAACAGTTCGATTTCCTCAAAAGGGCATTCCCTGCGGTTCATTACCCCTACGTGCCACCGGGCTCCGCCGTGACATTCAACACTGAACAACCCCATTTTGTTGTAATGGGGAGCCAGGGTTTTTAGATCATAGATGCGCAGGCGGTTTTTATAGTCTGACTGGCCTGCGTCACGTATCGAAGTCGAAGTAAGGCAAACGCCTTCCAGCGCAGTAAGCCGTTTAACAATCTCTGATGGGGAAAGACCTGGTTTTACTAAAATGTAATCCTGCACGTTTTGTCCCCTCAAATCCACTTTGGAGTGCCAAGTGCTGATATTTCCGCAACATACCTGGCTATTTTGAGTATTTCATCTTCACTTTCTTTTTCGATAAACATAGATATCAGTTCCTCTAAGTGTTCTTCGATAAAGCGTGTTGATATCTCACCGGCAATGAATTTTGGGTGCCTGATGATACTTAATAAAAGTGGGGTAAGGGTTTTTACCCCTTCAATACGCAGGTTCTTACTAATTGCCCGATCCATAACCCGTATAGCATCCTCCCGGTCGGCACCGGTGGCCATAAGCAGCATGATCAGGGAATCATAGTAAGGGGGGATCTCCGCACCCTCGTAATAGCCAGGAGAAAGCCTTATCGCCGGCCCCTGGGGTGAATACAAGCGTGAAATCGTACCGAAGGAAGGGTTAAATGTTCTGGGGTCTTCTGCATTGAGGCGGACTTCCAAAGCCCACCGGTTCGGCCTGATATCAGATTGCTGAAAGGCCAGCGGTTTTCCTGCCGCAACATCGATCATAATACCAACTATATCGAGGCCCGTAACAAGTTCGGTTATACCGTGTTCTACCTGCAGGCGAGCATTTACTTCCAGAAAATAGTATTTTCGATGGGCAGAATCAAAGAGAAATTCTACTGTGCCGGCCGATACATAACCAATTTTTTCCATCAGCCTCAGGGCTGCCGAACAGAGTTCTTCGCGAAGTTCATTGTCCAAAGTGGGTGACGGCGCTTCTTCTACTATTTTTTGGTTACGCCTCTGGATAGTGCATTCGCGCTCAAACAAGTGCACCAGTTGCCCGTGAAAATCTGCCACAATCTGCACTTCAATATGGCGGCCCCGTTCGATGTATTTTTCCACCAGCAGAGTACCATCCCCAAAAAACCTTTCCCCTTCAGATTTAACTCTGCCCAGGGCTTCAGGGATCTGGGCACGGCTTTCTACCTTAAGCATCCCTTTGCCTCCCCCACTGGCCGAGGCTTTGATCATAATCGGAAAATCAATCGAATCCCTTAACATCCACTGCACTATTTCTTTTTCGCTTGTGACATTACTGATCCCTGAAATTACCGGGATGCCGCAGCGTACAGCCATCTTTTTCGATTCTATTTTATCACCCACCGCGCGAATAACTTCAGGCGGCGGGCCAATCCATACCAGCCCGGCTTCTTCAACCCTGCGGGCAAAAAGGTCGTTCTCGGCCAGGAAGCCCCAACCAGGATGCACAGCATCAGCATTTGCCTGCAGGGCTGTCCGTATTATTTTGTCTATATTTAAATACGAATCACCCGGTGGCGCATCGCCAATATGATAAGCCGTATCAGCCATCACAACGTGATGGGCAAGCCGGTCTGGAGTACTGTATACTGCTGCGGTTTTAATTCTTCTATCCCTGCAGGTATGCATGATTCTTACTGCCGGAACCCCACGGTTGGCTACAAGCACTTTTTCAAGTTGCTTCATCAATTATCACCCTGTTCGGCAGGTTATTATCTAGCATCACCCAAATTATTAACTTCCTCTGTTTCACAATGCTCGTTAACCCATAAACCCTTTACCTGCTGCTGAGGGAACAGATCTTTTGTCAATTTCAAAGCCAGATGTAAATCTGCCCGGTGCCTCCGGTCATCCCTATTATAGGCGGCGCGATCACAATAGCCGGCGATAAAAATATGATTTGAACCGTGGCTGGTGAGCAAAAGTTGTGCCTAATCGGCAATACAGGAAGCGGTTCGGTCATCACAGGCAAGTTTGACTTCAATACCCGGTCCGGTTATTAAACCCACATATCGGTACCCGTATTTCCCGGTGATCCATGGGAGTACCGGAAACCGGTTTCTTCCGTCAATGCAATTCAGGCAGGTGGCAAAACCCATTGCTATCCCCTAACACTCCCATACAATAAATACGGTATTATAAGGCTCACATACCGCATTATTATTGATACTGACACCGGCAGCAGTCTATTTTATTGTATTGCGCAGCAAATTACACGAGAATGAATGCATGAGTTCAATTTCATTTTGTTGAGTATAAAAAAACGTATGCCCGATGTCAATGGGTTTTTTGAGGAGAACCGGAAATGAATAATGTGTTTCAGCGGACATTCTTGACCAATCATGGTCGAGTCCTTGCTTATCATGCAAAGTTGCCGCAAACCACAACGCGAAAAATTGACCAGGATATCGGCGTTACTGAACGAGCGATACAAAAATTATTTGCGGCCTTGAAACCGGCGGATATATTATCGGGCAAAGAGCAGGCCGGAACAACATTTACACTATTTGCCCCGATATGCCGATGCGGCACCCGATGAAACACAATTATGCCGTGAGCAACCTGCTGCTGGCGCTAGGCTGCAATCCAATGAATATGGCCTAGGATAATATTGACATACAAGAAGATATTCTCTCCGAATACCGGCAGCATAACAATGAATTTTATAAAAGAGTTACCGGAAAAAATATTGCAGCATAAAGAGGGAAATGGTATATAAAAAAACCTCTTTCAAAATAAAAAATAAAATGGCTATGGATGGGGGCGGTGGGCAGCCGCAATACCTTGCAACCACCACCGCCTATATATGTTAAGCGTTATTCCATGGCCTTTTTGCAGGATTGACCGTTGCTGATTGATCTATAATCGGGCATGGAATACGCGTGTATCAGTAGTTTTCTTCGATCAGAGTTATCTGCAATCCAAGCTCGCTGTTCCCCCTTTGAACCTTAACTGTTACTGTATCGCCCACAGAAAATTGATCAATAATCTTGCGCACTTCTATCGTATTGTGAACTTCCCGGTTATTGATGCTGATAATACGGTCAGCATTTTGCAAGCTGTTTAGGGCCAGCGATTCATAGACATAAACGCCTGTGTTCTGTACCCTGTAATAGAGGGCAGTGCCGGGATCAGTAATGTCGATCAACCTGACCCCTAAGATTGGCCTGCCCGGCACATAACCAAAACTAATAATCTGTTCGATTACTACTGCAGCTGTGTTTACCGGGATTGCAAAACCCAGGCCTTCAACACCGAAACCACCTGATTTTGCATTAACGATACCGATAAGCTCACCACTATTATTAAATAGCCCGCCTCCCGAGTTGCCGGGGTTAACCGCCGCTGAAGTCTGCAACAGGTTCATACTTTCGCCGTCGACAATCATATCGCGATCCAGGGCTGAAATTATACCTTCAGTAACAGTGCCGCCCAATTCGCCGAGCGGATTACCGATTACAACTGCCGGTTCACCAATGATCAGCTTGTCCGAATCTCCAAAAACAACCGGTTTTAAACCCCAGGCATCGATTTTAAGCACTGCAATATCAGTCCTGATATCACGGCCAATCAACGATGCCCGATAACTCTCGCCGCTATTTAAGCGAACTATTATAACCTGGGCTCCACTGACAACATGGCTGTTGGTCACCACGTAGCCATCGGTGGTAATAATAACACCACTGCCGGCACCGGAAAAAACATACTGCCCCATTCTGCCTGCCGACTGCACCGTTTCAGTCCTGATTTCAACAACACTGTCCGCATTACGACTATATACCTCAGGCACACTTAAATCACTGCAATCATCGTAAAGCATGCCAAGGCTAACACCGGATTCGGATATATAATTGATCGGCTCGCCGTTTTCGTTAAAGCATTCCATCATGGCTGCTTCTTTGTTGTTAGTAACGAAATTGGCAAGATATGCTCCCCCGAAGCCAAACAAGCCGGAGAGGACTATAGCAGTGATAATTAAAATAGCAATATTTTTTTTGTTAAGTTCTAATGACACTTGATATATAATCTCCCGTCAATTTATTATGGCCCCGGTCAGTAATCGGTTACTCACGTACTGATTATATGTAAAGCGGCTGACTTCAATCCCCGAAAAAGGCCGGATAAAATGAAGCAAATTTGCGGTACCTATGCGAGGCAAAATAATTATTTACCGTTATCAAATCAGTTTAAACATCCTGAATAAGCTACATGATAATGGTAAATACCGTTCCGTTGCTGTCGCTTTTTACGCTAATAAAACCCTTGTGCTGCTCAATAATAGTTTTAACAATAGCCAGGCCGATGCCGTGTTTACCGCCCCGCCCTTTATAAAAACGCTCAAAGATAAAGGGCAGATCTTGATCGGCTACGCCTTCCCCATCATCTTTAATCTCGATTATTGCAGGGCCTTCTTCCTGCCGGCAGCTGATAGTAATCTCTTTACAGGCATACCTGATCGCGTTGGAGATAATATTAGCAAAAGCCCTGGTAAGATGTTTTTCCGAGCAGTTACAGATTACCGGTTTTTCCGCAAAATCAAAGACAAAGCATACTCCCTTTTCTTCTGCCACGCTGTTCTGGCGTACGGCACAGTTGGAAAGCATTTCACGTAAATCACAAGCAGTGCGCAGGTTCTCATCCTGCGAAAGGTTGTCGATACGAGACAGGTAAAGCAAATCTTCGACCATCTCGCTTAAGCGATCGGTTTCAGAGATAATTACCCTACTGGCCGATTGCGCTTCCAGGATACCGTGTTCTATGCCTTCTGCACTGCAGCGAATCGACTGCAGCGGAGTGCGAAGCTCGTGCGATACATTTTGGAAAAAGGTTTTTTGCTCGCGATCAAAGCTATCCAGATGCCTGGCTGCCGTATTCATGCTGTCGGCCAACTCTGCCAGTTCAAGCTCCTGATAGGTCGCTGAGCTTGGCGTGAAATCGCCCTTGCCGATGCGGCTTGCAAAGCGGGTCAGCTCACGAATCGGCCTGGCGATAAATCCGGAAATAAAGGTGGCAAAAATGGTCGCGAAAACAAATGCAAGGCCGCAAACAACAAGCAATACTGTATTGATTCGGCCGGCAAATGCAGTAATAGTGGTCATATCAATGTAGGGAATCATATAACCGGTACCGCTGAAAAAAGCCCCTTCCACCGGAACCGCTACCAGGTAGAATTCACGCCCCGAAACCTTTATCCGAGCAATTTGCTTACTTGTTAAATCAACCTGTGAGGCTTCGAGCTGGTTAACCAGGTTTACAATCTCTTCAATGTCAAAAAACATCACATTATCAAGAGTAGGAAAAATCAGTTCATAGTTCCCGGTAATAATAATCGCTTCAGTTTTACCAACGGGTCCGCGGGGTAGCTTTCGGATACCTGAAGGCATAATAATAAATTGACCGGGAGTTAATAGCTGACCAGACGGTTCTGTCTGCCCTTGCACTGCTCTGCCGTATTCCGCAGCCTGCAAGAAATCCTTCAATTGTTCATTGACGATGCTTTTTATATACTCATTTACCAGCACATTAAAAATTACTAGAACCATGATAAAAACAACAGCAATGTAACCGAACAACAAGAGCGTAATCCGGGTGCGGATACTGATACGGCTTTTTTTCTCACTGCCCACTTGCTGATTTCTCCTTCAAGCGAAAACCAAAACCCCATACCGTTTCAATAACAACTTCGCCGTCTGTCAATTTTTTTCGCAATCTGCGCACCGTATCATCCGCTGCCCTGGTCTCCACTTCACAGGTATAGCCCCAGATATTATTGAGCAGCTCTTCCCTGGATACTGCCCGATCACTGTTTTCCAACAGGTATGTAAGCAGGTTATACTCGTTGGGAGTCAGTTCGACTGCTCTGCCGGCGAGCAATACTTTTTTACTCTGCCGGTTAAGCTCCAGATCCGCAAAGATCAGCAAACTTTCGTTAACCTTGGCACTGCCTGCTCTTTCATACTCAACACGGCGTAATATGGCCTTAACGCGCATCACCAGAGACATCGCTGAAAACGGCTTGGTAAAATAGTCATCACTGCCTAGGTTAATGCCTGTAGCGTAATCAAAATCGCTGTCCCGGGCTGTTAACATGATTATCGGCACAGTACTGGTTTTGCGAATCTCCCGGCAAACATCAAAACCGCTGGAACCGGGCATCATAATATCTAATATAATCAGATCGCAGGGTTCTTCGCGGTAAGCAGCTAAGAGCTGATCACCATCTTTAAAAGCGGCAACCCGGTACCCTTCGCTTTCGAGAAATGATTTAACCACATCGCGTATATTAACTTCATCATCGGCGATATAGACCAGCTCATTCACCTAATTAAATACCTCCCGGTTTTTCTGTTGCTATTTTAATGCTAAACGGAATATAGATCTATTGAACAGCTGTCATAAACTTGCGGCAAAACCTACGCAAACCAGGTAGCCGCCAAGGACCGGTTCAACAAATTGTTTCATCCGCCCCGGTTCTGCGCGGCATGCCGATCTGATCACCACTTTATATCATTGAAATCGAGTACTGCAGTATTTGCATCATATCACAGAAAACGCACTTCCCTGCCCGGATAACAGGCTACCCTAATTTAACATGCAAAAAACTATCAGGAATTGTAGGATAACATACCACGCCAACTAACATAGGAGTAATAATACATGATCATGGTAAAATAAAGCATGAACAATGACGCTTACGATCTGGTGGTAATAGGCGCCGGGCCAGCCGGAACGCTTGCTGCTGCAACAGCAGCAGAAGCCGGTTTAAAAACAGCCATTATTGAGCTGAAAAGTTTGCCACGCCAAAAATTGTGCGGCGGCTTGATCTCGTCCAGGGCTCTTTCCCTGCTTCCGCCTGATTTCCACCTGCCGGCAAAAGAAGCATCTGCAATTTTTCATTTCACGTTTATAAAAAATAACCATTGCTACGAATACCGGGCTGATAAACCGTTAGGATTGCTGATCGAGAGAACCCTTTTTGATCAACTTTTTGCTGCCTACGCCTGCCAAAAAGGTGTCACTTTGATCGAGGAAGCAGCCCTTAAAGGTGTGATACCAGGGCACGGCACAGCTAATCAACAGACAAATGATTTTTCAGTTCACTTCCGCACAGGAGGGGTGCTTCAGATAATCAGCACACACTTTTTAATTGCGGCCGACGGTGCTTTTAGCCACTGTGCCGAGCTCGGGGGGATAAACCGGCGTTTACGAAAAAATATTTGCGGCCAGGGCCTGGCAGAGTTAATTCCGGAAAAGGCGCTCCCGGCTGGTGCGCCAAACAGCCTGCCACGGCTTGATTTTTATCCGATGCCATTTCAGGGCGGCTTGGGTTGGGCTTTTTATGGCAATGGCCGGCTTAACCGCGGTGTTGGCGGATTTTGCGGGCGTAGCGCTCTTATGAAATCCTATACCCGGCTTTTTGGCACGATACCGGAAGGAAGAACATTGAAAAATTGGCCACTACCCTTCCTTGGCCCGGTGAGTAAAGCGGCTGAAAAAAACCTGCTGCTGATCGGTGACTCTGCCGGCTTAATCGAACCTTTTTCAGGGGAAGGGCTTTATAACTGTTTTAAAAGCGCCAAACTGGCAGTGCAGGCTATCAGAGAAGCAAAAATAGCTGGCATTCACGCTGCTATCCCCTATAACCGGCTCTACAAAAGGCATTTTCGCCGTTACTTTTTGCCAACCCTGGCAGGTGCGGTTATATTGACAGCACTGTCGCTGATCTGCCCTTCCGCAATGCCGCAGCAAATCGCCCGGTTGTTCGAGAACCGGCTGTGGTTCAATGATCAAAATTTTGATCCTCGATAAAATCGTGGATAGAAACCAAACGGTTATCCCTGTAAAAGAAACGAGGTACCCGCTTATCCACTGCACACAACAGCTCATAATTTACAGTTCCGATTAAAGCGGCCGCTTCTTCAACAGGGATTTCCTCCGCTCCCTGCCTGCCGTATAGAATTACTTCATCGCCCCGCTGCACCCCCGGAATATGGGTAACATTAACCATCAGATGATCCATGCAAACCCTGCCCACAACCGGTGCCCTAATCCCGCGTATTAAAACCTCTCCCTTGTTTGAAAGTTGGCGGTTGTAGCCGTCTGCATAACCGACAGAGACAGTAGCAATTGTTTCCACAGCTGCAGTTTTATAAGTACAACCGTAACTGATACAGCTGCCCGGTGGCAGTTTTTTTACCATCACTACCCGGCTTTTAAATGTCAGGGCGGGTTTTAGGGTAACGCCGCATTTGCTGAGGGAGGGAGCAGGGTAATGCCCGTAGAGAGCAAGCCCCAGGCGAATCAGGTTATAGTGAGAACCGGGATAATTTATCGCTGCAGCGCTATTTGCAGCATGAACCAGGGGGAAAGCGATATTCTTCGCTTTCAGGGTTTCAACAACTATGTTGAATTTGCGCAACTGCTCTTCGGTGTAAGACTGATTTTCATCTTCAGCCGAAGCTAGGTGGGTAAAAATACCCTCAATCTTAATTGCGGGAAGGCCTGCAATCTGCTCAACTATGGCTGCCGCTTCTGCGGGAAGAAGGCCAACACGACCCATACCGGTATCTATCTTTAACTGCAGGGGTAATATTACACCCGCAGCCTGAGCTTGTTTTGACAATTCCGCAGCGGTAAGGAAATCAAACACAGTAGGAGTTAGGTTATGCTCAATCAAGGTGGCGTAATGCACCGGATCGGTGTAACCAAGCAAAAGGATCGGGGCTTCAATGCCGGCCTGACGCAGTAAAATCCCCTCTTCAACGAAAGCAACAGCCAGGCTTTCGGCTCCGGAAGCAAGGGCAGCTTTTCCGACAACAGCAGCGCCGTGACCGTATCCGTCAGCCTTAACAACGGCCATTATCCTGGTAGTGGGGGCCACCAGCTGCCTGAACTGAGCGATATTGTAAGAAATATAATCCAGGTTAATTTCAACCCAGGCCGGGCGAGCGGAATAAACTGAGCGCATATTTCCCCCTATTCTAGACTATCAGGCGAATCGTGCTGGGGTTGGGCCTGATCATCTCCAATTCCATAACTTGGTCAAGGGCTGTTCGAAAAGCAGATTCACGAACCAGATGAGTAACCAGCATAATCTCTGCCAGATCTTCCACCCGGCGTTTCTGGATAACCATATCCAGGCTGACCTGGTTGTCCCCAAACACCCGTGAGAATGCTGCAAGCACTCCCGGGCGATCCTCTGCCAGAAATCGGAGATAAAAGCGATTGCTTAACTCTTCAATCGGCACATAGATAGTACCGGAAAACTTATTTTCAACTACACTGCAAACTGACTGGCCTGTGATACAGCGGGCCGCTTCCACTACATCAGCCATAACGGCTGTTGAGGTAGGACTGCCACCAGCTCCACGTCCATAGAACATAATATCACCAACCGCTTCACCTTCGATAAAAACGGCATTGAACTCATTATTAACAGAAGCCAGCGGATGGTGCTGCGGTATCATGGCAGGGTGGACCCTGAGTGCAATGCCGGATGGCAGTTCTTCACCGATGGCCAGTAACTTGATTACAGATCCGATTTCACGGGCATAGTTAATATCAGCAGCAGTAATGCCGGTAATCCCTTCTACATGAACCCGGGCGGGATCAATCGAACATCCAAAAGCAAGACTGGCCATAATCACTAATTTATAGGATGCATCACGACCTTCAATATCGCTTGCGGGATCTGCCTCAGCAAAACCTTTTTCCCGGGCCTGGGCCAGAGCAGTAGCAAATTCAAGCCCTTCTTGGCCCATGCGGGTTAAGATATAGTTAGTTGTACCATTTAAGATCCCTGCCACCCTCGTGATCCGATCACCGACCAGGCTGTACTTTAAAGGGCGGATCAAGGGGATACCACCACCTACACTGGCCTCATAATAAAGGTTCCGGTTCTGAAAGCGGGCCAATTCCAGCAGCTCATCCCCGTGAGTGGCAATCAGGTCTTTATTTGCCGTAACAACATATTTACCGTTCTTGAGCGCTTCCCTGATCAGTGCGCCGGCGGGTTCGATCCCGCCGATCAGCTCAATTACAATATCAATCTCCGGATCTTTTACCAGTTCAAACGCATCAGGCAATACTTTTTCGGCCGGTAATTTGAAGCTTTTCAGTTTATCAGGGTCATGTTCGGCAACCCGCCAGAGAACCAGCTGAAGATCATTTTTTTGATTAATACTGCTTATATTGCGTTCAAACAGCTTAGCGACACTGCCTCCAATTGTCCCTAAGCCGACCAGGCCTACTTTTATTGCTTTTTTCCCCATAGAACAGCAGGCTCCCTTTTACATAGATGATTAGTTATTCGTAGATTTTCTCATCCACCTGATCTGCTTCCGCAGCGTCAAATTCGATATCACGCGCTTTGAAACCTATTTCTGCCAGCTCCTTGTAGTATTCATGCTGAATGATCAGATCCATAATTTCATTGGTCCCGGTCCAGATCATGATCAGGCGGACATCCCTGAGCATTTTTTCGATCGGGTAAACATTAGTATAACCTATTCCTCCCATTATTTGCATCGCATTGTTGACAATTTTCCAGGCATTTTCGGTGGCCACTTTTTTTGCTTCAGATACCATGCGGCGGGAACGCCCGGCCAGATCACCGGCGTCAACTGAACTGGCAGCAAGATAAACTATGCCGCGGGCAGTATCAAGCAAAGTTATGCTGTCTGCCACTTTAAAGCTGACCGCCTGAAAGTTTTTTATCTCGGTGCTAAATGCTTTACGACGTGTGCTATAACGGGCAGCTACCTCAAGGGCAGCCCGGCCCATGCCAAGCGCTCCGCCCGCGCTGGTCATCCGTTCCGGGATCATCATCTGGTAAAAGATGACCGAGCCTCCATTTTCCTCCCCCAGTAGGTTTTCTGCTGGAACAGAAACATCATCAAAAACCAGGCGGCCTGTTCCTCCGCCCCGCGTGCCCATCAGGCCGTAAAGGTATTCCGCTTTTACTGCAGGACTGCGATCAACGATAAAAGCGCTGATCGATTTGTGCGGTGGGCCATCAGGTTTGGTTCGGGCATAAACCATGAAGTAGTCTGCTCCTTCCGACCCGACTACAAAACGTTTCTGACCGTTTATTATATAGCGGTTACCTTCTTTTCTGGCCGTACAGTTGGCGCCAAAGAAGTCCGACCCGCCCCGTGGCTCAGTCAGGGCCTCTGCCGTTGTCAGTTTGCCCTCGATAGTCGGTTTTAAATATTTTTCTTTCAGGAAGTCGGAGCCAAATTTGTTAATCGCTTCCCCGACAATACTAACCAGCGAGTAAAGGCAACCCAGCGAAGTGCCGAGCACACCGATTTCTTCAAGGGCAATTATTTCTGTAGTCCAGGACAACCCCCTGCCCCCGTATTTTTCCGGGAAACGTAAACCCAGCAGGTTACGGCTTGCCGCTTTCTCCAAATATTCCCTGGGATAGCGAATCTTATCCTCATCCATATCCCTTAAAAGATGTTTGTCAACATCTTCTTTCACAAACAAGCGGACTTCATCGCGTAGGGCTTTCTGTGCAGCCGTCATCATACATTCAAGCATTTCCATACCCCCCCTCGTATTGTTAATGTGGGCGAAGCTTTGATAAAAAAGGGTTCCCGGGCAAAACTAAATTAACAGTTTCAAGCAGCTGAAAAGCTTTGTCGTACTGCTGCAAGATATCTCTGGCGCTGTGGCCGCGACCCGGGGGCAGCAGATCTCCGGCCAGGCCGTGGATGTAAGCCCCGGCCATAGCTGCTTTTTCCGGGCTCATCCCCTGGGCGATGAAAGATGTGATCAGGCCGGTCAGCAGATCCCCTGAACCGGCAGTAGCCAGGGCAACACTGCCAGTTGGGTTGATTGCCGCATCGCCATCGGGAGTGGCAATTACCGAGTTTGCGCCTTTGAGGACAATATTACAATTCCAAAAATTAGCGTTTTTCAAGGCTATCTCCAGGCGGCTGCTCTGAACCTGCTTAGCTGAGATTCCGGCCAAACGGGCCATTTCGCCTGGATGCGGTGTAACAACCGGAATAAACTTTGAAGAGCGTAACATATTCATATTCGGACCTAACGCGGTGAGGGCGCCGGCATCAAGAACCAAGGGCACAGGGCTAAGTTGAATCAACCTGTTAATCAGCTCTGATGTTTCCTTGCCGGTATCAAGGCCGGGGCCAATAGCCAGGGCATCACACTCTTTTGCTCTTGCTATGATCAGATCGGAGGCTAAGGGACTGATTATACCCGGAGAACTTTCCGGAAGCGGAATAACGATCACTTCAACCAGCTTTGATTCAAGAATCGGGCAAACAGACTCCGGGGCGGCGAGATAAACCAGGCCGGAGCCACCCCTTAAGGCCGATTCAGCTGTAAGTGCTGCCGCACCGGTCATTCCCGGGGAACCGGCAATAACCATCGATCTGCCAAGGCTACCTTTATGTGCATCAGAAGGCCTGGGTGGTAATAAACTGCGAACCAGGGATGGTGTAAGCAACTCAACTTTTACCCCCTCGGCCAGATAGGGCGGGATATAGACTTCGCCCACATATACTTCCCCTGCCAAGCTGGCCCCCGGTTGTAAAAGCAATCCCAGTTTGGGAAAGGCAAAAGTCAGTGTCCAGCGTGCCCGGACGGCATTGCCCATCACTGCACCGTTATCGGCATTAACCCCGGAAGGCACATCAACGGCGAGGACCGGCACATCACTCCTGTTTATAGCCTCGATAATCCCGGCCATCAAACCTTCTACCTCGCGGTTAATCCCTGTTCCCAAGAGGGAATCTATAAGCAAATCGGAGTGCAGTATTTCCATCTTAAAAAGATGGAGTTCTTGCTGGGTATGGATACGCTTGATCGGAAATGCTGTTTTGAGAAGGTATTTTTCGAAAATTGAAGCTTCCCCGCGGTATGCTCCCGTGCGTTCGGTGCTCCACAGCGATACTTTGTAACCGGACATCATCAGCAGCCGGGCAGCCACCAACCCGTCACCGCCATTATTGCCCGGCCCTGCGATCACTACCACTTCTGCAAGATCGGGCAAACAGGAACGCACAAACTCTGCTACCCTGGCCCCGGCAGTTTCCATTAGCACTGCCCCAGGCAGGCCAAGATCTTCTATTGTTTTCCGATCACAAGCTTTCATGGCCACACTGCTTAGGATTTTCATCTTAAGCTGCCCCCGTTCACAAAAAATAATCTGAATAACTTAAATTCGAGGGATATCTAATTTTTTCCTCTAATTACGACAGATTATGAGCCAACGTTTACAAAAAGCTTGCTTTTTCCCCAAGGTGATGATAGTATTTTGATGTTTCAAAGGTAGAAAGGAGGTTCGAAGGGTTTGCCAAATATTAAATCAGCTGAAAAAAGGGTTAGACAGAACGTTAAACGCGAGTTACGTAACCGGCGGACTAAGAGCATGCTAAAAACATCGATCCGCCGTTTTGAAGAATCTCTGCAGAGTGGCGACATAGAAGAGGCAAAGGTTACGCTCAAAGCTGCAGTCCGTCAGATTGACAGGGCTACCACCAGGGGAGTGGTCCATAAAAATACTGCAGCACGTAAAAAATCCCGCCTGAGCAGGATCTTTAACCAAAGCCACGCGGTTTAGGTTATTGCCAACAAGGCATGAATATTTCCGAAACATAAACCGGTTTGGACACGATTCTGTCAAAACCGGTTTTTACGCTTTTAAGGCTTCCTAAGACTGGGAACATTATTTTCTAATAGAATTTCTGCCAGCCAAACCCCAGCCCGGCCCACCACATCGGCACATTTTTGGCTGTGGCCCCCCAGTGATTCATATTCTGCATATTCGTCACTATCAAGAAAGTGAAATGCTTTGCCAAAGAGATGATCCTGGACTGCCCTGCAGGTATCACCGCCATATTCTTTTACTATACGCTCCCAGTAACGACGAACAAATGGCCCGGGACGGCGTAGCAAGCCAATGTTGGCACACTCCTCCCGGGAACGGCCAAAGAAATGGCTGAGAATAATAACCCCACCGGTCAGTACGCCACAGGGCCCTTCAATTGTCGAGGCCAAGCCACCTGAAAAAGAAGTAGCAGCTTTAAAAAGAATGTCCGGCACAGGGAAATAGTCCTGTATCGATGCAACAACACACTGGGCACACCCATAATAGCGTTGTTCCATTTCAAACCCTCGTTGATAAACTTCTTTAAACAATTTTTCACGGTCAAGCTCCGGTTTGATAGTCACTTGCAACACTCCTGTCAGGATGGATTATTTTGCCGGTAATCAATGCAGCTAAGGATTATGCGCAACGCCTGCACCGGGTCAAGTATTCCGGTTTTTATCTTCAAGTCTGTATTTTGCAGGTCGATAAAGATATCTTCTAGCACCCTGCGATCGATCGCAGTTGCCTGATCCCGCAGCTTTCTGGCAACGAAAGGGTGAACCGCCATGGCCGATGTGATCTCAGTCAGCGGGAGCCCCTCTTCGATAAGGCACCGTGCCTGCAGTAAAAGACGATAATGCCTAACCAGCATAAAAAAAATTGAGAGCGGTTTTTCCCGCCTGCCCAGCAAACGATCAAGCTGAACCTGAGACCCGTCGTGATCTCCCCCGGCCAAGGCATCGGTCAGAATAAAAACCGTGCTTTCCAGATCGCCGGCAAAGAGCAGATCAACTGTGCCAGCAGTGATCTCAGTTTCTTCTTCACTTAAGTATGCTGCATATTTCCCTAATTCGTTAGCAAAATAGTGCAGGCTGTGGCTTCCTGACATCAGCAGCCTGTCAACGGCTGAACGATCAATTCTTTTGCCAAGGGATGCAGCTTTGCGGTTTATCCAGACAGACAATTCATCACCTTTAAGCGCTGAACATTCAACCGCTAATCCCTCTTTATCTACTATTTTAAAGATGCGTTTACGCCGGTCAACACCCGGAGATTGAAAAATAATAATTGTATCAGGCATTTTGGAACCCAGCCGTTCGAAATAATCCGCCAACATTTCGGCGCCGGCTTTTTCAGAATCCTGATAGCTTTCACCGGCCTCCTCATTCAGGTTTTCTATTTTCCGGGGAGGAGCCAGGTACGGTGGGTTATCAATAATAAATATCCGCCGCTCACTGAAGATAGCACTTTCTTCAGCCTTGCTAAGAACAAATTGCAAGTCATATTCTCCTCCGTCAATTTTTTCACAGCCCAGCTCGGCATTTTTATTAAGATAATGCTGTTTAAGCAGTCCTGTCAAATCTTCCCGCAGGTAGCTTTCTTCGCCAAAAAATAAGTAAATCGGAGCAAAGTTTTCAGCTTTAATTTCTCGTAATGCAGCCTGATAGGATTGCATTTATCTGTTCTCCTTAAAAACCCTAAACCAGATCCTGCGTGATTCAAGCAGAAAAATGACCAGCACTGTAATAACTTCGGGGCGACCTATAATCATCATTATTATCATCGCCGAAAGCACTGTTCTGCCTACTGGCCTACTGGCGAAATAACCCGGTAAGTATAAATCGGGCCGACTGCTGCCAGGCCAGGTCCAACACTGCCGATTGCTGCAGCCACAGCGGAGATTGAAGTTTCCGGGTTTATTCCCATAAAGGCTAACGCCAATGCTGCCAGGGCTGTTAATATAAACTAAAGTATACCAAAAGTTATCACCGGCCTTAGGATCTCCTCACTTACATGTTGCTCACCAAGTTTAACCGATAAAAACCACATAAAAATAATGCGGTGTGCCGATCAGGTAAAAAAGACGGATCCGTCTCACTGGAAAACCTTCCCGGGCAGAGTTAAGTTACTAACTTGGTACAGTATATCATTTTGTGTTGTTCCGCCAAAAATAAGCGGTTTCGGAGCTGGTCCCGGTCACCGTTACCCTCAACCGCAGCAAAATATCGATCCAACTTGGCGCTAACTTCAGGAATAGCAAAGATAACCAGGTGGTCTTTGGCCCGCAGCACGGTATTGCCGTTTGGCACGAGGACATCTCCATTTCGGATGACCGAACTGATCAACATCCCGCTTGGCAGACCGGCATCAGCAATTTTCCGGTTTACTGCTTTAGCTGACTGTGGTAAAACCACTTTCACAATTTCTGCCTTTTCGTCCCGCAAAATTGACAGTGCAACTACATCTTCTCGGCGGATAAAACGCATAACCTGAGCAGCGGCCAGTAACCGGGGGCTGATCAGGCTATCAATGCCTAGGGTGTTAGATACCGGCACGTAATGAGGTTTCATCACTTCGCAGTTAATTTTCTTAACGCTAAACTGGCGATCATTGCTTTGCCCTGGTTGAAGTATTCCACTTCCGTAGCATCGGGAAAGTGCAGCATTTTCGATATTTCCATGGCTGCGGGCCAGTTCATAACCGACCCCTCCACCACCTACAATAATGATACGCAATTAAGCAAACCTACCTTACACCAAAAAAAGAGACAGCGGCTACGCTGCCTCATCAGGGAGAAAAATTAAAAATATTTGAAACCGCAAGCGTCCTGTTTTGCAACGACAAAACATTATCTTTCCAAATCTTTTCTTTGCTTAGCGGCCTTTTGTCTAGGTTCATTATATTATATCAGAGTAAAGCTGACAATATTATTTTTTACTAAATGGGTGACTGTTTTCAAGAATAACCGCTTCTTCAACATTGTTGGATAAAATGCCGATCCTTTCGATATCGACACGGAAATTATCTCCCGGTACCAGTGGTCCAATCCCTGCCGGAGTGCCGGTTATTATGACATCACCGGGTAACAGCGTCATACAGCCAGATACAAATTCAATAATCTCGGCTACTTTAAAAATATGGTCGGCAGTCGAACTTTCCTGGACCAGCTGGTTGTTCAAAAAACCTTTTATATGCAAATTATCCGGGTTATCAATGGCCGTTTCTATAGCCGGCCCCAGCGGACAAAAAGTATCAAAACCCTTGGCATAAGTCCACTGCCCGTTAGCCGGCTGCTTATCCCGGGCGGTAACATCATTGGCACAGCAGTAGCCGTAGATATAATCAAGCGCCTGTGAGCGGTTTACCCGGTAAGCATGCTGGCCAATCACCACTGCCAGCTCAGATTCATAGTCAACACGCCTGCTTTGCGGGGGATAAATAATCTTATGACCCGGGCCGATAACAGAGGTTGAAGGCTTTAAAAAGATAATCGGCTTTTCAGGCAGTTCAAACTGCATCTCTTCAGCATGACTGCGGTAATTAAGGCCGAGACAGATTATCTTAGTAGGAAGGCAGGGTGCCAACAAAACAACTTCACTGGCATCGAAACTTTTTTCTGTTCTCTGTGCCAAACCTGCTTTTCGCTGTTCGCCGGGCCAGGTTATTTCAGCTATCCGGTCTGTGTTTTCAAGTACACCGTCTAAAGTTCGATCATTAAAACAGAAGCGCACGAACTTCAAAACCCGGATCCCCCCCTTGCCGGTGGAAAATATAAAGCACCCGGATTATTATCTCCAGGTGCACAAATTATTTTACCAGTTCTCACAGGTAACTTCAAAGTAATCGCGGGGATGTTTGCAGGCAGGGCAAACTTCAGGGGCTTCGCTGCCCTCATGCTGATAACCACAGTTGCGGCATGCCCACCGGATTTTTTGGTCTTTTTTAAACACCTTGCCTTTTTCAATATTGTTTTTCAGGGCCAGATAGCGTTTCTCATGTTGTTTTTCAGCGACAGCTATCGATTCAAATATTCTGGCAATGTCTTCAAAGCCTTCTTCACGAGCAACTTTGGCAAAACCCGGATACATTTCGGCCCACTCATGGTTTTCGCCCCCGGCAGCTTCTGCCAGGTTTTCCGCAGTAGTGCCGATTACACCGGCAGGAAAAGCAGCCTGAATTTCAACCTCACCGCCTTCCAGTAACTTAAAAAGACGCTTGGCATGTTCTTTTTCCTGGTTTGCAGTTTCTTCAAATATGGCGGAAACCTGGACATACCCATCTTTTTTTGCCTGGCTGGAAAAAAAAGAATAGCGGTTCCGGGCCTGGGATTCACCGGCAAATGCGGTTAATATGTTTTTTTCAGTTTTTGTTCCTTTCAAGCTCAAGTTATCCACGCTCCTTTTTTACAGTTATCATGGCCGTGATGCCGTAGGGCTTGTATTTATCATTATACAATTAAGCTATAAATCCCTGCATAATTTAATATTTTTATAAAATAATATTTTTTAATAGTGCTTACTAATTTGCCTTGTCAAAAATAGTACCTTAATTGCAATTCAGGCAGGAGTTCGCGTTCCGGTGGCAAATATATGAGGTTATCTAACTAGCGGGAGGAGTTTATTAATGTCAGTTATGTACTATGACAAAGATGCCGACTTAGGTCTCTTACAAGGGAAAAAAATTGCCGTACTGGGCTACGGCAGCCAAGGCCATTCCCAGGCCCAAAACTTAAAGGACAGCGGACTTGATGTGGTTGTCGGTTTACACAGGGAAAGCAAGAGTTGGGATAAAGTATTGGAAGACGGTTTGCAGGTATTTACAGTCGGCGAAGCTGCAAAAGCGGCAGATATTATTCAGATCCTGATTGGTGATAACTATCAGCCAACAGTTTACCAGGAATCTGTTTTACCTCACCTGACCGAGGGCAAAGCGCTGGCCGTATCACACGGTTTTAACATCATCTACCACCAGGTTATTCCGCCTGAAAATGTTGATGTATTCATGATCGCCCCCAAAAGTCCGGGGCACTTGCTCAGGCGCCTCTATAGAGAAGGCGCGGGAGTTCCGGCATTGATGGCTGTACACCAGGATTATACCGGTAAAGCCAAACAGCTGGCCCTGGCATATGCCAAGGGTATTGGCAGTACCCGGGCCGGAGTAATAGAAACAACGCTACAGGAGGAAACCGAAACCGATCTTTTTGGCGAACAGGTTATCCTTTGTGGTGGCGTCTCTTCGCTAATCAAAGCCAGCTTTGACACGCTGGTTGAAGCAGGGTACCAACCGGAAGTCGCTTACTTTGAGTGCTTGCATGAACTGAAGCTGATTGTCGACCTGATATATGAAGGCGGGCTGGAGCGGATGCGTTACTCAGTCAGCGATACCGCTGAATACGGCGATTTGACCAGGGGGCCGCGTATCATTAATGACGCAGTTCGTGAAGAAATGAAGAAGATTCTTTCAGAAATTCAAACTGGCCAGTTTGCCCTTGAATGGGTTCTTGAAAATAAGGCCAATCAGCCCCGTTTCAGGGCGCTAAGAAACATTGAAGAAAAACATAAAATCGTGGAAGTTGGAAAGAAGTTACGTAAAATGATGCATTACATCAAGCCATCATAAAATATAATTCCGGCAGGGTTTCCTATCGAAAAGGGGCAGCTAAGCCAATTAGCTGCTCTTTGTTTATCGTGCGAAGCGGGGCCAGGATTGCGCTGGTTCTGCCGTCATGCTGGAAAACCAAGCCATTGTACCCACCGGCGACAAAAAAGAGGTAATCGTCCTTGTATTGAAAGCCACTGATTGGAAACTGCATTTGGAGTCCGATTGTTTTAACAAAATCCAATGGGTCTATTTCAGCAGCATCAAGGCTGACCAATAAAATTTCATGTTCGGAACTGCTGTAAAGGGCAACCTTGAGTGGTTCTTCTTCAACCGGGGGCAAAACAATCTCTCCCGAGAAAAAGTAGCCTTCGCCGAGTGTTTCAGGCCATTGCGGCATATCAGCTTCGATTGAAGAACCGGCAGGAGTAGTAGCGGCGATTGTAACCTGGTTATCAGCAGGTTTATCGTCGGTTTCGGCAACCGCTACCGTACCAGTCTCGCCGTTTTGCCGCTCTGCCAAAATATCCGGCTTGGTTTTCATTTTTGCTTCAACTCCCCGGTTATCAACTGCGGCGGACTCTGATACAACAGGATCGGCTGCTGCTACGTGCTCCTCTTCATCAGCAATCATAAACTTGGCAGCATCATCATACTCGGTAACCGGAGAAGTAAACTGGGCAACCCGAATCAGGCCAATCCCACCAAATAGAATCAACAGGCACGCCGCAGCAGCTAGACCGGTATAACGGATCCATACCGGGGCAACATTCTTCATAGGCTTAGAAGAATGACCCAGCCGGGTTTCAATAGTGCGCCACATTTTATCGGCAGCGGGCGGCACAACAGCTTCTATCTCAAGCTGGAGCGCCCGGCGGAGCAGGTTGTCGTCAATCAATTGTTTGCCTTTTTTGTTCAACGCTGTCTGTTACCTCCCTTTAAGGTTTGACAAGCGGGCGCTCACTCAGGTTCCATTAATGCGGTCAACTTCTGCCTAGCCCTGAACAGCCTCGACTTGACGGTGCCGGGGCTGACCTGCAGCAGTTCGGCAATTTCATCAATTTTCAGATCATCAAAGAACTGTAAAACAATGACCTGATAGTGATCCGGTGCCAAATCCCTCACCGCTTTGCGCACTTTTTCCAATTCCAGGGTGTGCAGCACTTCTGTTTCAGTATCGTTTGTTTCGGTTTGCCCCGGTACTTCCGGCAACTCTGCTGAATAGATAATTCTCTTTTCCCTTTTTATGTAGTTGCGGGCCAGGTTAGAGGCGATCACAGCCAACCAGGCGCCAAACTTGGTGCTATCTTTTAACTGGTGCAGATTTTGAAAAGCTCTGATAAACGCATCCTGGGTTATATCCTCAGCATTTTCCCTGTTACGTAGGATATTCAAGGCAACAGCATAAGTGCGCCGGTAAAAGGCCTCAAAAAGGGCGTGCCGTGATTCATTATCATTACAATCTACAAGTTTTGAAATTTGCAGCGGCTCCACACAATCTCCCCTAAATGGCTTTGGTGAGTAGGGTTATTTCGCCGTTGTACAGCTTTAACCCTCTTGATCAGATCTTACCTGCTGAACATAGAAACGGCCATTCCACATTTTTACCTGAACAGGATTGCCAAGAAAGTGAGAGAGATTGGCCGCAGTGAGGGTGTCATCAAGGTTGCCACAGGAATGAACCCTGCCCCTGTCAAGCAGCATAATCATGGAGAAAATCTGCCGGTGGATGTCTTCAAAACGATGAGTGACAAATATCATGGCCGGAGAATCTGATTCACCGGCCAGCCGGTTCAGGCTGAACAGCATTTCTTCACGCGCCAGGTAATCGAGACAGGAGGCCGGTTCGTCTAAAACAAGCAGCGCCGGCCGATTAAAAAGTGCCCTGGCAATCAGCACCCGTTGGCGCTCACCGTCAGAAAAAGTATTGAATGGCCTACCGGCCAGGTGCGCGCAGCCAACCTGCTCAAGGAGTGATAAAGCACGTTCAGTTTCTGACCGGTCAGCCTTACGCAGCAGCCTAATTACGGCATCACAGGCTCCGATGACTATTTCTTCTGCAGTTTCATCAGCATAGAACATTTCTTTAAGAGCAGTACTGACCCAACCAATTGATTTTCTAAGCTCCCGCAGGTCATAGCGGCCAAATTGCCGGCCGAGGACAGTCACAGATCCGGAAGAAGGCTGCATATAACCGGCAATGATATTTAATAGTGATGTTTTACCGGCACCGTTTAAACCAAAAATCACCCAGTTCTCATTATTATTAACTGTCCAGTCAATACGGTCGAGGATTGTTACCCCGCTCCGGACCCATGATACAGTATTGAGCTGAATAACCGGACCTTCCTTAAAATTCACAGGTATTTACCGTCCGGGGAAAAGGGATTACATCCCTGATATTATTTACACCGGTGAGATACATGATCGCCCGTTCAAGGCCGAGCCCGAACCCGGCATGTTTTACTCCGCCATATTTGCGCAGATCGATATACCACCAGAGTTCTTCGGGATTTATGTTAGACTCGGCCATGCGGTTTAAAAGTACATCCACGCGCTCTTCCCGCTGGCTGCCACCGATAATTTCGCCTACGCCCGGGACAAGCAGGTCCATGGCGGCAACTGTTTTATCGTCATCGTTAAGGCGCATGTAAAAGGCTTTTATCTCTTTCGGATAATCGGTTACAAATACCGGTTTCTGATATAGTTTCTCTGTTAAATACCTCTCATGTTCAGTCTGCAGATCACAGCCCCAGCTAACCGGATACTCAAAATTCGCATCTGCCTGAAGGAGGAGATCAATGGCTTCCGAGTATGTTATGCGGGCAAAATCAGCCCGGGCTATATTTTCAAGCTTTTTCCTGAGTCCTCTGTCCACAAACTGGTTAAAAAGCTCCATTTCAGCCTTAGCTTCTTCCAGCACATAGGCGATCAGATATTTGAGCATCCCTTCGGCAAGCTGCATATTGTCGGTTAAGTCAGCAAAGGCCACCTCCGGTTCAACCATCCAAAACTCGGCGGCATGCCGTGGAGTATTGGATTTTTCCGCCCGGAATGTCGGACCAAAGGTGTAAACATTGCGGAAAGCGTGCGCAAAAGCTTCAGCCTCAAGCTGACCGCTGACGGAAAGATTACTCTTCCTGCCGAAAAAGTCAGCTCCGAAATTAACCTTGTTTCCTTCATTTAGTGGAGGATTCTTTGGATCAAGGGTGGTAACGCGAAACAGCTCTCCGGCTCCCTCGGCATCATTGGCTGTAATAATCGGGGCATGGAGGTAAATAAAGCCACGCTCCTGGAAAAAACGGTGGATAGCATAAGAAAGCAGGGAACGGACCCTGAATACGGCTGTAAAAAGATTAGTACGCGGCCTTAAGTGCGCCACTTCCCGTAAAAATTCAACGCTGTGCCTTTTAGGCTGAATCGGGTAATCCTCTGGAGAATCGCCCTCAATCTTTACCGCAGCAGCTTTAATCTCAAATGGCTGCCTGGCTTCAGGCGTCAGCATCAACCTGCCCAGCACCGTAACGGCAGAACCAACCCCCAGCCTGGCCACCGTTTCGAAATTCGGCAGCTGGTCACGCTCATAGACGATCTGGATCGGGTTAAGATGCGTTCCATCATTTAGCATGATAAAACCAAAAGATTTTTGATCCCGGTTGTTCCTGATCCAACCGTCAACTTCAACTTCCTGGCCGTCAAGTGAATTAGCATCACGGAAGAGATCTTTAACCAGTACTTTTCCCATTCTTTTCCCTCTCGTTTTATAATTAGTATACCGAAAAAGTGAAAGGCTGAAAAGAAAGGTTGTCAATCGATGCCGGCTGCCGCATATAGCTGGCTTAAATACGCAGCCGCTGATTTTAAAAACTAAAACCCGACATTTGCCGGGAACAGGCCAGTGGTTACTGGCGACCTGTTTTAACAACCATGCCCGCTTTCAACAATGAGCTCCCCGTCGACAACAACAAGATCAGCGGCTGCCTGTATTCCTTTTTTTGCAGCATAAACTTCAATAATTCCGCCACTAATATAAACCAAACCGCTCCCCGGAACCTGTTCATTTCTGGCCTGGATACCATCACTACCAGCTTTCACCGCTATCCGGGCATTGCGGAAAGCGACGAGATTATTACCCTTGATCCCTACGTCTGCCGCATTAACTTTAACTCTGCCATTTATAATCCTGAGATCATTATTACCTGCTATGCCATGTTTGTGTTTTCCAAAAACAATGAGGGTTCCGCTGCCGTTAATGGTCAGATCGCTGGCACTGAATAATGCTGCAGTGGGCACATCTGCTTTTCCGGTATGCAGATGCTCTTCAGCATCAGTCAGGGTATTTTCAGTGCCTTCAGCAAGGGTAATCACCACGGCATGCGCACTTTCAATATATAAAGGCGCGCCGCTGTTGCTTGTTAAATCGATCCCGTTCAGGATCAGCCTGACATAAGACTCGTCCCCGGCTATCACATGAATCTGCCCGTTTTTCAGTTCTCCAGAGATGATATACGTTCCGGCATCAGTAATTCTCAGGACCTCTTCTTCAGCTACAGCCCCTTCCCCTTCAACTTGGATCGATCCGCCCCGGAAAGTAATAAGAACTGCATCGATCAGGCTGAAATCTTCGTTAAGATCACTATCTTTCCATACCACGCCCGGTTCGACCAGGCTGTTAAAGCCTCCGCGAAACAGGTTCCTTTCTTTTCGGCCCAATTTTTCTGGGGTTAAAACCCGTCTGCTCGCGGTTGCATCGCCGATATTTGGTGAGCAGGCTACCACATGCAGCCCGGCAATTAGGATGGCCAAGAATATTGATACCCGCTGACCGGTTCTCAGGCAGATTTTCATCGTTTTCATCCTTTCATCAGGTGATCAAAGCAGCTTCTAGCGTGTAATCATTTTATCCGGAATACAGACGTCGTATTCCCGTAAGGTGCTTGAAATAATGCGGCAAATTTGCCGCAAGGGGAAAAATTCTTCAACTTGCAGGTATTACCGGCTTTGTAGTGAATATGATACCATACAGTTTCGGGATGTTTAATCACCTCATACTGAGCATATTCGGGGTAAGCCTGTGCAAACCAGCAATGAAAAATACCGCAGATTTTCACTTGAAGCGCTGTTTAAAAACTCGCTCGATGCAATAGTCAGTTTCGATAAAAACCACCTGATTACCGATGTTAATCAGTCTTTTATTAATGTTTTCGGGTATAAATCTGAAGAAGTTATCGGAAAGCACGTTGACGATGTGATGAACATGGGCAAACCCGGTTCAGCCAATGCTGAAATGACCAAAAAGGTAATTGCCGGAGAGGCAGTAGAAGAAGAAGGCACCCGTTACCGGAAAGACGGTTCGCCGATCGAGGTTATGATCAAAGGCATTCCGGTTATTATCGACGGCAAGATGTCAGGCGGCTTTGGCATATATGAAGATATATCAGCACGGAAAAAAACCGAGCGAGAACTGCTAACCCAGCGGCAGCGGCTTGAGAATGTAATTGAAGGTTCGGGAGTCGGAACCTGGGAATGGAACACACAGACCGGAAAAAACATTTACAACGAAAACTGGGCTAAAATGCTCGGGTACACCCTGGAGGAGCTTCAACCTGAGAACCAGGCGGTATGGAAATCTTTAACCCATCCTGACGACGTCCGTAGGTCAGAAGAAATTGCCGAACGCCACCTCGCCGGGGAGCTGCCCTATTACGAATGCGAGTGCCGAATGAAACACAAGGACGGCTACTGGGTATGGGTTCTCGATCGCGGCCGGATATTAACCAGCGATGCAAACGGCAAGCCGTTATCCATGTTTGGCATCCATACCGACATCAGTGAACGGAAGAAAGCCGAAGAGGAGATTCGCTACATCAGTACACACGATCATCTAACCGGGCTTTACAACCGGAATTTTATCGAAACAGAGCTTCATAGGCTAGACTGCGCCCGCCAGCTCCCGTTCAGTATCATCCTGGCTGACCTGAACGGCTTGAAGCTAATCAATGATACTTACGGTCACATGGTTGGTGACAGGGCTTTGAGCCGCGTAGCTGAAATCATCAGAAGCTGCTGCCGGGAAGACGATATCTATGCCCGCTGGGGCGGTGATGAATTTGTAATATTGCTTCCTCAAACCACTGCCAAGGATGCTCAGCTTATCTGCAGGCGGATTGACGAGGGCTGCCGCAATATTTACGTGGAAGATGTTCCCATATCGATGGCTATCGGTTTAGCCTGTAAAACCGCGGTGACAGAAGATCTTAAGAATATCCTGCAGGAAGCTGAAGACAGCTTGTACAAACAAAAGCTGACTGAAAGCCGCAGCACAAAAAATGCTGTCCTTAAAACCCTGCTAAAAACACTCGCAGAGAAAAGTCATGAAACTGAAGCCCATACCCGGGGAATGCAGGAGATAGCGCTATTAATCGGCAAGCAGCTTAACCTTCCTGCAAATGAATTAAGCAGGCTCGATCTATTAATTACGCTTCACGATATCGGCAAAATAAATATCGCTGAAGAAATTTTAATTAAAGACAGCTCTCTTACCAAAGACGAATGGGAAACCATAAAAAAACACCCGGAAATAGGCTTCAGGATTGCCAGGGCGACCGAGGAATTTGCCCACGTTGCAGAAGATATTATGGCCCATCACGAAAGATGGGACGGCTCCGGATACCCGCATGGCTTATCGGGGTCAGACATTCCCCTGCTGGCCCGGGTCACGGCAATCGCTGATGCTTACGAAGTTATGAAAAATGGCAGGCCTTACAAAACAGCCATGTCACCCTCCGAGATCAAGAACGAATTTATCAGGTGCTCAGGCACGCAATTTGATCCTGCATTGGTAAAGATTTTTTTTACAATCTGCCCAGGTGGCACAACAACCGATAAACTTCAAAACTGGGGCCTATAAACATCTTTATTGTTTGAGCGCGGCGGAAGACGCACCGCCGGCAGAAAACTCCGGCGCTGTTATTTTAACCTTCCTCCCATCAAGCACCGCCAAAGCCTGATCGAGGCCGCTTCCATTTTGTCAGAATCTCTGCAGCACTGCGAAGTTAACATATAAACCGGTTCGGTAATCGAACCCCGGTTAAAGTCAAGCGCCTCTTGCATGGAATATAAGCCATGCACAGCAATCGTATCAAAGCGGCACTTTTTAATTTCTTCACGGTATTGCTTATGCCATAAAGTTGAACGCTCAGCAGCCTGCAGGTAGTGCCCGATTCCCTGTTTGCTGATAGCGCCCTCCCGGTTTTCAGATCAGAATAATTATATGCCGCAGATAATAATTACTTAAATTACAGCGCAACCATGTTTTTTATTTCTATCTGACTCCCTCTGTGTTAAACTTAATCCACTTGCTTTTTCGAGGGGGATTATTTTGTTAAAAACATTCACGATTTTACTATTTACCGTTATGGGTTGGAAGCTTAAAGGTAAAATTGCACCTGATATAAAGAAATGCATTATAGTCGGCGCGCCGCACACCAGCAACTACGATTTTTTACTGGCGATGGCCGGATTCTACAAAATGAAACTTCCAATAAAATACCTGATAAAAAAAGAGTGGCTTAATTTTAAACCGCTGAGTAAAATCTTTAGAAATTCCGGGGCTATAGGGATTGACCGGAGCAAAACCGGAACCATGGTCGATAGCCTGGCTGAGCTGATAATCTCATCCGGAGAAAACATGGCAATAATGATTTCGCCGGAAGGAACCCGTAAATTGAACCATTGCTGGAAAACCGGCTTTTATTATACTGCGCTAAAAGCTCAGGTGCCGATTGTACTGAGTTACCTTGATTATAAAACAAAAACAGCAGGTATCGGACCGAGTTTTTTACCCAGTGGCTGCTTTCGCAGGGACATGATTATCGTCAGGGACTTTTATAAGGATAAAACAGCCAAATTCCCGGATAATTTCAGCCTGAAAATATATTATCCCGATGTTGATACCCTTTGTGCCGGGTAAGAAAGTTGTCTATTGATCAAGCAGGAATGATAAGTCGAGGGCCTTGGCGGAATGAGTGAGTGCCCCGCAGGAAATATAGTTAACCCCGGTAGCAGCAATTTCCCTTAACCTGGAAAAATTAACATTGCCGGACGCTTCGAGGGGAACCCGGCCTGCTGTAATTGCCACTGCCCGGCGCATTGTTTCTATGTCCATATTATCAAGCATAATAATATCAGCGCCGGCTATAAGTGCTTCCTGAAGCTGTTCCAGGTTGGTTACTTCCACCTCAAGACGCAGGGTGAAAGGCGCTTTAACCCTCACTGCCCAGACCGCCTCGACAATACCACCGGCAGCAGCTATATGGTTATCTTTGATCATGATGCCGCCATCCAAAGCCAGGCGGTGGTTTTGGCCGCCACCGACCTGAACGGCATACTTCTCCAACATTCTGAGGCCGGGCGTGGTTTTCCTGGTATCGGTTATCCTGGCCGGGTAATCTTTTATTTCTTCTACCCAAAGCGCTGTCTGGGTGGCTATACCGGAAAGACGCTGCAGCAGGTTAAGGGCAATCCGTTCAGCTGATAACATTGCCTGCAGCGGCCCTTCAACTTTCATCACCGTGCATCCCGGTTCCAACCGGCTGCCGTCCGCAAGCAAGATCCGGCACACAACAGCCTGATCCAGGTAAGAGAAAGCCCTGGCGGCAATTTCAACACCGGCCAGTATCCCTTCTTCTTTCGCTACCAGGCGGCCGCTGCCCGCTTTTCCAGGCGGTACACAATAGATGGTAGTCAAATCTCCGGAACCGATATCTTCCCTAAAGGATCTTTTAAGGATATCGTTGACCAGGTAAGTGTTCAGCAAACCTTTATTTCTCCTCCTCTAGGCGATTTATTGAATCCTGTCTTTACTTAAATATCGGTTGGCAATATTCTTATTTCAGGAAGGTTTGACAGATAACTCAGCCCGGGGCAGTTGGCTTGTTTTATCTATACCATAGACAGTGCGAAAAGTTATCTGCTGCCCGCCCAGTTTATCATCGCTGTCCGGATAATCTGTCCGGTAATGGCTGCCCCTGCTTTCTCTTCTCAGCAATGCGGCTTCGGTCATCATTATCGCCGTCAACAACATGTTGGCAGTTTCATTCAGTTCCGGCTTGCTGTAATGAAAACAGGCCAACGGCAGCCATGTTTCAAGGCTCTTTTTCATCTCCAGCATACTTTCTTCATTGCGGATCAGGCCGACTTTGTGCCACATCATCCAGGTTAAATCACGGCGCAGGGAAGCGCACTCTGCTTCCGCGTCCTGATCAGCCGGCTTCCTGAAGCGCTCCGGTAAATTTTCCGGCAGATCTTCGCTGACAGGATTAACATTTTTTGCGGCAGCCAGGGCTACCCTATGCCCAAAAACCAGGCCTTCAAGAAGGGAGTTGCTGGCCAGACGGTTGGCTCCATGCACACCTGTAGAAGCAACCTCTCCTACGCAAAAAAGATTTTTTACCGATGAATGGCCGTCTATATCCACTTCAACGCCTCCAATCAGGTAGTGGGCAGCTGGTGTTACCGGAATCAGCTCCCTGGTAATATCTAAATGCCATTCCATGCAACGGCTGTAAATTGTTGGAAATCTTTCAGGAATAAACTCCGCACCAAGGTGCCTTAAATCGAGATAGACAAAACCTTTTGTTGTACGCTGTTCTTCAACAATCGCCCTCGAAACCACGTCGCGCGGGCCAAGTTCCGCCCGCTCATGCTTCTTAAGCATAAAACGTTCTCCATGTGCATTAACCAGGTACGCCCCTTCACCACGCACCGCTTCAGAAATGAGAAACGGCTGGCCTTCAGGTGGCAGAAAAACTGTAGGGTGGAATTGGAAAAATTCGAGATCGCGAAGTACCGCCCCGGCTTTATAAGCCATAATTAAGCCATCACCGGTTACTGCCGGGGCGTTGGTAGTAAATTGGTACAGTTGGCCGCATCCACCTGTAGCCAATATAACCGCCCTGGCGGCTATGTAGTTCAGCCCTTTCGGGGTGGAGTAAAAAAGGCCGCGACAGCGGCCGCCTTCAACTGCAATGTGTTCGGCAAAAGCATCTTCAATAAAGCGGATACCGGTTTCCTTGGCTGCATGAATCAGGGATTCAATTAATTCCCTGCCTGTAGCATCACCCCCGATGTGCAGGATACGTTTCATCGAATGGGCACCTTCCCGGCCAAGGGCAATAGCGCCATTGCTGCGGTCGAAGCGGACTCCAAGAGCGAGCAAATCGTTAATGCGCGCCGGGGCCTCTTCAACCAGGGCACTTATTGCCGCCCGGTCGCCAAAATAGTTGCCTGCCTTCCAGGTGTCCTCAAAATGCAGGGTCGGCGAATCCTCAGGTGAAAATGCAGCCGCTATCCCACCCTGGGCAAACCAGGTATTACCGGCAATTAAATCCTGCTTGCTGAGTACGGTGACCCGCCCTGTTTCTGCAAGGCGCAGTGCTGTAAATATACCGGCTATACCGGAACCAACAATTACATAATCCGTAACAGATTTGGCGATTGTATGATCATTTCCGTCAACCGTTTCCATTATTTCCCTCCACGCTTTATCTTACAGCCAGCATTCTCTCAAGGGCCAACACTGCCCGGTTACGTATCTCGACCGGAACCGTGATAACGTGTTCCAAATTTGTAAGAGCAGACAGAACTTTCCCGAGGTTGGTATATTTCATATTCGGGCATATCAGTTTGGTTGAAAGCAAAATAAAATTTTTTCCGGGACATTCTTTTTTCAGCCGATGGAGCATCCCCATCTCTGTACCTATGATAACATCGTTGAACGTAGTTTCACGCGAAAACCTGATCATCCCTCCGGTGCCAAGGGCAGCGTCGGCCAGGGCAACTACTTCAGGCCTACACTCAGGATGAACGACAATTACAGCGTCCGGGTAAAGTTCCCGTGCCTTCGTGACATCTTCTACAGTAACCCGGTGATGGGTGTTGCAATATCCAGCCCAGGGAACAATAGTTTTTGTGGTTCTCTCAGCGACAAAGTGAGCCAGGTTGCCGTCCGGGACAAATAAAACAGTATCCTCTTCTAAAGAGTTAACGACCTTGACAGCGTTGGCCGAAGTAATGCAGATATCGCTTTCCGCTTTAACTGCAGCAGAAGAGTTGATATAGGCGGCAACAGCAGCTCCGGGGTGCTTTTTTTTCAGATCCCGTAACTGGTCTGCATCAATCATATCCGCCAGCGGACAGCCGGCGTTTAAATCCGGTAAAAGTACCGTTTTATCCGGCGAGAGGATGGCGGCACTTTCCGCCATAAAATGAACACCGCAAAAAACTATCACATCGGCATCTGACTCAGAAGCGATGCGGCTAAGCTCAAAGGAATCGCCGACATAGTCTGCGGCATCCTGTACTTCGTCAATCTGGTAGTTATGGGCTAAAATAACGGCATTACGTTCATTTTTTAACTGATCTATCCGCACCAGGATTTCCTGTTTTTCCATAAGGCAGGCCAAACCCCTCACTTGATGTGGTTAAAGCTAAGGTTTATTATGATTTAAATAAAACCTGCTGTCAATGAATAACGAAATCTGTAAGATTATGACACATATTATTTTACCTTAAGTACAGCTGTAAATGCTTCCTGCGGTATTTCCACCCGGCCGATTTTCTTCATTTTTTTCTTTCCCTCTTTTTGCTTTTCCAGCAGCTTGCGTTTACGGGTAACATCTCCGCCGTAAAGTTTTTCAGTTACATTTTTTCGCAATGCCTTAATTGTTTCACGGGCAATTATTTTACTTTCTACCGCTGCCTGGATAGGCACATCAAACATCTGGCGGGGAATTATTTCACGCAGTTTTCCCAACAAATCCCTACCCCGATGGTAAGCCTTGTCGCGGTGAATGATGAATGAAAAGGCATCCACCTTTTCACCGTTAACAAGTATATCCATCAAAACCAACGCCGACTGCCGGTAGCCATGCAGTTTATAGTCAAGTGAGGCATAACCGCGGGTTCGCGATTTGAGCTGATCGAAAAAATCGTAGAGGATCTCAGCCAACGGCAGGAAATAAGTTAGTTTAACCCTCCCGGAATCAAGGTATTCTGTATCGCAGTAATCTCCTCTTTTCTCCTGGCATAGTTCCATTACAGCTCCCATATACTCAGCAGGCATAAAAACTGATGCTTCCACGTAAGGTTCTTCGATGGACATACGCTCATCCAAAGCCGGCATTAGAGCCGGGTTATCAACTTGGATCACCTTGCCATTTCTCAAGTGAACCATATAAACCACGCTCGGCGCAGAAACAATCAATTCGATACCATATTCACGCTCAAGCCGTTCGCGAACAATATCCATATGCAGCAATCCCAAAAACCCACAGCGAAAACCAAGGCCCAGGGCGACCGATTTTTCAGGTTCAAAGGTCAGTGCTGAATCGTTTAATTTTAAGCGCTCAATGGCCTCCCGCAGGGCGGTAAAATTATTGTTATCCCGGGGGAATAGGCCACAGTAAACCATGGAGATAACCTTCCGGTAACCGGGCAATGCCCGGTCAGCCGGGTTCTCCGCGCCCGTAATGGTATCGCCAACCTGTGCATCGCCAACATTTTTTATTGAAGCCATCAGGTAACCCACTTCACCGGCTCTTAGCCCTTCAACAGGCTCCATAGCCGGCCGGAAAATCCCTGTTTCAACAACTTCGAAACATTTACCGGTATTCATAAATTTAATCTTCTGCCCCCTGCGAACAGCGCCTTCCATAACCCTGACATATGCAATTACACCGCGGTAGCTATCGTAATGAGAATCAAAAACGAGCGCCTTAAGGGGCTGGTTGGTATCGACTACTGCCGGAGGTGGTACTTCCCTGATCACTGCCTCTAACACTTCACTAATACCTGTACCCTGCTTGGCAGAAATTTCAAGGGCTTGTTCGGCATCACAACCGATAATCGATGCCAGTTCAGTTCTAACCCGTGCAGGATCCGCATTGGCCAGGTCAATTTTGTTGATCACCGGGACAACAGCCAGATCCTGTTCAAGAGCAAGGTAAACGTTTGCCAGGGTTTGCGCTTCCACTCCCTGAACTGCGTCAACGACTAGGATCGCCCCTTCGCAGGCAGCCAGGCTGCGCGAAACTTCATATGTAAAATCAACATGCCCGGGGGTATCAATCAGGTTCAGGATATATTCTTCCCCATCAGCAGATTGATAAGCCAGGCGAACTGCCTGAAGCTTAATCGTAATACCTCTTTCACGTTCCAAATCCATCTGGTCCAAAACCTGCTCCTTCATCTGCCGGGCAGTAAGGGTCCCCGTAGCCTCCAGCAACCGGTCGGCCAATGTTGATTTTCCGTGATCGATATGTGCTATGATGCAAAAATTCCTGATATTCCCGGGTGCCAAATGTTAATCCTCCATCTTATAAAGTCAAACTTCCCCGTAGGATTATACCACCAGCCACATTAAGCAACAATAAAAAGCAGGAGCAGGTAATATGCTGCTGGCCCGGCAGTGTTCTTACATTGGTTATAAAGTTTAGATTAATTTATTTCCTGGCTGAGGTGATGCCTTTTATTATCAACCAGGTACCGACGGCGATGCCCATATGACCGGTAGGCGCAGTCAGGAAGCTATTAAACTGATCTTCCAATAGTATTTATCATAACCACCTTAATTTTATGTCATAATAAATATAGTAAGTGCCACTACGCAGGACATTATACATCGTGCCAGCAGTATTGTATTAATGATTATCGGAGCTTTTGCATTTTCAAAAATCGAAGCCTGAGTTTGATTTAATGCTTCAGGAAAAATTATCTTGTACCCTGAATAGCTGTTTTAACTTCGATTTCCGGGCCGTTCGTCCGGACAACAACTGCTCCATCATGATCAGAGCGATAAGTAATAATTCCCCTGTCAGTTAGGGCGTCGGTAACATGCCGGTGGGGATGACCGAAAGAATTTTCTCCAACCTGGATTACCGCCAGATTGGGTTGCACGTGATCGAGCAAATTACTGATCGACAACAGATACCCTCCGTGATGGGGCACCTGCAGCAGATCAACCTTTAGTTCAGGATAGCGGTTGAGCAAATCCAAAACAGCAGCATCCTCGATATCACCGGTGAAAAGAACTTTCGCCTCTTTATATTGCATAAGCAAAACCAGGGAATTATTGTTCAAATCACATCCATCACCCGCGGTTAGCCCTTTCGTTGGGCTGAGAACAGTAAGTTGTAAATCAGAACCGCAGCTCCAACTATTGCCGGCCGTGACAACTTCCACAGGAATCTTCGCTTCTGCCACTTTTTTGAGCAGATTCGTGTAATAATGTGAATCGCCGTTTACCGGTGATATCAGCAGAGTACCTATCGGAATCCGATCTATCAGGTATAGAAACCCACCGAAATGGTCTTCGTGGGGGTGAGTGATTACTGCCAAATCGATTTTGCTGACTCCACGGTACTGCAGGTAAGGAAAAACTACCTTTTCGCCCGTGAGACCTGGATCTTTGCTGTAAGCCGGTTTCCCGCCGGCATCAATCAGGACATTCACCCCGCATGGCATTTCTACCAAAGCTGATGCACCCTGGCAAACATCCATGAAAGTGATTTGCAAATCCTTTTCCCGGGGAAATAAAACCCCGGCCCAGACAAATACTATCGCGACCACAAGGGCCAGAGGTAAAGCATTTTTTTTGAACCAGCGATTTTGCCGAACAAAACTGCCTGCGCGTTCACCGAGATATGAAATAAATGAACAACTGCCACGCCTCGAAACATGTTTTTCCCAACTGTAATAAATCAATAAAAAACCGGTGATCAGCAAATAAATCGTTATCAGGGTTGCAGTTTTAGGTGGGTTTAGTTCCAGGTAAAATCCGGGAATACTGCTGAAACCGGAGATAAAGAGCATTATCTCCAGTAAGGGGCGGGCGGCCCAGAGCAGTAACTCCCCCGGGCCGGAAACCAGTAATCCGATTACGGCGCCGGACAAACCGAAGCCGACTACAAAAGCAATCAGCGGTAGAAAAAGCAGGTTAAACAGCAGAGCACCGGCCGGAAGATAATGAAAATAATAAACACTTAAAGGCAAAACACCGATCTGCGCTGCTAGGATTAAAGCAAACGGGGTGCGGATTACCGGCGGCAACAGCAGTGCTTTCAAAACGTGATCAAGCGGGCGGTAAAGATATATAAGGGCCAAAGTTGCTGCATAGGATAGCTGGAAACCTGCAGTAAAAAGCAGCAGGGGATTGATGAACAGGGTAACCAGGGCAGCAACTGCCACTGCCGTCGGTATATCATTTTCCCGCTCAAAGAATACCGCACCCATAACCATAGAGATCATGACTGCCGCACGTAAAGCAGAAGGCCGCATACCGGTTAAATAAGCATAAGCAATAACAAACAAAACTGCCAGGATTAACGGGAAATGACCTTTAAAACGCAATAGTCTAAAAAGCCCGATGATCATTGAGGCAACAAGACCGACATGAAGTCCTGAAACAGCCATCAGGTGGCCGGCGCCGGCTTTTCTGAAATTTTCTTCAACCATTTCCGGTAGCTGCTCTCGTCGGCCGAAAAGTATTGCAGATAAAAGGTCGGAAGAGGGTTTCGGCAGGGTTGTACCAATAAATGCAATCATCTGTTGCCTTATATTGATTGCTGAACCGGTCAGGCCACCAGTTTTTCCAGTACCCAACCGTTCAACCTGCAATGCATAAGGATAAGCCAGGGCATCGATACCCTGGCTGCGCAGAAAAAAACTGTAATCAAAGCCACCTGGATTACGCAAACCTTTTGGCGCTATAATCTCCGAACGGATGCGTAATTTGTCACCGTACCGGTAATAAAAGCCCTCGTTGCCGAATATTTTTACCAGCAGCCGGCCATTTTTGTTCTGCCGCCCTTCCCTGGTTTCTATCATCTCAACTTTCAACTGATATGTACAGTAATCCTGATCGATAAACGGTTCTTCGGCAACAGTGCCTTCAATATACAACGGTACGCCTGTGTATTGGATAATATTGTCTGCAGCCGGCACAATAGAATAGTAAACCGAAATTGCTCCGGCCAGTGCTACCAAAAACAACAGGCTGACCCGATAAAATGCAGCCAGCCTGGTAAGGTATAGCATAGCCAGGGTAAGCAGGGATAACATGGTAAGCCAGTAAAAATAAACAACTTCAGCTATCCACAAACGCCCGAGAACAATTCCGGCAATATAAGCTATGGCGATCAAAACAAGGTGTCGGTTCCCCAAGATCTCCTGTAAACTGCTGCGTATTATTACTGCAATGGTTGCCCTAACCAACATTTATCAGAAAACTGTTTATCTGAATACTTCTTCAAAAACGCCGAAAGTCTCTTTTCGCTGTTCCGCTGACGGTCCCGGGGTAAGATATGATACCACCACTAAAATAACGATGGCCAGCACAAAGGCAGGGAACACCGGCATAAATCCGAAGGAAGTCCACTCCGGCAACAATTTCAGGTACCAAAGGTGGAGCATTACAGCAGGGATGATTAAAGCTGCTGCAGTTCCATATTTATTGGTACGCGGCCAGTATAAAGCGGCAATCATTACCGGCAGCATCACAGAAAACCCGGAAAAAGCAAAAGCAGCAATACTTAAAATAGCAGCCGGCCTGACCAGGGATATGTAGAAAGCAGCTGCGGCAAAAACCAGCAGAAATATACGCCCCCAAAATACCGCTTGCCGGGTCGTTACTTTATGGAAGCGAGGCAGCAGGTCATCCGTTACCAGGTGGGATACCGTTAACAGCTGAGAATCAATTGACGATTTAACTATAGCCAGAATTACAACCAGGCCGAGAATCATCCAGGTAGGTGTAAGGTATTGCTGGATCAGCAGCGGAACGATATTATCGGATTCCTTCCCGACCAATCCGGGGATAGAAACCGCACCCCATACTCCAAGCATGGTTGATACAGCGAAGATACCGGCCATCGCCAGTGGGTAATAAAGGCTGGTTTTTTTTAGGCTGACACTGCTACGGGCTGCCAATATCCGGGTGAACATATGAGGGAAAACAATTACGGCGATAGAATTGGTAAAAGCAAAGCTAAACCAGTTTATCGGGGCTATGGCGGGGGAGAGATTTCGCTGCAGCAGGGCTGGGTTTTCAATGACTATACGGTTTAAAAGCGCCGAAAACCCGCCCAGCGATTGCGCTACGGCAACCAGCAACAGGACTGCTACTGTCATAAAGACAGTGCCTTGGAAAATATCCGTCCAGACCGTGCCGCGCATACCGGCAGGCAGCGTATAAAAAATGGATATGGCAATGATCACCAGGGCAGCCAGCCAGTAAGGCACAACCCCGTTTGAGATTGTAGATACGGCCAAACTGCCGCCAATAATACTGACCACCAGGTATGGCAGGGTATAGTAGAGCAATAGAATTAAGAACAACATAGCGACAAAGGGGCTTTTAAGAATCCCGCCAAACACCTGTGGTTGTGTCGCATAACCGTATCGTTTTCCGAGCAGCCAGGAACGGTAGCCAACCAGGTAATAGGTAAATGGGGTAATAAATATGCTCCAGCCAATGACATAACCGTAAGCGCCAAAACCAACATGGTAGGCAAAGCCGGCATATCCGATGATGGTAAAGGCGGTGATATTACTGGCAAAAAGGGCCATGAAAACAGCTAGACTGCCCAAAGTGCGGCCGGCTAAAAAATAGTCTTCCCGTGTTTTGCGGGTTACCCGTGCTCCAAACACACCAATCGCAACTAAGATCAAAACATAGAGGGTAAGAATCAGAATGCCCAGAGGAGTATTCATTACTGTGCCTTCTCACTTTCTCCCGTCTGAACCAAAAAGTCTGCGGGTGGATCAGGCCAGGCTAGCTTGATTATCAGCTTAAGCGCCAAAACAGAAAAGATCGCAAAGAAAACATAATAATAAAAAGCAAAAGGCATAAAACCGAACAGGAAAGGCAGGCGGGCGTCAAACTCCCAAAGCCAGAAACTGTTATGAAGGGTAAACATAACCAGGACAATTAAAACTACCAAAGCAAGGCGATACTTAAACTTCATTACCGGTAAACCTCCACTCTAGTTTGGGTATTTTATGGCCCAGTTCACACGGTCTATTCGACGATCAGGTTAATATTCCTGCAATTATATAAAAAAAGGCAATCCAAACGACCGGAGCAAAAGCCAGGGCTGTTTTGCAATATTTTTTCAAGCAGCCTATTATCCATGCCATACAGCCAGTGCGGCGGCTATAGATTCCAGTTTATCGAGGATAATCTTTTCTTCGGCAGAACCAAGCTTGTAACGGTTGTCATGGAAAAGCTTTATAACCTGAGCGAACAGCAGCTTTTTATCCGCTATAATAGCTGCCTGTTTTTGATCTTCTGTTTCCCTGAACTGAAGTATCGGAGAATGAACTTTTAATAACACTTCTGTCCGAATAGCCGACCAAACCACCCGGATAATGGTCGCTGCTGCTTATTGTTCCTGTTACGGAACAGCCCGATATGGTACTCCTGTCCGCAAAACCAATAAGGCCCCCGACATACTTGTTGCCGCTGACCTTTCGTCCTTCTGCCGGTGATACAGACACGAAACAGTTATCGATCGTGCTTGAATAGGACTGTCCTGCCAGGCCACCGGTATAACTTCCGCCGGCAGCGCTATCAATATCAAGATCAAGGTTAAGTATGGAAGCATTATTGATACAACCGAAAAACCCCGTGTAGTCCTTGCCCCCGCTTATTGAAATGTTGCTTAGAGTAAAATTTGAGCCGTCAAAAATACCTCTGAAAGGCCTGTCTTCCGTTCCAATGAAAATCCACACACCTGTCGAACTTATATTGTTTGCCAGTCGGTATTTGTCATCAAGAGCTTCGCGGACTTCATTAAGATGGGCGTAGGTTTCAATAATCCAGAAGCCATCAATTTTTTGCATCGTTAATGCACTCCCGGACAGTGAAAATAAGGACGGCAGTTGTTCATACTTAACTTCAGATTTTAGTGTGTTTAATCTTCAAAATTTTGCTGTTCGTTTAGAATATAACCAGCAACAGGTTGCCTGCACATTCCCATTATGACCAAATGTATTTTAGAACTACTCTTCGATTACCACCTCACGGGTAGCCCTTATCTCCCCGCCGACAATGGCCACTATGCGGTAAAGTCCGGGGTTGTTAAAAAATACCAGGCTGTAAAGATCATGATCCTCTGTTTCAACGTCGTATATCTCCTGGGCCAGAATCTGATCATTTTTAGTATTGATTAGCTGAAAAGTAACCAGTTCGCTTTCGAATGGCCTGTTATTCTCAAAATGGATATAAAAATCCTGATTAACTTTGAAGGTATCGCTGAAAGTGACAATTATATTTTTCTCATCCAACTCCAACCCGGTTACGATGATTGCCCCATCGACAGAAATACTTTCGGGTATTCTAATCTCAGTTTCTTTTAAAAATCCAGTAAAAACTACAGCAGCAATTATAGCTATAACAAATAAGATTATAACAAATCGCATCAGCATGGTTATTTGCCCCTCAATCTATAGTTCTTTCCCTATTCTACTTTATTTTGGACAATCTTCAATAGCGATTTGCCAGATCTGCAGGAACTGGAACCTGTTCTGTAGAACTTAACCCTGTTTTAGAGCAGTTATAGAGATTGAAACAGGAGGAGGCTTTCAGATGAATTTATCGGTACGTAAGATAGTTATATCCGGGATACTCGGAGCAATCTCAATATTACTGGGTGTTACACGACTGGGTTTTATACCGGTTCCTACCCCGGCCGGCCATGCTACGATCATGCATATACCCGCTATTTTGGGCGGAATCCTTGAAGGCCCTGTAGTCGGCCTGATAACCGGCGCTATTTTTGGCATCTTCAGCTTTTTACAACCCGGGGCGCCTTTTTTTGCTGACCCGCTGGTATCGGTTTTGCCCCGCCTCTTTATCGGGATAGCAGCCTACCTGGTATACAATGCAACAAAAAGGGTCAACACCGTTTTAGCTTGCGTACTGGCCGGAGCTGTCGGTTCGGCAACCAATACCGTGCTGGTCCTAGGGATGGCAACCATAAGAGGTTACCTGCCCGCTGAAGTATCGGTGTCGATTGGGGTCCTGCATGGCCTGCCGGAACTAATCGTAGCTGCTATCCTTGCAGTAATATTAGTGAATGGAATCCGGCGCATCAGGCCTGAAGAAGAAATCAAACTTCAGCCTTAGACAACTGGAGTTGTTATCTTTTGCAAACAATAATCGAGGTAACTGACTTAAGATATATATACCGCTCCGGCAACGGCAATAATGTTCTCGCATTAAATGGAGTAAATATGCAGGTTTACCGGGGCGAAATTCTAGCTATAACCGGTCAGAACGGGTCAGGTAAATCTACTCTGGCCCGTCATTTTAACGCCCTGCTGACCCCTTCAAGCGGAACAGTAGCAGTAGACGGGCTTTCAGTAGCCGATAAAAAAAACACTGCAATAATACGCAGGTCTGTAGGGATGGTTTTTCAGAATCCTGACAACCAACTTGTCAGCAGCATCGTTGAAGAGGATATCGCATTCGGCCCTGAAAATTTAGGGCTGCCCCAGGCCGAAATTATTACCCGGGTTAATTGGGCCCTTAAGAGCCTTAACCTCGAAGCATACCGCCACCGTTCTCCAAGCAGCTTGTCAGAAGGACAAAAACAACTGGTAGCGATCGCCGGTGTTTTAGCGATGAAACCGAAATGCATCGTTTTGGATGAACCCACTTCCCACCTTGACCCGAGAGGCAAACGAGAGGTGCTTGAAAACATTCTGCGGTTGAACAGGGAAGAAGGTATTACAACCGTATTATTGACTCACTCTATGAACGAAGTAGTAAGCTGTGATCGAATGATTGTTATGGACCAGGGTGAGATAAAGATGACCGGAACACCAAAGGATCTCTTTAAACTGGCCGGACAGATCAGGGCTTTAGGCCTTGATCTCCCCACTGCCACGCAGCTTGCTGACGGTTTGAGCGGCAGAGGTTTGGTAATACCAGAAAATATTTTAACAATCGAGGAGTTGGTAGAAAGTATATGCCAATTGCCGTAAATAATCTGTGTTTCAGTTATAAACAAGGAACCCCATTCGAAACGGAAGTTCTGCGCAATGTCTCGCTTTCGATTGAAGACGGCGAGTTTGTAGGGATAATCGGCCCGACCCAGTCCGGAAAAACTACACTGGCCCAGCATTTTAATGCACTGCTGACTCCCCAAAGCGGTTCTGTCACTGTGAACGGGGTTTTAACTTCAGACCCGCAGGCAAACCTAGTGGATTTACGGCTAAAAGTCGGCTACGTTTTTCAAAACCCCGATTACCAGCTTTTTGCCCAGACAGTCGGAGAAGATATTGCATTCGGCCCGAAAAACCAGAAACTGAGCATCGATGAGACAATAGGACGGGTAGCAGCGGCGATGGCGCAGGTGGGGCTCGACTATGATACTTTTAACCAGCGGGATATTTATGCTTTAAGCGATGGACAAAAAAGGAGAGCAGCAATTGCCGGGGTATTGGCCTGCAGGCCGGAAATACTCATTCTGGATGATGTTACCGCCGGTATCGATCCCCGCGGCCGTGAAGAAATCATTGCTGTAATCCGCAAACTGCATCAAAAATATAAGATTACCATTATTTTTATCTCCAACAGTATGGATGAAGCAGCTGACCTGGCTGAACGGGTAATTGTCATTGACAAAGGGCAAATATTATTGGATGGAGCAGTCAGGGAAATATTCAACAATTCTTCACAGCTTCAATCTATTGGCCTTGAAATACCTGAAGTGATCAATCTAACAGAAAAGCTGCAGAAAAGGGGCTGCGTTTTCCCCAAAATCCCTCTGAACCTGGAGGAGGCTATTGACTATATTGAGGCTGCTTACAGGGAAAAGAAGGTAAAACACTGATGGAATTAACAAAAAATATTACTCTTGGCGTCTACCTGCCCGGGCAATCATTCATCCACCGACTTGATCCCAGGACCAAAATTATCGCTTCCGGTATCATAATCATTCTTCTGTTGCTGATCAAAACTTACCCGGCTTACGGAGCGGTATTTCTATTCTTGTCTGCCGCGATGTTTGTAGCAGGAATCCCGGTCGGCTATGCTTTAAGAGGCTTCAAACCGATGCTGCCTGTCCTGATCTTTATGTGGATCTTCCAGCTTTTTTTGTATTCAAACGATGGCGCAGAAACTTTTTTTTCCTGGTGGATTTTTTCAGCCACCTATGCCGGTTTTCACATGGGCGCACTGGTCACGCTGAGGGTAATTTTTTTATTCGGAATTACCACGCTATTAACCCTGACCACATCGATCGTAAGCCTTACAGATGGCTTGGAAAGCTTGCTCTGCCCGCTCAAGGCGATCGGGTTACCAACCCAGGAGTTGGTGATGACTATGGTCATTGCCCTGCGTTTTGTCCTGATCCTGGCTGAAGAGTTGGATAAAATAGTTAAAGCACAGATGGCCCGCGGGGTAGCTTTTGATCGGGGAAACTTTATACAAAAAACCAAAAAACTCTTTCCCGTGTTTTTACCGCTATTTATCAGCGCTTTCAGACGGGCTGAAGAGTTGATTATTGCCATGGAAGCCCGGAGCTACACCGGCGGCAGGCACCGGACAAAAATGAAAACCCTGCATTTAAGCAGGGTTGATCTTGAAGCAAGCGTTATTATGGCTGCCTTTACGGCACTAATCATCTTACTAATCCTGGTAACTGTACCGCCGATATAAAATATACCTATCTACCTGATATGCGAATCCTGCCGGCAAACACTGGTGATCTATCAAACCCTGCAGCCAAATGATGTGCCAACAGCTATAGCAGAGCGCACCTGTTCGCTGTCCGGATTAACCCGCTTGGTACCGGAAACCGCTTCTTTCAGGGTTGCCGATCCAATGATGTTGCCGCTGAGACAGACCATCCTGTTAACTTTTTTTTCATTGACCAGTTCAACTGCTTTAACCCCAAAGCGGGTAGCCAAAACCCGGTCATAAGAAGTGGGGCTGCCGCCTCTTTGCAGGTGACCCAGCACTGTAGCACGGCTTTCCATACCGGTCATTTTTTCGATCTCCCTGGATACAAAAAGACCGATTCCACCGAGCCGCTTTATCCCTCCCTGGATGCCATACAAAGGCTCTCCACCCGCCAGATGAGCACCTTCTGCAATCACGATAATGCTAAATTTTTTACCACGCCTGCGGCGTTCATTTATTTTATCCACGATACAGCTAAATTCAAAAGGAAGTTCCGGTATTAGGATTATGTCACCCCCTCCGGCCATACCGGCCTGCAGGGCAATCCATCCTGCATGCCGGCCCATCACTTCAACCACCATGACCCGGTGATGCGATTCAGCCGTAGTGTGTATTTTATCAATAGCCTCGGTAGCTGTTGTTACGGCGGAATCAAAACCAAATGTTATGTCAGTGGCCGGGAGATCATTGTCGATTGTCTTTGGGATACCGACAATCGGTACCCCCAATTCGCTGAAGCGGTGGGCTAACAGCAAACTGCCGTCACCACCGATTACAACCAGGCAGCTGATATCCCACCGTCCGAGATTTGCAAGGGCATCAGCTGAGCGATCCACACCCGTTTTGGTATAGTCAGATCCAGATGGTTTATAGTCAAAAGGATTGTCGCGGTTGGAAGTGCCCAGTATTGTCCCGCCGCGGTTGAGGATACCAGATACTGCAAGATCGTTAATAACCCTGGCATCATTTTCAACCAGCCCTTTAAACCCATTATTAAAGCCTACCACTTCCAAACCATATTTATGAGCAGCCCCTTTAACCACAGCCCTGATCACAGCATTTAAACCCGGGCAATCACCACCGCCCGTCAGAATACCAATACGCCCATTTGCTTTATTATTCTTCAACGAAACCTGTTCCTCATTCCGGACAGGGCAGGCTGCTGCATCCGCATTATGATTATCCAGCGTCAGCGCTTCACGCGCCATGCGGTCAACCCGGCTATTATGCTCGTCATCGCCATGCCCCTTTACCTTGTGCCATTCAACTGTTAATTTATCCTTCAGCTCAAGCAGTTTTAACCATATATCGCGATTTTCAACAGTTTCTCCCTTGCTGTTACGCCAGCCGTTTATCTGCCAGCGGTCAAACCAGCGCTGCCGGAAACAGTTGACCAGGTAAGCGCTGTCACTATATACCCTGACCGTGCTGCCGGCCGGTATCCTGGATAGGGCTTCGACTGCAGCTGTCAGTTCCATTCTTTGATTTGTTGTAGCTGCTGCTTGACCGGACAGCTCCTCTTCGATATCGCCAAGCATTATTAGTGCAGCCCACCCTCCGGGCCCCGGGTTACCGGAACAAGACCCATCGGTGTAAACAATATATTCATTATTGTACATGCCTAACACTCCTCTTGCGCATTAATCAGCTAAGCGGGAAAGGTCATTTAAAATCTGCTCCAGCTCGCGAATTTTCTCGCCATAACCTGCCCAGTCACCTTTCTGCTGGCGTGCCAGGGCTTCTTCGTAAACGCTCTGGGCCCTGCGAATCAGCTCTGCTAAAGTTGTATCTTCAATGTCAGGCAGGCTGTCTGCTGCAGGCTGGTCTATAACGGGCAGTTCAGAGGGCGGTTGATCGGTGCCCCGGTCAGGAGTGTGAGCAGCCATTTCGCCGAAAATACGGATTAAACCTTTCTCCAAAGAGTCTTCCATAACTACTGTCTCCCCGAATACCACAATAACCCGGGCCAATTCCGGCAAACCGCCTCCTTCAGCTTCCAGGTAAACCGGTTCGACATAAAGCAGGGCATTGTTGATCGGCAGCACCAGCAGGTTTCCACGAATAACCCTTGAACCTGCCTGGCCCCAGAGCGTAAACTGTTCAGAAATCTCAGTGTTCTGGTCTATTCGGTTCTTAATTTGATTGGGACCGAGAATCACCCGCTCCTTGGGGAAGAGAAAAATTTCTACATCCCCGTAATTGGGCTGGTCGCAACGGGCAACCATCCATGCAATCATGTTGTTTCGCTGGTCCGGTGTAAAGGGCAGAATTATCACATATTCCGGTTCGCTGTATCCGGGCAGTTGAAGTATCGTATAATAAGGCTCAACCTCCTGCTCCTGCCCAAATGACTGCTCCAGCGGAATTGCCCAGAGATCTTCTCGGGTATAAAAAATATTCGGGTCAGTAATATGATATAGTGTGATAATCTGCGACTGGATATTAAAAAGGTCTTCAGGGTAACGCAAATGAGCCATTAAGCCGGCCGGCATATCTTCGATCGGGCTGAAGAGCTCAGGAAAAATTCCGGCATAGGTTTGGACCAGGGGATCTAAAGGGTCTATGATGTAGTAACGAACGCTACCATTATAAGCATCGACCACGACTTTTACCGAGTTTCTGATGTAGTTGATATTACCGTATGGTGCCGAGTAGGGATAACTACCGGTTGTAGTGTAAGCATCCTGAATCCATAACAAGCGGCCATCATTAATCACGATGTATGGGTCACTGTCATACTTTAGGAAAGGCGCCAGTTTACGGACCCGCTCATGAATGTTACGGTCAAATAAAACTTTACTATCATTATTGAGTTCGTTAGAGACAAGAATCCGGTATTCCCCGAATTTTAAAGCAAAGAGCGCCCGGCGGAGAATGGAATGCAACTCAATACCGGCTTCTCCACTATAAAAGGTATATTCGTTAACATCACCGGCTGTGGCATAATGAAATTCAGGGGTATCGGTATTAACAATCACATAATCATCCGTGATCTCGCCAAAATAAATAGCCGGGTTATCAAGCTCAATGCTGCCGGCAGGGGGTATATCACCCAGAAAGTAACGTGGCAAACCTTCGTTGGTTACCTCGTTTACAGGGCTCATTGTTACACCGTAACCATGGGTCCACTGCAGCTGCAGATTAACCCAGGTTTGGGCCTGTGCTGCAAGTCGGCTTTTATCCAGTTCACGCGCAGAGATCATAACCTGGCGATAGCTGCCATCAATCATATAACGGTCGATGTCGCCATCAACAAAACGGTAATATAGCCTGATTGCCTGAAGTTCGTTAAAGGTGGTTAAAAGCGGACGGTGATCCCAGAGCCTTACATTGTTCATAGTACCCTGGTTTTCCTGTAAATCAGACCAGGTTATATTGGCGCTAGGATCGTACAGCCTGGTAGCAAAATCCTCAACGCCATAAGCCATACGGGTAAACGCAATATTGTGTTCTATAAACTCACGTTCATAACTAAACTCGTTCGGCTCAACAACGAAACTCTGTATTGCTGCCGGGTAAGCGCCACCGCCAAGCATGGAAACACCGGTTAGAATCAGGATCCCGTATATGAAAAACCGGAAGCGGCGCAAGAAAATATTGGCAAGAAAAACGGCAGCTATAAACAGTGCCAGATACATGAGAACCGTTAGCACCACATAGTTGGCATGAATATCGGTATAACCTGCCCCATAGACTATGCCGCGCTGAGATAAAACAAGTTCGAACTGCTGCAGGCGGTAATCCCATACTTTTAAGCCAAAGATTAGGGCCAGTAAAACTGATATGTGACTGACGCTGCTGTTCGGCGGAAGTATCCAGTTCTTCCGTCCCTGAGCTGGCGGGTTTAGCATCATATAGATAAAGCCAACAATGATTAGGGAGACTATCAGGATCATCATTAAAAAGCGATAGATAAAACGGTAAAAAGGAAGCCTGAAAACATAATAAGAAATATCCGCACCAAAAACAGGATCACTGATATTGAAGGATACATGGTTCAGATAACGCAGCAATTCCATCCAATAGTTGCCGGCATAGCCGGATAAAACATAGGCAAGGAAAGCCGCGGCTGCAAGAAAATAAAATACAAGGCGTCGCGGAGTCAGAAGCTGCATCATCCCTGAGGCCATCAATCTTTCCCGCAGAGCAAGGTTGGGGAAGCTCAAAATATAACGGCGGGTTAAAAGCAGGTTGGCAAAAAGCACTGCAAAAATAAATAAAATGGCCCCGATTCTCATGCCCCATCGGGTCAGGTGCTGAGTCCAAAAAACCTGGGCTGCATCAAGATCACGGAACCAAAGCAGGTCAAGATAAAAATTAGTGCCAGTTAATAAGACTGACCCGATAATCGCAAAAACCACTATGATCAAAACAAAACGGCTGCGCATTGCTAATCCCCTCCGAAAAAATAGGTACCGGTTTACTCACCGGTTAGTACTGGTTCAGCAAATCATAAAACCTAACCGGTATTTGCTTATCATACCCGCCGATTTGCAAGCAGTAAATGGTCTTACACCGGCAATCTTACCGTTTAACGATTGATATCCCGGAACTGGTCCCAATCCTGGTAGCTCCGGCTTCAATCATCTGTAAAACAGCGACAAGATCGCGCACTCCACCGGATGCTTTTACACCAAGCCCCGGCCCAACTGTTTCGCGCATCAGTACAACATCAGCAACTGTTGCCCCACCCGGCCCAAATCCGGTCGAAGTCTTAACGTAGCTGGCCCCTGCCTGTTTTGCCAGCCTGCAAGCCAAAACTTTCTCATCTTCTGTAAGCAACCCCGTTTCGATAATTACCTTTACCGGACAACCTGCTGCCGCCTTAACAACGGCATCAATGTCTGCCCGCACATAGTCTTCCTTTTTATCTTTCAGTGCGCCTATATTGATTACCATATCAATTTCGGCAGCGCCGCTTTCAACGGCTTCTGCAGTTTCAAAAGCTTTTACCGCCGTTGTCACCGCTCCCAATGGAAAGCCGACCACACAACAAACCTTAACTGTGCTGCCCTGAAGAGTGTGTACCGCAGCTTTAACATAATAGGAATTAATACAAACAGAATAAAAGCTAAACTTGACAGCTTCAAGGCAAAGCTCCTCAATTTGAGCTTCCGTTGCTTCCGGCTTCAGCAGGGTATGGTCTATATATCCGGCTAAATTTTCTGACATAATTTCAGCACTCCCCTGTTTTTAGTCAACAAACCCGAGAATCAAATCCGGTTTCTCAACTAGATGATCCTGGAAACCATAAGCGGTCATAATTATCTCTTCCACCGAATCTATTTGTCCAACCGGCGAATCGGGACCTGCATGGATAACAGCTAATGTATCACCGGATACGACGGAATCTCCAATCTTCTTTTCAATAACAATCCCTACGGCTGGATCAATGACTGAATCTTTCCGTTCCCGCCCGGCGCCCAGGGTCATGGCAGCCAATCCTACCAATTCTGCTTCAAGTTTATTGACATACCCGTTGTTAACAGCCTTTACCGCCACTTGGCTGGCAGCTCCGGGGAGCAATGAAATATCTTCAAGAACAGCATCGTTGCCAAGCTGATTGCGAATAAAATCTCTGAATTTCTGAAGTGCAGAACCGCTGTTAATCGCATTTTTTAGTATTTCCATACCTTCATCAGGATCCGAACATTTTCCGGATAATACCAGCATCTGACTTCCAAGAGACAAGCATAGTTCTTCCAGATCTGGCGGGCCTTCACCGCGAAGGGTTGCAATAGCTTCCTTTACCTCCAGGGCGTTGCCAACAGCAAATCCGAGCGGTTGTTCCATGTTGGTTATAAAAGCAACCGTTTTACAACCGGACCCGTTACCTATCGATACCATCATCCGGGCCAGGTCGAATGCTGCATTTTTATCTTTCAAAAAAGCACCGTCACCAGTTTTTACATCCAAGACCAGGGCATCGGCCCCGGTAGACAGTTTTTTGCTCATGATACTGCTGGCAATGAGCGGCATGCTGTCCACTGTAGCTGTAACATCGCGCAGGGCATAGAGCAGCTTGTCGGCAGGCACAAGATTAGCGGTTTGACCGGCCACAGCCACTCCGATTTTACTTACAGCTTCAACCAAACCCTCCAGTGACATCTCTGTTTTAAAGCCCGGGATGGATTCAAGTTTATCAAGAGTACCCCCGGTGTGCCCCAAACCCCTTCCGGATAATTTGGCCACCGGAACCCCTGCTGCGGCAACAAGCGGGGCCAATACTATCGTTGTTGTATCGCCTACCCCGCCGGTACTGTGTTTATCGACTTTTTTTCCGGGAATTAAACTTAAATCTATAGTATCGCCCGAACTAATCATGGCCCTTGTCAGATTTAGTGTCTCTTCTTCGTTCATGCCACTGAAATATATGGCCATCAATAAAGCTGCGATTTGATAGTCGGGAATCTCTCCCTTAATATAACCGTCAATTAAAAAATCAATTTCACTGCTATCAAGGGCATACCCTTCACGCTTCTTCAAGATCAGATCGTAAACTCTCAATCAAAATCCTCCAATACCGGTTACGATATATACAGCTAAATCTGCCAATGAACTTAAATTATCGTTTCCCTTTATCATATGGCTCACCGATTGCTTTAGGCGCCTGCGATGATTTCGAAGATAAGATCAGGGCCAATAGAGTAATGACATAGGGAAAAGTCTTAAGATAGATCCCCGGAATCTGGGCCAGGACAGGAATAACCTGCGATACGTTGGCTACTGTGCTGGCAAAACCGAAAAAAAAGGTGGCTCCGAGAATACCCCATGGTTTCCATTGACCAAATATCAAGGCTGCCAGCGATAAAAAACCGAGACCGGCTGCAGTACCATTAAACTCACCGGAAAGGGTAACAATAAAAGTAGCTCCTCCCAGGCCTGCGCAGGCTCCGGAGATGATAATTGCCAGATAGCGCATCAGGTAAACGTTAACCCCGGCCGAGTCAGCGGCATGGGGATGCTCGCCACAAGCCCGCAGGCGCAAGCCAAACCGGGTTTTATAGAGCATAAAAGTAGCCAGGGCCAGGATCAACAAAATCAGCCAGGTTGTAGCATAAGTGTGGAAGAAAAAGAGACGCCCCAGTACCGGGATTTCCGATAAATAGGGAACGGTTGTCCGGGCCATACCACGGATAATCTGAACATTACCGCTGCCGGTTAAGAAACGGGCCAGGTATACAGTAACAGCACTGGCAATCATATTAATAGCGATACCACTGATCACCTGGTTGGCATTCAGGGTAACACAGGCAAAGGCATGCAGCAGGGCAAAAAGGGCCCCAAAAACAACAGCAGCCATAAGTCCAATCCAGACCGCTGTTCCAGGGTAGGCTGATTCGATGCTTGAAATAACATAAGCGCCGACAAACATACCCATTAACATAAGGCCTTCGAGACCGATATTGACTACACCGCTACGTTCACTGAAAAGACCGCCAAGCGAAGTGATCAGCAGCGGAATGGTGAATGCGATGGCATATGGAAACAGCTGGTAGATCAGATCAACCATTACTGCTCACCCCCGGCTTCAACTTCCAGCTTTCCTTCTTTAGTTCGGCCAAATAATTGACCCAGGTTGATTTTTTTAAGCTTATCCCAGTTCCTTTCAATCAAAACACTGGTTGCCGCAAAGTATATGATTGTGGCAATAATAGTATCGGCTATTTCCGGCGGGATTGCCGTCATGGCATTCATAAAACCTTTGCCTGTATGAAGAACGCCAAAGAAGATCGCACCGGCAAACACTCCCCAGGGTGAATTTGCGCCAAGAAGGGCTACAGCGATCCCATCAAAACCCTGGGCCGGTAAAACACCGATCTGCATATTCGAAGCAAAACCAACATAAAAGGTAGCCCCACCAAGACCGGCCAGGGCCCCGGCGATAGCCATGGAAAGGATTACGTTGCGGTTGACATTAATGCCGGCTGCCTCTGCAGCATCCTTGTTATAACCAACTGCTTTTAGCTCGTAACCTAATGTAGTCCACTCCAGGATAAAAGCAATAATCACAACAAAAACAATCGACAGGAAAAATCCCAGGTTAATATAAGATTCGCTAAAAAGGCTGGTCAGCCAGGGTACTTTTAGAGAAGCAGCCATCGGAATCCGCTGCGATTCTGTTTCGAGGAAAGGACCTTTAAAATACTGAGGCACAATATAAAATACTGTCCAATATGCGATCCAATTCATCATAATCGTGGCGACTACCTCGTGAACATTAAACCTGGCTTTCAGCAATCCGGGCAGGGAAGCCCATAGAGCGCCACCGATAAGAGACGCCAGGATTATCCCCGTGAGCAGGATCGGCTTTGGCCAGTCAAAAGTTAAACCGATAGCTGTTGCACAGAGCCCTCCGATTAACATCTGCCCTGCGCCACCGATATTGAAAAGACCGGTTTTAAAAGCAAAGGCTACCGAAAGACCGGCAAAGATTAGCGGCGTTGCTGTAGCCAAGGTGTTGCCTACCCGTTCGATATTCATCAGCCCGCCCCTAAATAGATAATAAAAACCATCCAGCGGGTTATTACCGGTGGCAATCATCAATACCGATCCGGCTATCAAACCTAGGACAACTGCAAACAGGGACATGAGGATATCTTTCTTCATTCTGACCTTGGTCTTCACGCAACAGCACCCCGCTTTCCACCGGCCATCATCAGGCCAATTTCACTTTCATCAGTCTCTGCGGCATCAACGATTCCAACCAGCTCCCCGTTATAGATTACAGCTATCCGGTCGGAGAGATCGAGTATTTCATCAAGTTCCAGCGAGATCAGGAAAACCGCTTTGCCCTGATCGCGTTGTTCGAGAAGACGGTGGTGAATGTATTCCATGGCACCGACATCGAGTCCGCGGGTAGGCTGAACAGCTATCAACAGGTTAGGGTTGCCGTCAATCTCTCTCCCCACAATCGCTTTCTGCTGATTCCCACCGGAAAGAGAACGGGCAGACGCTTCAGCACCCTGCCCTGCGCGAATATCAAAATCTTCAATAATCCGTTCAGCGTGCTCGTAAACATAATCCCAGTTAATCAAACCATTGCGCGAATAAGGTTCAAGGTAATAATTTTTTAGGATCAAGTTCTCCTGCACTGTATAATCAAGAACCAGGCCGTGTTTATGGCGATCCTCCGGTATGTGAGCCATACCGGTTTCGATCCGCCTTCTGGTTGAAAGACTGCAGATATCCTGTCCTCCCAGTAAAATATTGCCTGATTCGGGTTTACGCAAACCGATAATCGCTTCCACCAATTCTGATTGGCCATTACCATCCACACCGGCCAGACCGACTATTTCGCCGCACCTGACACTCAAACTGAAATTATTCAGTCCCAGCATCCCACTGCTGTTTTTAACTGAAAGGCTTTCTATCTTCAATATTTCATCAGCAGGGTGAGCTTTTTTCTTATTCAGATCAAAGAGTACTTTGCGCCCAACCATCATTTCCGCCAATTTTTCTTCGCTGGTATCAGATGCATTGACTGTCCCGACTACCTTACCCCAGCGGATTACCGTGCAGCGGTCAGCAACAGCCATGATTTCCCGAAGTTTATGAGTAATGAGAATGATCGTTTTACCTTCACCAATCAGGTTGTGCATGATTTTAATTAGATCCTGTACTTCCTGGGGGGTTAAAACAGCTGTCGGTTCATCGAAAATCAATATTTCTGCATCACGGTATAGCATTTTCAGGATTTCCACCCGCTGCTGCATCCCCACCGAAACATTCGATATTATTGCCTCAGGATCGACGTTCAGGCCGTATTGTTCCGACAACGCTTTAATTCGGGCTGAAGCAGTGCGCGTATCAACCATCAATGCTTTAATCGGTTCAAGGCCCAGGATAATATTTTCAGTTACCGTGAAATTGTGGACAAGCTTGAAGTGCTGGTGAACCATACCGATCCCCATATTGTTCGCTATATTCGGGTTAGCAATATTTACCTTTTCGCCTCGCAGATAGATTTCTCCGGAATCCTGTTGATATAAACCAAACAATATATTCATCAAGGTTGATTTGCCGGCACCGTTTTCACCGAGCAGCGCGTGAATTTCACCTTTTCTAACCTGAAAATTGATATCATCACAGGCAACCACCCCCGGGAATACTTTGCGGATATTTTTCATCTCCACGATATTTTCCAACCGCATCACCTCCCCAGCATTGTTTTCTGTTTGATAATCCTAATGCAATTAGTAAAAAAGGGCGGGATAAGCCGCCCTTTTTTAAGCCAACACCAAAATTTCATTACTTGATCAGGTTACCCTGAACATCTGAAACAACCAAAGTGCCGGCCTGCATTTCTGCAAATGCAGCCGCCACTTTTTCAACTACTTCAGGATCGAGGTTCGGGTTCTCCTTGGGAATACCGATACCGAAGTTTGATGCATTGAAGGTAAGCATCTGACCACCCGGGAAAGTCCCGTCCAATTCAGCCTTAATCATGTCATAAGCGGCAACATCAATATACTTCATCGCTGAAGTTAGGATGATTGAATTTGCTCCATCATAAATACCTTCAGCGTACTGATCGACATCAACACCGATAATCCAGACACTCTCACCGGCAGTGGCTCTGGTTTTTGCCTCGTTGATCGCACCGACACCGACGCCGCCAGCGGCGGCAAAAATGGCATTCACGCCCTTGTCATACATAGCTGCAGCGAGAACCTGGCCTGCCGCAACATCGTCAAAAGTGCCCTGGTATATGAAGTTTTCTGCATTCATTACAATCTGGGTGCCAAAATTCTCGTTAGCATAAAGCACTCCCTGCTGAAAACCCCAGTTAAACTTCTGAACCGGGGGGATCTCCATCCCGCCGATAAACCCTACTTCACCTTCACCTAGCTGCAGGGCTGTTGCAAGACCGGCCAGGAAACCGGATTCGTGCTCGGCAAAGAAGATTGAAACTACGTTATCGTTGATAACGGGTGTCCAGTCTCCGGCATGGGGATAACCGTCAATTAAAACAAACTTGGCATCCGGATAGCGGGTCTGAACGTCGAAGATAGCAGTTTCAAACTTAAATCCCGGGCAAACAACAAACATGAATTCTGCATCAACCAGGTTGCCGATTTCGGTAATATAATCAGCTTCAGTAGTTCCGCCGGGCTTCAGATACCTGGTTTCCAGGCCAAAGTCTTTGGCTGCAAGAAGGATTCCTTCCCAGGTGCCTTGGTTAAACGATTTGTCGTCGATGGTTCCGGCGTCAGTAACCATCCCGACCTTCAGCGCGGCTGGTGCATCACCAGCATCATCCCCGGTGTCGTCAGCCGGTGGAGTAGGTGTGCCGCAACCGGTCACGGCAATGACACAAACTAATACTAAAAGTAAAGCTGCCCACTTTTTCACAATAAAACCTCCTCTTTTTTAACCCTTTTGTACACTAAACAAAGTTTTCAGGCTTGTCAAGCATGAAAACCGCTCCCGCACAACAGGGTTTCTGGAATTTGTATTCTTCAAGCCAAAGTAATTCTCCTGCAGGTAACCGCACATTTTTGAAGAAGGAATAACCGTCCGATTAAGGAATAAATACAGCCATTACCCGGAAATTATTTATTGAAATCATAAAATAAGGAGAGGTAAAAATGAGTCAGATCAGAGATATCGGGCAGGCGCCGGAAGGACATCGCCGAATTAACTGGGTCAGCCGCCACATGCCGGTTTTGAACAAACTTATTGAAAATCACCGGGATGAACAACCTTTTAAGGGGCTTAAGATGACTGTCTGTATCCACCTTGAAGCCAAGTCAGCATACATGGCCAAAGCTTTTGGAGCCTGTGGAGCTGAAGTTACAATCACCGGCAGCAACCCCCTTTCAACCCAGGATGCAATTGCCGCTGCCTTAGTAGAAGACGGAATCGAGGTTTTCGGTTGGCATGGCGCGACTGCAGAGGAATACAACGCGCATATTCATGCATCTTTAGACCAGGGGCCGCATCTGGTCATTGATGATGGTGGCGATCTGGTTACAATGCTGCATACACAACGCCGCGATTTGCTCGGCCGGGTGATTGGCGGGGCGGAAGAGACTACCACCGGCCTGATTCGTCTGCGAGCCATGGCAGCAGACGGAGCTTTAACTTTTCCGGTTATCGCCGTCAACGATGCCATGTGCAAATACATGTTTGACAACCGCTACGGCACCGGGCAATCTGTTTGGGACGGCATAATGAGAACAACCAACCTGCTGATTGCAGGGAAAACGGTGGTTGTTTCCGGCTTTGGCTGGTGCGGACGCGGAGTGGCGATGCGGGCAGCAGGCCTGGGCGCCAACGTAGTGATCACCGAAGTTGAACCGATTCACGCCCTCGAAGCTGTTGTAGAAGGATTTCGCGTCATGCCGATGTGCGAAGCTGCCAGGCTGGGCGACATTTTTGTCACTACGACAGGCTGCCGTAATATTATTGCCGGAGAGCATATTGCCCTGCTTAAAGATGGCGCGATATTAAGCAATGCCGGCCATTTTGATGTAGAGATTGACAAAAAAGCTCTGGCCGCTTTGGGCAAGCTTTCCGGTCAACCACGGCAAAATATTGACGAGTATGAAATGCCCGATGGCAGGCGTATCTACCTCCTGGGAGAAGGAAGGCTGGTCAACCTGGCTGCAGGTGATGGACACCCGGCAGAAATAATGGACCTTTCATTCGCCCTGCAGTTTGGGGCAATGCTTTACCTGTTGCGGGAGGGCAATGAACTGCCTAAATCGGTGATTAAGCTGCCCGATGAATACGATCAGCAAACGGCACTAATTAAGCTGGCCTCGATGGGAATAAACATTGACAGCTTAAGCTGTGAACAGGAAAAATATTTAAATTGCTGGCGGGTTGAATAGCATTCAATAGATCGTCACCAAATCAGCTAAGTTGTTATAGGTTTTTTCACCGATACCGTTTACATCCATCAGTTCCCGGGGATCGGTGAAAAAACCATTTTTATCGCGGTACTCAACGATTTGTTTAGCCCTGATCTCTCCGATACCTGGCAGGGCCATCAATTCTGCTATAGTTGCCTTATTGATATTGATCCTGCTTTCTTGCGGAACATTGGATCCGGGTGATTCCAAGCCCGCAATCCTGGTTCCGACAAAAACCTGTTCACCGTCTATCAGCGGCCGGGCCTGGTTTATGCCTTCAGAATCTGCTTCCTCAAGCAATCCCCCTCCTGCTTCGAGCAGCTCGTAAACCCGTGATCCGGCCGGCAGATGGTAAATTCCCGGGCTGGCGATAGCGCCGATGAGATGAACGGTGATCAGCTCTGTTACCTGATCACCCATAGTAGATGCGTCGCCGGCCTGCCGGGTAAAGCCGGCCTGCATAGTTCCATATTCAGGATTTTTATGCTGCACTGCTTTCCACAAACCTCCGCCAATCAGCAGTAATACCAGCAGACCGATGGTTAATTTTTCCTGAATGTTTTTGTTCATTCTCTGCAGCCTTCCGGTGTTGAATTTAGAAAGTGTTTACAAGGCAGCCAAACAATTCGCCTTCGCAGATAATTTTCCCTGCAAGAATAAGAAACCGGCGCTTTTTTTGACGCCGGTTTCTTTGGGATAATGAGTAAAAACAGTACTTTTAATCCTGCTTCTCTTTTTCAGGTTCTTCCTCCGTTTCTCCCTCGGCGCTCGGCACGTTGATACCCTGAACATTAATATTGATAGTCTCCACAGTTAAACCGGTAGTTTTTTCAACGCTGGCGCGGACCTCTTTTTTTAGTTTGTTCGTAGCATCCACGATGGATGTTCCGTATTCAGCAATAACATTCATATCTATAACGACCTTATCTTCATTCACTTGAACCTTGATTCCCCTGGTTAAATCGCGGCGCCCAAGTTTCTCGGCGATACCTCCAACCAGTCCGCCGCTCATACCGGCAATGCCCGGAACCTCGCTTGATACAAGACTTACTATCACACCAATTACTTCTGAAGAAATTCGAATGCTGTCGCCTTCTTTTGCGGGATCATTCTTTAAAACAACATCCACTGGCTCTATTGCTTTTCCCTTTTCGTTTTTATCCACGATCTTACCTCCTTGTACAATATTTTTAGAAATCGTAACCGGACATGGATTTTACCGGAAAATACTGACTAAATGTATATTTTTAATCGAATATTTACTACATTATATTATCTTAATATAGCACTGTCAAGAGAAGTGAAAACGGTAAAGCGCGCCAACGCGCAGCTGGCTTACAGAATGGTCGGCTTAATGCAGAAAGCTGTTTCTCGTGCAGGCGTTAGCTTGACAGCATAAATCATGACGGAAGAAGAAAAAGAAAAGAAGGAACTCACGTTGAAGCTAAATCTGGATGAAGAGCTTGAGCCGGGCGCAGATGAACGGAAAAACTTCGGCTACGCTGCAATTTTGAAAGTGTTCCACAAGTTGGAGCTTGATCATTTTTTAACAACAAGGCGAGGAATGAGGCTTATAAGTTTAATACGAAATCGATTATGCTTTTATTGGTGGTCTCCGGGCTTCTTGCCCCGGGCTCGAAGGGCAAGGCTTATCAGGATAGACACCGTTACTTTGAGCGCTTTAATTTTTCGGTTACCGATCTCTACCGCGCTCTTTCACATTTTGCGGCAATCGCTAAAGATTGCCAGCGTCATATCCACGAGCATGTTGTTCAAAAATACGGCAGTAATGTTAAGACTATCTATTACGGTGTGACTAACTTTTACTTTGAGATTGATCAGGCTGTTGAACTGCGTAAATATGGCCGCTTAAAAGAACATCGCCATAATCCATTGGTACAGATGGGACTGGCCATGGATGCTGACGGGGTTCCTTTGTGTTATGAAATCTTTCCGGGAAATAAGCTTGACAAAGAGACCTTTCGCTCTGTAATTGGCGGGGTGCGTAAGAACTATGATACCGGTAGGATAGTGGTGGTTGCCGATATGGAGGTAATCACTGGTGATAATATCTATTATCTTACCGGTGGCAAGAACAGAAACGGCTTAGTAGCCAACCTTCAGCAGTACAGCCGAACCACTTCTTACGGGGAGGCTAAGTACGTTAAAAACTTAGTGTTTGACAAAAAGACCGGTGAAATCCTTAATGCAAAGGCAGAGCCCTGTTTTGATTATGAGAAGCTTGAACAAGAACAGCTCTATGACGGTTATTATGCGATTGTCACCAGTGAGCTTGAGATGTCGGAACAGCAGATTATTGATACTTACCGCGGCCTGTGGGAGATCGAGGAAACTTTCAAGATCACCGAAGGTGCTCTTGAAGCGCGGCCTGTTTTCCTCTCCCGCGAGGAGCGGATTAGCGCGCACTTTCTTTCCTGCTTCATAGCACTTGTGATCATCTGGCTTATTCAAAAGCTAACCTACAGGCGCTATTCTGCAGAAAAGATCGTTGAAGCTTTAAGCAAAATTGCCTGCTCCAATGAGCAGGACAACCTTTATCTTTTTGATTATAGAAGTGAAATTTCTGATGCCATCGGCAAGGCCCTGGGGATCGATTTCACTCGCAGAAGGATGCAGTTAGGTGAGGTGAAAAATATTTTGGCAAAAGCTAAAAAATGAGTCTGTTCCCTACATATTTATGATAAATCATAAAAGCCGCAAACCCTTTATCCATAGGGGTTACGGCCTTGTTTTTGCTCAATTTTCCGTCAAAGTCAGGATAATATAATCTAAATATAATACTGTCAAGAGGTGGTTTTGGAAGCACTGCAAAACAAAAACAAATAAATCTTCACTTTCAAATAATGTTATAATTAGCCAGGCTTTTGTCAATACTGACAATTGAAAATTTCTTTATTCGAAGAAAGGGATGACCCCCTTTGACTAGGTTGATCCTGATTAAAGACTCAGTGCAACAGGTTGCTGAAGCAGTTACCGCTGCCCTGCAAATTGAAACTGAAATCATTGACAACAGCTTAACGATTGTGGCCGGCACCGGCCGCTATAAGAAAAAAATAGGCCTCCAGGAAGAGGACGGGGATCTTGATTCGGGTTTCATCTATGGACAGCTTTTAAAAAGCGGGGAGCCCTACATCAATGATAATCCCAGTCCGGACCCTCCTTACGGGGCCAGGGAGAACGAACAGGCGGAAATATGCTGTCCGATCAATCTAGACGGTGATATTATTGGCCTTATTGCCTTGGTTGCCTTTAATCAGAAGCAAAAAAGAAAACTGCTTTCCAAAAGAGAAAACAATCTTTCCTTTTTATCACGCATGGCTTTTCTGATTGCTTCGAAAGTGGCCCAGGTTGAAATTGCCAACGAAATGAGCATGATAGTTGAAAATATTCGCGAAGGAATCCTGCTTACTAACAATTGCGGCCTAATCACCAGTTGTAATTCGGCAGCAGAAAGAATCCTATCCGTAAGCAAGGACGACCTGATCGGAACCTCAATTTCCGATTTATGGGGTGATATCCCAATTGACGAAGTCCTGTTCAGGAAGATCCGCTATGAAGATCTTGAGACAATTTATATGGATACCGATAAACACCAGAGGCATCTCATCATCAGTGCGGACCCGATCCTTATTGATGACCCGAAAGATAAAACCAACAGCAAAATCTGCACCGGGGCATTGGTAACTTTTAGAGGATTTCAGGAAATGAAGAAAAAAATCTACAATATGACCGACAAGCAGCGTGCAGTAAGATTTACTGACATACTGGGCAATAGCCCTCAAATTCGTGAAAGCATTGAACGCTCAATGATGATCGCTGAAACAAATTCGACAATTTTGATTACCGGCGAAAGCGGTACAGGTAAAGAACTTTTTGCCAGGGCCATTCATTTTAACAGTCAGCGCAAGGCAGAACCTTTTATCACAGTCAACTGCGGGGCTATTCCGGAAACTCTTTTGGAAACTGAATTATTTGGCTATGACAGCGGAGCTTTTACCGGTGCTCAAAAAGGGGGTAAGGCCGGTAAGTTTGAGATCGCCCACAAAGGGACTATCTTCTTAGATGAGATTGGCGATTTGCCTCTTCATCTCCAGGTTAAGTTGCTTCACGTTTTACAGCGCCGTGAAGTGGAAAGGGTTGGCAGCAACCAAGTTATATCTGTCAATGTCCGGGTTCTTGCCGCTACTAATCATAATCTAAGTCAAATGGTAGAAGACGGTGAGTTTCGCGAAGATTTATACTACAGATTATGTGTCATCCCACTGCATATTCCCTCTTTACGAGAAAGAAAAGAAGATCTAGAAACCCTGCTCTTTTATTTTCTTGATAAATTTAACCGCATCCTTGGTAAAAATATTAAAGGCTTTGAAGCAGACGCTCTTGCTGTATTTAAAGCCTATGACTGGCCGGGAAATGTCCGCGAGCTTGAAAATGCCATGGAGTATGCGGCAAGCTTTGAAAGAGGGGCAAGAATTAGTATATCCAGTATTCAACCACGTATTCAGCAAGTTAATAAGCCCGAAAGATCTGCATCTTTACCGCTCAGGAGCGGTTTAAATCATATGGAGAAGGAAGTTATCCTGCAACAGCTAAAACAAACAGGCTTTTCCACTGCGGGGAAGAGGACGGCGGCCATAAATCTTGGCATTAGCGAATCAACCCTCTACAGGCGCATCCGGAATCTTGGTATAAAACCGGATAGTTAATATCAGGTTTCTACAATAATTAAAATTAAACGGCCGTCCTGCAAAAAATAAGCAGTAACGACCGCATTTTTTATCCGACCAGGTTGCAAACGATCTCCCGAAAAACTGCCGTGTGCTGATCTATATCCTCATTGCTGGTTTGTGGCGAAATAAGTGCCATGTTATGAAATGGAGTCATCAGGATGCCCCTGTTCAAAGCTGCAAGGTGCATGTAGCGGTCCAACTCCGTATCAATCGCTGCTGCAGCCTCATGGCCATTACGCGCCGGCTCCCGCCTGAACCAGTATTCAGAACGACAACCGAGATTTGTTACATTCCAGGGCAGATCAAATTCCCTGATCACATCATTAATACCCTCGACAAAGCGATCAGCCAGGGGAATCGTGATGTCATATGCTGCCTGGGTTAATACTCTTTCTAAAGTTACACGTATGGCAGCTACCGAGAGGGCATTTCCGGCCAAAGTTCCACCAATTCCGCCGGTATCACAATCCTCTATTTCAATTGAATTCTGGACCATATCGGCCACAGTTTCCGAAAAACCATAAACCGCCGCCGGAATTCCTGAAGCGATCGGCTTACCAATGGTCAGGATATCTGGTTCCAAATTTTCCAGGGCTGTATACCCGCCAGGGCCGGCACAGATAGTGTGGGTTTCATCGATGATCAGGAGTGTGCCGGTTTTCCTGGTCAGTTCACGTAGAGCCAGGTGATAACCCGGATCAGGATGGATAATGCCGATATTAGTCATCACCGGTTCAGCCAGCACGCAGGCAACATCTTCTTCAGCCAGCGCTTTCTCCAGGGCCGAAAGATCATTGAACTCAATTACTCTAGTGGTCATTGCAGGATCCACCGGTGGGCCAAGGTTACCCTGTCTTGCTTTTATCTTACTGTCAGGGTAAAGGGTTATAAAACTTTCGTCAACCGACCCGTGATAGCAGTAGTTGTAAACTAAAATTTTACCTCGGCCTGTGATATGCCTGGCCAGCCTAATTGAAAACCGGTTAGCATCGGTTGCAGTCAGGGCAAACTGCCAGTAGGGGAGTCCGAAGCGTCGCTGCAATTCAGCACCAACATAGATTGAGTCTTCCGTTGGCAGCATTAGGGTTGTGCCGTTCGCAATTCGCCTGGTGATTGCTTCAAGAACGGCATCCGGTGCATGACCGGTCATAGCGCCCGTATCGCCAAGGCAAAGATCCAGGTAACGATGACCATCTACATCAGTAAAATGCGCACCCTTTGCCCAATCAACAAATATCGGGTAATCCCCGGCCCATTTAACCATCCAGTTCATCGGCACTCCGCCAAGAAGATTGACCTTGGCTTTTTCAAATAACTCCTGAGATCGGGGATGATTTTTAACAAACATTTTTCGTTCTCGGTTTAACAACTCGGGGAGTCTTTTCCCGTACATAATCTAAAGAATCACACCCTTCGAAAATATTTTTTCTGGCAGATAATAGCGCAATAGTTATGCCAACGATGAACAGGGCAATATTTGCATTATCAGAAGAAAAAAGGCATTAAACCAGTGTTCTATGTCAACCCTGACAAATATCACTTCACAATTGACTGTTAGTCAGCCAATTCAAACCGCATGAAAAGCAGGTTACACATAATAAAAAAAGCAGATGGTTTTACAGGACCTTTTATAACCGCCCTTACCGACAAAACCTGCAACTTTTTTAATTAATTCAGCGCATTAAGTCCTTAATAATTAGAACGGCATGATAATTGCACAAAAAAATAACATTTAGATATTTAAAGGAGGTTTTCTAATGCAGGAACCAAAGCTCCAGACAGAAGCCCCAGGCCGGGGAAACTACAGCACGCACTACAAAACTTACGCCATTTTAATTTTATTATTCCTGGTCGCCCTCTTTCTAATTCCTAAGGAGAGTGATTCTTACCAAGCACTGAGCCTTATACCCGCCGCTTTTCTCTTAATCTTTATCTTCTACACAAAACGCATCCTAGAGGCCCTGACAATCGGCGCTTTACTGGGTTATGTCATGAAATATGGCATAGGTTTTTTTGAGCCCTTTAGCTCTGAACTGCTAAATATTATGATGAATGAGAGCATCGCCTGGCTGATCATTGTTTGCGGCCTGATGGGCAGCATTATTGCCCTGATTGAAAAAAGTGGAGGAGCCTATGCTTTCGGTGAATGGGTATCGAAGAGGGCAAAGACCAAAAAAAGTACTCTGCTTTGGACCTGGGTTCTCGGGATGGTTATCTTCATCGATGATTACCTCAACTGCCTGACCATCGGCTCATCGATGACCAGGGTGACCGATAAACACAAGGTTTCACGTGAATACCTGGCCTATATCGTAGACTCGACAGCCGCCCCCACCTGTGTGTTGGTACCGGTTTCAACCTGGGCCATCTTTATCGGCATCCTGATGGTTGAGAATGGTCTGGGCTCCGGTGACTCGGGCATTGCCGAATTCATTAAAACTATTCCCTTTAACTTCTATGCCTGGTTCGCCGTGATCATTGTTCCCCTGGTAATTCTTGGGGTTATCCCAGTTTTCGGCCCGATGAAGTCAGCTGAAAGAAGAGCCCAGGAAACCGGTGTTCTTGCCCCTCCGGGCTCGGAAAAAATTGATATGAAAGCCGGGGAAACATTCGAAGTTCCATTAAATCCAAATGTCTGGTTCTTCTTTCTGCCGATTATCATCCTGGTCGGCGCTACCATCTACTTTGATCTCAGCATGCAAATGGGCGTCCTAGCCACCCTGGCGTTTATCTTTGTCTATTATTTAATCAGCAAGGTAATCACTCCGCTTGACTATGCCGATATGGTAGTCCTGGGTGTAAAAAATATGTTATTTCCTCTTTCTCTGGTTGTTCTTGCTTACTGGTTTGCTGCTGCCAGCGAGGAAATCGGTTTTGTCAGTTACATGATCGAAATTGGTGAACGTTTTATGACCCCGGAGTTTTTACCGCTGGTTATATTCATCATTTTTGGCATCACTGAATTTATCATGGGCATCAGCTGGGGTATGTATATTGTCGCTCTGCCGATCGTCATCCCGGTAGCTATCAGCCTGGGCGTTAACCCCTACCTGGCCGTCGGCGCAGTCTGCTCGGCCGGAATATGGGGTAGCCATATCTGCTTCTATTCCGATGCCACGATTCTAACCTCTGCCGCTACCGGCTGTGAAAACTTCAGGCACGCCATCACGCAGCTACCTTACGGTTTTATCAGCTTTGTTTTGGCCGCTATAGCCTTTGTAATTGCCGGTCACCTGCTAATTTAAAGGGCTTAAATTGCCGTTTTCCATCTTAAATAGAGCCGGGCTTTATTATATATACTATTCCAGCCCGGCTCCCTTCCTTAACCGAAATAAAATGTTCATGGTTGCCGATGCTGCCAAGGTATAAGCCCGGGTGCCGGGCGGGTTATAGCGGTGGCTGCAGAAACAGCAAGATAGGTTACAGCGACCGGTGAGCGGTAAAACATTATGATCGCGTACTGCTTCAACCAATAACCGCTGTAGTAAAGAACCATCTTTTAGTGCTGCCAAACTGTTCCCTCCGCTTAGCGGACCACAACATTAACCAGTCGCCCCGGAACGGCAATTATTTTGATAATTTCTTTGCCTTCTATCAGGCGGCCAACTCTTTCACTGCTCTTAGCAAACTGAGCAAGTTCCTCTGCAGAGCACTCAGCAGGAACTGTGAACCGGCCGCGCAGCTTGCCGTTGATCTGAACTGCAATTTCCAATTCTTCCACAACCAGTTTTGCAGGGTCATGCTCCGGCCAGGCCTGACTGTGGACTGAACCGGGTTGATTTAGCAGGTGCCATGATTCCGCTGCCAGGTGCGGTGCGAAGGGGGCCAGCAGCAAGATGATCTTAAGCAGGGCATCCTTGAGCAGGGCATGGTTTTGCTCTTCCGGGTCCGATGCCTGGCGGTAAGCATATGCAGAGTTGACCAGCTCCATAATGGCACTGATCGCAGTATTGAAGTTAAAACGCTCCTGGATATCAGCGGTAACCTTTTTTATCGCTGCATGAACACTTCGTTCCAAAGATTCTTCATTCGTACCGTATAAAACACTGCCCGGACCGGCAGAAAACTGTTCGCGGCTATCTATAACAAGACGCCATATTCGCCTTAAGAAACGATGACAACCTTCCACTCCCTGATCGCTCCAGTCCAAATCTTTTTCAGGCGGAGCGGCAAACAGGATAAAAAGCCGGCCGGTGTCAGCCCCGAATTTTTCAACTATTTCATCTGGGGTCACTACATTGCCTTTGGATTTGGACATCTTGGCTCCGTCCTTGTAGACCATACCCTGCGCGAGCAGGCGGCTGAAAGGTTCATCCGTTCTGCTTAAGCCGGCGTCAAAGAGAACTTTTGTAAAAAAACGGGCATAAAGCAGGTGTAAAACAGCATGCTCTATTCCCCCGATATACTGATCAACCGGCATCCAGTAATCAACTGCTTCCTTTAGAAAAGGTGCGTCGAAACACCAGGGACTGGTATAACGCATAAAATACCATGAAGAACAGATAAAAGTATCCATAGTATCGGTTTCCCGGCGGGCTTCCCTGCCGCAGACAGGGCATAGCACCCGGGTAAAATTATCGTAGTGTTCAAGGCCGGGGACCCGATTGCCGAAAAGCTCAACTTCAAGGGGTAGTTCAACCGGTAAGTCCTCTTCAGGCACCGGTACAGTACCGCAGCTGTCGCAGTAGATTACAGGTATTGGCGCGCCCCAGTAGCGCTGGCGCGAAATCAGCCAGTCACGCAGCCTGTAGGTTACCTGAAAGCGGCCCTGTCCCAGCTGTTCCAGATGAGCCGTCACCCTTTTCATCCCCTCAATATTAGGCAGCCCGTTAAAATCGCCGGAGTTGGCCATTATCCCTTCACCGGTATAAGCTTCATGCATCGTGTCGCCATTCAGCACTTCACCTGCTGGCTGTATGACCACTTTAACCGGCAGGTTGTACTTGCGGGCAAAATCAAAATCCCTCTGGTCGTGGGCAGGCACACCCATTACAGCTCCTGTGCCATATGCCATCAGCACATAATTACCGATCAGTATCGGCACTTCATCGCCGTTTACCGGATTGATAACGTGGCGGCCGGTGAACAGACCGATTTTCGGGGCTTCGTCAGAGGTGCGCTCAATTTCACTGGCACAACGTATCATAGAGACAAACTCCATAACCCCAGGTTCACGTTCTGAGCCTTCAACAAGCTTTTTGACAAGGGGATGCTCGGGAGCCAGCACCATTGAAGTAACCCCAAAAAGGGTATCCGGGCGGGTAGTAAAGGTGCGAATCTCTTCACCGGGTAATTCTTTAACCTTAAATACTATTTCTGTCCCTTCGCTGCGCCCAATCCAATTGTGCTGCATTGTTTTAACCCGTTCCGGCCAGTCCTCCAGCTTATTTAAATCGTTTAAAAGGCGCTCTGCGTATGATGTAATTCTTAAAAACCACTGCTCCAGGTCACGTGTTTCCACGACCGATGAACAACGCCAGCAAAGACCATTTTCAACCTGTTCGTTAGCCAAAACCGTATTGCAGCTTTCACACCAGTTAACACTGGCCCTCTTTTTATAGGCCAGGCCCCTTTTATACATCAATAAAAAAAGCCACTGCGACCAGCGGTAATAATCAGGGGCCGAGGTGTTGATCTCCCTACGCCAGTCATAGCTGACGCCGAGGCGGTTTTGTTGCTTTTTCATGTGTTCTATATTCTGGGCTGTCCAGGCCGCAGGGTTAACCCTGTTTTCAATTGCAGCATTTTCTGCCGGCAAGCCAAAAGCATCCCACCCCATGGGGTGGATTACATTATACCCGCACATTCTAAAAAACCGGGCCAAAACATCACCGATCGAATAAACCCTCATATGCCCCATATGCAGTTTACCTGAGGGATAAGGAAACATTTCCAGGACATAGTATTTTTTTTGATTGTGATCTATTTCAGAGTGATAAGAATCTTCTTTTTCCCAAAGTTGTTGCCAACGTTTTTCAATTTCAGCCGGGTTATAGTTAGCCAAGTTTTAAAACCTCCATCCTGAAGCATAAAAATAAAAAATCCGCCCGGTCAAGGGACGGATTTATACCCGCGGTACCACCCTTATTGGCCATCTTATGGTGGAGCTGGCGGGAGTCGAACCCGCGACCTCTTCCATGCCAAGGAAGCGCGCTCCCACTGCGCTACAGCCCCCCGATCAGTTGCCCTCTTTTAGCCGTTAACGCCGGTTCTACGGCAGCGGCTAATCATTTTCGCCGCTGCTTCTCCGGAACGAGTTCAGCAGCCCTGCCTGCCGGTTTTCACCATTCGCCGGCTCCCTGAAAAGCATTCCTGCTCACTGCTTCCCATCATCAAAAGTTATATGGCACCCCGAGTACATTTAACATTATATGCAGGGACAAATCCATTGTCAATAGCATTGGTGACACAAGCATTCGCCCGTTCATAGACTTACTTCCACCTGGTACGATTCAGCGCTCTGCATATCAATGATTAAAAGTTTATTGTCGGCAAGAATGCCGTCACGTTCGGCTAAAATTTTAACCGCCTCTGATACCTGCCAGGATGCCAGCATAGCGGGAGTTGCCGCCGGATTTCCTAACTGAACCTCAACTCCCTTTGTAATGCCGCTCTCGGCAACCGGGCCGTAGATTGCTTCCAACAAAGACCGGCCAGGACGAATCACCGCAACCTGTCCTAAATAACCGGCTATGGCACCATGGATCAATATCAGTCCCAACTGGCTGCACACTTTTTCCAAAGCAAACCTGGAAGGAAGGCTGTCAAGGCAGTCAATAACCAGGTTGCATTCCTTAAGCAGAATGGGCAGGTTATCGGCATTACCATTCAGGTTGTGTGCCTCAACTTCTGTAGCCGGGTTGACAACCGCAATCCGGATTGCTGCAGTCTCAGCCTTGGAACTTCCAAGCGCCTCTTCGCTGGAGTACAACTGCCGGTTTAAATTACTGTCAGCAAACCTGTCGCCATCAACTATTACCAGTTTACCGATTCCCATGCGGGTTAACAATTCAATGGCAAAACCGCCGAGCCCACCTGCTCCGACTACACCTACAGTGCTTTCCAACAGCCTGGCCTGTCCTTTTATGCCCAGAGTACCAATGTTTCGCTGATAACGTTCAGGAATGATTCCCTGTTTCAAGGCAGCCAATTCAACCTCACGGCGTGTGAAGTCCTGTTCGCCGGCGAGCTGGCCGGTTTGGGCCTGTGTCAGGTAGCTGTACTCATTACCGGAAGGATCTTTTCCGACAACCGACACCTCTTTTATTCTCCTGATGAGTGCTTCCATTTCGCTAATTAGCTTAACCCCCTCCCAAGTAAAAGTTAATCGGCTGTGAGCGGCAGGCCCTCGTTACCTGCATTAATAAAAAGTTGCGGAGCCTCGTACCACAGCCGCTCCAGATCATAAAAAGCCCTTGCTTCAGGCTGAAATACGTGAATCACAATAAAACCGTAATCCAAAATAACCCACCACGCTTCTTTCAACCCCTCAACTCTCAGGGTGTAGCAGTCTTTCTGCTTCAGGTTTTCGAGCAGGTATTCACAGATAGCTTTGACCTGGATTGCTGTATTACCGGTGCAGATCAGGAAGTAGTCGGCAACAATTGAAACCCTGCCTACTTCCATCAGCTTCAAATCATGACCCTTTTTTTCTGAAGCCAGTTGCGCGGCATAGAGAGCCAGCTCCTTTGAGCTGGTGGCCGGTTCCTGTGCCAAATAAAACCACCTCCGTCCATATACAAATTTGGTTATTTTATATTATTTGCAGTAAGCAGGCTGTTGCGAAAAGCAACCGACCGGGGATGAAGTTTCATCCCTCTGGCCACTACGGAACAAATCGTCATATCTACAGCTGCAAGTAAGGCCTGTTCAAGGTTGGACTCTGCCAGTTTGCGGATCTGCACAACACCGTCATACCGGCGGCCGGGTTCAATGAAGTCTGCCAGGTAAAGGACCTTTGCCAGCATTGACATACCGCCGTAACCGGTTGTATGATAAGAAACTGCATTCAGCAGTTCCCGATCCATAATATTAAGCTCTACGGACAGCAACACAGCCCCTACCGGCGCATGCAGTAATCGTGCTTCGCCCCGGGTAATGCTGTCCAGCTGCATATTATATTGCCTGGCTGCAGCCAGCAACTGCTGCTGATTTAACCGCTTTCCGAAATCGTGAACCAACCCGGCCAGGTAAGCTTTTTCCCGCTTTGATCCGTAACGCCCTGCCAACTCCGCCGCCGTTTTTGCCGTTGCCAGGCTATGCTCGTAAAGTTCAGTATCTAACTTCTTGCGCATTAACTCGCAGTAATGGTCTGCAGTCATCTGCCGGCCTCGCTTAACAAAAAAGCATTCCCGAAAAAGCAGATTATCGATACAAAAGTATGCTTTCCCAACCAAAAGTACCGGCCGTTACTGTTCGCGGGGTTTTGCTTCGTTAACAACAATTTTACGCCCTTCAAGTTCCACCCCATTTGTTTTCTCTACAATTTCTGCAGCCTGTTCTTCTTTAACTTCAACAAAACCATAACCGCGCGAGCGCCCGGTAGAACGCTCGGTGATGATCCGGCACTCCTCAATCTCGCCAAACTGACTGAAAAACTGTTGAAGATCATCCTCCTTGGTGCTCCAGGGAATATTCCCAACGTACAAAGTTTTTGCCACTTAGTCCCACCTCCGGATAATTTAAACCCTGCTGCTAGGGTGACAGCCCTTTCTTAATCACGGACTTCGTAGAGCTCCATTTTGTTAATATATTGCTCGACAGGCTCAGGAGTTAAATATTTGATCGTCTTTCCAAGCGCAACCCGATTACGGATAAATGTTGATGAAACCGCGAGCGCCGGAATTTCAATCAGATGTACCTTCTCCTTCATTTGAGGGCAATTCCGCCCAAGGGTTTCATGAAAATGTTCGAGAGAATAACCCGGCCTGGTTACAGCAATAAAAGTGCACAGGTGCAGCAGCTCCTCGTAGTCTTTCCACGTAAATATTTCCAATATGGCATCGGCCCCGGTAATAAAATAGATGTTTGGCTCCGGGCCCTGGCTTTTGGCAAAATGCCTGACAGTGTCAATTGTATAGGTGGGCTTTTGCTGATCTATTTCATAACGCGAAACTATAAAAGCCGGGTTGGACATAACAGCCAGGGTTGTCATCATAAAACGATGCTCGGGAAGAGAAATTGTTTTATGGTCTTTGTGAGGTGGAATTCCGGCGGGGACAAAAATTACATGTTGAAGGTCAAATTGCTGCCTTGCTTCTTCAGCGGTTACAAGGTGACCCATATGAATCGGGTCAAAAGTACCGCCCATCAAACCAATATTAGGGCTGCCGTTTCTGTTGCCTGGTATATGAGAAACCAAGGGTTCCCTTACTCCTTCAGAATATTAATCGTAATATGAAAACTCTTCATTGCCAATTATCACAGTGTCGCCTTCCTTAACGCCGGCTTTTTTCAGCGCTCGGTCGAAACCGCTACGCCGGCAGTAGTTTTGAAACCGTATCAATGCGTCCTCATTGTTAAAATCGGTCTTTGCTGCAGCTCTTTCAATAGCGCTGCCAGTGGCTATAAATACTTCATCAATTTTGCTAATTGCCAGGGGCTCTTCCTCCTCCTCCGGAGGCCTGATTACTTCTTCCTCATCTGAAGCGGTTTTTCCTTTATTTAATTCAGTTATTCTCTGAAACAGGTAGTGAACTAATTCCCGGGTGCCCTCCCCGGTTACCGCTGACAGTCCAAAAACCGGAGTATTTTTGCCATCTGTCTGCAAAACGCTCTCCCGTAGAGTATTTAACTGTATATCAGTGTCGTTTAAGTCTATTTTATTGCCAACTACCACTCGCGGGTATTCAGGTAACCGTGGATTATGCGCTGCCAGCTCTACCAACAGCTGCCGGTAAGCTACAACCGGTAAAGGATTTGCTTCAGGAGAAAGATCAATCAGAAAAAGTAAAAGCAGATTACGCTCAACGTGCCGTAAAAACTGGTGTCCTAAACCTGCTCCGCAGTGTGCTCCTTCGATCAGTCCCGGCATATCTGCCATAATAAAAGAGCCCTGATCACCGACTTTCACAACCCCCAAGCTTGGGGTAAGAGTGGTAAATGGGTAGGGTGCAGTTTTTGGTTTTGCCTCACTGACCCGCCCTAATAGAGTCGATTTGCCGGCATTGGGAAACCCAACCAAACCAACCTGAGCCATTAATTTAAGCTCAAGGTAAATCAACCGCTCAGCTCCGGACAACCCTCTTTCGGCAAGGCGGGGAACACGCCTTCGTGATGAAACAAAACGGGCGTTCCCCTTACCGCCTTTCCCGCCTTCTGCAACAAGCGCCTTCTGGCCGGGCCGGGTTAAATCAGCCATAAGGCGCTTTCGTTCATCATAAATGATTGTGCCGAGGGGTACGGGCACAAATAAATCAGCACCAGTTGCCCCATGCCGGTTTTTCGTACTGCCGCCGCCGCCATTTTGAGCCCGCAACCGCCGCTTATAGCGAAGATCCAAAAAGCTGTGTTTTGAAGGATCAGCCAGCAGGTATACGCTTCCGCCGTCGCCGCCGTCGCCGCCGTCCGGACCTCCCTTTGGCACATACTTCTCGCGGCGAAAGGATACCATCCCGTCACCGCCACGACCCCCGAACACCTGTAACTCCAACTCATCTACAAACATGAACCTGCGGATCACCTGCAAAAACCTGATTTTGAAAAAATAAAAGTCCGGGCGCTGCCCGGACCTGTTCAGCACTATTTAATTAACTGCCACATTTTCTTCGGGATAAACACTAACCTGCTTCTTAGCGCGCCCGTTAAACTCAAATACAACCCGGCCATCAACTGTTGCAAATAGTGTATCGTCCCCACCTTTGCCAACATTTAACCCCGGATGAAAACGAGTTCCGCGCTGCCTGACTAAAATGCAGCCGGCTTTAACCAGTTGCCCTCCGAAGCGTTTAACCCCAAGGCGCTTTGATTTGCTGTCCCGGCCGTTCCTTGAGCTTCCAACACCTTTTTTATGTGCCATTTACATACACCTCTCTTTCCCACCAAATCCAGATCAGTTGACTGATCGTAAATTTTTCCTTAAATACTGATGCTGCCAATTAACACCTCAGTATATGGCTGACGGTGACCCTGTTTGCGCCGGTAATTTTTTTTTCGTTTATATACAAAAACCATGATTTTCTTTTCCCTGCCCCGGCTTACCACTTTGCCCTCAACACTGCAGCCTTCCAGGTAGGGCTTGCCGACTTTTACTGCGGCATCATCACATAGCATTAAAACCTTATCAAACGTTACCGGTTCGCCCTTTTCCGCCGGAAGTTTTTCCACGCGGATTACCTTGCCCTTCTCTGCGCGGTATTGTTTACCGCCTGTCTCAATAATTGCGTACATAAATATACCCCCGATTAGGACTCGCCGAAGCAGGTAGCCCATCATTCGCAGGGCATTTCACAACCTTCCTCGTGCGGTTTTCAGTCTACACGAGATTCTAACACGCCCTCAAGACCTTTGTCAAACAGAAGATTTAGCTTCTTCCACTGTGAACAGCTGGTGGCATGTGCTTACAACAGCCTAAGCCAACCGCTTGAGGCGGTAAGAACTTTCGAGCATAATTGCTATAAATAAGGGTACCGCATTGATTAACAAACCTCCAGCAACCACTTCCAGCGCCTCCCGGGAGCTGCCGGCTTTTTGAGTCAGGCCAATAAACAGCAGGATCCAAAACACCGCCGAAGCAATAAAGATAAATCGGGCCACTACCGCTCTCAAAAATAACCAGGAATGGCTTTCACTTTTTACGTAGGCCATATCCTGCGCTTCCGGAACTGTTCTTTGCAGGTTGGCAACTGTATCTGAAGCCGGTTGGTAAACCCCCGTTGCCCGGTAACGAGCCGATTCTGCTCTTCCTTCTCGCAAAATCCTGGTACCGGTGATAAAATAAAAGATAACCAGGGGTACCATTAACAGCGCTGCTGTTGTGCCGGATAATACCAGGGTATTGTATAGTGCATGCAGACTGTACGCAATTATGAAACCCTTAAATATATTTATATTTCTGGCCGGCGTTGTTCTTGAAAATTTTGCTCTGCCAACATAATAACCCATTAACACCCCGGTAAAAGTGTGCCCTGGAATAGCTGTTACCGCCCTCAAAATCCCCACTGACAAACCAAGGTCTAGCACATAAAAAATGTTTTCGGCCAGGGCAAAACCGATTGCAGCTGCACCGGTATAGACAATACCATCAAATCTTTCATTGAAATTTCGGTTGTTCCATACAAAAATTAAAACCACTGCCAGCTTAACCATCTCTTCGCTGGGCGCGACGACCAGGAACGATTCAAGAGCGGCCCCGATAATTCCACCACTCTGGAAAAAAGGCTGATTGAGAACAGCCAACTGAATGACAGCAGCCGGGACAATCGACAGGGCACCAAGCATCATGATCTTCAAAACCATCCAGATCGGTTCCGGTTCAGACCGATCATGACGAAGAATAAAAGTTAAGAAGGCGATTGGCGGGGTGATAGCCACCAACACCAGGAATAATACCAACTTATACCACCTGCCTTTAAGGTTTCCTGCTCAAAACTGCCCGGGCATAAGTCCGGTTTACTTCTTTAATCTCCACGTAAACAGTCTGCCCTGTTTTATCTCCAGCACCCTCTACATTGATCACAAAACCCTGAAGGCGGGCGATGCCATGAACCGGGTTTGAAGAATGAGGCCCTTCAATGGTCAGTTCCAAAGTATCTCCCGCTTTTACCGGCAGGGCAATAGCTTTAATCTCTTTTTGACTGCCACGGGCGATAATCCGGTACTTCTCAAGGTGGATATCTTCGGTGCCCCTGATAAAAATGTGCCGGTCAAGTTCGTCTTCCAGCTTTTTTAGGTTACCGCCACCGCTGCCGATGATGATCGCCGCCACCTCATGGTGCATTTCAACCAAAACCGCCCTGCTGCACTCTTCATGCAGATCTCTCTTCAGGTTGCTCTCAATACGGGTACTGATCACCAGCGGGGTCAACACCCGCCCCGAGCCGCTGCAGTAGGGACAGGGTTGTTGCAGGTATTCTGAAAGGTCCTGCCGCACTTTTTTGCGGGTCATTTCAACCAACCCGAGATTGGTGAGTCCAAGCACATAGGTTTTTGTTCGATCGTTTCTGATAGCGGCGTTAAGTTTTTCCACGACCTTCCGGCGATGATCTTCAATACTCATATCAATAAAATCAACAATGATGATCCCGCCAATATCTCGTAACCTTACCTGTCGGGCTATTTCCTCAGCAGCTTCCAGATTGGTTTTTAAGATCGTCTCGGCCAGGTTACGGCGCCCAATATAGCGACCCGTATTCACATCAATAACTGTCAACGCTTCTGTTTCATCAAAAACCAGGTAACCGCCGCTTTTTAACCACACCTGGCGGGCCAGCGCTTTTTCTATTTCGGTTTCGATACCATAGCGCTCAAAAATCGGCTCATCTTCCTGGTAATATTTAACTTTATCTTTCAGGTGAGGCGAAATATAGTCTACAATTTCTCGCACTTTCTCATATTCGTAATGATCATCAATCAGAAAACTGCTGAATTCTTCAACAAAAAGGTCACGGGCAATCCGGCAGGTGAGTGAAAGGTCCTGGTAGAGGATGGCCGGTGCGGGTCTCTGCTTAAAACGGGTAATTATCCGACTCCAAAGTTGCACCAAAAATTGAAGGTCCTGAGTCATTACATCAGCTTCAACACCCTCGGCCACAGTACGGATAATCAATCCAATCTGTTCCGGTTTAAGTTTTTCTACTTCACGACGCAGCCGTTCACGCTCTGCCTGGCTTTCAATCCTTTTAGACACACCTATGTAGTCCGCACCGGGTACCAACACCAGGTAGCGCCCGGGGATTGTTATCTGCCCGGTAACCCGGGCACCTTTACTTCCATAAGGTTCTTTAATTACCTGGACCATAATCTCTTCCCCGACATGCAGCAATTTTTCGATTGAGCTGCGGTTTGGCGGCGGCGACTCTTCATCAAAATCGGGTATAATATCATCAACATAGAGAAAAGCATTCTTCCCCAAGCCAATATCAACGAACGCCGCCTGCATCCCCGGGAGCACATTGGCCACTGTTCCCTTGTAAAGGTTGCCAACCACCCTGTACTGCAGCGGCCTCTCAATATCAAGCTCAACCAGTTTACCCTTTTCGAGCAGGGCAACACGTGTAGCCCGGTTATCGCAGTTAACTACGATTTTTTTATCCAATATATTGTCACGCCCCTTCAGTTAACAGTATCAGGGCACCGTCACTGACCTGATAAAGCGCTTCCCTTCCAACAGACCAGTGCCAACTCTCGCCGTCACTATCAGCATCAAGAGCAGCGAGCTGATGAAGAACGAAAAAAGGAGATACCCCGCCATCGCTGCCGGCCTTAAGCAGCATTATTAGTTCAGGCACAGCCTTAAAGCCCGGATCAAGATGAAGCTCATAAATATACGGCCTGATGTTGGTATAGCTTACCTGTTTCTTTTTCTTGCCGCTCCTCTGTATTATTATTTCCTCAGCAGCCATCAATTTATTAACCGCATATTCAATATGCCCATATTCCACAACTTTTTTTTGTTCACTTTTTAATTTTGCCCTGTACCGGGCAACACTTACCATAGCCGCAAGCGAAGGTGATTCCTCAGCCACCTCGAATGCCCCCTGAAGCTCAAAACCCGCTGGGAGCTGAGCTGACAGAGCACCAATCAGCTGAACGGGGTCAATTTTATCAGTTAAAAATAGTTCCCCGTACTCCCGGTCGGCAGTTACCCCCAATGGCAATGGCAGCGCCAGGTTAAGACGCAGCCGTGGATTGTAACCCTGGCTGTATGCTAGGGGCAGGCCGCTGCGGCGAAGCGCACGCTGTAAAAGGCGCATTAAATCCAGATGTGAAATATACACCAGGGCTTTACTGCGGGCAAAACTGAAGCGAATCTTTATTATCCTTCACTTCCTTTTGAAGCAGTATCGCTGAAAGCAGAGCGGTGTTCCTGAACCAACGTTTCTTTTGCCACCCCGCAGTTCAAATGATCCCAGGGCAGGGGATCATTGTAGCCGTAACACCGGTTTGCATACTTTTCCGGGTTTATACCCAGAGCTTTAAAAGCTTGTTCCCATAGGCGATAAGAGAAATGCTCCGACCAACCATCAAAACGGCACCCCAGCTGCCAGGCTTTTTCAATTAACGGGGCGAGACGGCGATCACCGCGGGCAAAAACTGCTTCCAAAAAACTGGTCTCAGCATCGTGCCAGCTGAATTCAACCCAGGGCATCTTTCTAAAGCGCTCGATCAGCAGCTGCTGCCTCCGGATTATTGAGGGCATTGCCAATTGCGGTTCCCACTGAAATGGGCTGTGAGCTTTAGGGATAAAAGTGGCAACGCTGACCGCGAACCTGATATTATTTTTATTCTGCTTCCGAAAATGCTGGTGCAGTTCACGGCACAGGTTGGCTATAGCTTCCACATCTACATCATCTTCTGTCGGCAAACCGATCATAAAATATAGCTTAAAACCCTGCCACCCTGCTGCTACAGCATCATTCAATGACTGATAGATTTCAGCTTCACTGATCCTCTTTCCAATTACCTTGCGCAACCTTTCTGTTGCCGCTTCAGGGGCAAAGGTAAGTGAGCTGCGGCGTCCCTGGTGCAACTTTTCAGCCAGGGTTATCGCATAAGAGTCAAGGCGCAGCGAAGGGAGGCTGGAGCGAACTTTCTTGCCGTCCAGAGCTTGGTCTAGTTGATTAATTAACTCATCGGCACCAGGGTAATCGGTACTGCTGAGAGAAGAGAGGGAAAGTTCGTCATAACCTGTTGAGGCAATCAGATCCCGGGCTGTATTGACGATTTTACTTACGCTGCGACGGCGTACCGGTTTAAAAATATAACCGGCCTGGCAAAAACGGCAACCCCTTGAACAGCCACGGAATATTTCAACCACAGCCCGGTCGTGAGCCGTCTGAATGTAGGGAACAAGTGGTGCTGTCGGATACGGTGCGCTATCAAGATCGGCCACAAAATTTTTCTCAATCGAGGCGGGAGCCTGCTTAACCAGCTTCTTAAGGCCGCTGAACCAGCCTTCGCTGTAGATGGGATTGTAGAAAGATGGTATGTAAACCCCTTTAAGGCTGGAAAGCTGAGTTAATAGTTTTTTACCGGCAAGACCATTTATTTTGCCGGTACTAATTTCTTTTAGTAAGACAGGCAATACCTCTTCGGCTTCACCAAGCAGAAAGAGATCAAAAAAAGGGGCCAGCGGTTCCGGATTAAAACAACAGGGACCGCCGCCAATAATCAGCGGATGGCTTTCAGTGCGCTGCTCGCTGTAGAAAGGAATCCCCGCCAAATCAAGCATATTTAATATGTTCGTGTAGCTAAGTTCATATTGCAGTGAAAAACCGATTAGATCAAACTCGCTGAGTGGTTTTCCACTCTCCAGTGCAAAAAGCGGATAACCCTCCAGGCGCAACTGCTCTTCCATGTCAGGGGCCGGGGCAAATACTCTTTCTACCAGTAAATCGTCATCCTTGTTGACGCAGTCATAAAGAATCTTTATGCCCTGATTGGACATCCCTACTTCGTAAAGATCTGGAAAAGCCAATACCATACGCAGTTTGGACTGATCGTGTTCTTTCAGGCAGCTGTTCCACTCATTGCCAACATAGCGCCCGGGTTTCTGGACTTTATACAAGATGGTCTCTAATTTTGGATCAACCATCACTTTTAGCTCCCTGATATATTTTTTATATAATACCATCTATTTCCTACTTTGACAAGCCCTGCCTAAATAAGACCCCTTTCCTGGAAACTAAAGTAGCTGCCATCGCCGATTATTATATGATCGCGCACGGTAATCCCGAGAATATTGCCTGCATCAACAAGGCGTCTTGTCACTTGCAGGTCTTCCTGGCTCGGCGACGGGTCGCCACTGGGATGGTTATGACACAGTATCACCGAAGCGGCACTCTTCCGCAGGGGCATGTTGAAAATTTCACGCGGATGGGCAATCGATGCGTTTAGGCTGCCTACCGATACCTCTTCCTTGGCAATAACCTGATTCTTTGTATTGAGCAACAGTATATAAAAATATTCTTTCTTCTTGTAGCGCAGTTCTTCCATGAAGCGTTCCGCTGCCTGGCGCGGGTTGGTAATACTGCCTGATGCATCCACAGGCGCGGTGGCCAGGCGGCTGCCAAGTTCCAGGGCAGCCTTAATCGTTACTGCCTTGTCTGGGCCGATACCTTTGTTTTCCTGCAAATCTTCAAGTGAAAGATCGGGCAGGCTCCTTAACCCTTTTCCTTTGGCCAAAATCCTGGTGGCAACCTGGACGGCCGATTCGCTGCGGTTGCCGGTGCGAATTAAGATCGCAAGCAGCTCAGCGTTAGAAAGCGAACCCGCACCATGTAAAACTAACTTTTCACGCGGTCTCTCCTCGAGAGGCAAATCCCTGATCATAACCGGTTCATTATGCATCGCCATAGTCATCTCCATTGAGCCAGGTTGTAAAGTGCATGTTGCTCAGAAGCCCCTGCAGCAAACTGAGAGGCAGGCCAACTACATTAGAATAACAGCCTTCGATCCGGCTGATGAACAGAGCTGCCGGGCCCTGGATCCCGTAAGCGCCTGCTTTATCATACGGTTCGCCGGTCGCCAGATATGCTGCAATTTCCTGTTCGGTGAGTTCTTTCATCCAGACTTTTGTAGTTGATATGGCGCTTTCGATCCGTCCGGTTGCAGCATCAATCAGGTAAAGCGCAGTAATAACTTCATGGCTGTCTCCTCCAATCAGCCGCAGCATTCGTCCTGCTTCGTCAGCGTCAGCAGGTTTGCCAAGAATCAGGCCCTGATAATAAACAATTGTATCGGCTGCCAGGACCAATCCCCGATCCAGGGATTCAGCAACAGCTTCAGCTTTTTTACGGGCCAGTATAAATACCAGCTCCTCGGGAGCCGGCTGTCCCTCGACCTGTTCGGATATTTCTGGAATAACGACTTTAAATGGGATGCCAACCTGCCTGAGCAGTTCAGCTCTTCGCGGAGAAGCTGAGGCCAGAATCAATCTCATCTTAACGGCCCTGAACCGGCCTGCGTCAACATACGCCCGGTCACACCTTCTAGGTAATGAGCTGCCAGGCCGGTAAAGATCCCGGTCGGAACAGAAAGCAACAGTAAAATCGGATAATAACCTTTAAAAAGTGAGAAATTAGCAATGATTACCGCGGCCACAGCCAGTTGTGTCAAATTATGAACCGCAGCACCGATCACGCTGACCGAAATCAGACTGATTCCCTCACTTTTTTTAACAACCAGTAACATGGCCATGGCCAGGCAGCTTGTAATCCCGGCAGAAAAACTGAGCCAGAAACCAAAGCCGAATAACCCCCCTACAAACAGGCTGCCCAAAACAGCTCTTAAGATAGCAACCAGCAATCCACTGCGCAGACCAAATAAAATCAGGGTGAGGAGGGTAATAATATTTGCCAGCCCGAGCCTGACTCCGGGAACCGGCATCGGTACGGGCAGGGCAGCTTCAATTGTATGAATAACAATTGCAAAAGCAATCAATACCGCCAGGTAGGTTAAATGATTTAAGCGACTCTTCAGACGCAGAGGGTTTTGCTGCATTCTCCGGTTCCCTTCTAGTAAATTTCCACTATACCTTCCAGGCCGCTCGATATTATTACCTCGAGCTCCGGGGTGATTAGTATTCCTTCCACCCCCTGGAACCCTTCTATCAAGCGCAGCCCATCAGACGGACCGAGGACAAAAGCCGCAGTTGAAATAGCGTCCGCCCCGGCGGCCGTCGCAGATAAAATTGTCGCACTCGATAGCCCGCGGGCAGGTTTCCCTGTATCAGGATCAAGGATATGGTGGTAAACAACTCCACCCTGCTCAAAATAACGTTTATAATCTCCCGAGGTAACCACTGCTCCATCCGAAACCTTAAAGGCTGCGATAATTTTTTTCGGGTCGCGGGGATGGCGTATTCCAAGCCTCCATGGCTCACCGTCAGGCCTGCTGCCAAGGATGGCGATATCACCACCGGCATTGATAAAAGCTGAGCTGACACCATATTCTTTTAAAAGCGCAACCACCTGATCTAGAATAAACCCTTTGGCAAGGCCACCGGGCTCCAAAACCATCCCCCGCTCCGGCAGAAAAATAGTGTTTTCCGTTTGATCAAAAATTATTTTTCGATAATCAACCAACCACAGGTGATCCATGATTTCTGATTCTGCCGGCAACCTGTATTGCTGACCCAAAAACCCCCAGCAATCGATTAAAGGCCCAATCGTGGGATCAAAAGCGCCGTTGCTGGCAGCAGCGAAATAATAGGCCTGCTCGACCAGCCTGTAAGTATCAGGATTTACCGCTACCGGCTTGATGCCGGCCAGACTGTTTAATCTGTTAATATCACTTGCCGCTTTAGTGCGGCTTAAAAGCCGCTCAAGGCGCTCTATTTCCACAATGATCGCGCTTTTTACAGCTTCAGCGTCAATCCCATCCGGTACAACAAAATTTATTTCAACTATGGTATCCATAGCTGTCAGGTAATGGGTTTCCAGTTTGCGAACAGGGCTTCTGCTGACCAGCAGCATTAACACACAAATTGCCAGGACAACAATAACCGGAAGCCGGTATTTTTCCAGGAAACTGACGACTGTTTTACTGCCTGCAGCCTGGGAATCGCGGTGTTCTTCAGTCAAACCGCAGGCTCCTCAGGAACGACCAAAATAGAAAATGATCAGTAAAACCACCCCTAAAACCAGTATTAAAAGCAGATTGTCAATGCTTAAGTTTTTAGTTGTCCATCGGGTTTGATCTCTGCGGTGTTCTTTCCCTTTGCGGGCCTCAAGCCTTTTTTCCATTTCTTCTTTTGCTTTTTGACCAGCCTGGTCATATACAACGTTTAAAGCCCGGTCAAAATCACCGGATCGCTTGGCCAGCTTCTGCGCTGCCTGGCCGGTTTTAAGATACGCTTTGTCAAGCGCGTTGTCCATATCTGCTGATTTGTCGGCTAATTTACGCGCCGCTGCCCCGGATTTTTCGTAAAGCTGATCGATCCTGGCATCCATATCGCGGGAACGTTCCACCAGCTTACGGCCCACGATTCCCCACTTCAGATAAAAACGATCCAGACCCTGATCAAAATCACCGAAAAAATCGCACCAACTGCGGGCAATTTCACCGGAACGACCATAGGCTTGATCCACTGATGTATCGACTAACACCCCGGTACGGCAGGTTAAGGCCATCAAAAAATGAGTAACCGGTCGATAGATCAGGGCATAAATACTCAACCATGAAGGTGGTTTCCAGTCAAACCAGCGGCGGTAAGCTCCTGGTATGTAAATAATTAAAGCCAGCACTGCAACAATAACCATTGCTTCTAGCGGGTGCCATTCAAAAAAGTAAAAATGACGGAGATGATCCATAGCATAACCTTCGTACTTAAGCAGTTCAGCTGCCGGGACAATTACCTTCTCAAGGATCAGGTTTGGGAATAGACCGATGGCGACAATGATTAGTGCAAATATGCATAAAACCGCTGCCGTTGAGGACGTTAGTTTATAGTTTCGATCCAGCTTCTCAGGCACCGGACCCAAAAAAACCCCACGGAAAAGTTTTATAAAATAGCAGATTGTAAGCGCACTGGTAAGGGTAAATATTTTTTCTGCTATTTCAAGGCTTATTAAATCATTATATTTTATAGCAACCAGCAAAGCATCATGAACCAGGGTTTTGCTGGGGTAGCCGTTGAACCCCGGAACACCGGCAATGCCAAAAGCCGCTATTATAAAAGTTACAGCCACAAGCGGCATTTTTTTCAGCATACCACCGAGGCGCGAAAGCTCCAATTCATGAGTATAAATATATATAGTCCCAACCATCATAAAAAGCCCGGCTTTAAAAAATGCATGGTTAATAATATGATATATTGCCCCCGCAAAACCCATTGCTCCCCCGATCCCCATTAGCATGGCAGCACCAATGCCGGTTGCAATATAACCGATCTGGCTGACACTGCTGTAAGCCAGGATCCGTTTCATATTACCCTGCAGCAGCGCCATAACGGCTCCGGCAAGCATGGTTATGATACCAACCCATAGCAGTGCGTTTCCGACAGCAAAGAGGTAATCGAGATCCCGGGCACTGCTTTCAGCGGGAGAAGAAAAAAGAATTAACGAAACCCTGAGGATACCGTACGCGCCGCTCTTGATCATAATACCGGAAAGCAAGGCACTGGCCGGCGAAGGGGCAACAGGGTGAGCCATAGGCAACCAGATATGCAGGGGCACAAGCCCGGCTTTGATGCCAAAACCAATTAAAAATAGGATATAAATTAAAGTCCGGTTGGAATGTAGCTGATCAAGCACCGGTACTATGGCTGCCGAACCGGTTGCCGAGTAGAGCAGCATAATCCCAAAGAGCAGCGCCAATCCGCCGGCTATCCCCAAATAAAGGTAAAGCATGCCAGCCTTCATGGACTCCAGGTTTTGCTCATGAATAACCAGAATAAACGAGCTCAGCGTCATCAACTCAAAAAACAAAAACAGGGTAAAGAAATCACCGGCAAAAACTATCCCAATAGTTGCACCGAGTGTAAAAATCAAAATACTATAGTAACGGCGGCGGTTATGCTCTAAATCCATGTAAGTAAAAGAAAAAAGGGTTGCCAAAAACCAGACCAGCGTAATTATTAAGCCAAATATCCATCCTATTAAATCAACTTTGAAGAAAAGTCCGAGCTGCATAAAGTCGATTAGATCATAGCAGACAGCACCGCCTGAAACCAGGGGCAAAAGGGAAACAACGCCGATAAGCGAAAAAAGTGATGTGCCAAGGGCAATTGCTTTGCGCGTATTTTCCCAGCTATCTTTTAATAAATATAGGCCGGCTCCAACAAGCATAGGCACCAGCGTCACCCATAAAACAGAGGAGGAATAGTAAAGCTGGTAAACCTGAGGTGCATGCTCCGGAGCAGCGGTAAACAATTAAAAGCCTCCTCCACCCAGCAGGAATACTGCAGTGAGGCGAGAGAGGCTAAAAGCTGGATTATTGGGAGTGAGCCCGAAAAGGATAGTACACAAAGCCAGGATAAAGATTGCCGATAACATCAACGGGGTAGCCTCCGCAATCTTTACCGGAAGCATGCTATGCTCGTCTTTATGATGATTTGCAGTATGTCCGCCCGGCAGTTCAAAGAAAGCCGGGATAATAATCGGCAGGTAATAAAGGGCATTAAGCAGGCTGCTGATTAACAGCACCAACACAAAACCGGGTAATCCTGCATCAAGAGCTCCCAAGGCCAGGGTCCACTTGCTTAAAAATCCGTTTAATGGTGGAATACCGATCATCGCCAGGGCGGCCAGTGAAAAACAACCCATAGTTACAGGCATCAGGTGCCCAATTCCTTTAAGGTCATCTATTTTACGCTTACCAGTTTTCCAGATAATAGCACCCGCCGCGAGGAATAGCGCGCTTTTCATGAACGCGTGGCTAAATATATGAAAAATTGCCCCGGTGATAGCATTATTATTTAATATACTCAGCCCAAGCAATACATAACCCAGTTGGCTGATACTGGAATAGGCTAATCGTCTTTTGATGTCTGTCTGGGTCAGGGCCACTGCTGAACCAAGCAGTATAGTTATCACAGCCAAAACAGCAAGAATATCATCCCAATTGCTGGCTTGCAACATCTGGTACGAAAAAACAAAAAAAACAACCCTGATCAAACCGTAAGCGCCTGTTTTCAGCATAATCCCTGATAACAGGGCACTGGCCGGCGAAGGAGCAACAGGGTGCGCGTCAGGTAACCAGACATGTAGCGGAAACATACCGGCTTTCATGCCAAAGCCAATCAGAAAACATACGAAGGCAATCAAACCCAGGAAAGATTTTTCCTGAATAATCGGCCCTACCCCAAGCGAAACTGTTCCACCAAGTTCAAAAATGATAATGATGCCAAAAAAGAGGGCCAGACCACCGATGATTGTCATAACCAAATATTTATATCCTGCTTTCAGCGCTTCTTCGGTTTGCTCGTGAATTACCAGAATATAGGCGATGATCGACATCAGTTCAAAAAATACGAAAAGACTGAATAGATCTCCGGCAAAAAAGATCCCCTGGCAGCTGCCGAGAGTAAATATCAGAACCGGGTAATATCGCCCGCAGGCATGTTCATCTGCCATATAATGAATTGAGTAGAGTGTTGCCAGCAGCCAGACAAAAGAAGCGATAACTGCCAGCGAAAAACTCAGTAGATCAAGGCGAACCGAGATCTCCAAATTCGGCAGGATTTCAAATAGAGAAAGCTGTACAAGGCCCCCATTTTTAATGAAAGGATATAGCGTGAAAGTCAGTATAAAAGTGATCGCCGCTGTAGCTACCGATAACCCGTTGCGCAATTTATCGGATAGGCGGTTACTGTACATGATAACCGGAGTCATAATTATCGGAGCCATGACGATAACGATCTGAATCGCTGCCACGGTTTTTTCAGTCAATTAGTTCACCCCCGTTTTTGTTGTTGTTTATTATAGGTTTGTTGCTCTAATTATTCAACTACAGCCGTATCTGGCTATAATCAGAAAAATGCAGCCACAGCTTCTTCAATCAACAGAATCAACGGCCGGGAAAATATTCCCGTGATTAAGACTAAGGCCATACCGATTATCAGCGCCGATTGCAAAGCCATGGGCACTTTTTTTGCCTTGTAGGCAAAATCATCCTGGGCCATGAAAGCATTGATCACAATCGGCATGTAATAGACGGCATTAAGCAAACTGCTCAGTAATATTACCAGTACAAAGATCGTCCGTTTGATTTCAAGGGCTCCAAGGGCCAGGTACCATTTGCTGATTAAGCCTCCTGTCCCCGGTATTCCGATCATTGATGCGCTGCCAATGGTAAAAGCGACTAAAACCAGGGGCATGACCCGTCCGATACCGGTTAAATCACTAATCCTGCGCACCCCGGTGGCATAAATAATCGCGCCAGCAGCCATAAAGAGCATTGCTTTTGTAATTGCATGAACAACAATATGATAAAGCCCGCCAACGAGAGCCAGGCGTTGATCAAGACCGATTCCCATAAAGATAAAGGCAATCTGTCCGACGCTGGAGTAGGCCAGCATTTTTTTTAAATCCTTTTGCAGCATAGCATAGATTGAACCGAACATTACCCCGAAAGCGGCAAGCCATAGCACAATTTCGCTGAGCGGGAGGTTATCGAGCAGAGCCCGGGGAAATACCTGGTAGAAAATAAGAAATAAGCTGAATGCGTAAATCTTAATGACCAGGCCTGACAACATGGCGCTAGAAGGTGAAGGAGCAAAAGCATGAGCATCGGGCAGCCAGACATGAAGGGGGAAAAGTGCCGCCTTGGTGCCAAAAGCAACAATAAACAGTGCCGAAGCGGTAAAAACATTCAGAGGGTAATCTGATAAGGCAGCCAGAAGCTCCTGCTGCAAAAATCCGAAATTTAGATGACCGGTAACCATATAAAGCATGGCCATCCCGAGCAAAAAACAACCGGTTCCCATGGCGCTCAGGATTAAATATTTAAAGCCGGCTTCCAGGCATTCACGATCCTCTTTGACTGTGATGATAGCGCAGGAGGAAACACCACAGATCTCCATCAGAACAAAAAGGTTAAAAAGATCATTGGTCAAAGTCATCGCTGCCATTGAAGCAACCAGCAGCAGGTAAAGAGAGTAATACCAACCGATTACGCTCCGGCGCAGTTCGTGTTCCAAATCTTTTAATGCGTAGAAAAAGATCCATAGGCTGACCGCAATCACGACAAGAAGCATGTAAACCCGCAGCGAATCAGCCAGGTACTCAATCCCCCACGGTGGGGGCCAGCTGCCCATCTGGTAATATAGGGGGCCTTCTATGCGCACTTTAACTAGCAGCACAACGGCCAATACCAGCGGGATCAGCAGGGATAACAGAACCAGGTAACCACTTGGTTTTTCATGGCGGCGGTAAGCCAACGGCGCCAGAAAAGCACCGATTAGAGGGGTTATAACGATAAAAACCGGTAATTGTTCTGTTAAAGTCACTGCTCGTCGCTCCTGAGCTCACAAATTTCATCACTATCGACAGTTCCATATGCCCGGTGGATCTTTACGATCAGGCTAAGCGCATAAGCAGTAACACTGACTGCAACAACAATACCGGTTAAAATTAACGCCCCGGGCAAGGGATTTATATAGAGCGCTTCACCGCCAGATCCAATGATCGGCGGCCTGCCGCCCTCCACGTATCCGATGGCCACAAAAAGCAGGAAGACAGACGTATCCATGATGTTCATGGCGATAACCTTCTTGATCATATTGGCATGGGTTAACATCGTATGCGTGCCGATGACAAAGAGGATTATAGCCACAAAATAATAATAGTTATGGGCCAGTCCGCTCAATATCTCCAACAGCCTGCTCCTTCTCAATAATGTTATAAAAAAGAGTCGTTATGGTACTGGCAACCTTAATGCCGACAAATATTGTTATAAGCCAGATCGCCCCGGCGCTGAAAAACTCGCCCGCCTGTCCGAGGGGAAAGCCGGCCGCCTGGTTGGCAAGATAATTCCCACCTAAAAAGACGGCTGCCAGGCCTGTCAGTACAAACCCCAAGATACCGCCGCTTTCCAGCAGGGAAGCAGTCTGGTGAGATATCTGTTTGGCCCCGGCTTCCAGGTTAAACGAGATCGCTACCAAAACCAGGCTGGAGCCAAATATTGCCCCTCCTGAAAAACCGCCACCCGGTGAAAGGTGTCCGTTTACGATTACATAGATACCATAGAGCTGGATGAAAGGAGTAACCAACCTGGCCGTTATGCGAACTATTTGATCTTCGATATCAACCCTGCCCCCTTCTTGCTCAATGTGATTTAAGGGTAGCAATGACCGCTGCTATAGCGGCAAAAAGAACAGTTGCCTCTCCGAGGGTGTCAAATGCACGGTAGTCATTAATAATACTGCTGACGATATTTATCGCCCCGGTTTCAGTCACCCCGGATTCGAGAAAACGCTTGGGTACTTCATTATAAGACGGGCTGTCTACTGAGCCAAAAAGCGGCATTTCTGCGACGGTAAAACTAAACAGGTAGATGATTAAACCGAGCAGGTATACGGTAAGTATGCTGCGTACTTCAACACCGAGTATAAAACGCAGGAAAAGGGCCATAAGTATTAGGAAAATAATCAGGATGGCTGACAACTGACAGTCACCTCCAAACTTTAAATCATTCTGACCGCCTGGTCTTGCTGATTGCCGCAATCATTAAAAGCGAAGCAACGCCGGTGCCTAAAGAGGCTTCAACCATAGCAACATCCGGTGCGCTTAACTGTTGCCAGATGATGGCCATTATCAGGCCAAAAGCAGAGAATAAGATTACGGCATTTAACAGGTCGCGTGTATATGCTACACCGATCGCGCAAACAATCAAAAATAACAACAGCAGCAGGTTCAGCAGCTCACTCATTATTCGTCCTCCTGCATAAAACCGGGGTTATTCCTGTTTTATATGCCGCCCGGGCAATAACATGGGCTGCAGTGGGGTTAGTAATCAGGATAAAGAGGGCAAGGAGCATTAATCTGATCCCTGCAGCGGCAGAACTTTGTAGGGCAAGGGAAAGCAGAATCAGCCCGGCCCCCAGGGTATCGCACTTAGTCGTAGCATGAAGCCGGTTATAAACATCCGGCAGGCGAAGTAATCCAACTGTGCCGACAAATAAAAAAAAGAGGCCGCCGCATAACGATAGCAGCGCCAGAAAACCGAGCACCTGATCAATAAGCATACCCATCAGTCGAGGGCCCCTTTCTCCAGGTACTTGGCCACGCCGATGGTTGTTATAAAGCTCATCAGGGCATAGACCATTGCTATATCCAGGAAATACTGGTGGCCGTAAACTTTGGCAATAAGGGTAATAATGATCAGGGTCTTGGTACCGATTATATTGATTGCGGCAACCCGGTCTTGTGCCGTTGGGCCGATCAACGCCCTGATCAGTGATAAAAAGATTAACAGCATCACCAGGATTGATCCCGCCTGATAAGCATAACCAAGCGATTGAGCCAGATCCACGGCTAAGCCTCCTCCATTTCCCTGATTTTTTTAATCAAGGACCAGTTGATCAAACCCTCTCCGCTTTTAAGCGTTAATGCATGCACGAGGAATTTATTTTCTTCTGCCATGATGGTCAGGGTACCCGGTGTCAGGGTTATTGAGTTGGCAAGAAGTACCCGATCGGTCACTTTTGCGATATCGACATTGAGTTCAACCAGGTTAGGCTCAACCGGCATTTTTGGATTTAAGACTATCGCCGCAACCTGGAAGTTAGCCACAACAATATCCAATAAAAGCTTTAAAAAATAACCGGCAAACCAGAAAAAGGTTTTAAAGCGAAGTGGTAGCCTTTCGTCAGGCTTAATTAACAAGTTCCGGTTAAACCAAACTACAAAAGCAGCTGCCGCAAAACCAAAAAGCAGTTGAGGCCACTTCAGGCTGCCGCTGACTGCAACCCAAAAAACCCACATCACAAAAGTCATAAAAATATAGTCAGCAATCCGGCCTCGCATCCATACACCGCCGTTTTATATTTCCGTTCCGGTCGTAATTTACAAATACTCCGCCAAACAGATAGGCTGACGATTATTTATAAATAGAACCGGGCTTTACTTCCCCGTTCTATTTTTTCTTATGCGGATTTTGCCACTCTGGCAGCAGCAGTTGCAACTGCATCTGCTTCAGTAGGAATAGCATTTCGGCGATGAATGGTACCGGGCTTACATTTTGGCACACATTCGCCACAATCGTTACATTTATCCAAGTCAATCACAGCCAAATTATCAACCATTTCAATTGCTTCCTGCGGACAGGCTTTAATGCAAGCTTTACAGGCTATACAACCAACTTCGCATGCAGCAGATACTGTTTTGCCACGCTCGTGCGAGGAACATAAAACCAGGTGCCCATCCCGGTTCTTGGGCAGCATCTTGATAATGCCGCGGGGACAGGCTAGAGCGCAAATACCGCAGCCGGCACATTGATCATAATCCACAACCGGCAATCCATGCTTACCCATTTTGATCGAATCAAAAAGACAAGCACGCACACAGTTGCCAAGCCCAAGGCAACCGTCCGTGCATGATTTAAAACCGTTGACGAAGTCAGATGCCACCGCACAATCCTGAACTCCATCATAGATAAAGCGATCGGCAGTTCTGTAGCAATCTCCGATACAAAAAACAGTAGCCACCGGTTGGCTTGCATCCCCTGCCTCCTGGCCAAGCAGGTGCGCTATAGCCTTGGCAGTGCCATCACCTCCGGGGATACATCCGTTTGTCTTGGTTTCACCGGAAGCCACGGCTTCAGCAAAATTTGAACATCCTGCATAACCGCAGGCGCCACAGTTTACGCCTGGTAAAATTTCTTTTATCGCTTCGACCATTGGATCGGTCTGAACGGCAAAAAACATTGCAGCCAAAGCAAGCAGTAACCCGAATACCAGCCCGGTTATACCAAGAGCGGCAATCGCATAAACCATGATCATGATTCACTTCACCTCACAATTGATACTGGAACAATAAAGAGATCTAAACGTCATCTTCCACAGTTTGCCGGTTACAATTTTGCCTTAAAGGGTAATCATTCCCTTGAATCCTAAAAACGCCATTGATAAAATTCCGGCTGTAATCAGGGTTACTGCTGACCCCCGTAAAACATCCGGCATCTCCGCCAGTTCCATTCTCTCCCTGATACCGGCCATAATTACCAGGGCCAGGGAAAACCCGAGTGATGCCCCGATTGCAAAAACAACTGATTCGAGCAGCGAGAACTCCTGGCGGACAGCCAACAGCGCTACCGCCATAACTGCGCAATTTGTGGTTATTAACGGCAGGAATATTCCTAACCCCTGGTATAACGTAGGGCTGATTTTGCGCAGGACTATTTCAACCAGTTGGACCAACGAAGCTACTATCAGGATAAAGGTTACAATTTGAAGGTAAGCCAGGCCAAAAGGCACGAGCACGAAAGTATAAACCACCCAGGTCACCAGGGTGGCCATAGTCATTACAAAAACTACCGCCATGCTCATGCCGATCGCGGTTTCCATCTTACGCGAAACCCCAAGGAACGGGCAAATTCCAAAAAACCTCTGCAGAACAAAGTTGTCAACAAAAATATAGATAAAAAATATTGAAAGCAGTTTTTCCATAGTATCCTCCTGCACAGCTTGTTTTACTTAACCGCAAGCTTCGCAAACCTACTTTATTTTGAAGCGCTTAAATACTGTATTCACCCCGGCCAGTAATAGCCCCAGCGCAATAAAGGCCCCGGGGGGCTGTGCAAACAAGGCCATCGGTTCAAAATTTGCGCCAAATAAATAAATGATCGTTTCCGGATCAGGCCCCAAAATAGTACCGTTACCAACTATTTCACGCACTGCAGACAGTAAAAGCAATGCCAGCGTAAAACCAACTCCGGCGCCCAAACCGTCCAACAATGAACGAAGGGGATTATTCTTGCTGGCAAAAGCCTCGGCCCGGCCTAAAATAATACAGTTTACCACAATCAGGGGCACAAACACGCCGAGCGCTTCATAAAGCACCGGCTGAAATGCTTTTAACAGCATTTCAATAATCGTTACAAAAGTGGCAATCACTACGATAAAACAGGGGATGCGCACCTGGGGGGGGATAAAATTCCTGAGCAGCGATATGACCAGGTTAGAGGCAATTAACACGGCTGATGCCGCGAGCCCCATGCCGATACCATTGACCATAAAGGCTGTAACACCCAGAACGGGACACATGCCGAGCAAAGATACCAGAACAGGGTTTTCCTTGAGGATTCCCCTTGTAAATTCCTGTAAATAAGTAGGGTTGGCTTTCACTTGCTACTCACCTCCGCCATTAGCTTCCAACGCAGCTGCAATTGCTGCCCGCACTGCATCAACAATGCCTTTGGAACTCAGGGTGGCACCGGTTTTCGTATCAACATCAAAACTCTGTTCGGCTATGATTCTTTCGGGAATTAACGGGTATGCCTCAATAAAGTATGTCGGAGTCTCATCATGATCCAGGACGTCAATCCTGGTTATCTTTCCGCTATTAACTTCAACTTCAACAGAAATCGGTCCGGAGAGGCCGGGAGCGGAACCCTGATATATGCCGTCTGGTACAGCCGATATGTCAACTGTAACAGAATCATAGCCAAAATAGTTTTTCGCAGCAACATCAAGCACCCGGCGGATCGAGGTCACCATTGCTGCGCTGCTGATTGTCGCCCCGCTAACAGTGTCAACATCTTCTCCCGGTGCCAGAGGATCTTCAAAACTCTTACCGATAAATTGCTCCTGAAATTCTGCTGTGGTAATTACATCACCGATGCCGGGGGTTTCGGTATGAGAAATAATCACTATCCCGGCCACTTTACCTTCGGCATCAAGCGCAAGGTTATAGGTAATTGTTCCGTCGTAGCCCTGCTGTTCAATCGTAGCCATCACGCCAATCAGGCGTTCTGAGCTGTCATAAATCAGATCAAAATAATCATCATCGAGCCGCTGGCTTTCAAAGCCGGCAACCTCCGGGAAATATAGTTCCAGGGCTTCACGATATTCTGCCTCCTGCCTTTCGGCAATAATCGGAGCCGTCACATTATTGACGCCGGTTAAAAGAGCGGCTGAAATAAGACCGACAAAAGCCAGCGTAATGGAAAGTTTTAATATATCACGCACTTATCTTTGCACCCCCGAACTGCCGTGGAATAGTAAATCGATCAATAATCGGGGTAAAAGCGTTCATGATCAGGATTGCAAAAGTAACTCCCTCTGGCATAGTGCCCCAAATCCTGATCAGCATCGTTATCAAGCCGCAGCCGATACCGAATATCAGTTTGCCGGTTGCTGAGATCGGGGTGGTAACCATATCAGTCGCCATAAATATTGCACCGATCATTACACCTCCGGCCAAAACATGAAACAGCCCTGTTCCGAAAGCGCCTCCGTAAAAGCCGCCGCCAAACAGTAACCCGAATAAGAATACCGTTCCGATAAAACCACCCGGTATCCGCCAGTCTATATGACCTTTATAATAGAGCCACGCGCCACCCAGCAACAGGGCGAGTGCGGAAGTTTCTCCGAGGCATCCGGGGATAGTGCCAATAAAAAAATTGGCAAAGTTGTAAGAAAGCGCCTCCTGCTGGCTGACAAGCGGTGTCGCCATCGTAACGGCAGATACATCAGCCATGAAGGAAAACGGCTGCGGCTGAGGCCAGATGGGACCAACCATCCGCGCTCCCCAGGACATAACAACAATAGCACGGCCAACCAGGGCCGGGTTAAATATGTTATAACCAATGCCGCCAAACACCTGCTTGCCAATAATGATCGAAAAAGCTGCCCCGACAACCACCAACCACCAGGGAGATGCGGGCGGCAGGACCATAGCAAATAACAATCCGGTAACCGCAGCGCTTCCATCGCTGAAAAGATCATATTTGCGCAACCATAGCGCTTCCACGGCCATGGCGGTAACCATCGAAATGACCATGGTCAGTAATGCTTTATAACCGAACAGCAGCACTGCAATAAGAGCTGCCGGAAGCAGAGCGATTAGAACATCTGTCATCACGCTTTGTACAGACTCAATAGTCCTGATATGCGGCGATGACGATACCACCAGCTTACTACCCATTTCGATCTCTTCCCTCCTTCGCGATTACTATTGTTTCTTTTTAGCTTTCAATATTTCCGTTTTGGCAATCCTGATTAACTGGACCAATGGTATCTTCGAAGGGCAGGAGTACGAACAACAGCCGCATTCAAAGCAATCGAGAGCATGTAATTTCTCCGCTTTTGAATACAAAGCATGCTCTGACGCCTGCGCGATCATCGTTGGCATCAGCGAAACCGGGCAGGCATCAACACACTTGGCACAGCGGATACAGGGAGACCTCTCAGCCAGGTAAACATCTTCATCGGTCAGGGCCAGGATTCCCGAAGTGCCCTTTATCACCGGCAGGTTGGCGTCAGGTTGTGCCAACCCCATCATCGGACCGCCTACTATCAATTTCAGGGTATTATCCTTTAAGCCTCCGCAGTGATCGATTACTGTGCTGACCAGCGTTCCAACTTTAACCAGCAGGTTGGCCGGTCGGTTAATGCCCGAACCGGTAACTGTTATAACCCGTTCGATCAATGGTTTGCCTTCCTTAATTGCCCCGCATATCGCAACAGCAGTACCCACGTTATGGTTAACAATACCTATATCAAGCGGTAAGCCGCCTGAAGGCACTATGCGTCCGGTGGTCACCTGGATTAACATTTTTTCCGCACCCTGCGGGTACTTGGTATGCAGCTTGGCTACTTTGATCTGCCGATCATCAGCAGTCGCCTGTTCCAGAACCCTTATCGCATCGCTTTTATTATCTTCAACCCCGATAACGCCTTGTTCGGCATTTAATGCCTTGATCATCGCTTTTAAGCCAAAGACTATATCGTCCGGTTTTTCAAGCATCACACGGTGGTCGGCTGTCAGGTAAGGCTCGCATTCAGCGCCGTTAATAACCACGATATCAATCTTTTTATCGGGTGGAGGAGAAAGCTTAACATGGGCCGGGAAGGTTGCGCCGCCAAGGCCTACAATTCCTGCCTCCCTGACCAGCCTGCGTATCTCCTCGGCAGTAAGGTCTTCTAAGGTTCCGGCTGTAGTGAGCTTGTCATCCCACTTTTCCTCGCCGTCGGATTCGATTGTAACTGCCTCTACCGGACGGCCAAGTGGATGATTGTAGGGCCCGATATCCCTTATTGTCCCGGATACAGAAGAGTGTATCGGAGCTGAAACAAAACCGTCACTGTCGCCGATCTTTTGGCCCATATTAACCTTGGCTCCAATAGCTATCCCTTCCAGTGGTACGCAGGGTGCCCCGATATGCTGCTGTAGTGGAATCACTACCGTGGAAGGGGCTCTCATCGGGGCAACAGCCATAGTTGCGGTAATCTCTTTATGGTAGACCGGATGAACGCCTCCCTTGAAAACTGCAATGTTCATCTTGCCTGTTCACCCTTTCCTTTTTTAATATGGCATAATAAACCCGTTGTTTTTTCAATCATGCATTGGTTGGGCAGCAGCTGCACGAAACGCAGGAGCATCATAACAAATACCTCCTTTACTTCGTGATTCGCTCATAAAGTCCTGCATAAAAGACAGCAATTCATAATCACCTGCGGATCAGGACTGTAAAAATTCCTTCCTGATAAAATAGTAAGCCCGGATATCGCTTACAGTATAAAGAGACCCGGCAACCAAAATGGCATCTTCCGGTTCAGCCAGTTCAAAAGCTTTATCGAGCGCCTGCCGGTAATCAGCAATGACATAATAATCTTTATTGAATTTGAAGTGATCGACCGCAAAGTCAGCAATCTTTTGCGGATCCGCTGCACGCGGTAAAAGCGGGCGGGTAAAAACTACCGAGTCTGACAGGGGCAGGATGGATTTGAGCATTGTTGACATATCTTTATCAGCAAGTATTCCGATTAGCAAAATTAAACGCTCATAATTATAGTAATAGGGAACTGCTTCTGCCAACTTCTCCATCGCTGCCGGGTTGTGGGCACCGTCCAAAATTACAAGCGGTTCTTTTTGAAGCAGTTCCAATCGTCCCGGCCAGGATGTTTCAGCCAAGCCTTTTATAACCGCGTCGTCGCTGACTACAAAACCTTCGGCCGCGAGCAGTTCAACAGCAGCAAGAGCAGTAGCGGCATTTAGCAGTTGATACCTGCCGCGCAGGGAGATAAATAAATCCGGCAGTTTCTTTTCAAACCCGTAATAATCGAAAAACTGACCGTCTTCTGTGATCTGCTTCAAAATTGTGACAGGGCGATGACCAACAGAAAGCTCAGATGCTTCCCGCGGCGGGAAAACCCGGTAATACGGGCAACCGAGATCTAGGCAGCGCTTTTTAAAAACGCCAAGCGCCCTTTGATCTTCAGCAGCGGTTATCAGCGGTTTGCCCTGCTTAACAATCCCGGCTTTCTCAAAAGCGATCTCTTCAACAGTACTGCCTAGGATGTCAGTATGTTCAAGGCTGATGTTGGTAATAATACTGATCAGTGGTATGACAATATTGGTTGCATCAAGTCGGCCACCGAGGCCTGTCTCCAGGACCACCAGGTCTACATTGCTGGCAGAAAAATATGCCATGGCCAGCACCGTTACTACTTCAAACTCAGTAGGGTGGCCCAGTTCCGGATCATTTTGCAGTTGTTGAACAATGGGTTTTATCCGGTTAACCAACCTGACCAGTTCGCCGTGGTCGATATCAGCATTATTAACTGCCATCCGATTGGTAAAAGAAAGCAGATACGGTGAGGTATAAAGGCCGACCGTGTAACCGGCTGCCCTCATGATCGAGGCAAGCATGACAGCAGTCGAACCTTTTCCATTAGTCCCGGCTATGTGAACAAAACGGATCCCCTGCTGAGGGTTGCCGAGCAGCCCCAGCATAGCTTTAACCCTTCCCAATCCCGGTTTTATTCCGAATCGCCCCAGCCCGTGTATCCATTCCAGAGCTTCCATGTATTCTTTTTCCTGCTGCATGGCTTACTTCAACTCCCGAATCCTCTGTTCCAGCTTAGTTATTCGTGCCACCTGCTCTTGACGGCGCACTTCTTCCCTGGCGATTACTTCAGGTGGGGCTTTTTTGATAAAACCGCCGCTTTTTAGCTTACCTTCGGTCTTTTCCATTTCAGACAACACTTGAGCCAGTTCTTTTTCCAGTCGCTCAATCTCCGCTTCGACGTCGATAACCCCCTCCAGGGGCAGGAAAAGTTCCAGGCCGTCAGCAATGACTGCCGTCAGCGATTGTTCCGGCTTAACTGCATCGGGCTCTATGGTAAGCGGTTCAGCAAAAGCCAGCCTGGCCAGCTGATGGCTCTCTTCCCGCAGGCACCTTGCTATCTCTCCGCCGGCACGGATAATAACCCCGGCTTTTCTACCGGGGGGTAACTGAACCTGGCTGCGCAAGTTCCTGATAGACCGTGTAACCTCCTGAATCAGCAGCATTTCTGCCGCTTCCTGCAAGTAAGTATGTTCATCAAGCGGTTCCGGCCAGACGGCAACTACAAGAGCTTCCTCCCGGCGGTTCGGCAGTTGCTGCCAAATTTCCTCTGAAATAAATGGCATAAAGGGATGAAGCAGCCTCAATACTCCATCCAGGATATAAGTTAATACCGCACGGGTCCTGTCCCGGTTTTTTGCCGTATCAGGCCTGTCTTTGCTGTAGAGGTAAAACTTGCTAAGTTCAACATACCAATCGCAAAAATCATTCCAGATGAACTCATATATCAGGCGTGCCGCTTCGCCAAGTTCGTATCCTTCAAGCAGCAGGGTGGTTTGGCGGACGGTTTCGTTGTAGCGGTGTAAAATCCAGCGATCGGTACGGTTTAAGCCCGGTAACATCACTTCAGGATCATAAGGGGCAAAAGCGACGGCAGCCTCTTCACGATCGCTGAGATTCATGAAGACATACCGTGAAGCATTCCATATTTTATTGGCAAAATTTCTCCCGGCCTCGACACTTTCCTGGCGAAAACGCTGGTCATTCCCTGGAGCCTGGCCGGTGACAAGAGTAAAACGCAATGTATCGGCTCCGTAGTTTCTAATTATATCAAGAGGATCAATCCCGTTGCCCAGCGACTTGCTCATTTTCCGCCCCAGGGGATCACGGACCAGTCCGGTAATATAAACCGTATGGAAAGGAATTTCGTTCATAAATTCGAGGCTCATAAACATCATCCGGGCAACCCAGAAAAAGATAATATCATATCCGGTAACCAAAACGCTGGTCGGATAGAAATGCTCGAGGTCGGCTGTTTTTTTCGGCCACCCCAATGTTGAGAAAGGCCAGAGAGCAGAGCTGAACCAGGTATCAAGCACATCCGGATCCTGAATTAGTTTTCCGCCACAGGAAGGGCAGCGTTCCGGTTCGTTATAATCAACAACAAGCTCTCCGCAGGCGCAATACCAGGCCGGTATCCGGTGGCCCCACCAGAGCTGGCGGGATATACACCAATCACGGATACTTTCCAGCCAGTTCTGATAAATGCCGGTAAAGCGCGGCGGCACAAACTTTGTGCTGCCTTCTTCAACAGCGGCCAGGGCCGGCTCGGCCAGCGATTTCATCCTGACAAACCACTGCCTAGATATTAGTGGTTCTACCACCGTACTGCAACGTTGGCAGCGCCCTAGGGAGTGCTCGTGTTCCCTGATCGCTTCAACCAGGTCGAGAGCTTCAAGGTCTGCCACCACTTTCTTGCGACATACGTAACGATCAAGTCCGGCATAAGGTCCGGCAGCGATTGTCATTTTTGCATCTTCGTCAATAATGCTGATGATCTCCAGGTTGTGGCGTTGGCCAATGGCAAAATCATTCATGTCGTGGCCCGGCGTAACCTTGACCGCACCGCTCCCAAAAGCAGGATCAACATAATGATCAGCTACTATGGGAATCCGCCGGTTAAGAAGCGGCAGGACAACTTTTTTACCGACCAGCTCCCGATAACGGCTGTCTTCGGGATGAACCGCCACTGCCGCATCACCGAGCATCGTTTCCGGGCGGGTAGTGGCAACGGTAATCGTTCCGGTTCCGTCTTCCATGGGATAGCGGATAAGCGTTAAGGTTGAAACTTGATCATCATGTTCAACTTCAATATCAGAAAGAGCAGTATGGCAGCGGGGGCACCAGTTAATCAGGTAATCGCCTCGATAAATCAGCCCCTTGCGGTATAGTTCGACAAAAACCCTGCGCACTGCTATAGAACAGCCTTCGTCCATGGTGAACCGCTCACGCGACCAGTCGCATGAGACTCCGAGGCTATAGAGCTGCTTTGTAATCTGGGCATGGTAGGTTTCTTTCCATTCCCAGACTTTTTCCAGGAAGCCTTCCCGGCCAAGATCATCTTTATTAATACCCTCCTCAGCCAGGTGCTTCTCTACTACATTCTGGGTTGCGATTCCGGCATGATCGCAGCCCGGCAGCCAAAGAGCATCAAAACCCTGCATCCGCTTCCAGCGAATTAAAATATCCTGGATCGTGTTGTTAAGAGCGTGGCCCATGTGCAGGGAGCCGGTAACATTAGGTGGGGGTATTACTATCGTATAAGGGGTGCGTGTATGATCACGCGCAGCCTTAAAATATTCCCGATCCAGCCAAAACCTGTACCTGGCGGTTTCCACCGCTGCCGGGTCATAAACAGGGGGAAGCTTCGGTTCGGACATTAAGACACCTCTGATCATGGTAAAGATAGACAAAACCTTCATCATATTATTACTTCCCCCGGGCAAAGTCAATGCTGGCAGCGTTCACTCCCAATGCCAGAGGTGAGAGGTTAGAAGCCAAATACCAAATAATATACTATACCACTGCCCTGCCCATAAATCAGGTTTGCAGTGCACAGAGCTGGGACCTCGTGGAAGAAAATATTCAGTAATTGTGATATGAAGAAACGTGGAAAGCAGATCATTGTGAACGCAGCAGGGCAAATACTTTGCTCTTGTAAGCTTCAACACCCGGTTGGTCGAAGGGATTTACACCGAGCAGGTATCCGCTAATAGCACAGGCTTTTTCAAAAAAATAAACCAGCACACCATAGGTGTAAGGATCCATTTTGCTTACGGTTATTTTTAAGTTTGGCACATCTCCTTCGTAATGGGCAAGCATTGTCCCCTTACAGGCTTTGTCATTAATGCTGTGCATTGATTGCCCGGTCAGGTAACCAAGCCCGTCGGCATTTCCTTCCAAAGCCCTGACAGCAAGTTCAGACCTGGACTTGTGTACCCAGAGCGTAGTGATGAAGAAACTGCGCAGCCCTTCCTGAATATATTGCCCCAGGGAATGCAGATCAGTTGTAAAACAAACCCCTGCAGGGAACAAACCCTTTAGGTCCTTGCCTTCGCTTTCTCCGAACAGCTGCTTCCACCATTCAGTAAATTGGACCAAGGATGGTTCGTATACAGCCAGCAATTCCATCTTTTTGCCTTTTCGGTAAAGCGCATTTCTAATTACTGCGTATAAGTAGGCGTCATTGTCCTCGAGCCTTTCCCGGCCATAGAGCAGGTAAGCGTTTACCGCACCATCCATAACCTGCTGCAGATCAATGCCTGCTACCGCCAGTGGCAAGAGGCCGACAGGAGTCAATACAGAGTAGCGGCCCCCGATATTATCCGGAATACAAAAAGCAGTAAATCCTTCCCGGCGGGCCATTTCCCGCAGCGTGCCCCGGTGCTGGTCGGTAGTCACAATTACCCTTTTTTGCAGGTCAGCTTTTCCATAACGTTCTTCAAGGTAGGCGCGTAAAGCCCTAAAAGCCAGGGCAGGCTCTAAAGTCGTTCCAGATTTGGAAATTATATTGATGTAAATCTCCTGCTTTTGATCCAATAAACGCAGCAGATCTTCAAGGTAAGCAGAACTGATGCCGTTACCGGCAAAATAGATTTCAGGCCCTACCCTTTCTGCCGCCGGCAGCTGATTATAAAAAGCCGGAAGCAGCATTTCAACTGCAGAACGCGCTCCAAGATATGATCCGCCAATCCCAATTACAACAAAAGCAGCGGCGCTCTCTCGAATTATTTGCGCAGTTTCAGACAGTCTTTTATACTCTGACAGTTCATAATACTGAGCAGGCCAATCAACCCAGCCGGTATATGCACTTCCCGGGCCTTTCGCGTGATGAAGGAAAAAATGAGCCTGCTTAAGCTCCGGTCCGAAGCTGAGCAAGTCATCTTCGCCAATCCAGTTTTCTGCCAGCTTGTAATCAAAAACAATGCATTTTTTCACAATCTGCTCCCCCTACCGGCCAATCAGGTACCGGTCAGCTTTTTCCTGTTTTCCCGTAAAGGGCGTTAATAAACTGCCTGACATTGACCCGGGTTTTAGAGCTCCTGCCAGTCTTGTTTTCCAGCTCTTTCACCTTGAGGCGCAGTTCGTTAAAGTCAAAGAATTTCGGCCCATATCGCTCAAACATCGGGTTGTTATAATCTTCAAGGCCAAGGGGCTTCGCTTCAACTGGCCGGTAACTGCGCTTCAGGCTGCCGATTCGGTCAAGAGCAGCCAATGAATTGCGCATCTGCTCGACCGTACCGACAACATTACCATGGCCGTCCGGCAGTTCACCAATTACTTCTCCCGGATGCTCGTCCTCAATAATCTGCGCCGGGATCTTACGACAGGCCGGATCATCATCAACGATAAAGAACGTAAACTCCATTAATCAGCCTCCGGCGATACTGCGAAAAGGGATCAGCATTACAAAGCATTTTCTCCATTACTGTGAACTAAAAAAACCCTGCAGCAAAAAACCAAAAGCGCTTGAATAATAAGGAGGATAACAAAATGAAATGATTCCGGCAGGCTGAAAAAAGGCTTGTTCAACAGCCAGGCGCAGTATAGCGGCAGAGAATCCAACCAGCAGGCCGGCCGGCAGTATTTGCAGATGGTTAAGGCTTAACGCAGCAAAAATAAAGAAAGCCGTTCCGGCAGAGAAGCGAAAAGGCCCAATGCTGCCGGCCATAAACAGTTCGCTGGCGATAACGGTAACAACTACAGCAAGTAATATCTTTTTACCCGGAGGTATGCGCGATTTCTCTGATAAGCTGTTCAGGACCCTCCTCATAGAGGCGGTAGCCCAGATCAAAGGCTTCCTGATTGAGCTCACCACTTCCCTTTGGCGCCATGTTGTAAATACTTTCCCTGAAAATACTGCGGTTAACAAGACCTGTCGCTGCATTAATCACCCCGAGCGCCAGCATATTTGCAACCACTTCTCGTTTCAAAATATCTTTAGCCATCCTTGTAATCGGCAATGATTTTATATGGAGTTCTTCTTTAAAGGGGCCGCTGACATAGGTGGAATCGGTAATAATCACACAACCCGGCTCCACTTTTGGCAGGTATTTGTTATATGAAGCCTGGTTCATACAAAGCAGGACCGTTGGCCTAGTTACCTTCGGGAACTCGATTGTATCAACATCGATAATGACACCGGACATGCTGGCTCCGCCCCGTGCTTCAGGGCCATAGGATTGGGTTTGTACCACATTTTTATTGTCATTTACCGCTGCGGCAGCAAGAACAATCGAGGCCAATATTAACCCTTGCCCGCCTGCTCCGGTAAGCAAGATCTCCTGCCTTTTACTCATCAACAGCCACCCGCCTTAGTCTTTTACTTGTTTGATCGAGCGGTGATACTCTGAAGAAAATTCAGGAGCATCGATCGAGAACAATACCCCGTTTAGGGTTTTCCTTTCCAGTTCCGCTTCCTCCATTTCAGCAGCTCGTTCAACAGCTACACTGCTTTCTTTCATCCCTTTAAGCATTTCAACCGCCCCACCAAGTTTATTTCTCCGGCCATAGGCAATCGGACAGGGTGAAAGCGCTTCGACTACTGAAAAACCTTTGTGCCTGGATGCCCTCACAATGAGTTGTTCGAGCTGCCGCGGCTGGGCTGCATTTCCCCTGGCTCCGAAAGTCGCCCCGGCACCTCGGGCCAGTTCAAGCAGGTCGAAAGCCCTTTCCAGGGTACCGCCGGGCGCAGTAGTTGCTTTTTTGCCCATTGGGGTCAGTGGCGAATGTTGACCGCCGGTCATGCCGTAAATGTGGTTATTGACAACAATAGCATTCAGATCGATATTTCTTCTGGCTGAATGAATAAAATGGTTTCCGCCGATAGCACTGCAGTCCCCGTCACCCATGATCACAAAAAGGATTAGTTCGGGCCTGGCCATCTTGAGCCCGGTTGCAAAAGCAAGCGCCCGGCCATGGGTTGTGTGCAGCGTATTGAAGTTGAGATAACCGGCAGCCCTTGAAGAACAGCCGATACCGGAAACAATTACAACATCGCGCTGATCATAGCCTGCCCTCTCAATCGCCCTGACCAGGGCTGCGGTAACGATACCGTTGCCGCAGCCCGGACACCAGATGTGCGGCAGTTTCTTTGTGCGCAAAAAATCCTGGGTCAGTTGCTCTATGACAGCCACCTCCCAATTAGTTCAGATATTTTATCCGGTGTGATCATTTCCCCGTCGTAACGGTTCAGCGGTATTACTTTGGCCTGACCACAGGCGTAACGTTCAACCTCGCCAACAATCTGCCCCATATTCATTTCAGGCACTACAATAACATCAGCCTGCTTGGCCAGGGCTTCGATCTCCTGTGCCGGGAAAGGCCAGATTGTTTGTAAGCTTAGCAGGCCGACCGGCAGACGGTCCTGCCAATAAGCTTTTTTTACTACCGAACGTGCTGAACGCACAGTACATCCGTACGTAACAATTGCCACCCGCGGTTCCTTGTGGCCTATGTAGTTGGTTAAGACAATCTCATCGCGATATTTTTCCAACTTGGCATGAAGGCGATCAAGCGCCCGTTCAACCTGGGGTGGATCGCCGGTCGGAAACCCGTACTGGTCGTGAAACAGGCCGGTAACATGATAATAATGACCGAAACCAAAAGGCACAAGTGGTGTCAATCCTTTTTCGTCATACGGTTTCCAGTCTGAAGGAACCTGATCGCTTAATTTCTCCACCAGCAACTTACCCGCATCGGGAATAAAAACTTTTTCCCTCATGTGGCCAATTACTTCATCGAGCAGCATAATCACCGGCTGCCTCAGTTTCTGGCTTAAATTTACAGCGGCAATCGTCAGGTAGTAAGTTTCGTAGACAGAAGACGGCGAAAAAACAATAATCGGATGGTCACCATGGGTTCCCCAGCGTGCCTGCATCACATCTCCCTGGGCCGGTGCAGTAGGGACCCCGGTGCTGGGGCCCATCCGCTGAACATTAACAACAACGCAGGGTATTTCGGCCATGATTGCATAGCCGAGGTTCTCCTGCTTAAGCGAAAACCCGGGGCCGCTAGTGGCTGTCAGTGTCCTCATCCCGCCGATCGAAGCGCCGATAACAGCAGCCATACTGGCGATTTCGTCTTCCATTTGAATGTATACTCCACCAATATCCGGCAGCTTTGAGGCCATTATTTCGGCCACCTCGGTGGATGGAGTGATCGGATAACCGGCATAAAAGCGTACACCGGCATTAATTGCCCCTATTGCACAGGCTTCGTTGCCCTGCATTAAAACCGGCTTAGCAACCGTCATGCACTGCAACCCCCTCTACGATCACGGAAAGTGCAAAATCGGGGCAGAAAAGCTCACACACTCCACAGGCTGTACACTTTTCGCTATTTATCGCAGCTTTTCCGGTCGCATTAATAAAAAGAGCTTCCTTTGGACAGAAAGCTGCACAGATGCCGCATCCTTTACACCACTCCTGGTTGACAGTCAGGACTGCGGCATACAAATCCCTTACGGTCCGGGTAATAATTACAGATCCCCTCCCTCTAACTATTAAACCATTGATTATTATTTTAATCAACAGCCGGCAAAAACTGACAGTAAGATACAGAAGAGCAAGAGGTAATTATGCGTCAATAAAAATTTGTTACATAATACCTGCTTCACCCTTAAATAACACAGCTGCAGCAAAACCGGCAATAGTAGCGGCAGGGCAAGAAAAACTACCCCGCCGCTAAACCGTAATTAAAATATAACTATCGCCTCAGCCCTTGTGAGTGCCGTTGCGTAACCAGCCGCGATAGTGCATCGCTTCGGCCAGTCGCTGGATTGAATACATGTATGCCCCGGTGCGCATGTCAGAACCGATACATTTTTCACAGTAAAAGTTGTAGACCATCTTAAAGGCCCCGACCATTTTCTCCTCCAGGCGGCGGTTGACAGTTTCCAAATCCCAACGGAAACCGTAGTTGTTCTGAACCCATTCAAAATAGGAGACTGTAACACCACCGCTGTTAGCCAGTATATCTGGAACAACGAGAATGTTTTTACCTTTGAGAATCTGATCGGCCTCTGGTGTTGTCGGGCCGTTTGCCCCCTCGATAACAATTTTTGCTTTAACCTGATCGGCATTGGCTCCCGTAATCTGGTTTTCAAGAGCAGCCGGGATAAGGACATCACAGTCAATAGCCAAAAGTTCGGCATTGGTGATTTCCACGCCACCAGGAAACCCTTTTACAAAACCGGTATCTTCAATATGCTGTAACAGCTTATAGATATTGATGCCTTCCGGATTATAGATTCCGCCGCTGACATCGCTGACAGCTACTACCGGAGAACCCGCTTCAGCAAACAAAATGGCAGCGTTGCTGCCAACGTTTCCAAAACCCTGGATGGCAATGCGGGCATGCTCAAACGGAATATTAAAAGCTTTAGCCGCCTCCCTGGTGATAAAAAAGCATCCGCGCCCCGTGGCTTCTTTCCGGCCCACACAACCGCCGACAGCAAGTGGCTTACCGGTTACAACTCCAAAAGATGGTTCCCGCATGATATTGCTGTATTCATCAGCGATCCAGGCCATCACCTGGGCATCGGTTGCCACATCAGGGGCGGGAATATCAGTTTCCGGCCCGAGAAACGAGCCCAGTGCCCTTACATAACCGCGGGTAAGCTTTTCTTTTTCTTTCATAGACATCGAGTAGGGATCACAAAGGACAGCACCCTTGCCGCCGCCGAAAGGCACATCGACGAGAGAACATTTAAGCGTCATCCACATTGAAAGGGCCTTGATACTATCGGTGGTCACATTATGATGGTAACGGATTCCGCCTTTGTAAGGGCCAAAAACATTGTTATGCTGCGACCGGTAGCCGGTAAAAACCTTAATTTTTCCATTGTCCATTTCAACCGGTATCGCAACTTCAACAAAGCGCATCGGAGTTTTCAGATGCTCATAAACATCAGTCGAAAGTTCAGCTAGTTCAACCGATTGTTTAATCATGTTTAATGTAGCGGTAAGCACGTTATCTTCTTTTATTGTATTTTTTACTTCTACTTCCATTTTATATCCTCCTTGTCGTTCCATTAATATTATTTATCCCTTTCGGGGGTATACCATTTTGATCCCAACCTCGAAGCAGGTAATAATCACTCAGCATCGCGTCAAGCTCTTCTCTGGTAATCAGGTTTTTCTGCTCATTAATCGGCTCGCACAAAAAACGTACCGGTAAAGTGTCATCTGCCCTGGTTGCCCCTTCCCGGAGATTGAACAGCCGGGTTAAGTTCTGAACCCTGTCAGCTATGTTATGCAAATCTGCTGCGCTATAGCGGACACCGGTCAGCAGGTAAAGCAGTTCGATCAACTCTTCCCAGTGTATCAGATCCCTGTAAAAACGGCAGAAAATCAAGCAGTCATAGATGTTCAGGCGATCTTCAAAATCGATAAACATCCTTGCCTTGCCTTTGATTTGTGCCGGATCGATCATTCCGCTTAACTCCGGTTTGTAAAAAGTCGCCCGCAGATGACAGGCCCCGCGGTCTGAAGTGGCATAAGCAAGCCCCATCCCCTTTAACACCCGGGGATCATAGCCGGCCGGCTCAAGGCCTTTAACGTGGATCGCGAAGTCTTTCATACCCAGGGTATCAGCCGCCTCCCTGATCCCGCGGGCAAAGACAGCCCCATTTCCTTTACCTTCTACCACCTGTTCCAAAAAAATTGCGATTGAATCTGCATCACCATAACAGGGAGCATTTTCGAGCTTGTTTATCAAACCAGCCTCGATGGCAAAAGCAGCCAGGTTGCCGGCACTGATCGTATCAATCCCCCAGCGATCGCATAGATCATTTAAGTGAAGAATCTCCTCCATCTCAGGCAGGCAGCAGAGCCCGCCGAAAGCATAAATGGTTTCAAATTCAGGCCCTTCAACTGTCAGGCCCAGGTGCCTTCCCTTTTCAGCTGTTGTCAGCTTGCCGCAGGCAAAAAAACAACGGTAACAGCCCCGGGCCTTTACAGACATTTCACTCTGCATGTAGTCAGCGCTGATATTTTCCCAGCCTTCGAGCGTTCCGGCTGACCAGTAACGGGTCGGGAAACAACCGGCTTTGTTGGTAACAGCTACCAGGGCCGGTGTACCTTTTTCTTTGTAGAGGCGTGCTTCGGGAGAGTCCTTGTAACGCTGAAAGAAATTGCGGCTCCAGCTGTTTAAGCCTTCTTCATCGGCCGGCAAAGCTTTGGCGCTGCCGCTGAAAACTATTCCTTTTAAATTTTTTGAGCCCATTACCGCACCCAATCCAGTCCTTCCGGCACTACGCCAACGGTTATTCTTAATACAGGCGAAAGGAAGCTTTCTTTCCCCGGCAGGCCCAATTACCAATGCCTGTGAACCTTTAACCCCTACCGCTTTAAGTATCTCTTCCTCAGCTGTATATGACTCCTTGCCCCAGATATCACCGGCATCATAAAAATTTACAGCTTCTTCAGAAACAGACAAATATGAAGGCTTTTTTGCAGCCCCACTGATCACGATTGCATCGTACCCTGTCCTTTTCATCACCGGTGGCAGGTGGCCACCGCTATATGACTCGGAGTACAGGCCTGTTGCAGGCGATTTGCTGAAAACTCCGAAACGGGAAGCAGGGGCTAGCGGGCTGTCGGTAGCCGGGCCGGTGGCAAAGATCAACAGGTTCTCGGCAGAAAGCGGATCCACTCCGGGCGGGAGCATTTTCAGCAAAAGATAGCTGCCTAAACCTTTTCCCCCGAGATAATCGCGGAACAACTCCTCTTCCAGTAATCTTTCGCTGATATCGGATTTATTCAGATCAATAATCAAAAGCTTGCCGAAATGTGCATACAACTAGCGTTGCCCTCCTTCTTCAGCAGCTATAGCCTCTTCAAGTATATCCAACCCCCTCTTTAACTGTTCGGCGGGGATATTTACAGGCATCAGAAGGCGGATAACATTGCTGAAAATACCCGCAGTAATGATGAGCAGGCCGTTTTTGTGACAGCGCTTAATAATTGCCTTAGTCCGATCCGGATCAGGTGCCCTCGTAACGCGATCTTTTACCAGTTCAAGCGCACGCATAGCGCCTAAGCCCCTGTGTTCACCGATAATTGAGTATTTGGCGGCCATTTGATCCAGCCTTTCAGCAGTAATTTGGCCGGTTTTTTTTGCCTGTTCGGCCAGTTTTTCTTGTTCAGCCGCTTCGAGAACGGCTAAAGCAGCGGCACAACAAAGGGGATTTCCGCCGTATGTTCCGCCGATTTCGCCCGGACCGGCTGCATCCATCACTTCTGCCCTGCCGGTTACGGCGCTGATCGGCACACCGCCGGCCAGTGATTTTGCCATGGTGATCATGTCGGGTTCCATACCATAATAAAAACTGGCAAGCTGGGTTCCGGTCCGGTAAAAACCGGATTGAATTTCATCGATGATCAGCAGCACTTCATTCTTCCGGCAGATTTCGTGCAGCACCTTAAAATAATCAGCCGGCGGCACGATGAAACCTCCTTCTCCCTGAACCGGCTCGGCGATTACAGCCGCCACATTATCTGCCGGACATTCAACGGCAAAGAATTGCTCAAGATACCTGGCACACTGCAGATCACAGGAAGGGTAAGAGAGTCCAAAACGGCAGCGGTAACAATAGGCCGCCGGTATTTTATAAACATCAGGCGCAAAAGGCCCAAAACCGTATTTGTAGGGCTTGACTTTTGAAGTCAGGGTCATGGCCATCAGGGTGCGGCCGTGGAAAGCACATTCCAGGGATACCATTGCAGTTTTTTTGGTATAGCGTCGCGCTAATTTTACAGCGTTTTCCACAGCTTCGGCCCCGCTGTTAAAAAAAGCGGTTTTTTTTGCAAAGCTGCCCGGAGTAAACTTGTTTAAAGCGGCTGCCAACCTGACATAAGGCTCATACATGGTAACCATAAAACAGGTATGCAGGAATTGATCAGCCTGCTGTTTGATCGCATCGACCACTGCCGGGTGGTTATGCCCAAAATTGGCAACCCCGATACCGGTCGTAAAATCAAGATACTCGTTGCCATCTATATCCTTGATCACTGCGCCCTTTGCCTGATCAACAAATACAGGCAACACGCAGGAAATCCCACGGGCCACATGCTGATCACGCATGTTCAACAACTCCTGTGACTTAGGCCCGGGTTCGTAAAGGATCCCGGTTCCTGTTTTGTTACCCATACAAATAACCCCCCTTCTGGTTTAGCTTTTTCTGATAATAATTGTAGCAATAATAATGCCATCCGGAATAATGAGGCCCGATAATTATATCCCCTGCCCAACCTACCAGGACAGGGGAAAATAGCGCAGACTTAATAATACCTAAAAAACAAAAAAAATGCATTATTGCATTATTGATGCGTAGTTGCATTAAAGCCGCCTGGTGTAAGGTTACTCCCCCGCACTTAACCTGTGCTTCCGAAGCTTGCGGACAACAGTTGACTGGTCAACCCGCAGCGCTTTAGCTATCTCGTAAGTAGTCCGGTAGCGCTGCCGAGCGCTTAACAATATTTCTTTTTCAAACGCCTCCACTGCCTCTTTAAGCGGCGGCAGGTCGCCTGTTACCGGTTGCATGGAACTCTCTTTTTTGCCGGCGTTCAGGAAATAACGTGGCAAGTTTTGCGATTTGACCTCGTCGCCCTCTGCAACGATAATCATTCTTTCAATTAAATTTTCCAGCTCCCGTACATTGCCCGGCCACTGGTAGCTCTCGAGCAACGCCAGGGCTTCTGAAGAAAAATATTTTTGCTTCTGGTAACGGCGGTTTAGTTTATCCAGGAAGGCTTCGGTTAGTTTTTTGATATCCTCCCGGCGCTCTCGCAGTGGAGGCACCAGGAGAGGGATAACATCAAGGCGAAAATAAAGATCTTCACGAAATTTCCCAGCGTCAACTAACGCGGCAATGTCCCTGTTCGTAGCAGCGATAAAGCGTAAGTTTAGCTTAATTTCACTGGTGCTGCCTATCCTGCTGATCACACCTTCCTGGATTACATGCAGCAGCTTTACCTGCAGGTTGAGCGGCAAATCAGCTATTTCGTCAAGAAAAAGGGTTCCTTCATTAGCCAGTTCAAGCTTACCGATTTTACCCTCCTTCAGCGCGCCCGTAAAAGCTCCGCCGGCGTAACCGAATAGTTCGCTTTCCAACAGGTTTTCCGGTATAGCCCCGCAGTTGACCACAGTAAAAGGCTTTGCAGAGCGGGCACTGCACCTGTGTATAAATCGGGCGATCATACCTTTGCCGACCCCGGATTCTCCGGTGAGCAGCACTGTTGAATCAACTGCGGCGATTTTCTGTGCCATTCTGACCAGTTCGATCATCGCCGGGCTCTCGGCTGTTAGTTCACTGCTGTGCAAATAACCCTGGCGCAGCTCGACTAATTCCTGCTGGTACCTGTTTTTAAGCAGCTCCGCTTCCTCCAGTTTCTGCTTCAGGCTATTCAGCTTCGTAATATCCCGGGTATTGACTACCACCCGGAAGATTGAGCCGTCACTATTAAAAGCCGGTGTTCCGGTAGCCAGCAGTTTACGGCCATCACGGCGCGACTGGATGACTGTTTGTGTTTCTTTCCTGTCTAAAACCAGCCTGGTAACCGATGGATAAAATATTTTTTTCTTTTCCAGTTCAACGACCGTCTTACCTATCACTTTATCCAGCTCCAACCCGAAGTTCTCTTCAAATTGACGGTTAGCCCTCAGTATTTTGCCATCCCTGTCGGCAATCAGGATCTCATCAGAAGAAAAGGCAATTACGGCATCGAGCTCTTTTTCCAGTTCTTGTGCGGTAACAGCAAGCTTAAGAGCCAGCAGCGGACCGGTGATCACCCCTTCGAGTTTCCCCTGCTTCGATTTAACCGCAACAACCGTTTGTTTGTGTAAAGCAGCCAGAATCCCTGTCAAACCGGTATCAGGGGTTACTTCAGGGCATGGTTCAAGCAGGAGCTCATCGGCTTTTATGGACTGATAAGCCATGAAATGCCTGCTGTGGCAGGCAACAGAATAAGCCGTAACCAGGCCAATAAATTTTTTGCCTTTAAATACCGCCAAAACCTGACCGGCAGACTTTAACAGCTTATCGATTACAGCTGATCCCGATAATTCGGAATCAATGCAATTAAATTCTCTAAGCATCAGCTCTCTTGCTTCTGGCATCAAAGCCGCTCCCATGGGGCAAAAACAGCCCCCGTAATAAAAAAACAACCTATTTGTAATATTCCTGTAACATTAGGGTCTTATAATGGGATCAAGTTGACCCCCTCTTTTTATATATATTTGACGGGCGCAGTTAATTGTGAGCTGCGCCTTTTTCCTTTCCAGATCAGAGAAGACCCGAAATATTTATTGTCAACCTGACAAACCATCTTTTGGGTTGACAATTGTTGAAACCCTTAGTATGATTTTAACAAATTCTAGAAGAAGGTGAAAGTTTGCATAACAGCAGCAGCAGAATTTTGGATTTTTTAAAAACTAATCGCGGAAAAACAGTTTCCGGCGAGATAATCAGCCGATCCCTCGACATCAGCCGCTCTGCAGTATGGAAACAGATCAGGGGGCTAAGAGATAACGGCTATCGAATCAGTGCCCGCTCCAACTGCGGCTACTGCCTGGAAGAAGAGCCGGATCTGCTGGATCATACAGCATTGGCAGAAAATGCCATAACCTATTATAAATCAGTGGATTCAACGAATCTGGTGGCACGCAAAATGGCCGAAGCTGGAGCCCCGGATTTTACCACAATCATTGCCGAACTGCAGCTCGCGGGTCGGGGGCGGCTTGGACGCAGCTGGGTTTCACAGGCAGGGAAAAGCCTTACATTTTCGATCATTTACAGGCCCGCAGCCTTAACCCCGGAAACAGTTAACCCGGTAACGCTGGTTACCGCTGCTGTTATGGCCGACCATCTCAGGAAACAATTCAATTTGCCTATTCAAATTAAGTGGCCCAACGACCTGCAGGTAAGAGGCAAAAAAATTGCCGGAATCCTGACCGAACTTAAAGGCGATCAAGACCGCATCGATTACCTGATTATCGGCATTGGCCTCAATGTAAACCAAAGAGCCGGTGAGTTTTCGTCTGCAATCGCCTCTATTGCAACGTCTCTTGCAGCTGAGGCCGGGCCTGGAATCAACCGGACAGAACTGCTGATCAGCCTGCGCCATGTATTGCTCAGCGCTTACGGTTTATTTGAAAAAGAAGGTTTTGCTCCTTTCCGTCAGATCTGGATTGATAACAACATTACCCTAGGCCGGCAGGTTAATATCAACTGGCCTGGTGGGTCAATTTCCGGCCTGGCTTCCGAACTGACCCGGGAGGGCAAGCTGATCATCAAGGATGACCTTGGCCAAAAACACAAGGTCAGTTACGGGGAGGTGATATAAATGCATGGTTTCCGCCTGACTACCGCACAGCTGGCCCTCAGCGCTTTTTTTGTAGCACTGATCGCCGTATTGGCCCAGGTCGCCGTACCGCTGCCTTTTAGCCCGGTACCGTTTACCGGACAGGTAATCGGTGTTTTCCTGACAGGTATCCTGCTGCCCAAAAGGGCTGCCCTGCTTACAATCCTGGCTTATTTGCTAATCGGAGCTGCCGGGATACCGGTTTTTTCAATGGCCAGGGGAGGCCTGTACATGTTAACCGGACCAAGCGGTGGATATCTTTTCGGCTTTATCCCGGCGGTATTGGTAATATCTTTGCTGTTGAAGAATACAGAATATCCATCATTCCGGCAATTATTGGCTGCTATGCTGCCTGCGCTGGGGTTTATATACCTCACCGGCACATTACAGCTCGGCTTTCTGATGCAATTCAGCATCAAGCAGGCTCTGCTTGCCGGTGTAGTGCCGTTTATTCTATTTGACCTGGTAAAAATGGTGATCGCTGCCCTGCTCGGCAGACAGATCAAAAAAAGCCTGCTTGCTGGCAGGCTAGACCAAGACAGATATCAATAATGGTTTACTGCTCCTCCTGTGCCAGCAGCGCCGCACCCAGGGCACCTGCAATTTGCGGCTCGTGAGGAACAATGATCCTGGTTTTAAGCTTTTCATCAAGCGCTGCCACTACAGCGCTGTTACGGGCCACCCCACCGGTCATCATTACTTCCTCGGCCAGGCCAACCCGGTGGACCAGGCCGGCTGTACGATCGGCAATCGACTGGTGCAAACCACGGGCAATATCCTCACGGGGCAGGCTCTGGGCAATGAGCGATACAACCTCTGACTCGGCAAAGACAGTACACATACTGCTGATTGATACAGTATTTTGAGCATTGTTACTGAGGGTGGCCAGCTGGTTAAGCTCAACCTCCAGCGCCTGGGCCATTACTTCCAGAAACCGCCCGGTACCGGCAGAGCACTTGTCATTCATTGCAAAATCAACCACCCGCCCGTATTCGGCAAGTCGAATAACTTTACTATCCTGCCCCCCGATATCTATCACCGTTCTTACAGCAGGGTTCCAGAAGTAAGCACCGCGCCCATGGCAGGTGATCTCCGTAATTCTTTGATCTGCAAAATCGATCCCGATCCGCCCGTAGCCGGTGGCCACCACTTTCTCCAGGTCCGATCGTTTGAGCGCTATCTTGCCCAGCGCTTCTTCCATTGCCATTTCTGCTGCCCTCTTACTGTTTGATCCGGTCGGCCTGATCACGTAACTAAGGATATGTTCTTTTTCCATGATTACAACATCTACGGTTAGGGATCCAATGTCTATTCCTGCGGTGGGCATCGTCTTCCTCCAGACTTTTTGATAGATATTTATTGGTATAATCAATTTTATAGCAGCAGGGATCGGATTTCCTGCCACAATTGATCGCGGCCCGCTCCTGTTTGTGCAGAAAAGGGCAACAGCCTATCTTCTTCGAACAGCCCCAATCCGCTGCGGATTATTTTTAGCATATGCAACAAGGCACCGCGGGAAAGTTTGTCGGATTTGGTAGCTACGGTTATCGTCGTTATGGTATGGGCACGCAGCCACTGTGACATAAGTTGGTCATCAATTGTCGGTTGGTGACGGCTATCAATCAGGTGCAGGCAACCGCGCAACGAACTGCGTATGGCCAGGTAATCCTCGATAACCGCTGCCCAGCGATCACGTTCACCTTTCGATACTTTGGCATAACCGTAGCCCGGCAGGTCAACGAAACAGAAAGAATCGTTAAGCAGGTAGAAATAAAGCCCCCTGGTCTTGCCTGGTGTGGAGCTGATCCGGGCCAGGTTTTTACGGCCGATCAAATTGTTCAGCAAAGAAGATTTTCCCACGTTTGAGCGCCCGATAAAAGAAACCTCAGGCAGTTCCCATACCGGAAAATCTTGGAGGCTGTAGGCTGCCGCCTTTAGTTCTGCTTTGTTAATCCGCATCGTTACCTACCCGACCACAATTTGCTTGCCCCCGGCCACCGGCGCAAGAAGAAACATAGTTTATGCCACGAGAAATCCCGGTATCAATGTTTAAAAGCCGAATCTTCCGTAACGGCAGGTAAACTAAGATTATTTTCTTTAATTTTCTTCAGTTTACTTTTACCACCCGCCTTCAGCGGCGGTTCTGAAAGAGCCGCACCGAGAACTTCATCCATGTGCCCAACCAGCTTTACCTCTACCTTGCGCCGCACAATCTGTGGTATATCGCTCAAGTCGCGACGATTCTCCGCTGGCAATATGATGTTGCGTATACCGGCCCGATGGGCAGCCAACAGCTTTTCTTTGACTCCGCCAATCGGCAAAACCCGGCCCCGCAGGGTAATCTCCCCGGTCATAGTTACGTCCTTGCGGATTGGCTTTTTAGTTAAGGCAGATGCCAGCGCCGTTGCAATGGCAATCCCGGCCGATGGCCCGTCTTTTGGTATCGCCCCTTCCGGAACGTGTATGTGAATATCAATTTCTTCGTAAAAGTTTTCATCAAGCCCCAGCGACTCTGCCCTTGATCGGATATAACTGATAGCCGCCTTGGCCGACTCCTGCATTACATCGCCGAGCTGGCCGGTCAGGGTCATCTGGCCCTTCCCTTTCATCAGGGTGACTTCAATCGATAGCAGGTCACCCCCTGCTTCTGTCCAGGCCAAACCGGTTGCCACACCGATTTCATCTTCTTTTTCTGCGGCACCGAAACGGTAACGCGGAATACCTAAATATTTCTGCAGGCCTTGCTTTGTCATCCGGATATGTTTGTCGCGATCTTTGACCACTTCGCGGGCTACCTTCCGGCAGATGGCTGAAATGCTTCTTTCCAGGTTCCGCACTCCCGCCTCCCTGGTATATTCACGGATAATCATACGGATAGCCCCTTCTGAGATTTCCAGGTTTTTTTCGGTCAACCCATGTTCTTCAAGTTGCTTCGGGACCAGGTACTGGCGCGCTATCTCAACCTTATCTACCTCCGTATAACCGGCTATATGGATTAGCTCCATCCGGTCAAGCAACGGCTGAGGTATATTGTAGGATGTATTGCCAGTTGTGATAAACATCACCTGTGACAGGTCAAAAGGCACCTCAATGTAATGATCGCTGAATGCATTGTTTTGCTCTGGATCAAGGACCTCCAGCAGCGCCGAAGACGGATCGCCCCTGAAATCAGTCGACATTTTATCGATCTCATCCATCAAAAAAACCGGATTATTTGATTTCGCCTGACGCATACCCTGGATTATCCGTCCAGGCAGCGCACCGATATAGGTGCGCCTGTGGCCCCTCACTTCCGCTTCATCCCGTACCCCGCCGAGCGAAATACGTACAAACTTGCGCTCAAGCGCACGGGCCACGGATTTGGCCAGTGAAGTTTTCCCCACTCCAGGCGGGCCAATCAGGCATAAAATAGGGCCTTTTAACTTTTCAGCCAGCTGCCGTACTGCCAGGTACTCAATAATTCTTTCCTTAACCTTCTGCAGGCCGTAATGGTCTTCATCAAGGACCTGCTCGGCAATATCAAGATCAAGGCGATCGACAGTTTCAACGGACCACGGCAACTCCAGCAACCAGTCAAGGTACGTGCGAATCACGATCCCTTCTGCTGCGGCAGGCGGCATTTTTTCCAAACGCTCGACCTCTTTCAGCGCTTTCTCTTCCACCTCTTCCGGCAATTTGGCCTCGGCAATTTTTTCGCGGTACTCTTCAGCTTCAGCCATCCGCTCGTCTTTTTCGCCAAGTTCTTTCTGAATTGCCTTCATTTGCTCGCGAAGGTAATACTCCTTCTGGGTTTTTTCCATCTGTTTGCGCACCCGCAGGTTGATCTTGCGCTCAATTTCTAAAATCTCCATTTCACGCCCCAGCATTGCGTGCAGCTTTTCGAGGCGCTCTTTCAAATCCAGGGCTTCTAACATCTCCTGCTTCTGCGGGATTTTCATGCTTAAATGCGAGGCTATTACATCGGCAAACCGTCCGGGTTCTTCCAGGTCAGCAACGGTTGTAAAGGTTTCCGGAGGCACTTTTCTGCTTATCTTAATATACTGTTCAAACTGGTACAGAACAGTGCGCATCAGCGCTTCGATTTCGGTATTCTTAATCAGTGTATCCTCGATCAGATTCAGGTCAGCTTCCAGGATCTGCTCCCCGGGATGGAATTCAAGAATCTTAGCCCGATTCAGCCCTTCAACCAAGACCCGGATCGTTCCCCCGGGCAGTTTAATCATCTGTTTGATGCGGGCAACCGTTCCAACACTAAATAAATCATCTTCAGCCGGCTCGTCATTTTTTGCATCTTTCTGGGTAATCAATAGAATGCGGTTGTCTTTCATCATTGCTTTCTCCAAGGCTGTTATCGAACGTTCCCTGCCTACGTCCAGATGTAATACCATATTCGGAAATACCAAAACCCCCCTTAAGGGGAGTACCGGCAATGTTTCTTTTTCAGTCATCTTAAAACCACCTTCCAAATAAATAAAACGGGAAGCTGTAGTTTAGTAATATTCACTTCCCGCCCAGGTTATCCGTATAATTTTAATATCTTGCTGTTACATATGTATTTAAGGCGATCAGGCTGTCTCCTCTTTCTTCTTGCGCTTATCACGGGTTCCCAGCAAAGGGGCCTCTTTATTAAGTACAGTTTCCCGTGTAATCAAACAGCGCTCTATATCATCGCGAGAAGGCAGGTCGAACATCACATCGAGCAGGGTTTCTTCCAGGATCGCTCTGAGCCCCCTCGCCCCGGTATGGCGCTTCATCGCTTCTGCGGCTATTGCCTGCAAACAGTTTTCCTTGAACTCGAGCACAACCCCGTCAAGTTCGAAGATCTTCTGATATTGTTTTACTAAAGCATTGCGCGGTTCTTTCAGAATCCGTACAAAAGCTTCTTCGTCAAGCTGGTCGAGGGTGGCAATTACCGGAATCCGGCCGACAAATTCAGGGATCAAGCCGAACTTTAACAGATCCTGCGGCAGCACCTGCTTTAAAATTTGACCCAGGTTGCTGTCGTCACGCGAGAGCACATCAGCACCAAAACCGATTCCCTTATTGCCGATCCTGTCCTGGATAATTTTTTCCAAACCATCAAAAGCCCCACCACAGATAAAAAGGATATCCGTGGTATCAATCTGCATGAACTCCTGATGGGGGTGCTTGCGCCCACCCTGGGGTGGAACGCTGGCTACGGTTCCTTCGAGGATTTTCAGCAGTGCCTGCTGAACACCTTCGCCGGAAACATCGCGTGTAATTGAAGGATTGTCTGTTTTACGGGCAATCTTATCTATCTCATCAATATAGACAATCCCTTTTTCAGCCTTTTCCAGATCATAATCAGCCGCCTGTATCAGCTTAAGCAGGATATTCTCTACGTCTTCGCCAACATAACCCGCTTCGGTAAGTGATGTAGCGTCGGCAATAGCAAAGGGAACATTCAAAATACGGGCTAAAGTTTGGGCCAGCAGGGTTTTGCCGACACCGGTCGGCCCAACCAAAACGATATTGCTCTTCTGCAACTCAACGTCGTCCACTTTCTGGCCGGCATTGACCCGCTTATAGTGGTTGTAGACAGCTACTGAAAGGCTTTTTTTCGCCTCTTCCTGGCCGATTACATACAGGTCGAGCACCCCTTTGATATCATGGGGTTTAGGAAGCTCAAGGCGCCCCAGTTCAGGCTCGTCTCCAATCTCTTCTTCGATAATTTCATTACACAGCTCAATGCACTCGTCACAGATATAAACCCCGGGACCGGCCACCAGCTTACGGACCTGTTCCTGGTTTTTTCCGCAAAACGAACACTTCAACTGCCCTTTTTCGTCATTAAATTTAAACATCCGGAGCTTTCACCTCGTCTCCGATTTTAAGTTCTATGCGTCAGGATCTCATCAATCAGGCCGTATTTTCTGGCATCTTCGGCCGACATGAAGAAATCCCGATCTGTATCTTTAGCGATAGTTTCAACCGGCTGCCCTGTATTGCTGGAAAGAATCATATTCAACCTTTCCCTTATTTTTATGATCTCCCGGGCATGAATCTCAATATCCACTGCCTGACCCTGAGCTCCGCCTGCCGGTTGATGCAGCATTATCCTGGAGTTAGGCAACGAAAACCTTTTGCCTTTATCACCGGCAGAGAGCAATACCGCCCCAAAACTGGCCGCCAGACCGACACAGATTGTTGAAACAGCAGGCTTTACATAACGCATAGTATCGTAAATAGCCATCCCGGCATGAACCGATCCGCCAGGAGAGTTGATATAAAGGTTAATATCTTTTTTCGGATCCTCCGATTCCAAAAAGAGCATCTGGGCCACAATCAAATTGGCAACGTGATCATCGATCGCGCTGCCCAAAAAAATTATTCTGTCTTTCAGCAAACGCGAATATATATCGTAGGCTCTTTCGCCTCGGCTTGTTTGTTCAACAACCATTGGAACTAAAACACTCATTTGGCAGGCCTCCTTAAATTGATCTTACCGCATCATCAAAATTATTTTTAGCAATCAACAAAACCAGTTTTTTCTGTTACGGCATCATTATACTACTCTTTGCTTTCCTGTGCAGAAGCATCAGCGGTTTCAGTATCTTCCCCTTTTTTTGCTGCATCATTCCCGGCACGGCCAGCGCTGCCGGCTTTCTTTTCGGGAGCCGTGGTTTTTGCCGGTTTCGCGCTGGCCATCTTGATCCTGGCCTCCGATACGATCAGGTCGACCACCTTGCGGATCCGGATCTCTTCTTTCATGACCGGTATACGACCCTGTTTTTCAAGCAAACCCCTGATCCTGTCCGGATCGTCTTTATATGTTGTAGCAATTTCTTCTATTTTTTCCTTAAGTTCGCTATCATCCGCGGTAATTCCTTCTTTTTTTGCAATTGCATCAAGTACCAGGTTAGCTCTAGTCCGCTTTTCAGCTTCTTCCCGCCGCTCCTCACGAACCTCTTCCCTGTCTTTGCCAGAAAGCTCTAAAAATTGATCCAACCCCAGGCCCTGGTAACGCAAGTAGTTTTCCAGATCACCGACCATCCTGTCAATCTGGCGATCAACCAGGATCTTGGGCGGCTCAACCTTGGCCGCTGCGGTAACCTTACCGATTAAATCTTCTTCGAGCTTCGCCTTAGATTGATCTTCGGCATTTTTAAGCAATTTTACCCTTAAATCCGCTTTCATCTCATCAAGGGTTTCGAATTCGCTTACTTCCTTGGCAAACTCATCGTCCGGCTCGGGCAGCTGCTTCTCTTTAATCTGTTTTACCGCCACTTTAAATGTCGCTTCTTTTCCGGCTATCTCTTCTTTACGGTAATTTTCAGGGAAGGTTACTATAACCTCCTTTTCCTCATCCAGGGCAGCGCCGACCAGTTGTTCTTCAAAACCGGGAATAAAGGCGCGCGAACCAATTTCAAGAGAGTAACCCTCCGCTTCACCGCCTTCAAACAGCTCACCGTCAACATAGCCTTTGAAGTCGATCTGCACCAGGTCCCCTTCCTTAACCGGGCCTTCTTCGCGCGGAACAAGCCTGGCATTTTGTTCGCGCAGCATAAAAAGGTGATGGTCAATCTGGATGTCATCAATTACGGCTTTTTCCTGCTCAATATCCAGGCCGCGGTATTCTCCCAGCACCACAGGTGGCAATACTTCAATAACAGCCTTAAAAACCAGCGGTTTGCTCTCTTCAATTTGTACCAGTTCAAATTCCGGGTTGCTAATCGGATCAAGCTCCGCTTCGGCCAGGGCAGCTTCATAAGCGTCAGGGACCAGCATTTCCAAAGCATCCTCATGTAAAATTTCTGCGCCAAAACGAGATTCCAGGATCCGGCGAGGCACTTTGCCCTTGCGAAACCCGGGCAGGTTTATCTTTTTAACTACCTGCCGGTAAGCTTTGGCCAGGGCTGTATCAACATCCGGAGCAGCAATTTCTATCTCCAGTTTGACCCTGTTGCTTTCCATTCTTTCAACATTTTTCAGCACCTTTATCTCTCCTTGCGCTCCAGACCAGCTTGCGGGGTGTGGATCTGAATTATCAGTTACTTAACAATAAAAACGCCTAATAGCCAGGCGTCATCTAACATGTACATACTACCACATAAAAAAAGGGGATTCAACCTGCTGGGAAAAAAGTCTGATCTTGAAAATTAGAACGCAAAATAGGCAGGAAATATTTTCTCAATAATTGAAGCCATTTGCGATCTTCGGAAGCGCTTGATGTATAAGACTTTTTGCGGGGAGTA
>CAYMDO010000002.1:0-104266 GCA_964389365.1 uncultured Syntrophomonadaceae bacterium
AATATTAGCAGGGCTTAATGAGATTTGTGACTATGAGTTTACTGCAAAACTAGGGCGCTATTTAAGCGATACAGAAGATTGTCAACAACCCCGACCCCTTGACACGCGTATTGACAAAAAAGGTGGCGGTTGTTACTATTCAAGTTAAATAAATAGGCATTCAGGCAATGAGGGAATTTTAGTAGCCGGATTTGTAGGGTTGCGTAAGCGAACCGGGGATGGTGGAAGCCCGGCAGAAAGACCGGTGAATGGCGCTCCTAAGCCTGGCGACAATGAAGTGGGCCCATGCTGCAGGCAGGGTCAAGTAGGGTGGAACCGCGGGGTTAGATCCCGTTCCTATGGTTTTATAACCAGGGACTGGATTTTTCTATTTTCCGGCCCGTAACTGAAGGAGGAGAAAAATTGGACCTGCAAACTATCATGATCAAACTCCAGGAGTACTGGGCCTCCAGGGGCTGTCTGATCTGGCAGCCGTATGATATCGAAAAAGGAGCCGGCACCATGAACCCGGCCACCTTTTTAAAATCACTCGGCCCGGAGCCCTGGTCAGTGGGCTATGTTGAGCCTTCCAGGCGCCCCGCCGACGGGCGTTACGGTGAAAACCCGAACCGGCTTTACCAGCATCACCAGTACCAGGTGATTATCAAACCGGCCCCGGCTGATATCCAGCAGCAATACCTGGACAGCCTGGCCTATCTTGGCCTTGATCCGCTGGAACACGATATCCGCTTTGTCGAAGACAACTGGGAGGCCCCAACCCTGGGCGCATGGGGCCTGGGCTGGGAAGTATGGCTCGACGGGATGGAGATCACGCAGTTTACCTATTTTCAGCAGGTGGGCGGTTTTGACGTCGAACAGGTTCCGGTTGAGCTGACCTACGGCCTGGAGCGGATCGCCATGTACCTGCAGGATTGCGGCAATGTATTTGACCTGATCTGGACCGGCGATATCACCTACGGCGAAGTTTTCCAACGGGTAGAGTGGGAGCAGTCAACCTACAGCTTTGATTACGCAGACCTCGATCTGCTGTTTGGCTTTTTCGGCAGTTACGAGGGCGAAGCCAAACGCCTGCTCGAACTGAACCTTGTTTACCCGGCCTATGATTATATCCTGAAATGTTCACATACTTTTAACCTGCTCGATGCCCGGGGGGCGATCAGCGTAACTGAACGGGCCGCCTATATCGGCAGGGTCCGGAACCTGGCCCGGCTCTGTGCGGAGTGTTACCTGAAGCAAAGAGAAGCGGCAGGGTACCCCCTGCTGGCCGGAGGTGCCCGCTGATGGCTACGGCCAATAAATTGCTTTTCGAAATTGGCTGCGAGGAGATCCCCTCGCGTTTTATCCCCGGGGCGTTGGAACAGTTTCAAAAAGCCGCGGCCGGACTGCTGGACGATTACCGCCTGAAACATGGTGCAGTAGAGGCCCTGGGAACCCCCCGCCGCCTGGTCCTGGTGGTGGCGGAGCTGGAAGAGATGCAGCCCGATCTGGTTGAACAGATTAAGGGTCCCCCGGTGGACCGGGCTTATGACGCTCAGAAAGACCCGACCAAAGCGCTTCTCGGTTTTATCCAGGGTCACGGCGTTCCGCTGGAGGCAGTGCGCCAGGAAGAGCTTAAAGGGGCACCCTATATCATGATCGATAAGGAAACCAGCGGGCGGCCCACGCCCGAACTGCTTACCGAACTGCTGCCGAAGCTGATTCAGAGGCTCTCTTTTCCGCGGCCCATGTACTGGCGGCAGAAAGATGTGCGCTTCGCCCGCCCGATTCGCTGGTTGTTGGCCCTGTACGGGAATCACCCCGTTCATTTTAACTATGCCGGCGTGGAAGCAGGAAAGGCAACCTATGGCCACCGCTTTTTAGCGCCCGGGCCTTTCAATGTTGACAGCGCAGATCATTATTTTACGGTCCTCGCCGATAAATATGTTGTGGTAGACCCGTCCAGGCGGCGTGAGATGATCATAGAACAGCTGAACCGGAAGGCCGAAGCACAGGGCGGAAAAGCCCTGGTTGACGAAGGCCTGCTGGAGGAGGTTACATATCTCGTTGAATACCCGGTTGCTGTTGACGGCGCTTTTGACCCGGTTTACCTCGATCTGCCGCAGGAAGTGCCGATCACCTCGATGCAGCACCACCAGCGGTATTTTCCGATCGTCGAAAAAGAGAGCGGCCGCCTGATGCCCTCCTTTGTCGGGATCAGCAACAACCGTTTTAACCCCACTATCAGCAAGGGTTATACCAAGGTGCTTTCAGCCCGCCTTGCCGATGGAAGGTTCTTCTTTGATGAAGACCGCAAGATGCCGCTCGAAAGTTATGTTGAAAAGCTGGAGAGCGTGGTTTTCCTGGAATCACTCGGCACCCTTGATCAAAAAAGGCAGCGCCTGCTTGAACTGACCGGCAAACTGGGAATAGCGCTTAGGCTTCCGGCAGGGCAGATCGAAACAGCCAAAAGGGTTGCCCATCTCTGCAAGGCCGACCTGGTTACCGGCCTGGTAAAGGAGTTTCCCGAACTGCAGGGGGTTATGGGCCGCGAGTACGCCCTGCTCAGCGGTGAAACAGGGGTGGTGGCAGCAGGCATTTACGATCATTACCTGCCGCGTTTTAACGGCGACCAGCTGCCCGAATCGATTGAAGGAGGGCTGGTGTCGCTGGCCGACCGGATTGATACCCTGGCCGGCTGTTTCGCGATCGGCATTCAACCGACCGGTTCGCAGGATCCCTATGCTCTGCGCCGCCAGGCCCAGGGGGCAATCGCGATTTTGAACAGCTTCGGGCTGCAGCTGACTGTAGATGAATATATCGGGATTGGCCTTGAAGCAATCGGTGATACATTGAAGCTTGACGATGCGCGTAAAGCGGAACTGCAAACCCAGCTCGCTGATTTCCTGGTGCAGCGCATCCGTTTCGCTTTGCAGGAAAAGGATATGGAGTACGACTTGATTGAAGCAGTGTTAGGTGTGCCTTTTAAATCCGTATCAGAAATTATTATCAAGGCTGTTGTGCTGAAAGATTATCTCAATGGGCCGTTGCTTGATGAGGTGACAGTCGCCTATAACCGTGTGGCCACCCTGGCCGGTAAAGCTGACGGAGGCAAGGTTGATAAGGCTCTATTTGAGGAAGTCGCCGAAAAAGAACTGCTGATGACCCTGCAGGCGGTGGAGAGCGCGCTTAAAGGCCACGATGATCCCGCTTTTATACTGGAGAAGCTGCAAATTCTCAAACAGCCGGTTGACAACTTTTTTGACAATGTAATGGTAATGGCTGAAGATGAAATACTGCGCAAAAACAGACTGAACCTGCTGGCTGCCCTGAAGGCAACCTTCAACCGTTTGGCAGATTTTTCAAAGCTGCAGGCTTAAGCGATTATCAGGCAATTATGCATCCGGACAGCCAAAAAAGTGATCGCAAAAGGCGGCCCTATTAGACGGCAGGGCTGCCTTTTGGTAATCTATCCGCCGGGTTTTCTCAGTTTCTGTTATATGGCATCCCGATACACCGGTTCCGGCAACCGCATGCGTATGGATATGGGTGTGGGTATGGGAATGAGGTAAAACCGGCACGCTGGAAGCAGGTTTCTTTAACCTCTCCGGAAATCTTCTATGGTCTGCCGGTAAACCTCCAGGGTGTTTTTTGCGGCTACGGGCCATGAAAAATTTTCCACAGCCCTTTTACGGCCGATTTTACCCATTTCCCCGCGCAGCTGCCCGTTTGCCAGAAGTTTTGTGATGGCTTCGCTGAGGGCAAGGGGATCTTTTGGCGGCACCATGATGCCGCAATCGGTAGATACAACTTCTTTGAGGGCCCCCGCTGTAGTGGTCACTACAGCGGTTTCACATGACATGGCCTCGACAGCGGGAAGGCCGAAACCTTCGAATAGCGAAGACATCACCAGCAATGTTTTCCTGCTGTAAATGCTGACCAGATCTTCGTAGCTTAATTTCCCGGTAAATGTTACCCTGTGGCCCAGGCCCAGCTTATTGATTATTTCTGCAGCGCTAAATTTTACCGGCGGGCCGTCGTCGACTATAGTCAGGGTCACCTCTTCGGGCAACAGCTTCATCGCTTCAAGAAGGTAGGCCAGCCCCTTTTTGCTGTCTTCACCATTCCCCACAAAAAGAAGAGCGTTTTCCTCCCTTGTTTCGCCTGTGTTCCTAAAAAGCTCAACGTCCATTCCGTTATATACCACGGATACCTTCTCTTTATTGATCTTAAAAGCATTGTATAGTTCGTCAACTCCTTCCCTGAAGGAGGTTATCACCCGGTCAATCCTTTTAATAACAAAAGACTGCATAACCAGGGGATAAAAAAGGATTGTTGTTATCTTTTCCCAGAGCCCGAAATCTTTCATCAAATCGGCCTCCCGGTCTTTTGTCAGTGGATGGTGAACGGTTGTCACAATAGGTATGCCGTAACTTTTGAGCAGTAATGTGCCCCAGCCGAGGGTTTGGATGTCATGGATAAGGTCGTAGCTTTTTGCCCGGAGGATATTATTTATGGCAAAAAAAGCTTTAAAGCTGAAAGTAGCCGGCTCGAAAAAAATACAAAGCCTGGTCATCATGTAATCGACAAAATTCCAGGGGGAAAAGATCCTACGAAGTTTTTCGGCAGGGATATCCCGGGTTTTTACAGCCCATAGATTGAGGTTTTCTATTTTATAAACCCTGGCCCACTCATCCAGTGAGTCAGGGTAAGGCGGCCCCACCATTACATCAACCTCGACCCCGAGACGCGCAAGCTCCCGCGAGAGGTTGTAAATATAGATACCCTGCCCCCCGCAGTAGGGATTACCCCTGTAACCAAGAATTAGCACTTTCATCAGACAGGGTCTTCCTTTATTGGTTTAGGAGGGCGCGCGGTGCTTGTGGTTATAATTGTCAGCCCGACCCAGAAGACGAACCCGAGCACTACAGCGGAAATTGCCAGGGCAGGCAGGGCCAGGGCCCAGAAGCTTCGAATATATACGCCGTATACAAGCGCTGCCGAAATAAGCGCCGTCGAGAGGCAGAGTAAAAAAGCTTTTACCCTGTGGTAATCTTTTTTTCCAGCTTTTCCATTCATGGGGTTAACCACCTTTAAGGCCAGTATTGTCCACCCTATCCAAAACCCTGCTCCGGTAAAAGAAAGCGCCGCCAAGAAGATGGGTATTGCTGTTGAGTAATAAGTTACTCCTGAGAGTTGGTCCAGTGAGACATTTGAAAAACGGGGAAAATCCTTGAGGCCGAGACAAAAAACCGAATGAATAAAGGTAGAGAATAGGATCGCCGTGGCTGCAACGGCAAATAATGCCCATATCTTAGTTTTATGCATAATTCTGCACCATCTGGGAATATATTATATTTGGCCAAACAAGTTAAACGGGTTAAGATGCGCGCCAGGGTGCAAAAAATTTTTATAACCCGGTTGGTAACAGAAAGCTGAAGCCCCGGCAGGGTTAAGTCCCGGCATGGAGAAAGTATAGCAACTTGCTGGGAGGGATGTCAATCCTGCCGGTTTCAAGCGGCACGATGCCGCCCGCCGGTTGCTTTGAGTGCTTAAAAGCATAACAAGGTTGCAGGAAGATCCAAACCGGACAGAGTATATATAAATGTCCGTATCTCCGGCAGTCTTTTTTAGTTGCCGCAAATCTTCAGTAAGGGAGCAGCGTATTGACCGATAAACATAATAAGCCGGTAGTTTTCATTGTATCCGATTCAATCGGCGATACTGCCGAGTTTGTGGTTAAGGCGGTGGCCAGCCAATTTAATTCCGGGAACGTTGAGACGCGGCGGGTGCCATTCGTAGAGAACAGGGAGCAGATCCGGGAGCTTTTTGAAGAGGCCTCCTCCTGCAACGCCATTATTGCCTATACCCTTGTGGTGCCCAAGCTGCGCCAGGCCATGGAAGAAGAAGCGCTTAACCACCATGTTTGCACAGCCGATATCCTTGGTTCGCTTTTGGGCGCATTCAGCCGGGTTACCTGCAGTGAGCCGCGCCTCGAGCCCGGCCGGATGCGGGTGATGGATGAAAAATATTTTCGCCGGGTTGCCGCAGTTGAATTTGCCGTGAAGCATGACGACGGCAAGGAGCCGCGCGGTTTCAGCAAGGCCGATGTGGTGCTGGTCGGGATCTCCCGCACCTCAAAAACACCGCTCAGCATGTACCTGGCCCACCAGGGGATAATGGCCGCCAACCTGCCGCTGGTCCCCGAAGTGGAAGCTCCGGAAGAGCTTTTCTTTTTGCCACCGGAAAAAGTGATCGGCCTGATCATAGACCCCCGGCAGCTGCGCCAAATCAGGCAGGAAAGGATCAAAGCGCTTGGCCTGACCGATGACGACAATTACGTTTCAGTTGAAAGGATCGAAGCCGAGCTGGAGTACGCCCGCCGGATCATGAAAAAGATTGGCTGCACTATCTTTGATGTTTCCAATAAAGCGGTGGAAGAGGTAGCTAACCGCATTATCCAGTTAATAAAGCGGGGAAAATAAATATGAAGCCAAAAAGATATGTTTACCCCTTTACCGAGGGAAACAAAACAATGAAAAGCCTTCTCGGCGGCAAAGGGGCCAACCTGGCCGAGATGGCCCGGATCGGCCTTCCGGTGCCACCCGGATTCATCGTCACCACCGAGGCTTGCAGGGTATACCTGGATCAGAAAGCAGGGCTCCTGCCCGAACTGAAGAGCGAGATCCTAGTTAACCTGAATGGTTTGGAAAGGCTGACCGGTCGCACTTTCGGGAGCGGCTCCCCGCTTTTGCTTTCGGTTCGTTCCGGAGCGGTAGTCTCGATGCCCGGGATGATGGATACGGTATTAAACCTGGGACTTAATCCTGAAACAGTAGAAGCACTGGCCGCTGAAACGGGTAACCGCCGTTTTGCCCTCGATTGTTTTCGCCGTTTTATTCAGATGTTTTCAGATGTAGTGTTAAAGGTGGGTCACCAGCACTATGAAAATGTGCTTGCCGCAGCAAGGCAGCAGAAAAAAGTTAAAACCGACGCCGAGCTTGAAGAGGCTGACCTGGAGAAGGTAGCCGGGGAATTTCTTGATATCGTGCACAAAGAAACGGGCCGCGAATTCCCCGCTGATCCGCTGGAACAGCTTTTTCTTGCGGTTGAAGCGGTGTTTGCGTCCTGGAACACGGAGAGGGCCAAGGTGTACCGCCGGGCGCACCGGATTTCCGAAAGCCTGGGAACCGCGGTAAACGTCCAGGCCATGGTTTTTGGCAACCTTGGCCAGGACAGCGGCACCGGTGTGGCTTTCACCCGTAACCCCTCGACCGGTGAGCCGGTGCTATACGGGGAATACCTGCTGAATGCGCAGGGGGAAGACGTGGTAGCCGGCATCCGCACCCCACGGCCGTTGGACGAACTTAAATATGATATGCCGGCCATTTACGAACAGTTTCTGCATATCTGCCGGGTCCTGGAGAACCAATACAGGGAGATGCAGGATATTGAGTTTACCATAGAAAAAGGCAAGCTCTACATGCTGCAGACCCGCACCGGCAAACGCACGGCTCATGCTGCAGTGCGCATTGCCGTTGACCTGGAGCGCGAGGGCCTGATTACCCGTGACGAAGCGCTGTTAAAAGTCGACCCGGGCCAGCTCGAGCAGCTTTTACACCGACAGGTTGATCCAAGCACGAAGCTTGAAGCAATCACCTGCGGCCTTCCTGCCTCGCCCGGAGCGGCCTCCGGCCAGGTTGTTTTTGATGCCGATCGGGCCCAGGATCTGGCGAAGGCCGGTAAAAAAGTACTGCTGGTGCGCCCGGAAACCACTCCCGACGATATCCACGGCATCATTGCCGCCCAGGGAATCCTGACCAGCAGGGGCGGGATGACGAGCCACGCGGCGGTTGTTGCCCGCGGCATGGGAAAACCCTGCGTTTGCGGCTGTGAAGAGCTGCAGATAGATTTGACCGGGAAAACATTTTCTGTCAGGGGAAGGGTGTTTGCCGAGGGAGAGACCATTTCGATTGATGGTTCGACCGGCCAGGTTCTGCTGGGGGAGGTGCCGTTAATTGACCCCGAATTTTCGCCCGAGTATTTTGAACTGTTGGGTTGGGCAGATCAGGTGCGGCGGCTGCAGGTGCGAGCCAACGCCGATAACCCTGAAGACGCACGCCGGGCAATTGAAATGGGGGCCCAGGGGGTTGGCCTCTGCCGGACCGAGCATATGTTTATGGCTGCCGACAGGGTGCCTGTGGTACAGGAGATGATCCTCGCCCCTGACCTGAAGGAACGCGAAACTGCCCTGGCAAGGCTGCTGCCGATGCAGCAGGCCGATTTTAAAGGCATATTCAGTGAGATGGCCGGTTATCCGGTGACGATCCGGCTGCTTGATCCGCCGCTGCATGAGTTTTTGCCCGACCGCGACGAGCTGCTGATCGAGGTTTACCGCCTGCGCTTTGAAGGCGATCCGGATGGCAGACTGCGGGGAAGAGAAGCCCTTCTGCATAAAATAAATGCTCTATCCGAATTTAACCCGATGCTCGGTCATCGCGGCTGCCGTCTCGGCCTGGTTTATCCCGAGATTTACCGCATGCAGGTCAGGGCTATATTCCAGGCCCTTTTCGATTTAATCGCCGAAGGGCTGGAGGCTGGCAAGCTGCTGCCGGAGATCATGATTCCCCTGGTCGGGCACCGGACCGAGATTGAAATGATGAAAAAACTAGTTGATGACACAGCTTCAGCGGTTTTTGAGGAGCGGGGCGGCAGGATCGGTTACCTGGTCGGCACGATGATCGAACTGCCGCGGGCCTGCCTAGTCGCCGGCCAACTGGCGGAAGTAGCCGCTTTCTTCTCTTTTGGCACCAATGACCTGACCCAGACCACCCTCGGCTACAGCCGCGACGACTCTGAAGGAAAGTTCCTGCCCTTTTACCTGCAGAACAAGGTCCTGGAGGTTAATCCTTTTGCCGAGTTTGATCGGGAAGGTGTGGGGCGCCTTGTCAGGCTGGCAGTTGAAGAAGGCCGCGGGGTAAGAAACAACCTCAAAGTGGGGATTTGCGGGGAACACGGCGGCGATCCGGCATCGATCGGGTTTTTTAACCAAATCGGGCTCGACTATGTCAGCTGCTCTCCGTACCGCCTGCCCATCGCCCGCCTGGCGGCGGCACGCGCTGTGCTCGGAGGATAGAATATTATAAATATTTAATCTTAAAATAGTCAGATCATATAAACAGGAGAACGCTTTTTTTTGGCGAATAACAGATAAGCTAAAATTGTCGCAAGGAGTGATCTAGTTGACCAACCATAATAACGCTGAACTGGCGGCTGAAAATGTTTACCCGCCCTGCCAGTCGGCCTGTCCTCTCCACCAGGGCTGCCGTGATTACCTGCTGGCTATTGCCACCGGGGATTTCGACCGCTCTCTGGCCATTATCAAAGAGACAAACCCGCTGCCCTTTGTCTGCGGTACCATCTGTGCCCATCACTGCGAGGATGAATGCCGCCGCAACGACGTGGATAAGCCCCCTTCGATCCGCGGCCTGAAAAGGTTTGCCGTTGAACACGGAAAAGCTAAAGTTTTGCCCCCGGCCGACGGTTCCAAAATAAGAGGTAAGGTTGCCGTGATTGGAGCTGGGCCGGCAGGCCTTACCGCAGCTTATGACCTGGCCCGGCTCGGTGTTTCGGTAACCGTCTTCGATCGGGAAACACTGGCCGGCGGCGCAGTTCGCCACTATATTCCCCTCTACCGCCTGCCTGATGAGGCCGTTGACACCGATATCGCTGAAATTGCTGAACAGGGCGTTACCTTTAAATACGGTGTTGAACTGGGCAGGGATACCACTATTGAAAAGCTTGAGCAGGAAGGCTACGATGCAATCCTGCTGGCTATGGGCCTGCCGGTCAGCCGCGGCCTAAACATTTCCGGTGCCGAGGGCGAAGGGGTTTTAAACGCCCTGCCATTTCTCCAGGCCGTCAAGCGAGAAGGTTTCAGGTTCAGCGGCGGCCCGTCGGTGATCGTAATTGGCGGCGGCAACGTGGCGATGGATGTTGCCCGTTCGGCGCTGCGGGCCGGGGCCGGCAAAGTTAAGCTGGCATGTCTTGAATGCGACGAAGAGATGCCCGCTTTTGACTGGGAAATTGAAGAGGCAAAGGAAGAAGGCGTAGAGTTTTACCCTTCCTGGGGACCAAAAGCAATAGAAAGAAACAGCGGCAAAATTACCGGGCTTGAAATGGTCGAGTGCTCCTGTGTTTTCGACGATCAGGGCCTCTTTAACCCGGTTTATAACGATGGCAACAAGCAGGTTCTAACCGGCGATGTGGTTATCTTTGCAATCGGCCAGGGAGGCGATCCCGAACCGGTGCGCGGTGAAATAGAAATTGATGAGCGCGGCCGCGTTGTTTTTAATTCCAGGGCAATGACCACCAGCCGTAAAGGGGTATTTGGCTGCGGTGAGATGACAATGGGGCCCGGTACTGCCGTTCAGGCCATGGCCAACGGCCGTCTTGCCGCCAGGGCCATTGCCGGTTACCTGGAGGGGGCAGCTTTTGACAGCGCTGCGCTGGAAGAAGTAGCGGAACTTGTGAAGCTCGACCCGAAAGTGGCCGAAACGATTGAGCGAACCGAGCGCCATACGATACCGATTATGGATCCCGAAGAAAGAGTGCGCCATTTTAAGCAGGCAGAGTTGGGTTATAATCCGGAGACCGCTGTTTGCGAGGCAAGACGCTGCCTGACCTGCGCGGCTGGCGCACAGCGTATTGAAGAGCTCTGTGTCAACTGCCTGACCTGCGTCAGGGTATGCCCCTTTGACGTGCCGATTGTCAATGAAGACGGTACGGTAACCATCCGTAACGAACAATGCCAGGCCTGCGGCCTTTGCATCAGCATCTGCCCCTGTTATGCGATCAAGTTCCGCTCGCCCTACGTTGAAGAAGCGGCCGCCGCTATCGAGCCGGCAGTTAAGGCAGCAGTAGCCAAGCGCAATGGCGAGCCGGTAATGCTGGCTATTACCTGTGCTTACGGAGCCTACGCCCTTCCCGAATTTACGGCTGTGGAGCATAAAAATACAGCCCTTGTCCGTTACCCCTGCGTCGGCAAACTGGACTCCACCGACCTGCTCAGAGCCTTTGAGTACGGTGCAGACGGTGTAATGGTAGTCGGCTGCGGCGAAAGCGATAAGTCTAAATGTCAGTATAAAGATATCAGTTACTGGAGCGAAAAAAGAGCAAAGCATGCCGCTGATTTACTTGAAGCGATCGGTTTCAGGCGGGAAGCGGTAAGCTATACAGAACTTGCCGGCGAAGATTTGGGCAGGTTCGGCCAGGTTGTCGCTGAGGCAGCCGGAAAGCTAAAATAAAAGGCGCGTCAAAACTGCCGATTCGAAAGTAGCATCCTAGCCCCGGCAACTGAAAAGCTGCCGGGGCTTCTGTTACAGTCAATTTTAACTGAAAGGGAAAGGTGCTATTTGTGCTGCAGGGTATCGCGGAAGAGCTAATTAATGAAATCAGGCAGCGGACCGATCTGGTTACGCTGGTTGGCGAATACCTCAAGCTGGAGAGGCGGGGGAAAAATATGGTCGGCCTCTGTCCTTTTCACAGTGAAAAAACACCTTCTTTTTCCGTGTCGCCCGATAAACAGCTCTATCACTGTTTTGGCTGCGGCGCATCAGGCAACGCTTTTACTTTGATTATGGAGCTGGAAAAAATGACATTTCCCGAAGCTGCCCGGTTTTTAGCGGAGCGGGCCCAGATAAAAATACCTGATCGCAGGGAAGAGCCGACGGTAAAAGAAAGGCTGCAGGAAAAAATATACAATATTAACCTGGCAGCAGCCCGCTATTACGCGTACTGCCTGAAAAATACCACAGCGGGCAGACAAGCATATACCTATTTGCGAAACAGGGGTATCAGCGACGACGCTATCGGCTGCTTTATGCTTGGCTATGCCCCGGCAGGGTGGACCGGGTTTTACGATTTTGCACGCAAAAAAGGGGCATCACCCGATTTAATGCTCAGGGCCGGCTTGATCAACCCGGGCCGCAATCGCGGCTACTATGATCGTTTTCGTGATCGGATTATCTTCCCGATCTTCAACACCGGCGGCAAGGTGGCCGGGTTCGGCGGCCGCACCATGGCAACAGGCAAAAAAGAGGGGCCTAAATACTTAAACTCACCGCAAAGCCCGGTGTTTGATAAAAGCGCGATCCTGTACGGCCTCAATTTTGCCCGGGACGAAATCAGGCGCCGGAAAAAAGCAATAGTGATGGAAGGTTACATCGACGTTATCGCTGCCCATCAATCCGGTCTAAAAAATTCAGTTGCCTCGCTCGGGACAGCATTGACCGGGGAGCAATGCCGGCTGCTGCGTTATCAGACCGATACGGTGGTAACAGCGTATGACTCAGACAGTGCCGGTGAAGCAGCTACATGGAGAAGCCTGACAATCCTTCAGGCTGCCGGCTGCCTGGTACAGATCGCCGAGATGCCTGAAGGCAGCGACCCGGATAGTTTTATTCAAAAATTCGGGGCGGAGGCTTTCAATAAACTGGTTGAAGAAGCCTGCCCTATTATTGAATACCGTCTCGGGCAGCTGAAAAAAAAATATAATTTGCAAACAGATCAGGGCCGGGTAGGCTATATAAAAGATATTATGCCCCTGATTCACACAGCGGTAAACCGGGTAGAGCAGGATTATTATTTGAAGAGGGCGGCCGAAGAGATCGGGGTTGATGAAAACGCCCTGCGCAGCGAACTTAAAAGGCAAAGTAAAGATAAAAACCGTTTGCCGGAAGGGCGAAAGGAAGAAGATTCCGGGGTGGGCCTGGTTGCAATTAGCCCGGCAGAAAAAATATTATTATCTTTGATGCTGCAGAGCAAGGAAATAGCTGATAGAGGTCGAAAACTAATTAAATCGGATTATTACAGCGATTCGCGGGTAGAAAATATTTTCAGGGAAACCTGGAACCTCTACGCGGCTGAAGAAGTCTTCACAGCTGAAAAGCTTATTAACCGCTTCAGCGACCCGCAGGTGGTCAGAATTATAACAGCTGCGGCAACGGATCCGGCCTTGCAGGATTTGGACCCCGGGACGGCGAAGCGTATGGCTGAGGATTCATGTAACAACCTGAAGCGCGCATGGATTGCAAGAAGGCAGCTGGAGTTACAGAGAAGAATCAGGGAGTTGGCCGCTGCCGGCCAGTCCGAGCAGATAGATGCTTTATTGAGGGAAAGCCAGGAACTTATTTCCGGCAACGAAAACAGCCCCGGCCGTTCAGGAGAAGGAGGGGATTTAAGTGGCTAAAGATGTTGAAAAAGAGATCACACTGGAAGAAGCTCAGCAAACCCTATTTGATAAAGCAAAAGCCAGGGGATCGATAAATTACAAGGAGATCAGCGATATATTGCAGCCTTTTGAACTTACCGTAGATGCTCTTGAAAACTTTTATGATCTACTAGCCCAGCATAATATTGACATGATTGATGATTTACCGGTTGAAGATGATGATTCTGATGATTCTGATGATATTGCTGATGACGGCCCTGATCATGCCGACGATGACAGCGGCAGCGATGACGGGGCCCGCAAAAAGGCGGGAGCCGCCGATGCTGCGGCGCTTGCCGCAGCTGAAGGTGTAACCGTCAACGACCCGGTCCGCATGTACTTAAAGGAAATCGGCAAAATTCCTTTGTTAACCTCGGAAGAGGAAGTTGAACTGGCAAAAATGATCGAAGAAAACAGCGAGGAAGCCCGTCGTCGCCTGGCAGAAGCTAATTTACGTTTAGTTGTCAGTATCGCTAAAAAGTATGTGGGCCGGGGGATGCTTTTTTTGGACCTGATCCAGGAGGGGAACCTCGGCTTAATCAAAGCTGTTGAAAAATTTGACTACCGAAAGGGTTATAAGTTCAGCACTTATGCAACATGGTGGATCAGGCAGGCGATTACCAGGGCCATAGCCGACCAGGCGCGGACAATCAGGATTCCGGTGCACATGGTCGAAACAATTAACAAGCTGATCCGTATTTCACGCCAGCTGGTGCAGGAACTGGGACGTGAGCCGCTGCCCGAAGAAATTGCCCAGGAAATGAATATCAGCGAAGACAGGGTGAGGGAAATTTTAAAAATTGCCCAGGAACCTGTTTCGCTGGAAACCCCGATCGGGGAAGAGGACGACAGCCACCTGGGCGACTTCATCGAAGACCAGGAGGCCCAGGCCCCGGCTGATGCCGCCGCGTTTGAGCTGCTTAAGGAACAGCTTGAGGATGTCCTTGATACCCTGTCGGCCCGCGAGGAAAAAGTGCTGCGCCTCCGTTTCGGCCTGGATGACGGACGCTCAAGAACGCTGGAAGAAGTGGGGCAGTACTTCGGCGTAACCCGTGAACGGATCCGCCAGATCGAAGCGAAAGCGCTGCGTAAGCTGAGACACCCCATGCGCAGCAAGCGGCTGCGTGATTACCTCGAGTAAATATCGAAAGCTGGTGTTCACTTGGCATTAAACAGTAAACCCGTTGTGCTGCACAGCGGCAAGCTCAGCCTCGGCACTAAACTCGGTTTTGGGATTTGCGATTTGGGCGGCAACCTTTTTTTTACAATGATGGGTTTTTACCTGCTTTATTTTATGACTGATGTGGTCGGGCTGGCTGCCGGGCTGGCCGGGACCGCCCTGATGATTGGTAAAATATGGGATGCGATAACCGACCCAGCTGTTGGCTATCTTTCCGACCGGACCAGGACCCGCTGGGGCCGGCGCCGGCCGTATATGTTTGTCGGTTCATTTTTACTCTTTGTAATGATGATTTTGATGTTTACAGCCCCTGATTTCACAGCGCAGGGCCGGCTCTTTGCCTGGGGGGCAGTGATGTACTGCCTGCTCTGCACCGCTTACACCCTGGTCAATATCCCTTACGGAGCCCTGACGCCAGAACTGACAACCGACTATAATGAGCGGACAGTCCTTAATGCCTTCCGGATGAGCAGCGCCGTGGTCGGCACCCTGGTCGGCGCCGGGCTGGTTTTGCCGATAGTCGGCATGGCTGCCGGAGCAAAAGCAGGTTGGACTTTAACCGGGACCGTAATGGGCGCGATCATGATGATTACCGGGCTGATAACTGTATTTTCGGTTAGGGAACCGCAGCATCGCGAAACGCAGCCGCCGCAGAATATTTTCAAATCATACGCCCAGGTGCTTGGTATGAAACCATTCCTGACCTGCCTTATCCCCTGGACCATGCATATCACCGGTATCACTATTATCCAGGGCGCCCTGCTCTATTACTACATTTACCTTTACGGCAACGAAACCGGCTTCCAGGTAGCCCTGGTAGCGCTGCTGCTCAGCTCGATGGCCTTTATTCCGGTCTGGACGGTTATTTCGAAGCGGATCGGCAAGAAGTACAGTTATAATGGCGGGATGCTGATCGTCGCCGCATCAGTGCTGCTGCTCTTTTTAGCCGGACACCGCATGCCGATGGAGATGTCATATCTGATCATGGCGGTTGCCGGCATCGGTTTTGCCACCCAGTATGTGATGCCTTACGCGATCGTGCCCGATGTGGTCGAATACGACTACGCTGAAAACGGCATCCGTCGTGAAGGGGTTTTTTACGGGCTGTGGACCCTCACCAGCAAGGTAGGCCAGGCGTTTGCCATCGCCCTGACCGGCTGGACCCTGAGCTCATTCGGCTACGTTCCCGATGTGCCCCAGACCGGGCTCTCCCTGTTCGGCATCAGGCTGCTCTGCGGCCCGATCCCGATCGTCTTTTTTATTGCCGGCATTATTGTCCTCTCGTTTTACCCGATAACCCGCGAGCGGTATGAGGAGATCCTGCGGAAAATCATGCAGCGCGAAGGATAATAAATTCTTTTTATGCCTTGACGTAACCGGGCGCTTTAAGTATAATACTTTTGCGCATACGCTCCTCAGTAGCTCAATGGCAGAGCGGCCGGCTGTTAACCGGTAGGTTGCAGGTTCGAGTCCTGCCTGGGGAGCCATATATTATATGCTGTATTTCAACGGTTCTTTTCGAGTGTAACCCCGGTGGTATGTTACCCCGGGGTTTTGCTGTTTCAGATGATTTAAGCCGCTTATTATCTGCCCGGCAAAGCGGGCCTGCAAACGCACAGCCGTTGCAGCCTGACGGCTTAGCTTTCCTGCAGGCGGCTTTCGCGCCGTTCCCAGAGCTTAAAAAGGTATTGATAGCAGCTTTAAATAGTTGTAAGATAAAATATATTGTTTAAATTATCATCGGGAGAACGTTGCGCGTCGCGGACGGGAAGTTATAAGAGCAGGATGGGGCCCGGGCGGCGTTCTGGCCGTTGAAGGTCCGGCAACCTGCCCGCCGGCAACGTACCCGGCAACCCTTAGGTAATGCTGCAAAAGTTGCCTGAAAGAAGCAATCGGAGCTATATTCAACATACAGCTGTTAATGCATGAAGGGGAAAAATAACGATACAAAAGGGGCCGCCTGGGACCCGGCACGCAAGATGCTCGGCAATATCGCTTCCGTATCCCGGATACTTGATGCCGGGACGGTCATTACCGGAATGAGGCCCTCAGTGGCCATCACCATCATCGAACTCGGTCTTTCCCTCGAAGGGGTCATGACCGCGCTCAATGTCGAACGGGGCATCGTATTATTGCGCAAGAGGGTGTCTGCCAGCAGTGCGGGAGCATGAATATAAGCGGAAACGAAAAACTTGAGCTTGCGGTAAGCGATGATGTGGTCAGGGTCCGGCTGGCAGTGCGGCATAAGATGGCCGGCCTGCAGTTCAGCCTGGTAGACTAGACCAAGATGGTTACCGCCGCGAGTGAGATTGCACGGAACACCGTTGAATACGGCGGCGGCGGAACCCTGACCCTGGAGGAGCTGTCGGATGGCGGCAAAAAAGGGCTCAGGTTGGTTTTTGCTGATCACGGGCCCGGCATCGCCGATCTGGACCTGGCCATGAAAGATGGCTACACGTTCGGCAGCGGGCTGGGGCTTGGTTTGGGGGGCGCCAGGCGGCTCGCCAGTGAATTTACCATTAACTCTGTGCCGGGAGAGGGCACAACAGTTACTCTGACCAAAAGAATTCCGGCAGCACTCCTTACCCTCACCGGTGCGAGCATTGCCAGCATTGCTGAAAAACTGATAGAGATGACGCTCGAGAACCCCTTTTCTGAGATTCAGCAGCAGAACCAGGAGCTTATTCAAACCCTCCACTAGCTTCAATTGAAGCAGGAAGAACTGGAACAAGCGAACCAGGAACTCGAGGATACCAACCGGGGGGTGCTCGCCCTTTACGCGGAGATCAACGAAAAGAGCAGCAATGTCCGCGCTGAAAGCGAGGCGCGATCCCAGTTCTTCTCCGGCGTGAGCCATGAACTGCGTACGCCGATTAACTCCGTCCTGGCACTTACGCGGCTGCTGCTTGGCCGTGCGGACGGCGACCTTACCGCCGAGCAGGAACGGCAGGTTATTTACATCAAAACTGCGTCCGAAACGCTTTCCAACCTGATCAACGATCTGCTCGACCTTTCCAAAGTACAGGCGGGCAAGCTGACGCCAAACATTACCGAATTCACGGTTGAAGAGGTTTTCAGCGCTTTCCGGGGCACGGGCTATCAGGTGATCCAGGCTAGGACTTTAAAGCAGGCGGCTGAGCTGCTCGGGTCAATGAAGCCTCAGACGGTTATCCTTGACATCCTCCTTGAAAGGGAGATCGGCTGGGACTTTCTCCAGTGGTTGAAGAAGAACCCGGGCACTGCCGATGTGCCCGTCGTAGTTATCTCGGTGACCGATGACAGGGAGAAAGTTTTTCTATGGGCGCGGACGATTACTGCATTAAGCCGGTTGACCGTAACTGGCTGCTGAATAAGCTCACGGCGCTTTCAGCCCGGTCAGGCTGTGAAAAGGTGCTGATCATAGATGGTGATGAGATTGCTCGCTATATCCTGAAAGGCCACCTTGTTGATACAAAATACACTGTGTACGAGGCATCCGACGGAACGGAAGGCATCTGCATGGCGCGTGAGCAGCAGCCGGACATTATTTTTCTCGACCTTGTTATGCCGGGGCTGAGCGGCTTCGAGACCCTTGAGATCCTGAAGTCCAAGCCCGAGACCATGGGTATTTCTGTTATCATCAATACATCAAAAAGCCTGACCGAAGAGGAAAGGGCGATGCTTGAGAAAAATACCGCGGATATCCTTGCCAAAAAAACCTCAACGCGGAAGGAAGCCATGGCCCAGGTGCGGCAGGCGCTGGCCAGGATATCAAAAGGGGATAGTCAGGGGAGGGCTTATGACAGCTAGAGATACAACCAAAAACAATAATCGCGATACCGTTATCCTGAATGTCGATGACTACGCCCCGGGACGCTATGTCACAACGAAGATTTTGACTGGGGCAGGGTATAATGTTATCGAGGCGGAAACCGGCGCCGAGGCCCTGAAAAAGTTCAGTGAGGAAAAACCCGACCTGGTGCTCCTCGACATTAAACTGCCGGATATGGACGGTTTTGAGGTCTGCAAACGGATCAAGGAGCAGCGTTTTGCCGCTACTGTCCCCATCCTGCACATTTCCGCAACCTATACCGAACCTGCCGCGGTGGTGAAGGGGCTGGATGGCGGCGCCGACGGCTACCTGACCCAGCCGGTCGAACCGCTGGTGCTTGTCGCGATGATTAAATCCCTCCTGCGGCTCAGGGAAGCCGAAGCCGAAGCGATATCTATGGGCGCGCAGTGGCGGAACACTTTTGACGCTATCTCCGGCTGTATATTTATTCAGGATCTAGATTGCCGAATTCTTCAATGCAACAAGTCAGCTGAACTGCTTTTTGGCAGAACTGAGGACCAGATCATCGGCATGCCCTGTTGCGAGGTGGTGCACCGGCAAAGCGAACCTATCCTTGAATGCCCGATGGTATCCGTGCGGAATGAACTCCGCAGGAAATCTGTTGTTCTTCAAGTAAGGGATCGCTGGATGCAGATTACTATTGATCCGATCCTGGATGACGATGGGAAGTTAGCCGGGTCGGTCCACATCATTGATGATGTCACGTCGCGTAAGCTGGCGGAAGAAGAAAAGGCCGGGTTGATGGAGCAGCTGCAGCTGTCCCAAAAGCTGGAGTCGATCGGCCGCCTGGCCGGCGGCATTGCCCACGATTTTAACAATACGCTGAGCATCATTCTCGGTTACGGTGAAACCCTGCTGGGCAAACTCCGCCGGGAAGACCCCCTGCGGGACTATGTGGCTGAAATAATAGAGGCCGGCAATCGTTCGGTGGCCCTTACCCGCCAGTTGCTGGCCTTCAGCCGGAAGCAGCCGCTCCAGCCCAATGTTCTCGATCTCAATCGCCTGACACTTAACCTCAACGCTATATTGAAGCGCCTGCTTGGCGAAAACATCAACCTGAAACTGTCTCTGTCGAAAGATATTCACCATGTGCTGGCCGACCCGGGGCAGATCGAGCAGGTGATAATGAACATAGCATTCAATGCCCGCGACGCCATGCCCGAAGGCGGAACGCTGATCATTGAAACCGCCAATACAGAGCTTGATGAAACTTATGCACAGGAACACTCGGGCGTCACACCGGGGAAATATGTGATGCTAGCTGTAACGGATACCGGTTTTGGAATCGACCGGGAGGTTTTACCTCACATTTTTGAACCGTTTTATACAACCAAAGAGAAGGGCTACGGAACCGGCCTGGGGCTTTCCAGCGCATATGGCATCGTCAAGCAGTCAGGTGGGCATATCTGGGTATATTCCGAGCCGGGATACGGTTCAACTTTTAAGATATACCTTCCGCAAACCGAAGTGGTACAGGAGCGGAAAACAGTTACGGCAGAAAAAGCAACAGCAAAGGGCGGTGGCAGGAATATTTTGGTGGCTGAAGATGAAGGTAGCCTGATGAAACTGATCGGGACAACCCTTTCGAATCTGGGGTACGAGGTGAGCCTTGCGGCAGGTGGCGAAGAAGCCCTGCAGTTGGTGAAAGAAAAGGGCCTCAAACCTGATCTGCTTATCACCGATGTAGTGATGCCTAAAATGCACGGCAGTGAACTGGTGAGCCGCCTACAGAAGAATCAACCTGATCTGAAGGTGCTCTATATGTCCGGGTACACAGACAACAACATTATCCACCATGAGGCCCTGGAGCCCGGAATACCTTTTATCCAGAAGCCTTTCCGCCTGTGCGACTTGGCCGAAAAAGTCGCTGATATTTTAAAAATACCTGAAGGCGGTTTAATCAGGAACATCCTGATGATCGATGACGACGCCATGTTTCTGGACCTGGTGCATCTTTTCTGCACGGAAGGGGGGCACAACTTCGAAGGCGTTGATTCCGCCGCTGCGGCTATCGAAGTCCTCGCTGACCGCCCTGTTGATGTGCTGCTGGTTGATATGAATATTCCGGGCACGGGTGGGAGACAGGTGCTGGAGGAGATCCGCGCCGCGGGGTATGCCACGCCAGCCATTATTTTAACCGGCGATGTGTATTCAGTCGATATGGAATCACTCAGCCTCCTGGGAGTTGTGAAGGCGGTCGAAAAATCGGGCTCCGCCCAGGCTTTTCTGCAGGCCATCGAAGAGATCGACTAACCGTCCGGGACTGGTTAATCATAGAACTGCGGTTGGGCCTGCAGGAACTCTTTCAGGCTAAGTTCAGACGCGTGCCACTGTATAGCCTTTTCCTTACCAATATAGCGGTAATGCCAGGGTTCAAAAATATAGCCGGTTACGCTTTCTGCGCCCTCCGGGTAGCTCATGGCAAAACCGAATTTATAAGCGTTTGCGGCCAGCCACATGCCCTGGGCGGTACCGGCGAAAGCAGGTTTCAGGTCGACATCTGTGCCGCCAAAATCTACTGTAGTTCCCAGCTGGTGTTCCGACTGGCCGGGCCGGGCGCTGAAGCGGTTTGCCGCTTCAGCGCCATAGCTGTTGGCATAATTCTGAAAGAGGGTTTGCTGATATTCATAGCTGCGATAAGCGGATATGATGGTTAGGGTTACGCCGTCAGCGGCGGCAGATTGCCACAGGGTTTCCAGCTGCCTCAGCGCCTCTTCCCGCAGCCACAGTTCGCGTGCCGGGTACATGTAACCGGGAACCGGCAGCAGGTCGGTTGGTTCGTAATCGCTTTTCAGTGCGGTTTCCTTGGTTACCAGTGCCAGCAGGTAATCTCCATCCGTAATAACCCGCTGTTCAGTACCAACCGCTTCGGGCTGTCCGGCGCTATTGGGGGCACCCTGATTTTGCCGCGGTTCCGTTTCCAGGCTTTCAGTTTCTTCGTCTTCCGCCGTTTCCGGCTGTTCCGGAATCCCTGTTGTTGTTTCTTCAGCCGCACCAGGCGGCAGATCGTGATCTTCGATGCCGGGGCCGGTAAAACAAGAAAAGGCGCCGAAAAGCAAAATCGCGCAACAAAGCGCTAGCATAAGAGCGCGCAGCAGTAACTTACGCCTTTTCCCTTTTCTGCTGTTTATACGGGCAGAATGGTATCGGGTTGTGCTGTGCTTGCTTTTCATATTTTTCACATTCGATCAATTATCAAACTATCTGCTTTTCCTTACGCCATTCGCAGCGGTCTCGTTTTGTGCAAAAATCACAGGGTGAGTTGGTGTCAGACAGGCCTTTTCCCCTGGGGACGGCAAACGATATCGACTTGCGAGGGATCATCAGGCAGCTTTCAGTCAGGCGCACGCCGATCTCCCCGCCCGGCAGTATCCTGAAAACTTCCCGCTGCTGTTCGATCGGCCAGCCTTCCTGGCCCGGTTGGGCTCGCATGCCAAGCGAAAGGCCGAGCTCCTCGGTTTCCCGGCTGATCAGGCTTTCAACAGTTTTTGATACCTTGCGCAGCGCCGTAATTCCAGATCCGTCTAAGGCGACTGCCCTGACCGGATCTTCGGCCATCAGTTGGCCAACCCGGTTTTCCAGGGCTTCGCCGATTGTGCATACCGCTAGATAAAGTTGTTCGGCGCCGGCCATTGATTTTTGTACAAGGGAGCCTTCAAACTCTCCGTTTGTGAAACGTACAGTCTTACATTCCAGTTCGGCAATATCAACCACTGTATAGATGGCAGCCGGGCTGAGTAGCGCTTCAGCTTCACTGATTACTGAGTCGGCAGTTTCATGAAGCCTCCTGGAGGCGCGGTCCGGATCGATGCCCTGCCCCTTCAAAACGTCAGCAACGGTCAGTTTTATGTCAAAATCAGAAACGATCTTATGCACTTATGGTAGTGCCTCCTGTTATGTGAACTTAAGTTATATTTTAACCTTTTTCTCCGCCAAATGTCCACATGCAGAATCAGAAGGGGCAGTGAATGGCATTGATTAGAAACATGGTATATAATTAAGGCATTGTTAAAAGACGGAGGTATTTTGATGAAAATACAATTCCTGGGCGGAGCGAAAACGGTTACCGGTTCTTTTTTTGTTGTCGTGACCGAAAAAACAACATTTGCTGTCGACTGCGGTATGTTTCAGGGTGCTGCGTCAATCGAGGAACGAAACAGGGCCGACTATGCAATTAACCCGGCAGCGATTGATTTTTTAGTCTTAACCCATGCCCACATCGATCATTCCGGATTGATACCCAAGCTTTGCAAAGCAGGGTTTAAAGGAAAGATTTACTGCAGTTCGGCGACAAAAGATCTGTGTGCGGTTATGCTGCCTGATTCCGGCCATATCCAGGAATATGAAGCAAAATCGTTCAGCAAAAGGACCGGTGATGCTGATCATCCGGCAGCAAAGCCGGTTTATACGGTTGACGATGCTTATAGCGCGCTCGGGCAGTTTAGCGTGCTTGAGCTAGATCAGTTACTGCAGCCCCGGACGGGAGTCGAGTTTCGGTTGCGCGAAGCAGGCCATATTTTAGGTTCATGTCTGGTGGAGGTATGGATCGAAGAAAAGGGCAAAAAAACCAAGCTTGTTTTCAGCGGTGATTTAGGGCGCCCCGCGCAGCCTTTTGTTAAAGATCCTGTCAACCTGGAAGAAACAGATTACCTGGTGGTGGAGTCTACATATGGCGATGAACTGCACCCGGAAGTAGCCGACCGCCCTGCAGAATTAAAGAAAATAATTGAGCGGACCATGAAACAGGGGGGCAACCTGATTATTCCCTCATTTGCGGTGGAAAGAACCCAGGATTTACTGTTCGACTTGAGCATTCTGATCAGCCAGGGCCGCCTTGATCCCGGGATAAACATCTATATTGACAGCCCTCTGGCAATAGATGCTACAGAAATATTCAAGAAAAATGTTGCATATTACGATCAGGAAACCAGGCAGCTGATCAGGGAAGGTTATCATCCCCTGAAATTGCCGAATCTGATATACTCCAGCAGCAGGTTGGAATCAATGAAGCTCAATAAAATAAAAACCGGGGCAATAATAATTTCGGCCAGCGGCATGTGTGATGCCGGAAGAATACAGCACCACCTTAAACATAATCTGGGCCGCCCCGAATCAACAATCTTATTTGTGGGGTACCAGGCTGAAGGCACTTTGGGGCGGCAAATTACTGAAGGCGCCAAATCAGTGGAACTGCTTGGAGAGTTGGCAGAAATTAAGGCAACCGTTGAAACCGGGCTATCTTATTCGGCTCATGCCGATCAGCGGGAATTACTGAACTGGATCGGCAAATTCGTCACCAGGCCGAAAATGGCAATGATAGTACACGGCGAAGAAGAAGCCCAGCAAAAAATCGCGGAACTGATCCGGGACGAGCTTAAAATACCGGTAAAAATACCAGGCTGGCTGGAAACGGTTGAGCTATAAAAAGCATAAAAATAATGCGTTCCTTTACCTTGACAATAATCCGGGGGGTATGTTAAACTCATATAGCTTCAGGGGCAACAAGCTTTTTGGCTGTGACAGACGATACGGGCCCATAGCTCAGCTGGTAGAGCTACCGGCTCATAACCGGTTGGTCCTAGGTTCGAGTCCTAGTGGGCCCACCATCTTCATGGCCCCTTCGTCTAATCGGTTAGGACACCAGCCTTTCAAGCTGGCAGCAGGGGTTCGAATCCCCTAGGGGTCACCAAAATTTTTGAAAGAGCTACCACTATCGATCAAGTGGTGGCTCTTTTCGCTGGGAGAGGCAACGGATGCTGCTTGAAAAAAAGCACGATTCGGTAGCTCAGATTATGATGGGCCGGGAAGTTGAAGGCACAGTCTATTACTGGACTGCGGCTTACCTGGTTGATGGTCTCCTGGTTGATACTGGTTGCGTATACACCACCCCTGAATTACTCGAATACCTGCAGGAGAGGGAAATCAATCAGGTTATAAACACTCACCACCACGAAGATCACATCGGTGGGAACGCCCTGCTGCATAAAGAGCTGGGTCTTGAGATTTATGCCCATCCCCTTGCAGTCTCGCTGATCAATAAAAAGATGGAGCTTAACCCATACCAGGAGCTGGTCTGGGGTCACCCTGAACCGACTGCCGTGCTGCCGGTTCAGGAACAGATCACGACCGCAAACTATTCATTCCGGGTTATCGACACCCCCGGTCACAGCCCCGATCATCTTTCCCTCTACGAGCCGGCGCAGGGCTGGCTCTTCTCCGGCGATCTCTTCGTTTCGGAAGACCAGAAAGTGTTCAGGGCCGATGAAGATATTTACGGTATTATCGGTTCACTGCAGAGAGTTATTCAGCTTGATAGTCCTGAGCTGACCCTTTTTACTTCTATCGGCAAAATATTTATCGATGGGAAGCTCTCGATCAAAAAATTCCTCAGCCACCTTGAAGAAATTCGCAATAAGACGGTTAACCTTGCGGCTGAAGGCTTAAGTGCCGAAGAAATTAAAAACCGCATATTTGCCAGGGAAAGCAGTATGGCTCCCCTGACTGAAGGCCATTATTCAATCCAGAACCTGATTGACAAACTCATGCTTTAGAACACTGTGCCGCAGAAACAGTAACCCCGCTGGCTGATTCAGACAACAGGCCCCTGTTTTTTGCCTGAAAGACAGGCCGGTTTGGGGCATCCAGCCGCATTGCGAGCCTGGGGTGGCCCAGGGCTTTGAGCTGATCGGCACTGCAATTGACCAGGGTGCCCCGGACCCTGGCTGTTATCATAAGTTGCTGTAAAAACTATTGTTTGCCGCAGGGAAACCGTCAAGCCCTAAAACTTACCGGGTCCGAGCATTTTAAAGGCTTTGAGCAGAACTAACGAAAGCAGCATTGCGCCGGCATAGATCAATGCTAGCAAACCGATGCTCCAGTTCCACCAAAACGGGGCATGCATCAAAATCATATAGCCGAGGACAAAAGGCGATGCAAAAAGAGCCTGCATGCCAAGCTCCAGCGCTACCGGGGTGTCGAACTCCGGGTCGGCGATCCGTAAGAGCAGCAGGCCGGTGGAGACGTTCCCGGTGGTAATGCCGTAAATGCCCACTGTGCGCTCCAGGCTGTATGACCAGGCCCTCCTGCCGATATAAAAGACCACCAGGGTGGTGGCTATGCCGCTGGCCAGTGAGATCACTACGATCGGTATGATATACTCCCACACGATAACCAGCTGGATAGCCATGATGGTGGAGATAATCAGGAAGTCAATCGACCAGCCTGTGATCCTTCGCTGCACTCCCGGATCAAGCAGGTAGCCGAGGCCAATCCTGACGATAATGAATTTGATCAACAGCGCTACGACAACCCCAAAGAAGAAGAAAAAGGCCCAGAGGCTGCTGGCGACGCTCTCCGATATAAACACCCCGATGCCCTTTATCAGCAGGTAGGTCAGAACGTAAACCAGGCCGACAAGAGCCGCGTGAAAAGCTAAGGTGTCGGTGCTGCCGGAATGGGTAGTCAGTGAGCCGGCGCTTTCTTTGGGGCTTTCCTGGTCGACGATACCGGTTAAAAGCTCTTTCGAAAGGGTTTTCGGGGCCAGGGCAGAGTAACCCTTGCGGATCCCCCAGTTGACCAGGGGCACGCCGACAAAAAATGAAAAGGCAAAACCGAAAGCGGCAAAAGAGAGTCCCAGCGTAGCCGCATGGGCAAAGCCGAAACCTTCCCAAACCTTGCCTACCGACAGGGCCTGTCCGGGCCCCTGGGTAAAGCCCAGAGGTGAAAGAAAGCCAAACGTCGGGTGAAGGTCTGAACCAAAAGCGTTAAAAAGAAAAACAAAAAGGGTGCCGATAACGGCCTGCATGGCCATTACCACCCCGCTGACAAAGGCCATCCAGAGTGATCCTTTGACCGGGTTTCGGTCGGAAAGAACGTCGTTGGCATTGTTTTTTCTTAAAGTCACAGTCAGGCCGAGAGAGATAAAGGAGATAATAAAGAGGTGATAAGCGAATGATTCCAGCAAATCGGTTGAAGCCTCGACGACCCCGGTGCTGATCAGGATCAGCCCGATCGTGCCGCCCAGGAAACAGCTGGGTATTAGATATTTCTGGAAAAACTTAATCTTAGCCCGCAAAAACATCCCGGCCAGGAGCATAATGGCCATAAAGCCAAATACCAATAGCGGCTCAAATGGAAATGGTGTATCCACGCGATCATCTCCTGTCTATCAGATTATCAGATTATTAAACCCCTGAGCAGAGCGGAAACCCGTTTTGGTCGTAGAAGCCGTAACGGTGAACTGCTTTAACCATGCTGATATAGTTTTCTGCTTTGACCCCTGGGTGGATGGTGTTTGAAGAGGCTAAAATATAGCCGCCTCCGGGTGCGGCTGCTTTAATTGCCTGCCGTACTTCTTCTTCCACCGCCGCCGGGTCTTTTTTGACCAGCGTTTCGAGACAGTCGATATTACCCATTAAACAGATCTTGCTGCCGTATTGCTCCTTAACGGCAGCCAGATCCATGCACTGCGGCTGTATGGGGTGAATGCCGTCAAAGCCGATTTCCGTAAAATCATCAAATAACTTATGGTGATTGCCGTCGGTGTGCTTAAATATTTTCAGGCCCTTGTTGTGGACGTAATTAACTATTTCCCGGTAGTAAGGTTTTAAATATTCGCGAAAATGACCGGGTGAAACCAACAGGTTTGTGTTGTGGGCTAAATCACCGTCCAGCGAGACAATGTCTGCTCCGAGGCGGATGCCCATTTCCAGCGCCTCGATTGTATAATCGGTGGCGATCCTGGCCAGTTGGTGGACCAGAATCGGGTTTTCATAGTAGGCGTAAAGCAGTTTATCCATGCCGCCAAGCATATTCCAACTGCGGCGGAAGGGGCACTGCAGGCTGAGCACCAGGGCCCGCTCCCCTTTAAATCTTGCCGCACAATAGATCAGGGTCAGCAGATCTGTTTCTTTAATCGCCGGCGGCCTGAATTGTTTCAAATCGGCGGCCCCCTTAACCGGGCCATCGACCACAGTGGCTTCGCCCACCGGGCTGAGTTTAAAAGTAACGCCCCAGTCGTCGCGGAAAAGGTCATCGCCAATGAATTCGGAGGCAGGAAAAACCCTTAAAGTCAGCCCGTCAATATCAAGTTCTTCGATAAAAAGAAGCAGGGCATTGAACAGCTTTATCTTGTTTTCGTCGTCTAAGTTTTGGATGTAGCCGGCAGCGGGAAGATCATCTGTAAAATGACGGGCAATATTGACAACAGAAGATTCGTTATAGGCCAGTTCCCAGTGGGGTACACGGTCAGGTACCTGCAAAGATAGTGCGGCGATCATTCTTTCCCTGCCGTTCAAAAGGATGCCCCCCTGCCGGTGCGGGTATTTTGACTTAACTATTCGGCCTCACTTGTTTTGCGGGCGAGAAGTCTTGTTTTGTTATGGAGGAATAATAGCACAATTCTAAACAGACAGTCAATAGGAAAACTTTATACAATACGCTTCAATGCGCTGGTTAGAGATAGAGGTTGCGCCTGCTGAATACTATTACGCCCAGGCTGTAGAGAACTACTGCAACGGCGGCAAAGGGCAGGCAGATACCGAGTAATTCCTGCTTGCCGCTTACGATGGCGGTGGCATCGAAAAGTGAGTAAAGGGTTAGATACTTAAGCCAATCGTTGTTTCCGCCGATATTTTTTAACATATTGACGATAAAGAAGAAGACCGGGATTCCGCCCCCGAAAGCGAGGGAATACTTCGATTCATTAAAAATACAGGAAAAGAAGAAGCAGATTGAACTGACGGCCAGGGTCAGCAAAACTGTTACCAGGTTTAGCTCAGTGAAAGCGGGGATATCCATTTCGCCCGGGAACATCGCTTCACTGACAGCGATACCGATCGCCGCGGTTAATACCAGCAGCAGGGAGACGCTTAAAGCCAGGTAAAAGCCCTGGGTTGAAATAATCTTTGCCCGGCTGTTCGGCGTCGCCAGCAGAAAAGCCATTGACCCCCGGTCCACCAGGACCGCCACCAGGCGGTTGGCCGCAATAATACAGTAGATCAGCGGAAACATGGTCACCAGGAAGCCGTAAAAATAAACAGCCATAAAGGTTGTCAGGCTGGTTACCGGCATGTCATAACCGAAGGCCTCCATCATACCCTGCGGCAGGGCCTTCACATAAAGGTTCATGGCACCTATCGTTTCCGGGTCGTACATGCCAAGCATGATAACCATGTACATTAAGAGGACGGCAAAGAAGATCAGAAAAACCACCCAGTTTGATTTTGCTGTGGCTTTGAAGAGTGAAAAGTTCACCAGGGCATAACCTCCTGTCCGTAATATTTAAGGAAAAGCTGTTCCAAACCCTGGGTCACAACATCCAGACCGGTTACGCTGCACCGGGCAAGCGCAGCGGCAAACTGGTTGTAATTGTCTTTAACAATCACCTCGACAGTATTTTTACTGGCTTTTCCGAGCTCGAGGCCGGCGCGGCGCAGGTGCTCAATGTCCTCCGGTACGGCAAGGGAAACCAGGTATGTTTTGCGCTGTGATGATTTCAGCGAGTGGACATCTTCCAATGCAACCAGCCGCCCTTCGCGGATAATGCCGGCCCGGTCGCAGGTGCGGTAAGTTTCCTCGAAATTGTGCGAAGACATGAGAAATGTTTTTCCCCGTTCCTTTTCTTCCAACACCAGCTCGACAAATTCGTTTTGCATCAGCGGATCGAGGCCGCTGGTCGGCTCATCTAATATATAGACAGCAGGATCATGCATAAAAGCTGTGACAATGCCCAATTTCTGCTTCGTCCCCTTGGACATCTTGCGGATGCGGCCGGCTGGGTCCAGTTCCAGGCGGTCCAGCAGGCTGTCGCGGCGTTTTTTATTGTTATCGCCCCTTAAAGCAGAAACCAGGTTCAGAAACTGGGTGCCGGTCATCTCGTCAAAAAAGGTTATTTCGCCGGGCAGGTAACCGAGGCTTCGCTGGATCAGGTCGGAATCGCGCCAGCAGTCAAGGCCGTTGATTAAGCAGCTTCCTCTGGTTGGCCTGGTAAAACCGAGCAGGTTGCGGATAGTTGTTGTTTTGCCGGCCCCGTTAGGTCCGAGAAAACCGAAGGCTTCGCCCTGGCTGACGCTGAAGGTAAGGTCAAATATACCCTTGCCGCTTCGATATATAAATGTCAGCGATTCGATCCTGATCACTTGTTTTTGCCCTATCGGCCCGGCGTTAAGCTTACCCTGCTGTATTTCTGCCAGCGGTTTGATAAACCTGCCCTGTTCCCAGAGGCCGTCCGCAACCCTGCCGTCCGGGCTTAAATATTTTCCGCAGCCCTCCCGCTTGCCCTTATTTATTTCCCCCACGTAAACGCCGCCACTTGGATAGATAACCATGCCCCGGCCGTGGGGTTTTCCTTCCTGCCAGTCTCCTTCATAGCGGGTTCCGTCAGGCAAAATAAGGCTGCCTTTTCCCTGCGGCATACCGGAAGCGGTTTCTCCGCAGTATTCGCCCCCCAGCCAGGCTATGCACTTTTGCCCTCCGGGCCGGTTTGTTCCAACCATCAAAAGATCCCGCCTTTCAAGGCGCCCGCTTCTGCCAACCGAAAGCGCTTGTTATTACCAGGCCCGCAGATCAGCTTCTGCTCTGCTTTCAATAGTAATACCCTGTCAATAATATCACTAGTTCTCATAATTTAACAGTATTCCGGCAGATGTCTGCTGCTGTTGCTGCCAAAAGTTACTTATTTCAAATCAAGCGAAGTATAGTGTAAAGTTATTGCAGGGATTCAGCAGGTAAAGATATTTCTAAGATAGAAAGAGGAAACTCATATTCGCCAATGAACAAATCCCCCCACTTAAGGAGGCAGAGGTTCCTCATGGAAATAGTTCGCGTAGTAGAAGAGATAGTCCTTTCAGTAGTTAGCAAAGTATTAAAAGTATTAGCAGGAGAGGTCAGTTACAGGAGCTCTGAAACAATCCTGAAGGAAAAACTGGACGGACTGCCCTTTTCCAGGTTATATCTGATTGTTACGAACAAAGGAGCGTAATTATCACCACCAATCTGGAGTTTAGCAAGTGGGTTCAAATCTTCCATGAAGAGCAGGTAACCACTGCGATGAACAATCGCCTGGTCCATCATGGCTATCTCTTAATTTTTGATGGCCAAAGTTACAGAATCAAGAATTCGTTGATGAAAGTTGAAGCGTAAAAATTTCCTAAAGGGTTGCTGTTTTGCTAAATTGCAAAAACAGGGAAAAAGTGATTGTAAAAAACACAGAAAGAGCCATAACCTCTTAGCAGACGAATAAGTTGATAGATTAGTGACCTATCGTGAAATTTCCTTCAAACAAAGATCATATGTGCGGAAAATTGAATCTGCCAGAATGCGACTGTTGATGCAACACAAAAGAACCGTCCCCTTGTGTTTTAGTTTTTTTATGGGATTTTGCTTAACGGCGCATTCAAGCTTGCAAGGCGTTTGCCGTTGGCATAGAATAAATTATGCATTGCCTGGTTCAATGCCGAAATGCTTACCCGGTTACTCTGTTGAAAGGATTTTTGGCGGTATGAAAAAAATTGCGGTTATCACCAGCGGCGGAGATGCGCCGGGCATGAACGCGGCAGTACGGGCGGTCACACGTACGGGAATCTATCTCGGTTACCGGGTATGCGGAATCCAACGCGGTTTTGCCGGTCTGCTTAACGGCAATCCGGTAATTGATTTCGAACTGGGCTCGGTTGCTGATATTATCCAGCGCGGCGGAACATTTCTTCTTACCGCCCGATCGCCGGAAATGTATCAGGCTGAATCACAGGCGAAGGCCGCTGAGCATTTGAAAAACGAAGGCGTTGACTGCCTGATTGTCATTGGGGGCGAGGGCTCATTTAAGGGGGCGATGACCCTTGAAAAACTGGGGGTACGGACGATTTGTATCCCCGGGACAATTGACAATGATATAAACGGCACCGATCTAACAATCGGTTTTGATACGGCTGTCAACACCATTCTTGATGCAATCAACCGGCTGCGCGATACGGCCACCTCGCATGAAAGAGTTTTTCTGCTGGAGGTGATGGGGCGCCATACCGGTTACCTGGCCCTTTCTGCCGGCCTGGCGGGCGGCGCTGAGTCGATTGTGGTCCCCGAGATTGAGTACAACCTTGCTGAAATTTGCTGCAGGATCATGCGCGGCATAAAGAGGGACAAAACGCACAGTATTATTGTCGTTGCTGAAGGTGCTGCCAATGTATATGAAATGAACGAAGCAATCAAACAGCAGATCAATGTTGAAACCAGGGTTACCGTGCTGGGGCACATTCAGCGCGGCGGCAGCCCCAGCGCAGTTGACAGGCTGCTCGGCAGCCGGATGGGGGCTGCTGCAGTAGAATGGCTGGCTGAAGGCAGGAGCGGCTATTTTACAGCTCTAAAAGGGCAGGATATTGTCCCGGTTTCAATAGACAGCTGCTTTGCCGAACGGAAGCCGTTTCCGGAAGATCTATATCGCCTGGCGCTAATCCTATCCCGCTAAATGTCCAATATCTATAATGGTGCAGTAATATTCCGTCAAGTTATTCTTTTTAATAACATAGCTCAGGAAGGGGACTTATATGAATAAGCCTGAAATTTATTACGAGGTTAAGGCGCAGCGGGGTCCAAGCCTGCGCTGCAAGGGTTGGAAGCAGGAAACTATCTTAAGGATGCTGGAAAACAACATGGAGAACGCCGAAAAACCTGAAGAGCTGGTTATTTACGGCGGCATCGGTAAGTGCGCGCGCAACTAGGAATCCTATCATGCCATTGTCAAGGCTTTAAAAGAGCTGGAAAATGATGAAACGCTGGTCATGCAGTCGGGTATGCCGGTGGCTGTATTCAAAACACACCGCCTGGCCCCGCGGGTGGTGATGGCCAACACAAATATCATGAAGGCCGACTGGCCCACCTTTTACGACCTGCAGGATAAAAACCTGACTATCTTTGCCCAGTATACTGCCGGCCCCTGGGAATATATCGGCACACAGGGGGTAATCCAGAGGACCTTTGAGACCCTTTCGGCGGTGGCCAGAAAATGCTACGGAGATTCGCTGGCCGGTAAAATATTGCTGACTGCCGGCGCCGGAGGGATGGGAGGCAACCAGACCCGGGCGATGACCATGCACGGCGGGGTAGCAATTTTATGTGATGTAAACCGTGATATAATCGAGCGCCGGATCAGCAAGAAATTTATTGATGTTATGGCCGGTTCGCTGGAAGAAGCGATCAGTATGGCTCAGGACTATGCTGCCAGGAATGAAGCGATCGGCATCGGCCTGGTCGGCAACGCAGCGGACATTTTTGAAGAAGCGCTTAAAAAAGGGTTTAAACCCGATATAGTTACCGAAATGTGCCCCTGTCATGATCCTTTCTCCTACATTCCTTCCGGGTACAGCCCCCGGGAGGCGGATGAATTGCGGGCCGCAGACCGGAACCTTTACCTGGAAAAGGCGCGCGAAACGATGATCAGGCAGCTTAAAGCTATGAACCGGTTTTACGGGCTGGGGGTGCCGACTTTTGAATACGGCACCAGCATTCGCAAGGAATGCCGTGACGGCGGGATGCCGGAAAAGGAAGCTATGACGATTCCCGGTTTTGTAGCCGAGTACATCAGGCCTCTCTTCTGCGAAGGCCGCGGACCCTTCCGCTGGATCTGCGTTTCCGGGGAGGCCGAAGATTTGAGGAAGCTTGATGATCTCTGCCTGGAAATGTTTGCCGACGACCTGCTCGTTACCCGCTGGATCAAGCTGGCCCGCCGGGATATCCCGATTGAGGCGCTGCCGGCCCGGATCTGCTACCTCGGTTTCGGCCAGCGCAAAAGATTTGCCCTGGCGGTCAATGCCCTGATCCGGACCGGTGAGGTGAAGGGCCCGGTCGCATTCTCCCGGGATAACCTTGATTCCGGCTCCATCGTTAACCCCACCTTCGAATCGGAGAATATGCCGGACGGCAGCGACCTGATTTCAGACTGGCCCATGTTGAACGGCCTGCTTAATGCCGCGGGGATGTCGGACTTGATCGCCATCCAGGCAAATTATTCGATGGGGGAAGCGGTTCACACCGGGGTAACGATGATTGCCGACGGAACTGACGAGGCTGATTTACGGCTTTCTGTCTGCATGACAGTCGATTCCGGCATCGGCGTTGTACGCCATGCCCAGGCCGGTTACGAAACGGCGAAGGAAGTAGCCGATGGCCGGGGCAAGCTGACCGGCGAAAATATAAAAGTGCCGCTCTGGTGGATCCCGAAAGCCACCTTTGGGCCGCAGGATCTGTAAACACCCGCCGCTCGCAAAATATTTGAAGCAGCAGCCGGGCGACCTGTAAAGAGGCAGCAGTAGCCGGGCTTAACCTTGCTGAATACTGTGACGCCTGGTGTGATGATGGTTACTACAGCGCCGCCGAGTGCGAAAAGATCTTAAATATTGCCCTGGATTATGGACTCAAACCCAAAATTCACACCGATGCCTATTCTTACATTGGCGGCTCCGACCTGGCGGCTGAAATGCAGATGGTTTCGGCCGATCACCTCAACTACACCCCCCGGCGGTGATGAAAAAACTGTCGTCTGCAGGAGTAGTCGGGGTACTGATGCCCGCGCTCGATTTCGCCGTCAGGCATCCGCGCCCCTTTGATTACCTGGCTATGAAAGAGCAGGGTTTAATTGTGGCGCTCGCCACAAACCACTGTCCCGGCTGTTGGGCCGAGTCGATGCAGTTTGTAATGGCACTGGCCTGCCGTCTCTATCGGATGAGCCCGGCAGAGGCGCTGCATGCAGCGACTGCCGGGGCGGCAAAAGCGCTTGGAATCGATAAGGATTACGGCAGCCTGGAAGCCGGTAAATTTGCGGATTTTCAAATCTGGGATGTTCCAAGTTACGAGCATGTTATCTGCCGCCTCGGCGCCAATGTTGTGGAAAAGGTAATTAAAAAGGGTAGATTGCTGGTTGACAACAGCATCAGCGAGATTGCCCTCGAGTCCGGTGATGACCGGAACCGCTTAACTGATTGAAATCATGGCAGCAAGGAGTAAATAACGATGACTGTAACCATCGATGGGAAAAGCCTTACCCTGGAACAGGTTGTCAGGGTGGCCAGGTATAACGAAGATGTTGAACTGGCAGAAACAGCTTATGACTGCATCAATCGCTCGCGGGAGCTGGTTGAGCGGATCGTGGCGGAAAAGCGTTCGGTTTACGGTGTTAATACCGGTTTTGGCCTGCTCAGCAATGTTTCTATCACCGACGAGGAGATCAATTAGCTCCAGTACAACCTGGTTGTCAGCTGCGTGGCTGGTGTTGGCGAACCGTTCCCGGAAGAAGTGGTACGGGCGATGCTTTTTTTGCGTTCCAACTCGCTGTCCTCCGGCTGCTCAGGGGTCAGGCCGATCATTGTTGAAACGATGCTGGCCATGCTCAGCAAGGGAGTCCACCCCGTGGTGCCGCAAAAAGGTTCAGTCGGCGCCAGCGGTGATTTAGCCCCCCTGGCGCACCTGGCGCTGGTGCTCATCGGACGCGGTGAAGCCCTGTATAAAGGGCGTTTGGTGCCGGGCGGAGAGGCTATGAAACAGGCCGGGATCGAACCCGTTGTGTTAAAGGCGAAGGAAGGCCTTTCCCTTTGCAACGGAACCCAGGCGATGACCGCAGCCGGCGCTCTCGCTGTTTACGATGCTTTAAAGATGGCACGCTACGCGGATCTCTTTGGCGCGCTTTCGGCAGAGGCACTGGAGGCAGTGTTGATGGCGTACGATCCAAAAATCCATGCTGTCAGGCCTCACCCGGGCCAGATCGAAACCGCCGCCAACCTCAGGGAAATGTTAAGGGGCAGTGAGATCCTGGCCCACCCATCGTCAAGCCGGGTTCAGGATGCCTACTCGCTGCGCTGCATGCCCCAGGTGCACGGGGCTTCCAAGGATGCCATCGACTATGTGAAGCAGGTAATCGAAAGAGAAATTAATTCGGTTACCGATAACCCGCTGGTCTTCGCCGATACCGGCGAGGTGCTTTCCGGGGGCAATTTTCACGGCCAGCCGGTAGCCCTGGCCCTCGATTTCTGGCTATTGCCCTCGCCGAGCTGGCCAATATTTCGCAGCTCAGGGTTGAAAGGCTGACCAACCCGGCGCTGAGCATGGGGCTGCCTGCTTTCCTGATCGAAAAAAGCGGGTTGAACGACGGCTTCATGGTTGCCCAGTATACCGCCGCCGCCTTAGTCAGCGAAAACAAGATTCTGGCCCATCCGGCAAGCGTGGATTCCATTCCCACATCGGCTGACCAGGAAGATCACGTCAGCATGGGTACCACGGCGGCCCGCAAATGCCGCGAAGTGCTGGAGAACCTGCGCTATGTCCTGGCTATCGAAGCTATCTGTGCCTGCCAGGGGATCGACCTCAGAAAGAAAAAGCCGTCACCCGTGCTGCAAAAAGCCTGCCGTATAATCAGGGAGAGGGTCAGCTTTATGGCGGCGGACCGGGAAATGAGCAAAGATTTTGAGGCGGTGGTAGCGTTGATTAAGGATGATGCCTTTAATATTGCAAATTTGCTGGGCGGGCTTGCGGGTAAGGTGTGAAATTTTAGCTATGCATGAAAATCTTTAATAACTGCTTAAAGTAGTATTAACATGGAAACATCTAGCTATTATAATAAAAATGTAAAAGAAGGCAGGTCCATTAATCTGCAGGAAGGATCTGGTGGTTGTCGGAAAATATACGGACTTCACTCGTGCTGTAATCGGTCTTTTGATGTCTGCGGCTGGAGGGTTGGCGTTTGTGTTGGCTTTTCCGCCCTACGAAATTTGGCCCCTTGCATTTATCGGCTTTATTCCTGTCCTGCTGGCTCAATACAGGATTATGCCGCCTAAGCTTTCATCCCTGGCTTCGGCGGCGGCCATCGGCATTTGGCTGCAGGGTTATCTGGGGCCGGTTTTTGCACCGATTGGAACTTTTATGGTTTGGCTGGCGCTGGCCGGGTTGGCATTTTTTACATGCGGGAGCTCCTGGCTGATCAAAAAAGGCAGGCAGCAAACATAGAAGAAGGAGTTGGTTGCCGGCCCCTTCATCACCTGTTAAGCTAAATACAAGTAAGGAGAGCCTCTGTTGCTTAACACCGTGCACAAGCTGTATTTCCGTGATGCGAGAAATTTGGATCAAATCGAAGATCAGAGCATTGACCTGGTCGTCACATCACCGCCCTATCCGATGATCGAAATGTGGGACGAACAATTTTGCGGCATGAATCCTTTAATCGGTTATAACCTCGAAACCGGTGACTATAACGGCGCGTTTGAAGCGATGCACCGGGTCCTTGATGGGGTCTGGCACGAGCTGTGGCGTGTTATGAAAGAAGGAGCTTTTGCCTGTATCAATATCGGTGATGCTACCAGGACTGTTAACAACAGATTTCAGCTCTTTGCGAATCATGCCAGGGTTCAGCGCAAGTTCCATGAGCTTGGGTTTGACACCCTGCCGCTTGTTATCTGGCGCAAGCAGACAAACGCCCCCAATAAGTTTATGGGGTCCGGAATGCTGCCTGCCGGCGCTTATATTACTTTAGAGCACGAATATATACTAATATTCAGGAAGGGCGGCAAAAGGCTATTTAAAAGTGCCGAAAGTAAATCGAGGCGGATGCAAAGCAGTATTTTCTGGGAAGAACGCAATGCCTGGTTCTCCGACCTTTGGGATTTCAAAGGGGTAAAACAGGGTACCAACAGCAGAGAACTGCGAAGCCGCACTGCTGCTTTTCCTTTAACCCTGCCATTTCGCTTAGTCAACATGTTCTCGTTAGTCGGGGACAGGGTTCTTGATCCATTTATAGGTACCGGCACAACTGTGCTGTCGGCAATCGCCGCCGGGAGAAATAGCGTTGGTTACGAGTTGGATGAACGTTTTGCCCCGGTGCTGCAGGAGCTGATAATGAACAGTTTGCCTGCCCTGCAAAAAGTTAACATTGACAGGGTTCATGCCCATCTCGCTTTTATTCAAACCTGCAGGGCCGGAAGCAAAGAGCTGAAATACCGCAATTCTTATTTTGGTTTTCCCGTGATGACAGCCCAGGAAAAGGAACTGCAGCTGTGCTTTGCCAGCCAGGTTGAAATAGGTGGTGATCACCTTTTCCGAGCCTCATATTATGACGACCATTTTATCAAATCAATCTCTCCGAAAGACCTGATCCCGCGTGTCAGGGGGACGGGGGTTTGACAACATTCTCCCGGGCCTTAAGTCGTCGTTTGCAGGTTTTTTATTTACTTAAAAAGATCGAAAAACTCTTTTAACAGCAGTATCTTGTTGTCTTCTACTTTCAGGCGGCCGGTCGCCATCCTTGTAACCGGGCTGTTCAGGCCAAGGGCCATATCTTTCAGCAGCGGTTCCGCAACGCTGATTAACAGGTCGGCTTCCCCGTGCAGCCCGGGCCCGATTGCGCTGCTGAGCAGGTAGTTTTCAGACAGGCAGGTTCCAAATAGGCGCATGCCCCGGACATATAGAATCTGCTGCAGCTGGCCAAACTGCTCGGAGAGGAAAGCTTCAGTTTTTGCATGCGCGTACATTTCTGCTTCATCATATCCGGAGATGAAAACCCGGGTGCCGAGAATGTGATCAAGGTGACCGTAAGTATAAATAACTGCCGCCAGGTGCTGGTCGGATATTTTATCAAACTCAGCTTATATTTCCGCTGCGGCAGCGAGACTTTCTGTGGTATCGATAATAATGTTTCCACCGGATGTAACAATCAGTATGCTGTTGGCGGGAGCACAACCGATTGCGACACAGATATTGCCTGTAACCTGCTCGACCCTTTTTCGAACCGCCCGGCCTGCTGTATTAAATCCAAAGGTGTAAGCGGAGCATACATATCTGCAGCGGGCGGTTCATTTGCCGGCTGCTGCCCGTTTTTGCTTCCATAGAAAAAGTACATACTTGCAGCTATGACCAGGAAGCCTGCCGCGAAAAAATCATGTTCGGGAAGAGCTGAAACAGGTCCATTTTGTTCGCCCCTTGCTTTATTGCCACCTGCAACGCGATCTTCCCGCGATCAACGGCCGGTGCAACCTCGAATTTACCCCAGGCTGTACATGCGATTTTCAAACGGCGCCGGCGCTCATTTTACACAATTATATTATAATAAAATAAAGTATATTACTATTGCGATAATTCGGAATGAGCTAAATAATTGCTTGACTTCATCGGTAAGATATATTACAATATAAATAAATTTACAACATAAAATAAGGGGGCCAAGGATATGCCCTGCCGGGAAGAAGGGCTGCCAGCGATGAACAATCTAAAATATATACACCAAAACCCGGAACTGGACCGGTTTATTCACGAACCGGCCCGGCTGCAAATTCTCAGCTACCTTACCACAAGCGGCTCTGAAGTTGTTTTTACCGAACTTGGCGGTAAGCTGGGTTTATCTGCCGGCAACTTGTCCGTCCAATTGAAGAGGCTGGAAAAAGTCGGGTATTTATCAATAAATAAAACATTTAAAGACAACAGGCCCTTAACCAGTATTATCCTGACTCATGCTGGCAAAAAGGCTCTTAAAAGCTATATCCGGGAACTTGAAAAGGTGATCGGCAGCCTGAAAAACGCTATGATTGACTGAGCAGGCAACGGGAGGCGAAAGTTGTGCCCCGGAGTGAATGGGTATGCATTGTTGTTGCCGCCGACGGGTAGTTTAATGGAGGTTTAAACGCTTATATCCTCACAGAGAGCAGGTAAGTGAATATGGATGACTACGGAAATACGCCTAAAGGAGAAAAGCAGACTATACCGTGGATGAAAGGGACCTACAGCGGGCAGTTACGGCAGGGTATACCCTCGGGCATCGGCCGCCTGCAGCTGCCCGACGGAGCCGGTTATGCAGGAGAGTGGCTTAACGGAAAGCCTCACGGCGAAGGCACAATATACTATGCGAGCGGTGCCTCCTACCAGGGTGAATTTTGGAATGGCAGGCAGCATGGTTACGGCACCTATACCAACCCTGGCGGGTCGATGACCAGGGGTTTCTGGGAAGAAGGCCGGTTTGTCAGGGCCAAAGACCTTTACAAGCCAGCCCCACAGGTTACTAAATCTGCAGGGGTGCATGGCCGCTCGGCGTCCGCGGAGGCGGATCGCTTTATTGATACCGGCTTTCAAGGCCGGGACGCAGAAAGGAACAGACGGTTTTCCGAAGCCTTCGACCGGGCCGGAACAGGCATGACAAGAGGGCTGCCGGCGATTGCTGTCAGTGGTTTAAGCCACTGGTACGGGAAGTTGGAGGCTGTAAAGAATATCAGTTTCGAGGTTTTCCCGGGCACAATTCTTGGCTTTCTTGGGCCGAACGGTGCCGGTAAATCTACTACTATCAAAGTTCTTACCGGGCAGCTGCCCCTTATGGGCGGCGCGGCACAGATCCTCGGACGGCCAGTAGGGCGTGATGACCCTCATATCCAATCGCAGATTGGAGTTTCTTTTGAAGAGAAAAATCTCTACCTGGAGATGACGGCGCTTGAGAACCTGGATTTCTTTGCTTCCCTTTTCGGCATTAGAAATCCCGGATCCCTTCAGGCCCTGCAGCGGGTCGGACTGGCCGACCGGGCCAGGGACCGCGTTGCCAACTACTCCAAGGGTATGCGGCAGCGCCTGATGATTGCCCGGGCTTTTATAAACAAGCCGACAGTGCTTTTCCTTGACGAACCGACCGACGGGCTTGACCCGGTTACCGCTACCGCGATCCGCAAAACAATTAAGGAAGAAGCCGATCGGGGGGCGGCTGTGCTGCTGACCACCCATAATATGTTTGAAGCCGATGAACTTTCCGACAGGGTTGCGTTTATCAATGAGGGTCAGATTGTGGCCCTCGATACGGCGGAAAATCTGAAGATAAAATACGGCAAGAGAGCGGTAAGGGTGAGGCTGCGCGACGGCAGCGGGGTTCGCGAAGAAGAGCTGCCCCTGGACGGGGAACAATCATCCTCCCGCCTCAGCAAGCTGGCTGCCTCGCCTGACCTGTTGACCATTCACACTGAAGAAGCGACCCTGGAAGCGATCTTCATCCACCTGACCGGCAGGGGGCTGGTATGATGGATAAGACAGTTACTGCCGGCAATCTGCTGGGTGCGGTTCTTAAAAAAGATGCCCGTGTCTACAGCCGGAATGCTATTTATCTTTTTCTAACTATCTTGAGCATAGTTTTTTTCGTGATCATTTTTTGGATTGTGCCCGATACTGTTGATGAAGATTTGCCCTTTGCCATCACACCCCCGCTTTCCGTGATCTTCGGGGAAAGCAAAGATGCGTTGTTAGCCGCCGGTATTCCGCTTGAGAATGCTGACAGGTTGGCGGAGCTTGAATCCGGCTTTAAAGAGGAAGGCCTTCAGATTATCGAGTTTGCCAGCGAAGATGAGCTTAAAAAAGCAATTTCCGGTGAAATGCTTGTATATAAAACCGCAGAAGGCAGCTATATTAACATTGATCCTGAAGGCAATCAAAGGAGGCCGAAAGGGGCCGACAGAGTTAAAATAGGGGTGGGTATTTCATTTACACCGGCCTTTTTCAGCGAGGTAATAATGCAGCGAAAGCCACGGGTAACCGTATTTGCAGATGCAGCGGTTACCGATGAATTACGGGGGGTCATGCAGGGTTTTGTGCGCGAAATGGCATTTATGATGGCCGGAAAAGAGCTGCCGGTAGAGCTGCCCCCCGATGATACCATTATCCTGGGGCGCGACCGGGTGGGTGAACAGATTTCGGTGCGGGCCAGGATGCGGCCGCTGATCGCGTTCTTTATTATGATGATGGAAACTTTTGCCCTTGCCTCGCTGATTTCCAATGAAGTGCTGCAGCGCACTGTTACGGCTTTGCTGGTTACTCCGCTCAGGGTAAGTCATTTCCTGCTGGCCAAAACTATTTTCGGCACGATCCTGGCCATGGGGCAGGCTTTGATAGTTTTAGCCCTGGTCGGCGCTTTCACAGTTTCCAACTGGTTGCTGCTGCTGCTGATTGTTTTTATGGGCGCGCTATTATTTACCGCGGTGGCTATGCTGGTCGGCTCTGCCGGAAAAGATTTTATCGGGCAGTTAATGTTCAGCATGCTTTTCCTGATTCCAATGATGATACCAGCTTTTGCCGTTCTTTTCCCCGGCTCTGTTGCAACCTGGGTCAGGGTCCTGCCCAGTTACCCGATCGTTCAGCTGCTTCATGATGTAACGGTTTATGAAGCCCTCTGGGCCGATTCAGTCGCACTGCTGGGCTATGCCGCTCTCTGGGTGCTGGCAATATTTGCAGCGGGCTTGATCGTTTTAAAGAGGAAGGTGGCAACGTTATGAACCTGAAACGAATATTTCACATTTTGGGCAAAGATTTCTCTGTCGGGCCGCGTAAGCCATTTTTTATCTGGGCCCTGGTAATGCCTTTTGCATTGACACTGCTTTTTCAATTTGCATTCGGTTCGCTCTTTGAGCCGAAGCCGCGCTTAGGCCTGGTTGACCTGGGCAACTCGGTCTTGATCACGCAAGCCGAGGCGCTCGAAGGCTTTGAAGTTGTCATCTTTACCGATCCGGAAGAGCTTCTCGAGCAGGTCGAAAATCATGATTTTGATGCCGGCCTGATTCTTCCTGACGGTTTTGACGAGGCTGTAAAAAAAGGCGAAAAACCGCTGCTCCAATTTTACATAAGCGGCGAAAGCCTTGCTTCGAACCGGATCATCATTGCCGTGACTGCCGTGGATATGGTGCGCGGGCTTGAAGGCGCTGAGCCGCCGGTTGAGGTGAACACAGTTTACCTGGGAGAACCGGGTCTGCCTATTTCCATCCGGCTAGTCCCTCTAATTGTCTTCTATGCCCTGGTGATGGCCGGCATCTGGGTGCCCAGCGCCAGCATGGTCGAAGAGAAGGAAAACGGCACTCTGACAGCAATGATTGTTACCGCAGCGAAAGCCAGCGAAATACTGGTTGCCAAGTGGCTGCTTGGGTTTCTTTTTGCCTTTTTCCTGGCAGTCGCCACACTGCTGCTGAACAGTGCCTTCGGTCAGCGGCCGCTTGAGGTTATAGCCGTGATTGCTCTTGCTGCCGCCCTCACTGCCGAGATCGGCCTGATTATCGGCATAGTCTCCAAAACGGCAACGATGCTGTTTACCCTGATCAAAAGCCTGGGGATCTTTCTATTTGTTCCGGTTATTTTTTATATTTTTCCTGACTGGCCGCAGTGGATCGCAAAATTTTTCCCGCTCTATTGGATTATAAAACCAATCTGGGAAGTATCGATTATGGGGCAGCAGCTAAGCACTGTCTGGTTTGAAATGCTGATTGCCCTGGCTATAACTATCAGCCTTGTTCCGGTAGTCGTGCTGCTGAAAAAGAAACTCTTTGCCTGAGAAAAATATTGGTTGCTGTAAAATAATTAACGGCCCGGTGAAGATATTCGAACCACCGCTAGTCCATCCGATCGGTGGTTTTTTCTGTTGCGTGGTGTGAAATTGCTTTGCTGCATGCCTTTTGGAAATCTGTTCAAACTGCTTTGATTAATGTTATAATATGCACTGTTTCATTATATTTGCGAGGTGAATCATGCTCGGTAACTATGTCAATGCTCTGGCGATCATCGTTGGGGGCTTGTTGGGTTTACTATTCCATAAAGGCTTGAAAGAAAAATATAAAACGATCGTGATGCAGGCTATCGGCCTCTCCGTGATCTTTATAGGCGCCGCCACCGCTCTTGGCGGGCTGCTGAACCCTGAAAGCGAGCCGATTCTTTTTATAATCAGCTTAGCTGTCGGAGGGATTATCGGTGAAGTAATCGGGGTGGAAAGAGGCCTTGAACATCTGGGGATGTTTTTGCAGAAAAGTTTTGCTGCCACCGAAAGCAACGTTGCCCGCGGTTTTGTTACGGCCAGCTTAATCTTTTGTGTCGGGACAATGGCGATAATCGGCTCGCTGGACAGCGGGCTGCGCGGTAATCACGATATGCTCTATGCCAAGTCTGTCCTTGATGGTATCACTTCAATGATCCTCGCTTCATCGCTCGGGTTTGGTGTGATCTTTTCAGCTGTTGCCGTTTTTCTTTACCAGGGAGCGATAGTGCTCTTTGCCAATCTAGTAGAGCCGTACCTGACAACCGCTGTCATTCGTGAAATCTCAATCATTGGCGGTATCCTTATTTTTGGTATCGGCCTGAACCTGTTGGAAATAATTAAAGTGAGGACAGCCAATTTGCTGCCGTCTATCCTAATCCCGGTCCTGTATTACCTTATTACCGGTTAAAAGCAAGATTACTGTTTTTCCGGCAAACACCTGTAACAAATAAACCCGGTATTTCTCCGTCCTGATAGGAATATAAATCCAGCCTGCGCAGACAAAGGTCTCTTTTTATCATTTTTTTCAGAAGAGGTAGGAAGATGCCACTAATATGCCGAAAATATGATCAATTCAATAAAGTGTTCAAGGAGGAATTATCTGATGATTTCTTTTCAGCTGACAGAAGAGCAGGAACAGATGCAAAAATGTGCCAGGGATTTTACCGCGGCGGAGATCATACCGGTTGCCGCCGAATACGATGAAAAAGAAGAAATCCCCTGGCAGGTTGTAGAAAAAGCTTATGAAGCCGGGCTGATGAATATGGCCATACCGGCCGAACTTGGCGGGCAGGGTATTGACCCTTTGACCGCGGCGATCATCACCGAAGAAATAGCATACGGGTGCCTCGGGGTTAACGGTACTTTCGGGGCCAACGAACTGGCGGTTCAGCCAATCCTGATCGCCGGGACAGAAGAGCAGAAACAGAAGTACCTGCCTGATTTTTGTGCCAAACCCCGGCTGGCAGCTTTCGGCCTGACCGAACCTGAAGCTGGCTCTGATGTGTCCAACGTGCAGACAAAAGCTGTGCGCGATGGCGATTACTATATCTTAAACGGCAGCAAGTGCTTCATTACCAACGGCGGTTCGGCCGCCCTCTATACTATTTTTGCCACCATCGATAAGGGCCTGGGGCACAAGGGCCTTTGCGCCTTTATCGTTCCGGGGGATACCCCGGGTATCAGGGGAGGTAAAAAAGAACTGAAGATGGGGGACCGCTGCTCCGAGGTGGCCGAAGTAATTATCGAAGATGTCAGGGTGCCTGCAGCCAACCTGCTTGGCAAAGAAGGCGACGGCTTTAAAATCGCCATGGAAACTTTGGACGTTACCCGACCGGGAATCGGGGCGGCAGCCGTCGGCGTTGCCCGCAGGGCATTTGACGAGGCCCGGAAGTATTCCCTGCAGCGAATCCAGTTTGGCAAGCCTATTGCTGCCAACCAGGCGATCCAGTTTATGTTTGCCGAGATGGCCACCAAGATCGATGCTGCCCGGCTGCTGGTCTGGCGGGCTGCCCAGTACCTGGCAATTGATCGGCGCGCTTCCAAGGAAGGTTCGATGGCCAAGTTTTATGCCGCCGACATTGCCATGGAAGCCACTGTTGATGCCCTCCAGATCATGGGCGGTTCCGGCTACATGCGCGATTACCCGGTCGAAAAACTGATGCGTGATGCCAAAATCCTGCAGATTTATGAAGGCACAAACCAGGTTCAGCTGATGGTCATTGCCCGGGAAATACTGAAATAAAAGAAGCGGCAATAATGCTGTTAACGGTTTATTCATGCTGCCGCACTTGACCGGGCGGCTGAAAGATAATTTTTAGCACCGCTATCCTATGTTTTTTAAAAGGGGTTGGCAATTTGGACATTTACGAAAACTTAAGGCAGGTGCTCGATGCACACCCGTCCACCGCGCCGCAGGCTGATTCAATTCATGAAATCCTGAAGATCCTTTTCACGCCGGAAGAGGCTGCCATTGCGGCAACCATGAGTTTTAAGGTAAAGCCGGTGCCCGCGATTGCCGTAAAAGCGGGCTTCGATGAGGAAACTGCCGTAAAGTACCTTGAAGCGATGGCCGATAAGGGTATTATTATGTCGCGCCAAAAAGATGGCGAAAAGCTCTACGGCCTGTTACCCTTAATCCCTGGGGTTTTCGAGTTTCCATACATGAAAAGCAGCCTGGCCCCGCTGCATCAGAAGCTGGGCAAGCTCTGGGAAGATTATCATCATGAGGCGCTTGGCGTTTCATTTGCCGGCAATCCGACCCCGCTGATGCGTGTTGTCGCGATAGACAAGGCGATTCCCTCCCGCGATCGGGTTCACCCCTTTGAAGAGGTGGTGCGTTTTATCGAGGAAGCGTCTTTTGTGGCGCTGGCTGACTGTGCCTGCCGGGTTAGTGTGAATGTCTGCAGCAAGCCTAAAGATGTCTGCCTCATCTTCGGTCACGCTGCAGAGTTTCTGGCAGAGCGCGGTTTTGCCCGCCAAATAAGCAGGGAGGAAGGGTTAGAGGTGCTCAACAGGGCTGAAGCAGCAGGCCTGGTACATACCAGCAATAACAGTGCCGACCGGGCAAACCTGATCTGCAACTGCTGCCCTTGCTGCTGCACTGTGCTGCGCGGCAAAACGCAGCTCAACCATCAACATGCTTTTGAGCCAAGCCGCTATGAGGCTAAAGTGATTGCCGATGCTTGCAGCGGCTGTGCGGTTTGCGCCGAAGAACGCTGCCCGGTGGGAGCAATAACCATGGTCGGCGATCTTGCCCTGGTTGATGCCGGGGAGTGCATCGGTTGCGGCCTTTGTGTCAGCAGCTGCCCGACCGGGGCGATGGCCCTGGCTGACAGGGCAGCGGTTCCGGAAATCCCGGCCACCGTTTCGGAGATGGGCATGAGAGTATTGCAGGAAAAAGGAAGGCTTGAAGCGTTTTTAAAAAACATGAACGGGTAGTAATCAATTATCGCTTCGGCTGTTGCTGGGTAATACAGTGAATGTTACCCCCGCCGAGCAGGATCTCCCTGGCGTAGATGCCGATCACTTCGCGATCGGGAAACAGTTCTTGCAGTTTGACAAGAGCCGGGCGGTCGGCGGGGTCTCCAAAAACAGGGGCGATAACTGCGCCGTTGGCAATATAAAAGTTAACATAGGAGGCGGCCATCCGGTCGCCTTCTTTTCTGGGAATAGACCCGTCCACTATATCTACGCCACCGCTTTCTTCAGCGCTGATCATAACCGGGGAGGGAAGCTGCAGCTTATGTATTTCGAGTTTACGCCCCTTGGCATCAGTAGAGCTGTTCAGGACCGCATAGGCTTCATGTGAAATCCCGTATTGCGGGTCATTTATGTCATCTGTCCAGGCCAGCAGGACCATGCCCGGCCGGACGAAACAGCAGATATTATCAATGTGGCCGTTAGTCTCATCATTAAAGATACCCCGGGGCAGCCAGACCACCTTTTGTACATTCAGGTAGCCGCCCAGGTAAGCTTCAATCTCGTGCCTGGTGAGCTGCGGGTTGCGGTTGGGGTTAAGAAGGCATTCTTCGGTTGTCAGCAAAGTGCCTTCTCCATCAACGTGAATGGAGCCGCCTTCCATCACCAGCGGAGCCTTGTAAAGATCAACCCCGGCAATTTCAGCTACTTTACGGGCAACCAGATCATCCTGGTCCCAGGGGAAGTAGAGGCCGCCGTTCAGACCGCCCCAGGCGTTGAAGTCCCAGTCTATTGCCCTGAGACGGCCCCTGCCGTCAATTACAAAAGTCGGCCCTGTGTCCCGCATCCACGAATCGTTAGCGGACATTTCAATAACCCTGACCCGGCCAGGAAGCTTCTCCCGGGCATTGACGAACTGCCCGGCTGAAACGCACATAGTTACCGGTTCAAAGCGACTGATCGCTTCTGCCACGTTAACAAAGGCCTTTTCAGCAGGCTTTGCCCCCAAACGCCAATTGTCTGTGCGCTCGGGCCAGATCATCCAGCATCCTTCGTGGGGTTCGAATTCGCCTGGCATCTGAAAACCATCCGCTGCGGGGGTATGTTTTATTGTCCCGGTCATCCTGTCCCTCCCTAAAGTTCCTATTTTCAGCCTGATCGTAATCTATAGCATACCCCGCGTCAATTACCGCAAATCCATGATTTAATTGACCGCCCTTACTGCGCTGTGTTATCATTGCTCAAATAATTGTTCCAAACGGAGAAAACTGATGCAAAACCTTAAATTGGCCAGTATTGGTAAAGATACTGTCAGGACAAAAATCAAGGTCGGCAAGGTCGTTATCGGCGAAGGTTTTGTAGTGGTCGGTGGCCCATGCAGCGTTGAAGGCGAAGAACAGACCATCAGGACTGCTGAAGCGGTCAAAGCAGGCGGCGGCATGATGTTTCGGGGCGGCGCTTTTAAACCGCGCACCTCGCCTTATGATTTTCAGGGCCTCGGCCTGGAGGGCTTAAAGCTACTCGCCAGGGCGAGGGAGCTTACAGGCCTGCCGATCGTGACCGAGGTGATAGACCCCCGTGATGTATCATGGGTTGGTGAGTTCGCTGATATTCTGCAGATCGGCGCCCGCAACATGCAAAATTTTTCCCTGTTGAAAGAAGTCGGCCGATCCCCCAAACCGGTTTTATTAAAGAGGGGTATGTATTCTACACTCAAAGAGTGGTTAAACTGCGCCGAATACATTTTAGCCGAAGGCAACCCAAATGTGGTGCTCTGTGAACGCGGCATCAGAACCTTTGAGACCTACACCCGCAACACCCTTGATTTAAGCATGATTCCGGCACTCAAGGAACTGACGCACCTGCCTGTGATGATTGACCCGTCGCACGGTACAGGCAAGCTGAGCCTGGTTGAAAAAATGAGCCTGGCAGCTGTAGCTGCCGGGGCTGACGGCCTGCTGGTTGAGGTGCATGTTAATCCCTGTGAAGCAAAAAGCGATGCTGACCAGCAGCTAAACCCGGCACAGTTCAAAGAGCTGATGAAAAAAATACGCAAACTTGAACAATTTATGTCCGATCCGCTATTTAAAACTTCGATCGCAGGGGGCGACCAGCTATGAAACTCGATGAAATCCGGCACAAAATAGATCTGATTGATACGAAGCTGCTAAAACTTTTAAACGATCGGATGGAGCATGGCCTTTTAGCGAAGCGTTTTAAAGAGAAGATCGAAGACCCCCGGCGTGAAGAAGAGATCATGGAGAAAGTCAGAAACAACCCGAATGCCCTGGTTGAAAAAGATTTCAGCGAAGAGCTTTATAAGATAATCCTTGCCCAGAGTAAAAAATTACAGGGGCGGGACCTGACCATCACCGCCTTTCAGGGCGAACACGGGGCTTACAGCGAAGAGGCGGTCAGGCTTTACAACCAGGATTATGTCACTCTGCCCTGCGCTACTTTCAATGAAGTTTTTGAAGGGGTCAACTCAGGGATGTATGATTATGGCATTGTCCCCGTTGAAAACACCCTGGGCGGGATTGTGGGCCCGGTAAACGAACTTTTACTTAATACTGACCTGCAAATCACCGGCGCCATTGATATGCCGGTTCACCACTGTCTGTTGATGGTGCCCGGGACCGATCACCGTGACATACGGGAGGTTTTTTCGCATTCCCAGGCCCTGGCCCAGTGCAGGCGTTTTTTATCCCGAAATAAATTAACCCCCGTGCCCTATTTTGATACGGCCGGAGCGGCGATGATGCTGGCTGAGAAACAGCCGCGCGGCGCGGCCTGCATTGCCGGCAAGCTGGCAGCCAAGCTTTACAACCTTGAAATCTTAAAAGAGAACATTGAAGACTTAAGCAAAAACCGCACCAGGTTTTTGCTGCTTTCGAAGGGTTCGCCGGCCGAAGGGGGTAGCAAATGCACGGTGACCTTTACGACAGAACATAAGGCGGGGACCCTTTTCGGGGTGCTCGAGCTTTTTGCCAGCGCCGGCATTAACCTGACCAGGATTGAATCAATACCCAATGAGCCGGGTGATTATTCATTCCTTTTGGATTTTGACGGTTCGATCAAAGATTCCGGGGTGATTAAGACTCTCCGGCAGGCGGAAAAACAAACGGCAGGGTTTAAGCTTCTCGGCTGTTACAATGAAAAAGTTATAGAAGATTAGCTGTTTGTGAAATTATTATAATTAGCGGTAGGCAAAACAGTCAGTCAGGGGAATAATCCGGTTCAATAATCAGTTATTTATGCATTTATGATAGGAAGGGGTAACGCTCGACGGCAATATCTATTAATCTGTTTATTAGGCGGCTGTACGAATATCCGGCTTTGCCAGCTGCGAGCACAAAAGAACTGTCAGGTTCGAGGCTGGCCATCGAATTTGCTTCCAGTATGTATGGTTGGTTCTGATCATCCAGCCTGAAATCAATTCTGGCGCAGTCGTAACAACCCAATGCCACGAAAGTTTTTACTGCCAGTTCCTCGATCCGGTTTAACTGTTCCGGAAACAGGCGGGCCGGGCATCTTTTTTCAATATTACGCTTACTTGTTTTTGTTTTATCTTCGTGGGTGTATATCGCCAACCCTTCCCCAAATATAAGTTCTGCCGGCGGAAGCGTAATCACCGGTTTGTTTCCGAGCAAACCAACGTTTATTTCCCGGCCGTCTATATACTCTTCGGCTAAAACCTGGGTTTTAAAGCGGCCGGCTATTTCCTCTACGCCGGCCTTAAACTGGTCAATATTTTCAACAATCTTTAAGCCCAGGGAACGCGCTTCATCTTTTGGTTTGAGAATCATCGGGAAATTTAATTCTTCAACGGGCATTAAGCCCGGTTCATCGATCACCGTAAACCGGGGTGTCGGCAAACCTTTTTGCAGTAATAAAATTTTTGTCAACACTTTGTCCTGGGCAAGGGTGTGTGCATAAGGGCTCGACCCGACGTAGGGAATGCCCAGCATCTCGAGGATTGCCGGTACATGTGTATAGCGCGCTTTACCCTGTATGCCGTAGCTCAGGTTTAAAACCAGGCCGGGGTTATCATGAAAAGAATCCGGGGGTATAAAATTTTCGAGATTGCGGATTATATCTTTATCGCCCTCGAAAGCTTTAACATCATGGCCTCCTGATTTAAGGGCGTTCTGGATCAGCTGTATAGTATGGATGCCATAACTTTCGCCACTTGGTGTTCCAAACAGGTTTATGACAGCCCGGCTTTGGTAATTGTAAACAATGGCAACTTTCATGGTTTCACCACCGTATTTATCGGGGCCGTACCAGGGATTAAGTCTGCAATATCTATAACTTAATTTATTCGCGTTTAACTGCCGCTTTCCTCTTTAGATCGCTTCGGTAATAAACCGGGATAATTCTGCAGCCCTGCAGCCACTTTATCTGCGTCCGGGGCAGACTCGGTTTACTTTGGGGGTGCAGTTATATAGAATTAAAAGTGAAATATAAACTATGATTTGATCAACTAATATATTCAAGGAAGGTGAAAAAAGTGAAAAAGTTTTTATTGTCAGAAGCTCTTGCTATAGCGAAGAAGCTGGGCGTTGACTTCAATCAGGCCGGATTTACTCCTGAGGAGTATCTTGAGGGGCTTAATGTGGAATTGGAGCACGGGTCAGTCGACCCCGATACCAATGTAACCGATGACGATCCGCTGATAACCGGTAAAATTGCCTTAGCCCATTTGAAAGAAGCAGCAACCTATTATCATAAAGACATCGGGATCGAAGCATGGGAGCATGCCATTGAAGCTTTTAAGGGAGATCCGAAGGGTAAAAAAATCCAAATAGTATGAGAACCTGTTCTCTGTTCAAAACAAAAACTGTCCCAATTATTGATAACCTGTAATGGGTAGGGTTATACCTTTCCAGGCACTATCAACTGCAGCCGGTTATTTAACGTGGTGATAGGGGTTATTGAATGGTGATCAATTATTGGGCGCCAAGATACTCAGCCCTGCTTCGTATTGGGCCTGAGTGTTATAAGCTTAAAATTAACATCAAAGGGGTTTGAGTAAAGATGGTTGAGTGCAGCATAGAGAGACTGGAGAACAAAATATTAGCCTTTAGTAAATTTGGCGATACCGGGAGAGGCGGGATTACCAGGCTTTGCTTAACAGAGCCCAACCTGCAGGCGCGTGCCGAATTTTGTCGGCGCTGCGAAGCCCTGGGGATGACCGTTGTAACCGATGACATGGCTAATATCTATGCAACCAAACCGGGCCGGGAAAACCTGCCTGCCATCGCTGTCGGTTCGCACCTCGATTCGGTTGTCAGGGGCGGCAATTATGACGGTGTTTTGGGGGTCTTAACCGGCCTAGAAGCGGTGGAAACCCTGATTGCCGAAGGCATAGAAACCCGACACCCGCTGACAGTACTGGTCTGGACCAATGAGGAGGGCTCCCGGTTCCGGCCGGCTATGATGTCCTCCGGGGTCATTGCCGGTAAATTTGACCGGGATACGATGCTGGCCGTACGGGATGAAGAAGGGGTTACCTTTGGAGAAGCGCTCGCTGCCAGCGGTTACAGGGGCGACCCGGCGAACCGTTTTAGCGCAAAGGGCTACAGCGCTTTCCTGGAGCTGCATATTGAGCAGGGCCCGGTCCTGGAGGCTGAAAAAAAAGATATCGGCGTGGTGGAAGGGGTGCTGGGGATGGTTAATTACGAGATTAAGACCCGCGGCCAGGCCAACCATGCCGGCACTACCCCGATGCCGGTGCGTAAGGATGCTCTCTACGCGATGACAGCGGTAATCCAGCATCTGCATGATGAACTGGACAAACTTGATCCTGCCCTCGTTTACACCACCGGTGAATTTAGCGGTGGTCCCAATGTTCACACAGTTATTCCCGATAATGTGCGTATTACTCTTGATGCGCGGCACCGCGACCCGGAAGTGATCAGACAGGTGGTGCAAGTGATCGAATCTTTACCGGCGGAAATACGCGGCTGCTCAGTTGCTTACCGCAGGCAGTGGGCTCGTGACACCGTCGATTTTAAACCTGAAATGGTGGGGATAGTGGAAGAGAACGTCAACAAACTTGGTTATCCATACATGCGGATGTACAGCGGAGCCGGCCATGATGCCCAGTATATTGCCGATTTAGTGCCGGCAACGATGATTTTTGTGCCCAGCGATACCGGCTTCAGCCACTGTGAAGAAGAACATACTTCTATTGAACAGTGCTGGAAGGGCGCCAACGTGATTTTGCGCAGCTTGCTGGCCCTTGATCAGAAATTACCCCGCTGGGCACCCGCCCGATGAGGGTGGGGGAGGGGCTTGGTGCGGGAAAAAGGTAATCTAATCCCTGTTACTTCTTAAGAAAATCAAAGAAACCCTTTTTAGCTGACGGGTCTTCGCCTGCTGTTCCTGTTTCGGGTGCTTCCTTTGCCGCCCGCTGTTTTTTTAACTCCGCTTCGAGTTTCTGCTTTTCTGCTTCCAGCTCAGCCTGCTCTCTAGCCATGGCGCTCTCACGCTCTTTTTGCTGCCTGTTCAATTCGTCTTGAAGTTTCTGCTTTTCGTTTTCCAGTTCGCTACGGGCTTTTTCAGCGGCAACTTCACGTTCCCTTTGCAGTTTGCTGATCTCGTCTGCCATTCTTTTGTTTTCGAACTCCAGCGTTTTCAACTGGCGCTGTAATTCTTTTTTCAGGTTGCGTTCGCTTTCCGACTTGATGTAGTTGTGGATGCCGCGGTATATTAAATAAAAGATCATGACAATGATGCCGCCGAGAGCAGAGCCTAAAATTACTGAGTAAAGGTTTAAATCAATCTGGCCAAACAGGTAATTAACCGTAACAATTTCACTGTTCAGGAAGGCAAGCGCTGTAATGGCCAAAGCTGCCGTAATCATTAAGATGATAAAAAAAGTTCTCATTGTTTGTGCCCCTCTCCTATCAGAGTATGGTCGGCAGAAGATTGGAGAAGTAAGTCAGCTTTTTCCAGGAGGCAAATATGACCGCTGCTCTGTTTTTTTATTGACTCAAGTGTATTATAGAGAGCAGGGTTTGTCAATTTTGCCTGAAGGCATACAGCTGCATAATAAGCAATAAAGAGCGGCAATGCAGTTTGAGACCAGATAAATGATTAACTATTCTGTATATATTTCGGGAGGGGATCTGCATAACCAGTACTGTAGATCTATGTTACCTGGCTGCGCATGAAATTGCTGACCTGGTCACGGCCGGAAAGGTTTCTCCGACTGAAGTGGTAAAAACCTTTCTAAAAAGGATTGAAGTGGTGAACCCGGGTATCAATGCATATTGTACCGTTGCAGAAGATGCAGCCCTAAAGGCGGCCGTGCTGTTGGAAAAGCAAATGAAAGCCGGGCTGACTCCCGGGCCGCTGGCTGGCGTACCGGTATCGATAAAAGATGTAACCCTGACAAAAGGGATTAGAACCACTTTTGGCTCACTGCTTTATAAAGATTATATACCGGAAACCGACTCGCTGGTGGTGGAGCGCCTGAAGGCATCCGGGGCGATAGTTATGGGTAAAACCAATACTCCCGAGTTTGCGGCAGGCGGATCCACCTATAACGATCTATTCGGCCCTACCAGAACCCCCTGGAACAGCGCTTACAACAGCGGCGGTTCCAGCGGCGGCTCTGCGGCTGCAGTGGCGGCCGGACTCTGTGCGCTGGCCGAGGGCAATGATCTGGGCGGTTCACTGCGGATCCCGGCCAGTTTTTGCGGCGTGGTGGGCATGAGGCCGTCGCCGGGCCGGATTCCCGTCTATCCCAACGACCTCTACTGGGATACGATGTCACTCGAAGGCCCGATGGCCCGCAGCGTTGATGATTTAGCGCTAATGTTTGATGTGATGTCGGGGCCGGACATGCGCAGCCCGGTGGCTTTTATGCCGAACGAGGCAAGTTTTTTCGACAGCATCAGGAAGGGTGCCGGCAGCAGGCGCAATTTTAGGGTGGCCTGGAGCGATAACTTAAATTTAACGCCGGTTGATCATGAAGTTCTTGATGTTGCCAAAAGATCGGTCAAGGTGTTCGAACAGTTTGGGTGCACGGTAACCGAGGATTGCCCCGATTTCAGCGGTTTGCAGGAAACGGCGGCAGTTTTGCGCGGGGTCCGTTATGCTGCCCTCTACCAGGCCGAACTTGACAAACCGCAGTTTTTGGAACTGGTGAACCCCAACATTATCAGCAACGCCAGGCAGGGCCTTGCGCTTACTGCAGCAGCTATTGCCAAAGCCGATCAGCACCGGTCGCAGCTCTGGCAGCAGATGCTGGGCTTCTTCACGCAGTACGACCTGATCGCCCTGCCCACCGTGCCGGTTAAACCTTTCCCGGCAGCTACAGCTTACCCCACCGAGATAAACGGCAGGGAAATGAAAAGCTATATCGACTGGATTATGCTGACCTACGCTTTTTCTGTGACCGGGCTGCCGGCAATCAGTATCCCCTGCGGTTTAACCAAAGACGGTTTCCCGGTAGGCCTGCAGATTGCCGGTAAGCCGGGAGGCGAGCGCGAGCTGTTGATAGCAGCTGCCTGTTTCGAAAAAAACAGCTCCTGGCAGGAGCGCAGGCCGCCAATAAATATTTAGGCGCTTCCCTCTAGGCCCAGAGCGGCTGCTTCGGCCCGCATGGCGTTGATTGTTTCCTGGATTACGTCATCAAGGCTCATCCCCAGCATGGCGGCGCCTTCTTCGATAATGCTGCGATCGACTCCGGCGGCAAAGTTTTTATTTTTATACTTTTTCTTTACCGAGCTTAATTCCAGGTCTAGGATGCTTTTACCGGGCCGCATCAGGATCGTGGCAACGATCAAACCAGTCAGTTCATCTGTAGTGTACAGCACCTTTTCCATTGTTTCCTCCGGCTTAACTTTAGTGCAAATTTTCCAGCCATGGCTGATCACTGCCCGGATGTAATCATCCGGCCAACCCTCTTCAGCCAAAATTGCTTCTGTTTTACGGCAGTGTTCTTCGGGGTACTGCTCGTAATCCAGGTCGTGAATTAAACCGATAACACGCCATTTTTCCGGGTCTGCCTCGCCGAATTTGCGGGCAAAATAAGCCATAACCGCTTCCATGGCCAGGGCATGTTTGATCAGGGCGTCGCTCTGGTTATATTTTTTCAGTAAAGCCAGTGCTTCTTCGTGGGTTGGTTTCTTATCCATTTCACATTTTCCTCCTGTCTGTTGTCAGGTTCATTCTTCTCCCTGCCGGGTTTAAATCCTTCTAATAGGCCGTATTGGCCTTTACAAAAAACATATGTTCGCCTATAATTGGTCTGGGAGGTGAAGCAGATAAAAACATTTGAAAACTGCATCCAGTCAATCGTTGCTTTGGAGCCATGTTACGGAACGGAAGGGGGAAACGCTACCCGGATCTATACCCGCCGGGGCGAGGTGTTCGAGGACAGCCGCAGGTTAAAAACAATCCTGGTAAGATTTCTCAAGTTTTATGGTTATGACCTTGTTGAGCTGCGTAGGAGCTATAAAGACTATCTATGCTGTGGCCAGGGTGTTCCATTGCCGCTCAGCCAGCACTTGGCTTTAGTGCCCGTGAAAATGCGGCAGCCGCTGGTGGACAGCGACGGGGCGAGCGGTTATGTCAGTGTAACCGACGTAGTAAAAATAAGCGAGGAAGAAAACCTACAAAATACCAGGCAGGAAAAGTGCCGTATTCATTTTCAGGGCGGCTTGAGTGTGCCCTGCTGCTTCACCCGCCAGGCAGTTGAAAAAAGACTTAACCGGGGCCGCCTGGCCCTTGATCATTACCGTTACCTGCACAGCCGGACCGGCAACCCGGGACAACTGCCGCTGGTTTCAGCCGGGCAGGCTGGAAGCGGGGCAGATATATATGAGAAAATAAATGTTATCAGCAGCTTTTTAAGCCAGTTTCTGGCTGATGCCAGATCGTAATACTTGCAGCGCTTGATCAGGATATGTTTAAAAAAGCGGGGCTTCAAAATCTAACCTTGAAGCCCCGCTTTTAGTGCTATTGTTTCTGGTAGATGTAAGCTTCACTGAACCCAGCAGCCTGCGCTTCGGCCAGCCGCTGGCGGGCATTTTCAAGCCGGGCAAAAGCGCCGACCTGCACCGTGTAATGGCTGGGTTGTGCCGGTTTCTTTTTTTCTGACGCAACTTGGATTACCAGGAGTTCCGGTGCACTTACGCTTAAGCCAAGAGCAAGTTTGATCCCGTCTGCAATGCCGCCTGCCAGTGTTTCGGCAAAAAGCGGCTCCCGCCAGATTTGCGCTTCCCGCGGATTATCAAGAAAAAGCGATTCAAGTAATACCGCCGGGCGGGGGTTGCTTTTCAGCACGTAAAAGGAAGCCCGTTTTAAGCCGCGGTTGGCTATCTCCCAGCGATCAAGCGCTTTCATAATTGCGCCGTGGATCGCTTGCTGCATAAGCACTGCCGGATCTTTAGCACCCAGACTGCTGTAGATAAACGATTCAAAGCCTTTTCCTCCCCCGGCATTGGCGTGCAGCGATAGAAAAAGGTCGGCTTCTGCTCTTTTACTTAACGCTACCCGGTCGGCCAGCGAAACATAGGTATCACGCTCGCGGGTCAGCAGAGTTTTCACACCGCCCAGCCGGGCGGCAATTTTCATGGCGAGCGCCAGGTTTAAATCTTTTTCCTTCAGGCCAAGATAACTGGCTCCCGAATCGTAACCTCCATGGCCGGGATCCAGGACAACCACCGGTTTTTGCATTTATTTGTCCCTTTCTTTTCCTGGTATTTTGGGCCCTCTCCTTTGCCGGGAGAGAGCCTGTTGGGCATTATCCTGCCGGCTTAATGTTTGACGATCGCGTCTGAAAGAGAATGGATGCTTTCAGTCAGGGTTTCAAGCTTGCCTTCCAACCGCACCAGCAGGTAAATGCTGACGGCAACCGGGAAACCAAAATTACCGATTAAAACAACCATTTCTTCCATCATTCAGCTCACCTCCTTCAAACCAGGGGGCGGGCCTGGCCCGCCCCAGCCTGATTTAGTATTCACCAAGTATATCTACTGTCCTGGAAACTACTTGGGCCCTGACCTTGCTTTCAATATCACCGCCGGAAGTAGTGAAAACATTACGGCTGATTATTGAATCCATAACCGCTTCTACATCTACTGCTGTTATTTCAGGGTCGGGATCGGCCACTGAAACAGTGGAGTTTGTGCTGGCTGCGTTGCGGAAGATCATCTGTAAAGTTGCGCTCATTTTTTATCACCTCCTTATGACGTTAAAGTTGCAGCGCAAAAAAATTTGGGTTTACTCTTCTTCAAGTTCGTACTCGACTACCCGGCGTACAGCTTCAAGCGTGTGCAGCTGCAGGCTGCCAATCTCCTCAGCCAGCTCGAACAGGTCTTCGTTGTCCGCGCTGGCTTTAATGTTGGCGTAAGTGCGGGTGCGGTAGATCGGGTTAAAATTATCATCCAACCCGGTGTTCAGCCGCAGCTGCAGGCGAGCAGTTAAAGGTATAGCGGTAACTGCCATTTGATTCACCTCCTTGTTTTTGTTTTTTGAAGCATCGTCATTTTAGCCCGCCCGCCGGGAATGCGGCAAAACCCGGGTTAAATTGTTAAGCTGCAGGCACGGCGTTACTTGGCCGGTTCGGTTACGCGTATCTGCCGCTAAAAAGGGGCAGTATCTGCCGGACGCCGGTGCGGGTTGCTTTAAAACCCACAGTATAATTTCGCAAAAGGTTGACCGCCGCGGCTGCAATAGCTTATGTGATAACTTTAACCCTGACCGTACGGATAGTTGACTTCCTGATCTATGCACACTACGATATGTATCAGGAGGTCTTTGCCTTGCGGGCCGATACTCTATTCGATTACTTACCGGTATCGTCCGCCTGTCGCCTGAAACGAAAGTACTTGGGCAATGCCGGGAAAATATGTCGGGAGTGGGGAAAGATGCTTAAGGAATATTACAGGCTGGGCCGGCCAATAAACGCCCTGGCCGGGGTGTTGGCAGTATTTGTCAGTGCCTATGCAGCCGGGCCGTTGTCCTGGTGGCCGGTGATCGCAGCGTCGCTGACGGTATTGCTGATTACAGTTTCCACCAACGCATGGAACGATTACGTAGATATTGAAATTGACCGCATCAACAAACCCGGGCGGCCGCTGCCGTCCGGAAAGATCAGCCCGAAAGGGGCCCTGGCATTTTCATTAATTGGGACTGCTATTTCCCTGCTGATTGCCACTTTTATTAACCTGCCGGCTTTTTTAATTGCAATCGGGGCCAACATTTTGCTTTACCTTTATTCATGGAAGCTAAAGTGCACAGTTTTATGGGGCAATATTACTGTTGCTTTGATCATCGGCCTCTGTTTCATATTTGGCGGAGTGGCAGCCGGTAACATTAAACCGACACTGATGCTGGCCGTTACCGTTTTTTTGGCGATGATGGGCCGTGAAATATTAAAGACAATGGCTGATTACCGGGGAGATCTTGAGCAGCAGTGCAGAACCATATCTACCGGATGGGGCAAAGCGTCGGCCCGTCGTTACACAATCGTGTTTTTAACCCTGGCAAAGGTCATGATGCTGGTCACCTATTTTGTAGAAGATTATAAGCCCGCTTATCTGTACCTGGTTATTTTCGGCCTCTACCCGATCCTGACCTATATTGCTATAAAGGCTAAAAGCGATGCTGACGGTCATGCCCTGGAGAACAACAGCACTCTTATGAAGTACAGCTTTTTTATCTGGTTTTTGGCAGTTGTGCTGGGAGCGGCTTAACCGAGAAGCGAGAGCAGGTAAATAACCATTGTGGTTCCGATCGGCACAGTGAGGTCGTCAATTGTTGAAGGTGACAGCAGTTCGGTTACCGTACCGACGCCGGCGGTAATAAAAGAATAGGCCACGACAGCCTGAAAAGTCAGCTTGTGCTGGTTGATTGGATTGAGCAGGCCAAAAAAATAGAATGCCGCAAAACAGAGGATGAATGCTGATATAAAAAAGGTCAGGGAACCTTCCAAAGTACGGCCTGTGCCGGTGTGGGCGATCCTGATTTTAAACCTGCCGTATTTCTTGCCGACCACCGAGGCAAAAGTATCGCTGATGATCATGATCAGGATGCCGCATATCGGGAAGTAGAGCCGGTCGGGGGCAAAAAGGACAAAAACGGCGATCAATAAAGTGATCGAGACGCTGTAAAAAAAGGGGCCTTCCAGGCGGCCGGTCCGTTCCTCGGCTTCTTCACCGATCGATTCATACAGCTCCTGCAGCTGTTTAACCGAGCTGTCGCGGGAACAAAAAAAGACCACGATAGCCAGGCTCAGGGAAATAAATACTGCAAAAAGAGGCAAGATAAAGAAAGGAACAACCAGAACGATCAACCCGGTGAAGAGGTGCACTATTTTACGGGCGTGAAATTTAGAAATAATATTTTTCTTTTTCAGGAATACAGGGATGGCAATAGTCAGAATTACATAGCCGTAAGCGATGCCGATTAAAACCAGGTCGTACAAAAAATCCGATAGCGTGTAGCCGGCAATGATCATCAGCAGTTTCTGCATTAGCTAGGCATCACTCTTTCGCTTTACCTTGGGTCACACTAACAAACAGCTAAAGTATAGTTAAGAAAATGGGGCCTGTCAAGGCATGAAGCTTCAGTATCAGGTCCTGATCGTCCCGCAAGAAAGTTGCAGGCGGGCCTGTCCCGCCATTGTTTTACCCAGGTTTAAAGCTTGCCGGTAAAAGTTCTGGCCAGGGGATTTTTATCATTTAAATGATGGACAAAAAGATCTACCAGGCCGGGAAAGCGTAATAGAGTATTGGTTAAATAAAATGTCCTTCTTAAATTTTTTAGCAGCTTTTCCCGGCATAACAGCTCGTAACGGCCGAGGGTATTTAATGAAAAATCATTGCTGTTCAAGGCCTGGTGAGCAATTTCTGCCGCAATCTGCCCCGAGAGCAGGCTGCGGTTGATCCCGCCTCCCGTCAGCGGGCTTATAAAACCGCCGGCATCGCCTACCAGCAGCGCTCCGGGAAAGGCATATTGCAGGCCCTTTTGGGAACCAAAATTTAACGGCCAGCTGGCGATGTTTTCAAGCTTGAAGCCCGTTTTTAACCGGGGCTTGATTAACGGCATATTTAAAAAGAGGTTGAGCATCTGCTGTAAATTGTGTGACCCGCTGTGATAATGATCGAGGCGCATCCCGAGGCCGATATTGGCCCTGCTGCCGGAAAGCGGAAAAATCCAGGCGTAACCGGGCAGGATACTGCCATAGATGTAGAATTCCACTTCATGCGGGTAAAGCTCAATATTTTCAGCATAAGCCCGTATGGCGACAGCACGGTGGTTCCTGGCATGTCGTTCTCCGTTTCTCAGGGCGCGGGCCAGGGTGGAGGCAACACCGTCCGCACCGATAACAACTTTTGCTCTTATTTCGTTATTCTTTTGCCCATTGCTCACTTGCACCCCGGTTACCCGGCCGTTTTCAATGATCGGCTTTTCAGCAGTTGCCCGGTGAAACTTGGCTCCTGCCCGGATTGCTTCTTCGCGGATCAGGTTGTCAAAGTGAAAGCGTGGCGCTACGGCGGCGCTGAAACCACCGGGGCTTTTGGCCAGCGGGTAACTTCTCTCGCAGCCTTTAGGAGAAATCAGCCGCATGCGTTTCAGGGAATACATTTTGTCGCTTTTACCGGCAGCATCAAGTGCTTCCCCCATCCCGGCGCCGTAAAGCAATTCAATCGCTTTAGCCGGCAGGGCATCGCCGCAGGTTTTGTCACGTGGAAAGTCGTCTTTATCCAGCAGGATTACATCGTGGTTTTTTTCTGCTAAAAGCGCTGCCGTAAAAGCCCCGGCCGGTCCCGAGCCGACAACCACTACTTCAGCATGCAGTTCTTTCACCATTGCATCAAACCTCACCATTACCTGATTTTTGGTCGCCAAACAGGTTAGCTGTTAATTGTTATCAAAACGCTGCCGGCTTAAAGTGCCCCAGCCACCTCGTTTAAAAGTAAAATCAATCAGTCCCAGAAAACGCCACCAGCAGTGAATTTGCCGGTAAAAGAAATTCTCGGCAATCGCAAATGCAAATAGAACCAGAACATCTTTCAGCTGCGGATAACTGCGGTAATAAATCTCTTCCACCAGCAGGGCCGCTGTGGAAAGCAGGACACCCAAAAGAACAGCCACACTGAAGAAGAGCAATACAAAGGGTAGATTAAGCAGTCCGCTGGCCAGTGCATAGATTAAAATAAGGTAACCGCCAATCTCAATCACCGGACCCAGAAATTCGAAGAAAAGAAAGAAAGGATAGCTGATCATCCCTGCCGTTCCATACTGGGGATTTAAAAACATCTCAAAGTTATTAAATAAACTTTCTGCAAGCCCGCGCTGCCAGCGGCGACGTTGGGTTTTCAGGCCACCATAGGTTTCGGGCACCTGGGTCCAGCATACCGGATCGGGCACAAACTGAACCCGGTAGGGCCGTTTAATTTTTTTCATGGTCCGCTGCAGGCGGAGCACCAGTTCCATATCTTCACCGATTGTGTTGGTCAGGTAACCACCGGCAGTAATTACCGCTTTCCTTCTAAACACGCTAAAAGCCCCTGACAAAATTAACAAACCGCCAATTAAAGACCAGCCTGCTCTGCCGAAGAGGAAAGCCCTCAAGTACTCCACGATCTGGAACCGCACCCAGAATCGCCCGGAAAGTCTTACTGCCTTAACCATGCCTCCCTCGACAGAAGCTCCATTGGCGGCCCTGATTGTGCCGCCGGCAGCAATTACCCTCCAATCTTTTGCAAACAGGTCGGTTATTTTTAGCAGGGCTTCGCTGTCAACCAGCGAATCTGAGTCAATATTACAAAAAAGTGGGTACTGCGCTATATTAATGCCGGCATTTAGCGCATCAGATTTGCCCCCGTTTTCCTTATCGATAACCACCAGGTTTGGGTAATAGGCAGAGCGATAGATCTTGTTAATCTTTTTTGTTTTTAGTTCTGCCCGGTAATTATCAAAACCGGGTTCAAGTGAAAATGATTCTTTTAAAACTTCTATTGTCTGATCTGTTGATCCATCGCTGGCCACGATTACTTCAAAATCAGGATAGCGCAGAGAGAGTGTTGAACGAACCGTTTCAACGATGGTCGCTTCTTCATTATAGGCCGGGATGATAATCGATATCGGTTTAAAGAAACTGGATTTAAAAGATAAATCACGACTGGCAATTTTTTCAGCCAGGCTGATATTTTTTATACCAAAAAAAGATATTACCACCAGCACCAGGTAGCCCAGATTAATAGCCAGAAAATAAAGGATGATAAAGACGCTGTAGAAGATAATAAATATCTGACCACAACTCATCAGCTTACCTCTTTTGAGGCCAGCACGTAAGCGGCGATTGTGGCGGCCTTGGTTTTTGAGCCATCGGCTTTCTGAGTAAGTAAAGAAGATCCGGTACTGCCGGCAGCTATCAGGGCCTTGGCTGCGTGGTAGCGAACCCACCAATTCTCGTCATTTAATAACTGGTCAAGCATCGGCATCATATTGTCTGCCGGGGCCAATTTAGTAGTCTGGATCGCAAAACTTCTGATCACCCAATCCTCGTTTTCCAGGTAAAGTCCGGGATTATATGAGGCCGGCAGTTTGCCTATGCGCAAAAATGCCTTCATGATGTGAATAATAGTCTCGTTTTCCGCCCCTGCCAAAAGACAGTTCAACACCGAAAGAGCTTCAGTATAGCGGTAGTGGCCAAGCAGATCGATCAAAATCATGATCATTAAACTCAGATCAATTTCGGCAGCTTTAGGCTTCGCTATCAGGTATCTAAAAGCGCCCTTTTTCTTGCGGGAAGCTATAAATTTCACCGGGAGTTCCCCCCGGCTGTACTTATCAAGCAGAGCCGTAATAGGCCGGCAGACTTCAATACTGAAGCGGGAGAGAATTTCTGTAATCCCTTCGTAGGTAAAATAAGAGTTACTGACCAGGGCTTTTAAAACAGGGCTGAAGACACGGGGATTATTTGAAACTGCCAACCCCTGGGCGGCGGCTAAGACAAGCAGGTGGTTTTTACTTTTCAGCATTCTAATCCGGGTTGAGATCGATTGATAGCAGCGAAAGTCACCCAGCATTTTTGCTGCTGTTGCCCGATCATAAATATTCCTTTTTAGAAGCCTTTCCCGGTAGTAGCCGATCATGCTGATCTCCCGGCAGAGGGCTTTGGTTGCTTCAAAATCCCGGCCATCGAGCATCTCTAAGTACGGGGTAAAAAATTTCCTGAAAAAATGGTAATTTTTATTCTTCAGAAACGGTTTTATTATATTGTTAAGCTCAGACTTGCCGAGGATATAATCGATAAAAAGCTTTTCCCATTTTTTTTCACAGAGGCGATACTGTTTTTCCTCGCGTGCATTTTTTATGCGTAAGATCACTATAATTGTCAGAAATGAAATAATTACAGCGCTGACCAAGTATATAATATAGAGCAGGATAGTTAAATAAGGATCCATTGATATTTACTCCCCGATTATTTTGTTGATCCGCGAAACCATATCATCGAGCTCAAAAGGCTTTACTATATAATCGCTGGCTCCGGAAAGCAAAGAGTTACGCAAATCACTTTCCTTGTTTTTAACCGAAAAGATGATGATTGGTATAACCCGGCCGGCATTCCTGAGACGTCTTAGGATCTGGTTCCCGTCAAGATGCGGCATCATCATGTTTAGCAGCCCAAGATCAGCTTTTCTCGCTAAAAGCTCTTGAAGGGCCGCCTCTCCGTCGAAAGTTTGTATGACCCGGTAACCTTCCTGCTTCAGGCGGGCAGAAATCAGGTTGTTGATTCTTTTTTCGTCTTCAGCGATCAAAACAGTTTTAGATTCTGACATCATTAGCTTAATCACCTGCCGTATCATGCAGGATGTTGGACAGCGCCGGTTCATACCACTGTAAGTAAAAACGGAATTCGATGGGCAATCCCGGCAGGTAAGACATAAACCGCTGGATCTTTGCGCTTCCTGTCAACCGCGGTGTAAGCAGGGCAGGCAATTGATCGGTAAAATCTCCGGCGAAGTAAAAGCGTTTTGCTTCACCGGGAGGGGTATAGCTGATCATGGCCGGGAAACGCTCGGGAAGGCTGCGCCTATCCAGATCTGCGCGGGCCTGATCCGGCAAAGGTATTTCATAGTAGGCCAAAACTTCCGCTCCAGGAAGAGGTTCCAACACCTCTACCCAATAGAGATAGGGAATGTTTTGGGAAGTTCTACCTTTAAAGGGGTGGGCTGTGTAGTTGATTACCGGCCATGGTCCGGTTAGCTCTTCACCGGAAACAACAACAAGGTCGCTGCGCCAGCTGAAAGAGGGCACTTCCTCGCGCACGAAAACCATGCCCGGACCGCGAAGGTCCCACTCGAGTCCGTAGATCTTTTCATATAACTGCTTTAGCCAGAAAGCCGCGTCATTTAGGTCGCTGTAATAACGCCCCAGCCATCCGGTGTAGCTGACAGCAAATACAGCCTGCAGCCTTAATGAAGCATCCGGATCAAGATAGGTAGGGTAGCCGAAGATGTTATGTTCACCGATGATCCGTTTATTTTCCTTTGTTGAAAAATATTCTATTGCTTCTACCTCGTTTAGGTCAAAGCCGCCGTAGAGCAGCTTGATATTTTGTATTTCAAAAGGCAGCTGCGCCTCGTAAAGATCAAAGCCCCCGGGATAGTCATAGATCCCGTAACTGTCTGCCAGGTAGAGCAGGTCGGCATCTGCCAGCTCTGAAAGAGTCAGGGTTTGCTTCTCACCGGTTGCCGGATGGAAGCCTAAATAATCATGGTGGAAATTGTAGAAATCACCGCCGGGTTTACTAAAACGCCTGTGTTCGGCGACCCAGAATATGGCACGGTGCTCGCGAAAGGTGGTATCGGGAACCGTTTTGTTAACAACAAGCAACTTAATTTCCTGCCTGGGGCTAAGTGGCCAATGCACCAGCCAGCTTCCGGACAGCAATATAATGATTAGCACCAGGTGCCAGCGTTTCATTAGAGGTTTCCTTTCGTTCGGCTCACGGAATTGTCAGTAAGTAATCGGCTATCAGGTCATAGCTTCTTTTCAGGCGGAACTGAAAGAGCGGCTCTTCCCATCGATTCCAGTTAAAAGCTGTAATCCCGGTTTTAAATTGGTCACCGCGTCGCGGGAAAAAGTCAAGCACGGCAGGCCATGAAAGATCATTGCTGTTTGCTGATTGTTCGCCCTGATAGTAAGTAAGGACGTAAAAATTAAAGCCGCTACCAGTTTCAATACTTAATTGATCCCTGGCCGGCAGATCATTATAATTACGGAGGTCTCTAATAACTGAACCCCCTGAAGGATCGGCAATATTCAGGAGCATCCAGGGCAGGCGGATTAAAATCCGACCATCAGGCAAGGATTCCCAGTGAGCAAGTGAGTTGTAATCTTCAGCCTCAGGATTAAAGTTACCGTAAGTGAGCGCACTCTCGTTAGCGAAAAGGGCAGGGAAATAAAGGCCTTCCAAAGTAGTTCGTTCACGGTTTACAAGGGTATTAATCGTTTCGAAATCAGCTAATGATGAAGATTGGGGATTAAAGTTGAGTAGCCCCCTGTTATAGGAGGGAATGGCAACGAGAAGCGCTTCCCCGGGAGTTTTTAGATCAATTAGAAACTGGACCGGGCCTGGAAGTTCAGGCAGCCCGGAGAAGGGAAGCTTAAATTCACCGGCATCAGGTATTCCGCTGTTGATCCCTATAGCCAGCCCAACGATTTCCCAGGGGAACGTACCGCTCTGCCTGAATGTCGCCTGGTCTAAGGTGATTGCCAGGTAAAGAAAAGCTTCGTCGGCACCTGCTTCAAGCTTTTTAATCATCCCGAAAGTGCTTTCATGATCATCAGGAGGTGCAAATGCTTTATTATCAAAAGCTAACTGCCAGTCGCTTAATAGTTCTTCCAGGGGGCGGGCCAGGGGTTCAACGGCCAGTATCCCGTAATTTTGTTCGGGGCACATCGTGTTTTGCCAGAGAACCTGTCTTTCCCAGGGAACCATAAAAGGTTCAGTGTTCCAGGTTTTCTTAGCCCATTCATCGCTCCACTCAAAGATCAGCCCGCCGGCGTAGCCTTCATCAATGATGGAGCGCATCATCCGAACAACCATCGTGCCCTGATCGACTTCGCTCAAACCACCATGATTTAACCCTTCAGGGTTGAAATGAGCGGTGTTAAGAGAAGTGGATATGCCAAACTCGGCTATGAGCGCCGGGTAAGGGGGGTGGATAGCCATAAACTGATTAAGGTAACCCTTGTAACGAAAAACACCCTCATCGTCCCTAAAAGAGACAAAAGCCGGTTCATTGTTCATTAAATCAGGATAATTTGGATAGACATGATAGGCGCCGAAAAACCCTGCATAATTGGATGGTCCGGAGATAAAAATATTTGGATCAACAACCTCCCGGTCATTATAGCCTGGCGTTCCGTCTGCTTCCCATTCGGTCAGGTGTGTAAGAGGATCCAGGGTAGGCCAACTGACAAAACCTACCGGGTATTGACGTTCATACTGAGAATCACAGTAAGCGGCAGCATAATTAGTCATGTCTGCCAGCCAGACTTCGGTTGCCGAAGCACCATTTCTGGTTTGCACGAAGTCGCCCTGAAAAAGAGTAAGGTCAGGATTAGCCTTATTGGTTGCTGCAACTTCTTCCGGTTCCAGTTCGCGACCGATCAGCAGTCCCAGCAGGAAAGGAGAAACATCAACAGAGTATTTACCATAAGCCCGGTATGGTCTGGCTGGAATATCGGCATTGCCGTGGAGGGCATCAATAACCAGTTTTATCTCCTGCCGGTATTCTTCCGCATAATCCTGGTTATAAAAATTCAGGTCAGGCACTTCATCATCAGGCCAAATCTCCTGGAAAAGCCAAAGAGTTTCATTTTCGGGATTTCTGTTATATTCTGCCAGGACGGCGTAAAAAGCGGGGTCAAGCAGGGTGTAAATTCTGATCGTATTGGCATTCATAGCGGCTATTTCTTCGATCCAGCGGGCGTATAATTCACGATCTGCCGGAAAATCAGTATACCAGCGACCGGGCAACGAGGTGCCGATGTTGACGCCTTTAACGATTAATTCCTGCCACTGATGCCCGTTGTAAATTTCAAAATATCTTTCGGCGGTTCGGGCAGAAATACAGCGGTTTCCAACAGTGGCGCATGAATTTGAAGCCTGGTTTTCCCCGTTGGTGCAGCCGGTCGGCAGGCTTAACGCCAATAATAGAGAACTTATTAAGATTACAGGGAGTAAAACAGCTCTATTAATGAGCAAAACCGGGTATTCACCTCGTTAAGAGCCTGTTTTTTCGATTATAGCATGACTTAGCTTCTGTTGTGCATTTTTTGCGAAATAATTGGCTAATGCAATAATAGTAATAGCCATTAACAGTTTTTGCTAATACCCGTTGCTGCAGGAAGGAGTCTGGAGTGAGTAGTCGCAGGCAGTTAAAGCTTACGTTGATGATCCTAATTGTCGTTGCCGGACTGCTGCTTTTTCTATCTGTTTCCGGTTGGTTATTTAATCCCGGGGCAGTGGAAAAATGCCTTCCGGCAGGGGATCCGCTGGTTATCGTCTGGGAGCTGGCTAATCCAGGCACGGACTATAACCTGATTGGAAACCTTGGTCCGGTTCAGGTGGTTGCGCCGACCTGGTTTCATCTGGCGGATGGCACGGGGACGGTACGCAGTGATTTTGACCTGAATTACTTGCTGTGGGCCCGTGAGCGGGGGTACCAGGTTTGGGCGTTGGTTACCAATTCATTTGACCCGGATCTGACAGCAGAACTGCTAACCGATGCCCAAAACCGGCAGCATTTTGCCGGGGAGATAGTATCACTGGCGGTAAAGCACAATCTAGGAGGGTTAAATATAGATTTTGAAAACTTTCATTACAGTTACCGTGACCACTTTACCGCTTTTATCACCGGGCTGGCAGAGCTGTGCCGCGCCGAAAACCTGGTTCTATCGGTAGATGTGACTATGCCATCCGGCTCGGAATACTGGAGCATGGGCTATGACCGGGCTGCGCTGGCTGCGGAAGCCGATTATATTATTTTGATGGCCTACGATGAGCACTGGGCCTCTTCACCTGTTGCCGGCCCGGTTGCCTCGCTGCCCTGGGTTGAAAATGGGCTACAACAGCTGTTAAATGAGGTCCCTCCCAGCAAGCTGGTTTTAGGAGTTCCCTTCTATACCAGGCTTTGGGCCATTGATGAAACCGGCACTGCGCCAGAGGTGGTAAATAGCTGGTCATATTCGATGATGCGGGCTGCTGAACTGATAGCTGAAAACGAGGCGACAACAACCTTTGATCAGCAGGCCGGTCAGCATGTGGCAGTTTATGAGAAGGAAGGGCTGACTTACAAAATGTGGCTTGAGGATCAGGCTTCTATGTTAAGCCGCCTCGAACTGGTGAAAAAATATAACCTGGCGGGTTTGGCCGGTTGGCGTCGCGGCCTGGAGACGCCTGATATCTGGGATCTGATGGAGAGCTTCTTCGGTTATTCCGAATCCGGTGAATAATTTATGACAGCAGGGGAATGGTTGCAAAAATCCCGGAGAATAGTAAACAAGCCGGGATCAAATTGCGGTGGTCCCCATGGCAGCAGTTCAGGTGCCGAGCATGCCCCGCACGATCGAGCCGCTTATTTGCAGGCTCATCAGCAGGAAAAAAGTGTTCTTAACTGCCGGGGTGAAGATAAACAGAATATGTTTCAACAGCTTAAATAAACCAAGTACGATGTAAATTATGCCTGCTACCAGTAAGGCTGATATTATACTTCCGCGGATCTCGGCCAGTGGTTTTCCAATCTGGGGGGCAACTGAGCCGATAATGATCAGCACGTTATACCACATGGCCCCGATGCCTTCAAAGACCGGCAGGCGGTGGCCGAAGTACAACTGGATGATCGAGAAGAGGCCGCAAAAGAAGAAGGTGCGCTGGATAAAACAGCTGATCTCAAGCTGATCCAGCCCGAGCCCGGTGCCGACCACGCTTGGAATTACGGCAAGGACAGTCAGTGAAAAAATAACCCACTGCAGGCTGTAAACTGCTGTTTTACTGTGCGGCGGTATATCTTCAGCTTGATATAGTAGTATTTCCTTGCTCAATTGATCTCCCCTGATAAGCCGTGCTTTTTACTTATTAAAATCCGGCGTTGATCATGCCATCAATAACAGGCGCAGGCAATAAAACCGGAACGATGAGCCGCCGAAACCCTATCACCCGCAACCCTTGGAAAAGGCAGGGCCGGGTAAAAAGCAGCATTCTGCCGGTGACAGATGCAGGAAACAAGCACCTGTGTTGCGTATTTAATAGAGCAGGTAAAGTGCCCGGTGGATCTTAAAATCGCCGCCCGCAGGGTTGCCGCGACTTCTAACCCTGACCGGCCGCCGTTGCAGTATGCGGTACATGATATAAAAGGTGCTATTGCTTTTTCAGGCGGCGGAGGGTAGGTTAAACTTTCGGCGACTGCCGCTAAAACGGGCAGAGAGGAGAAGTAACAAAATGAAGGTTTTAATGTGTGTACCGAATATCAGCGAAGGCAAAAACCTGGCGCTAATCGAAAACATAGCCTTGGCAATAAAAGAGACCGGTCAGGTCAAACTGCTTGAGGTTGCTTCAGACAAAGATCATAACCGCTCAGTATTCGGTTACTTAGGCGGTCCGGCGGCTGTGCTGGAGGCGACAAAAAAGCTAACCGAACTGGCGCTGGAAGGTATTGACATGAGAGCGCACCATGGCGATCACCCCCGGATGGGCGCGGTGGACGTGGTGCCGTTTATCCCGATAAAAGATATCAGCAGCGAAGAAGCCCTGCTGGCAGCTGCCGAATTCGGAGATTATCTGGGCGGGAAAGGGGTACCGGTCTATTTTTACGAGGATGCGGCTTCGAAAGCCGAACGTAAAAGCCTGGCTGATATCCGCAAAGGCCAGTACGAAGCGCTGGAAGAAAAGCTGAAAGATGAAAGGTGGAAGCCTGACCGCGGGCCGGCCCTGTTTCACCCAAAAGCGGGGGCAACTGCCGTCGGGGTAAGGTTTCCCCTGATTGCCTTTAACGTTAACCTTAACACTGCCAATATGGAGGTAGCCGATAAGATTGCCAGGAGCGTCCGCCACTTAAGCGGCGGCTACCGTTACGTGAGGGCTATCGGGGTTAACCTGGCCGAGCTGGGCCAGGTCCAGGTGTCAATGAACCTGACCAATTATTCAAAGACCCCGATCCACCGTGTGTTGGAAACAATACGCTCGGAGGCGGCAAGATACGGGGTAACTGTAGCGGCAACGGAGTTTGTCGGGCCGGTACCTTTTAATGCCCTGGAAGAACTGGTTCGTTTTTACCTGCAGGCCCATAGTTTTACCGCGGGCCAGGTTATTGAAATGAACCTGCTTGACTGACTTATATGCCGCCAGGTTATTTTTTGGTGGGAAGAAGTTCGAAGCGCCAAATCTTCATTGATCGCGCGGTTCTTTACATCTGCAGAAAAAGACGTTATAATGATGAGGCGAAAAAGAACAGGGGCGAATAGCTCAGCGGGGGAGCACCTGCCTTACAAGCAGGGGGCCGTAGGTTCAAATCCTACTTCGCCCACCATTGAAACACGATAAATAAAGGGCTTTAGGGCCCTTTATTTATTTTTTATTTGGTGCGCCCGGCATGGGCGTTAGCTTGGCGGTGAAAGTCCGCTGTGGGCTTGGCAGTGGGAACCACTAGCTGACGGCAAGGGTGTCCGCCGTGAGGCGGAATCTGAAGGAAGCCTAAGGCAAAATCCCGGCCCGATGAACAAGAACCGCATACAAGGCTGAACAGGGGTGGACGAGTTTGCCAAACAAAACGAAGTCCGACACTGCCCGGCGGGTTGCTTGATTATGCTATAAAAGTCAAAGCTACTGTCAGAAAAAAAGTGTTGTTTGAAATTGACCTCTTAATGGAAGGCGCTTTTAAAAGCGAAACCCTGGGTAAAGAGGATTTTAAAAATATGGTTGAAATAAATGGTTTAATTACTTTATCCCATATTTCTCGCGCTTATATTATTAGTGTAACAGCGCAATCAGGAATCAATCCGCCGGTCAGAGTGCCAATGCTAAATATCAATAAGCTGATTGGGCAGAAGAAAACGAATTACAAGAGCTAAGATAAGTTTTTACATGGGCCGGCGATTGCTGATTGCATGCAAAGTTAAGCATAAAGAAACCGGGCACGACCAGACTCTTAAGTATTCGGCATCGGTGAACATCTCCTCTTAAAATACTACCAAAGGCATAAAGGTGTCCACCAAACTGGGTCATGTCCGCAACGAGGTTGAAAGCGCCTTCGGCGCAACAAAAAGATGTTACGGGTTAAACCTGATTAGGCTTTCGTTCAGAAAGCCCTAATTATTTAAGTTCTTTCTTAAAATGCTCGGCCACCTCTTACAGCATGCGTAAAGATTTTGCAACCGTTTCTTCCCCGTCGAAATTAACCAGGCAACAGCGGGCCAGGACATCCAGAGAGAGCACATCCAGTTCTAATTAATGGCTTCTTCCACATCGGTGTGGGGCATTATGCCCATGGCCGTTGTTTGGCAGTTCTCTTCCAGCTTCAAGTAAGATCACCCCGGTTCATTTAATTGGCAAACAGTTCTCGATCGGCGGTAAAAGAACCTGCCTCAAAATAATCGTTCTGATTGCCTTAATGAAACGGATATGATACTTTTGGGTTGTTAATACAACAATCTTGCGTTAAAAAAACGGTATAAAACCGGTTAAGCCCTGCTATTTCCATCACATGCCGTTTTTTGGCAGCCAGGTGTAAAAAATAACTGAAGTTCAGAGGGTTGAAATGAAAACCAGTTTTGCGCTGCTGTTGCTGCTTATCTTGCTGCCGGTTGTTATGGCAGGCTGCAATAGTGCAGAAAAACCGGATATTTATGCTGACGAACCGATCAGAATCGTAACCACAATCTTCCCCCTGGCCGATTTGATCGGAAAGTTGGGCGGCGACCAGGTTGAAGTCAGCTACCTGCTTCCAAGCGGGGCCAGCCCTCATACTTTCGAACCAACAACCGAGCAGGCTCGCCTGGTTGCCAAAGCGAGGCTGTTTGTTTATATCGGGGCCGGCCTCGATAATTGGGCGGTAGAATTGACGAAAACCGGAAACAAAGATCTGGCAGTCATGGAACTGGCCGGTCTTGTAACCCTAGCTGAAGGTTATGGCTGTAACAATCAGGATCATGACCACGAAGCGGGAGCCGATCCCCATTTTTGGCTTGACCCCATCCTGGTCAGCAGTCAGCTGCTGCCGGGTATTTATGACCAGCTGTGCCTGATTGCGCCTGAGAAACGGCCTTTATTCCGTGAAAACCTGATCAACATGCAAGCGGAGCTGACCGTTTTGAACCGGGAAATTGAAGTTCAGCTTGGAGCCTCTGGCAGGAAGGATTTTATTGCATTCCATTCTGCCTGGCACTATTTTGCTGCCCGATACGGATTAAATGAGCTGGCGGTGATAGCCTCTTTTCCGGGGCAGGAGCCCTCGGCCGGCTGGATTGCTGAACTGATCAATATCGTCAGGGAAAATGATGTGGGGGCAATCCTGGTTGAACCGCAGTTTTCTCAACAACTGGCCACCGCTGTTGCTGCTGAAACGGGGATCAAGGTGCTAACAGTGGATCCGCTCGGTGGGGAGGACCTGCCCGGCCGGGATTCATATCTAAACCTGATGCGCTATAACATGAAAATATTCAGTGAAGCCCTGCAGTAAAAAAAGAGAGGTTTTATTTGTGGAGCCGGTGATCAGCAGTCAAAACCTGGCGGTCAGGCTGGGGGGCAAAAAGGTCCTTGAGGATATATCATTTGTTGTTAATCCGGGGCAGTTGGCAGGAATCATCGGCCCGAACGGGGCCGGGAAAACAACCCTGCTCAGGGCGATCCTGGGCCTGGTTCCGATCAGCGCCGGAGAGCTGGCAGTGCTGGGGTATCCGGCAGGCCGGATCAACAGCCAGCGGGGCAGGATTGGTTATATGCCTCAGCGCCTGTTGTTTGAAAGGCATTTCCCCCTTTCGGTTGGCGATGCGGTGGCCGCCGGGTTATTAACCCGTTCAACAATTATGAAACGGATCGGGGACATTGATCAAAAGGTAATGGCAGCCCTGACTTTTGTTGGCATGGAACAGTACCGCCTGTGCCCGTTCCAGGAACTTTCAGGCGGCCAGCAGCAGCGGGTTTTATTGGCCCGCTCTTTGGCACGGAAACCGGAGCTGCTGCTACTGGATGAACCCAATGCCGGCCTTGATTTTCCATCCCAGAAGAAGTTTATTGACCTGCTGCAGCAGCTGCGTCAACGGCATAACCTGACAGTAATAATGGTTTCGCATGACCTGGTATCGGTTGCTGCGATTGCTGACTCACTGATTTGCATAGATCGCCGGATGCACCTTCACGGCAAACCCGGCGAGGTGCTGCACAGCCATGAACTGCTTGATGCTTATCGTTGTGAATTTGACTACTTAAGCATTGCTTTTCGGCAGGGGGAGGGAAAAAATGAGTGAGCTTTTCTCCTACGGTTTCATGCTTCGCGCCCTGGCCGCCGCTGTTTTAGTCGGTTTGATCTGTTCGTTTCTCTCTTTTTTCGTGGTTTTAAAAAGGCTTTCCTTTTTGGGAGCCGGAATATCCCATATTGCTCTGGGCGGGATGGCTATCGGCCTGGTTACAGGTATAAACCCCGTTATAACCGGTTCTGCCTTTGCAGTTGGTGCAGCGGTTTCAACGGGTTACATCAGTAAAATTGTTAAAGCAAGCGAAGATACGATTATCGGGATCTTATATGCCTTTGGCATGGCTTTGGGGATAGCCCTGATCAGCACCTTTAAAGGTTACTATCCCGAGCTGTTTTCGCTGCTTTTCGGCAATATCCTGTCTGTGTCAAATCAGGATCTATTATTGATCGCTTCAGCCGGTGCCGTAATTATCCTTTTTTTGCTGTTGTTTTTTAAGGAGCTGCTGGCGATCTGCTTTGATGAGGAGATGTCTTTTTCCGGCGGCCTGCCAGTCAACCTGCTTTACATGGGCCTGCTGGCAGCAATCGGCTTAGCGGTGATGATTTCAGTTCAACTGGCAGGTGTTGTCCTTGTTGCTGCGCTGGTTGTAATTCCCGGTGCCGCCGGTTTCCGCCTTTGCACCAATTACCGGGGCATGCTTGCCTTATCGCTGGCCACAGGGTTATCCGGCAGCCTGGGCGGGCTGCTAATATCCTACTATTATCCAATCCCGCCGGGAGCAGCGATTGTCCTGCTGATGACCGCGCTGTATATCCTGGCTCTGGTTATAAGGCCGTTTCTTTATAAGATGCGCAGCGAAGGCGAGGTAAACGAGGATTATTAAGGAAACGGGCAGCCATAGCCATCTTCATTTTTTCTGCAGCAGATGCGGTAAAATGGAGGCTAGGCCAGCAGGCTAAGCAATATCTGGACCAGTTCCGGATCAAATTGTTTGCCCGAACAAGCTTTGAATTCGGCGATGATTTCTTCACGGGTCAGCGCTTTTTTGTAAGGGCGGCCGTTACCCATTACTTCGAAGGCATCGGCCACCGCTGTTATCCTGGCCAGCAGTGGAATATTTTTGCCGCTTAATCCGCGTGGGTAGCCGAGGCCGTCGTAACGTTCGTGATGGCTGAAGATATCTTCGGCAACATGGGCAAATTCCTCGGTGGACATGGCTATCCGGTATCCAGTCTCGGGATGCCTTTTAATAATTTCCCATTCTTCACCGGTTAAAGGGCCCTCCTTCGTTAGAATCTCCTCCGGCAGGTTAATTTTACCGATATCGTGCAATGTGATCAGCATTATCAGGCGGTTGATTTCTGAATCGGGCAGGCCGAACTTACTGCCGATTTTAGCCGCTATCTCCTGCATGTTGCGGGTATGGGTTTCTGTTTCGAAACTTTTTGCCGCCAGGGTTTTAAGCAGCGCCCCCAGCACCGCACTCTTGGTGCTCCTGCTTTCGGTAAGTTTTTGTTTGTACATCTTATCTTCGGCTGCTTTCAACAATCCGATAACAGTTTTTGACAGATCATTTCTGGTCGCTGAGCCAAGTGCCAACGATAACGGAAAATCATTAATATATACTTTTTCACAGCCTTTGCCGATCCGCATTTTAATCATTTCCGCTTCTGCTTTGCTGGTTTGCGGCAGTAAAATCACAAATTCATCTCCGCCCCAGCGGGCAACGATATCTTCACTGCGACAATATTCCCTGATTATATCTGCGGCTTTGCGCAGCAACTGATCGCCTACCAGGTGGCCGTAAGTATCATTGATCAGTTTAAGCCCGTTCACATCGGCCAGTATAATACTCAGCGGAAGCTGTCTTTCAGTATCAAGCCTGCTTAGTTCTTCTTCGAAAGAGTACCGGTTGTATAGGCCGGTCAGCTGATCGTGGAAGCTCATGTAGCGGACTTTTTCCTCCGCTATTTTACGCTGGGTGATATCTTCAACCATACCGATCCCGCCTTCTGCGCTGCTGCTGTTTGTTCCGGTCGGTTTCAGCGGGGCGAATACTGCGCGAACCGGGGTTACTTTATCTACAATTATCGAGTGGTAATTGTCTTCGTAGATTGCAATTTTGCCTTGCAACGACATCTTAACGGCACTGACTACGTTTTGGTCCGGCAGTGTGAGCATATCAACGCCGATCAGGTCCTGGCGCGATGAACCGATGATCTGCACAAACTGATCGTTGCAGTCAGTAATTACCCCGTTGCTGTTATAGTGGAGGATACCGATTGGCGATCGCTCAAAAATCAGGCGGTATTTTTCTTCGCTTTCGCGGATTGCCTTTTCCGCCCGGGCGATATTACTGATATCGGCTATTACAGCCAGGCTGCCGCTGTGCTTTCCGGTCAGTTTATCGTAATGGGGGCTGGCGCTGATTTGGACCGGAACTGCGGACCCGTCTTTGTGCATCAGCCTTAAACTGTGGCGCCCGAATATCCCTGCGGACTGATTCGCGCCAGTTTCTTTTGCAGCGGCCCGTTCAGCATCAAAAATAAATTCAAGCCAGCTGCGGCCGATCATTTCTCCTTCGCCGCAGCCCAGCATTTTTTCCATGGCCGGGTTTGCGTATTCGATGATACCTGATTGATCATAGACGATGATCCCTTCATCAGCATTCCTTACTATGCTTTCATTAAAATCTTTGAGCGCTTGCAGTTCCAGGCGGTTCTGCTGGATGATCTGCCTGTTTTTATAAAGAATAATCATTGAGGCGAGCAGCAGGAAAGCGATTATTGTCATCCCAATCTGCGGGACGGAACGTGCTGCTACTTCGCTGCCCCAGTCACCGGCATCGATATCCATACCGATTATGGCCAAAACCTCATTGTTTTCGGGATCAACAATTGGCGCCAACGGGGAAACCCAAACCCCCCACTCATCGGTCACCGGTCCTTCTACTGATGGTTTGCCGCTGGCAAATACCTGCAGCAGCTCTTCCGAGGCTTCATAGAAGGTATCGCCGGGGGCCGAGTAATCTTCCGAATCGGGAGGTTCGTTGTCAGCTAAAAAAATAACCCTGCCGTCGGGTTCCAGCCGCATCAGGTATGCGAAACGAATTCTTTCGTCAACTCCTCTTATGTCGGAGAGCAGCTGTTTTAACTCCAGGTAATTTATGTTTTGCAAATCTTTTTCACAGCCGCTGAGCGACTTTATGTAATCAATATTGATAATAGGCACTACCATCTCAAGCTGCTTGAGAACATCTTTCCTCATTCTGAGGTTGACGTGGTAAACGGTAAGCCAGGAGGCGGTAAAACCGGCTAAAATCAACAAAACAATTAGCAATAGAACACGCCAGGTGATCTGGTTTTTTTGCAGCAACGCATGCATTGCCTGCAACCTGCTTTTGTGGTGCATTCTGCGCTTGAGGCCGACCGCAATCACCTCTTTTCCCGGAAACCAGGCTGGAAAACCAGGGCTGCTTTTTTACTATTTAGAATATTCGCGGCGTATCTGATTATTCCTTCACACGAAAAATATGTTATAGCCGGTACCGTAAGTTTATAGCGGCTATATTCCTCAGGCCGTGATAAGAGGCCGGGGCAGTATTGCCTTAACCCCCGTATCCGGATATAATGGCCCTGTAACCAGTTGACTGGCATCTGCCGCAGATGCCACAGTGGCCTTGACTAAATTGCTTATATATAGTATTTATCAACCGGATAAGTGGAGGCGGTAAGATGGCAATAGCAAAGATAGTGGTAGCCCTGGGCGGCAACGCCCTGCAGAGCAAGGGAGCGCCGGCAACAGCCGATGCTCAGCTTGAGGTGGTTAAAAAAACAGTGGAGTACATTGCCGAAATGAGCAAACTGGATTACGAGCTGGCGATAGTACACGGCAACGGGCCCCAGGTCGGCAACATCGTGCTGGCCAGCGAAGCTGCAGCGGATATTGTACCGGCCATGCCTTTTGATGTATGCGGGGCTATGAGCCAGGGCTATATCGGTTACCACATACAACAGGCTTTGCGGCATGCCCTGCAGAAAAAAAACCGGAACGTGCCGGTCGTGACAATTGTAACCCAGGTTGTTGTGGATGAAAACGATCCCGCCTTTAATAACCCAACCAAGCCGATTGGCCCGTTTTACAGTGAAGAGGAAGCGAAACAGATAGAGGATGAAAAAGGCTATATTATGAAAGAAGATTCCGGCCGCGGCTGGCGCAGGGTGGTAGCCTCGCCGATGCCCAAGCGGATTGTTGAGTTTTCCTGCCTGAAAGAGCTTTGGGATACCACGATTGTCATAACTGCCGGGGGTGGGGGAATCCCGGTTGTTGAGAATAAAGACGGTTCCCTGCGCGGCGTGGCCGCGGTGATCGACAAAGATCTGGCTGCAGCCCGCCTGGCTGATGATATCGAGGCCGATATCCTGATGATCCTGACAGAAGTGGAGAAGGTATCGCTTAATTTCAACAAGCCTGACCAAAAAGATCTGGGCCAAATCAGCGTGGATGAAGCAAAGCAGTACATCGCCGAAGGCCATTTTGCCCCGGGCAGCATGCTGCCTAAGGTGCAGGCAGCTGTGAACTTTGTCAAGGATAACCCGGGCAAAAAAGCTATTATTACTTCGCTCTATAAAGCGCTGGAAGCGCTGGAAGGTAAAACCGGGACGGTTATCAGCTAAGAAAAAAGGGGGGAAGGTGATACCGGGCGCTACCTGAAGCAGGGTCGTTTTGTCTGCCCCCGGTATTGGCTGGCATCTTTGTTATTTTTATAGTAGAATGGATTGGAAGCCAAAAAAAGGACAGTGCAGATAAGCTTGCCGCTTAACAGCAGATCGGTTTTTCAGCGAGTTATGAGGAGGTTATGATTTTGAAGAAAGCCAGTAAACCGGTAACGATTCTGTTTGTTATATTGATCGTTTTTGCGGTTCTTTTTCAGGGGTCGGCTGTTTTTGCCGCCACCCGTTTCCAGGAGGTTATGACCCGTTTTACCAATATCTTTACCCATACCGGAAGGGTGGAGCATGAACACAGCTATACCTTCGACGGCGGTTTGGCAGCCTTTTTCGCCGCCGGGATGGGTTCGGCAAGCGGGGTGCACGATGGTTGGTCTATAGCTGCCAAAGTTACACCTGCCGATGCAGTTTACAACAATTACCGATATGTAAGCAGTTATGGTTATTTCCACGGCGCAACCGCCCGCGATGCTTTGCCGGGTCAGTATTTACGGATCATCAGCGGCACTTCAATCCAAAACTGGCATAGCAACCAGATCGGTGTAATGCCCAAGCCGGGCGAAAAGGGCTACGTCAGCGAAACGGTCTCTTCAAGTTATGAAAAGCGAGATCAGGAAAACTATTTCTACCTGCGCCACAGCAGCGACGCCGGGACCAGTGACGGTATAACCAGGATTTCCAAGGAAACCAACGGGTCCAAAACAACTGTTAATGTTGACGGTTATTCCCAAGTCATGGAAACCTATATCGAAGATAGCGGCGGCAGCAAAGTTGGCTGGTGGAGCCTGCCTTAAGCTGATCATATAAGCTAAATTAAATGATTTAAGGCTTTCCGGGCACCCGCTGAATTTGGTTCAGGGGTGCCTTACCTTATACGGAGTGGTTGCTGTAATGCTGGAGGGCGGGGTTAGAAAAGTACTGGTTGCCATGAGCGGTGGGGTTGACAGTTCAGTAGCTGCCCTTTTACTGCAGCGCGGCGGTTATGAACCGGTCGGTGTTACAATGCGCCTGTGGGTGGATCCGCTTGCAGAAGCTTCGGCAGGTGACCGGCACCAGGGCTGCTGCTCGCTGGAAGCTGTAACAGATGCCCGCCGCGTTGCAGATCGCCTGGGTATTGCCCACTACACATTTAACATGATCGATCTTTTTTACAATACTGTCGTGAACGATTTTACTAAAAACTACCTGCAGGGCAAGACCCCGAACCCCTGCGTGGAGTGCAACCGCCAGTTGAAATTTTCTGCGCTTCTCAGCAGGGCTGCAGCGTTGGGTATAGATTACATCGCCACAGGGCATTATGCCTGTAACCGGTTTGATGCGGCATCCGGTCGGTACCGTCTTTACTGCGGCCGGGATAAGAAGAAAGATCAAAGCTACATGCTTCACATGCTCGGCCAGTATGAGCTGTCAAAAACGCTTTTTCCGCTTGGCGATTTTACTAAAGGGCAGGTCCGCGATCTGGCTGCAGCCGAAAAACTGCCGGTAGCCGGGAAGGCTGAAAGCCAGGAGATCTGTTTTATTCCAGACAACGATTATCACCGGTTTTTGGAGCGCGAATGCCCTGCAGCGGTCCAGCCGGGCGAGATCTTTTCGGTAGCGGGCGAGCTTTTGGGGCGGCATCGCGGTATTGCCTTTTACACGGTTGGGCAGCGTAAAGGTTTGGGGCTTACTGCTGATAAGCCGCTTTATGTGGTGAGGATTGATGCCGAAAAGAACCGGGTCATAGTCGGCCGGGAAGAAGAGCTCAACAGCGACGGCCTGGTAGTTAACGCCCTCAGTTTCGTCAGTGGAGAGATCCCCAGGGAGCCGCAGCCGGTAACCGTCAAAATACGTTACCGCGCACCTGCGGTGCCGGCGCTGCTCTGCCCGCCTGATGCGGGAACAGCGCGCGTGCTCTTCAGGGAGCCGCAAAAAGCAGTTGCACCGGGCCAATCGGCAGTATTTTATATCGGAAACGAGGTTATGGGAGGCGGCATTATTAAAAATGCCTGCTGATCGGTTCCTTCAATCTTTTTAAACTCCTGTCGCGAATTCAATTTACTACTTGACAGATTCGGCGGGAACCTTTAATCTAAGTTCGTAATACTATATTATAAAAACGTGCTACCCGGGCACTTCTTAACCGGGTCGGCATAGAGTGGGGGGCGTAGTGCTGTGAAAAGCAGCCGGGGACTAAGGTTATTCTTTTTTGCAGTTTTACTGGCTTTGTTTATGATGGCAGGTTGTGCGGCGGAACAATTAGACGGGGAAGGGCAGCATGCAGGGGAAGCAGCTGAGGAAATTGGCACCCTGATATTTACAGCGAACGGGGAGGAATTTATCCGTGAGGGCTTTATTTGTAAAGACGGCTGGGCGCTCAGCTTCGATCATGCCTATGTGACTTTAACCTCAATTTCTGCTTTTCAGACTGATCCTCCCTTTGATACTGATATGGGCTGGGAGGTTGATGACGTGACCCGGGCCAGGGCTGATTTACCCGGGGTGTATACCGTTGATTTGGCTGAACCGGGCGCCGATCCCGCCCTGGTTGGTGAAGCTGAAGCTGTTCCGGCAGGCCGTTATAACGCTATTTACTGGGAAATGGTCAGAGCGCCGGACGGCCCGTCTGAAGGCTGCGTGGTACTGCTGATCGGCACAGCGGAAAAAGATGGCGAAACCATCGGATTTAGCCTGGGCCTGGATCGGGAGGTTGCCTACCTGGGCGGAGAGTACGTAGGAGAAGAACGAAAAGGCATTTTACCGGCCGGCGGCAGCGCTGTGATGGAGATGACTTTTCATTTTGATCACCTTTTCGGCGATTTTAACGAAGACCCTGATGCTGAAATCAATACAGGCGCGCTCGGTTTCGGGCCGCTCGCCGCCCTGGCGGTTGACGGTGCACTTGAGGTTAGCTTGAGCGAACTGGAAACCTTTTTAACAGAAGGCGACTATGCTTTGCTGCTGGCGGTGATGACCCACCTTGCCCATGTCGGCGAAGGGCATGCCCTTGCGGCTTTTCCTGATTAATGGATGTTAATGTTAATGACCGTTTAAGGCAGGTAAAAAAATATGAAGAAAATTAAAGCTGGCGTTGCCAGGCTCGGCAGGATCATCATGCCGGCAGGCCTGATCCTGCTGCTGCTCCCATGCGGGGTTTATGCACACGGGGTGGATTTAAACGCGGTGCCGGTCAATGCTGTAGAAGTAACAGCGCTTTACGATTCCGGCATGCCGATGGCCGGAGGCCAGGTAGCGGTCTACGCGCCTGACGAACCGCTGGAGCCCTGGTTGACCGGAACCTGCGATGATGAAGGCCGCTTTATTTTTAAACCCGATTACAGCCGTCCCGGCATATGGGAGATCCAGGCTCGCCTGGCCGGGCATGGCGAGCTGTTCCGCTTTGAAGTAACCGCGGCTGGAGAGGCTGTGTTGAGCGGCCCTGGTGGACTGAGCCAGCTGCAAAAAATTGTAATGGCCCTGGCCATCAGCTGGGGTGCTGTCGGTACAGCTTTATATTTCAGCAGGAGGCGCGGCTGATGCATATACCTGATGGCATTTTGCCGGCATCGGTTGCCCTTGGCGGTTATGCAGCCGCTGGGGGCATGACCTGGCTTTCCCTGAACAGGATAAACAGTATCTTAATAAACCCGCGGGAGCTGATCCCGCGGGCATCTCTATTGACCGCTGCCTTTTTTGCCGCCTCGCTGATCCATATACCGGTGCCCCCAACCAGTGTGCACCTGATTTTAACAGGCCTGATGGGCATGATTCTCGGCTGGTTTGCTTTTCCTGCTATTTTGGTGGGGCTATTTTTTCAGGCGGTAATGTTTCAGCACGGCGGCCTTACGACTATAGGCATCAATGCCTGCCTGTTGGGGATGCCGGCGCTGCTTGCCGGAGCCCTTTTTAGAACCCGTAATTATTTCGGCGCGGATCATAAAGTGGTTAACGTCCTGCTGGCTTTTACAGGCAGTTTTATGGCCATGATGCTGGGGGCCGTGGCTGCCGCGCTCCTTTTAGTCAGTACCGTTCCCGCCCGGCTGGATGTTGGTGCTGAAAAAGCCGCAATTATCACCATGGCCGGCGCACATCTGCCGGCAGCCATGATTGAAGGGGTTTTTACAGCAATGGTAGTTCTTTTTCTGATGCAGGTTAAGCCCGAACTGCTGGAGGCGGGAAAAAAATGATCGCCCCCAATTATACTGCAGTTCCGGAGACTAATTTACTGCTGCGCTGGGAAATACGCCACAAGCTGGTTGGTTTACTGGCGATAATCTTCAGCTTTTCAATGATACGCGAGCCCCGGCTGTTGCCCCTGGCAGTTGTTGTGTCGGTATTTATTTACAGCCTGTCTCAGCTTGGTTTTACTTATTACTTGACACGTCTCCGCCTGCCGGGCCTTTTTTTGCTGATGCTGGCATTAATACTGCCTTTCAGTGCAGGCAGCACTGTACTGGCCAGGATTGGCCCCCTGGCCCTAACTCAGGAAGGCCTGCACAGCGTGGCGCTGATCGTGGTGAAATTCCTTGCTATATTTGCCCTCGTTCTCGCCCTCTTTGCCGGGATATCGTTACAAAAATTGGTTGGTGCCCTGCGCAGCCTGGGTTTACCGCCGCTGCTGACCGAGATGTTGATTTTTACTAACCGCTATATCTACCAGTTCACGGCTGATTTGCGTCAGACCCATGTTGCTGCAGGGCTGCGGGGTTTTAAAGGCCGGTCTGTCAGGGTGTTGAAGCCGCTGGCCTATATTGTCGGCACCCTCCTGGTGCGCAGCCATAACCAGTCAGAGCGGGTTTTTCAGGCGATGACCCTGCGCGGCTACGGCGAGGAAAGCCTGGTTTTACATGCTGAACAGGTTCGCCTTTTTGACCGCTTTGCTCTGGCAGCATCCTTACTGCTGGCTGCCGGTTTTGTTTTTCTGCAGCTTTTCTTTTTTCCGGCGTCCTGACCGGCATCTTTCCGGTGCGGCCGGGGAAAGGTTCTTGTGATATAATCGAATGTAAGCCAGGCAAAGGAGAACGGTTATTGTCTTCAGTTCTGTCTGTAAAGGATCTAAGATTTGGTTATCCGGGACAGGCCGCGGTATTAAACGCGATCAGTTTCAGGGTATATAAGGGAGAACGGGTTGGTTTAATCGGGCCAAACGGGGCCGGAAAAACAACCCTATTTATGTTGATCTGCGGCCTAGTCAGCGTCGAATCCGGGAATATCGAGATCAGCGGCTGCCCGGTTTTGAAAGGGCGCTTTAATCCTGTGGTGGGCATGGTATTTCAGCACACAGCTGACCAGTTGATCTGCCCCACAGTTCGCGAAGATATTGCTTTTGGCCCGCAAAATATGGGTTTACCTGCAGATGAGGTGGCTGTTAACGTTGAACGGGCTGCCGGGGCTACGGGCATCGTTTCTTTATTGGACCGGGTTCCTCACCTGCTTTCAAGCGGGGAACAGAGGCTGGTGGCACTGGCCGGGGTCATAGCGATGCGGCCCGAGCTGCTGATCCTGGATGAACCGACGGCAGACCTGGATTTACGCTACCGCAGGCGGTTGGTTGAGATGCTGATCGGCATGGACCGGAAAACAATGGTTACCGCTTCGCACGACCTTGAATTTATCCTGGAGGTTTGCACCAGGGTTATAGTACTGGATCGGGGAGTAATTCAGGCTGACGGAAAGCCGGCAGCAGTAATGGCTGATCGCGGCCTGATGGAGTCGCACGGCCTGGAGGTGCCTCATTCGCTCACTGCCGCCTGGCACCGTCATGGAAATGAAACCGGCTGTCCTTAAACGGCGGGAACGGATATAAGGAAACGGTGGCGCCGATGCTGAGGATTAAAATAATTCAGCTGGCAGTTAACGACAGCGAAACCAAGGCAGACCGCCTGCTGCGGGTTGAGAAGATCCTGGAGCAGACCGCTGCGGAAGATGATCAGCTGCAGCTGATCATGTTGCCGGAAATTTGGGGAACCGGGTTCCTCAACTTTGGCCGCTACCGGCAGGAGAGTGAGCCGCTGGATGGCGAAACTTATACCCGCCTGGCGCCGTTTGCGGAAAAAACCGGCGCCTGCCTGCTGGCCGGAAGCATAGTGGAACGGGAAGCGGGCAGCTATTACAATACTTCGATTTTAATCGGCCCTGGCGGCACACTAGACGGTAGTTACCGTAAAATTCACCTGTTCGGTTACCAGTCTGTAGAAAGCGAAATACTTACAGCAGGCAGCGAATTATTCATCCGGACAGGCGATTACGGCACCTGGGGGTTTTCGGCCTGCTACGATCTTCGCTTTCCTGAACTTTACCGCAAAATGAGCGATGCCGCAGTCGATACGTTTTTTGTCGTTGCTGCATGGCCGCTGGCGCGCCTGGAACACTGGGCGCTCTTAAACCGCAGCCGGGCGCTCGAGAACCTGGCTTTCCTGGTGGCATGCAACTGTGCCGGAGGAGAAGGCGACCGGCAGTATGCGGGAAACAGCATGGTTGTCGGCCCCTGGGGCGATCTGATCGCCCGTTGCGGGCCTGGCGAAGAAGAATTGACTGTCGCGATCGACCTGCAGGATGCGGCACGTATCAGGGCCGATTTTCCGGCGCTTCAGGATCGCAAACTTCGGTAGAAGCCGGCACGATATTATCCCGGGTACAGGGTATAGGTCAAATATAAGTGCGGGGAAGGGCAGTGAATATGCAGAGCGCCGGGGCAGCGCCGGTTCAGCCGGCCGAGAGAATCAGCGAAATCGATATTGTCAGGGGCATTGCCCTTTTCGGCATCCTGATGGTTAACATGTCATTTTATAAGTCCCCGGTGATGATGGAACGGTTGCCTGCTGACTTTGCTCCCGGTTTTGATCAGGTTTCCGCCTGGCTGATCCAGCTGCTTTTTACCGGTAAATTCTATGCGATCTTCTCCTTTCTGTTTGGGCTCGGCTTTCACATATTCATGGAACGGACCGTGAAGAAGGGTATAGAAGTGGTCCCTCTCTACCGCAGAAGGCTGATCGGCCTGCTTGCCCTCGGGGCAATCCACCTGTTTTTAATCTGGTCCGGTGATATTCTGTTTAATTATGCACTCGCCGGTTTCATCCTGCTTCGTTTCCGCGATAAAACGTTGCGTTCTCTCCGGCGCTGGATGATCGGCCTTTTTACCGGCGCCTTAATCCTGCAGGGCCTGTTCGGTTTGGTCCGGGGATTTGGTGAAGCGGTGACTGGTGCAAGTTATGAACAGTGGTTGGCGGAGCAGTACCAGGCTGCCGTTGCAGTGCACAGCAGCGGCAGTTATGTCGATCTGCTCGTTTACAGGTTGGTTAACGAAATCCCCTATATTTTTATCGGCCTTATTGTCTGGATACCGGCAGTGCTGGCCTTTTTTCTCTGCGGCCTTTATGCCGGCAGAAAAGGCATTTTCACTGACCTGGACGGTAACAGGCCGCTGTTTAAAAAAATCTGCCGGGCCGGCATGCTGACAGGAGCGGCTTTGCTGCTGCTTTATTTCCTGATTGAAACCGGTGTATGGCCGGTCGGCATTGCCGCCAGGCATGCATTGCTGGCAATGACAAACTACCTGGCTTCGCTGTTTATCTTCCCGGCGTATATCTCGCTGGTTCTCCTGTCGCTGCAGGCTGGCCGGTGTTGGCGTATCCTATCCCACCTCGCATCAGCCGGCAGGATGGCCCTGACCAATTACCTGACCCAGTCCCTGGTCCTGATAACCTTATTTTACGGCTTCGGTTTTGGCTTAATGGGCAGGGTTTCCCTGGCGCAGGGCGTGCTGGTTACAGCTGCCCTATTCCTGATCCAGGTAACCTTGAGCAATCTGTGGTTTAAGAAATTCAGGTACGGGCCTATAGAGTGGCTATGGCGGGGACTGACCTATAATAAATTCGAACCGCTCCGCTAAAAATTGGATTATAATAATATTTAACATGCCTTTAGGATTAGGAGGTTAAGCGATGCCCCCCCTTCACTTTCCCCGCATTTCGGCTGAAGAAGCTGCCGCTGTGATTGAAGACAAGCAGACTATAGCTTTCAGCGGCTTTACTCCTGCCGGTTCGGCTAAAGCGATACCGAGGGCCCTGGCCCGCCGGGCTAAAGAGCTGCATGCCAGAGGAGAACCGTTTAAAATTAATGTGCTCACAGGCGCTTCCACCGGCCAGCTTGACGATCTGCTGGCTGAAGCGGAAGCTGTGGCCTGGCGGGCTCCCTACCAGTCATCAAAAATCATGCGCAAGCAGATAAACGAAAATAAGATTGAGTTTACTGACATGCACCTGTCGCACCTGCCCCAGGCAGTATTATTTGGATTCCTTGGCCCTGTCAACTGGGCGGTGATCGAAGCTTCAGAAATTACCAGGGACGGCCGGGTATATCTCTCGACCTCGATCGGGGCGTCGCCCACTTTCCTGCATTGTGCCGAAAAGGTAATCATTGAACTGAACCGCTACCACTCGGTCCGCCTGAGCGAGATGTCGGATGTGGCTCTGCTGCCGACCCCTCCGCACCGCAACCCAATCCCGATCTATGAGCCTATGAACAAAATCGGGCTGCCTTATGCCATAGTTGACCCGAAGAAAATTGTAGCTGTTATAGACAACAATGAGCCCGACGGGATTGCCCCGCTGCATCAGCCTGATGAGGTAAGCCGCCGTATCGCGCACCAGGTGGTTGATTTTCTGCTGGAAGAGCAGCGGTCCGGCCGGATTCCGCCGGAGTTTTTGCCGCTGCAGGCGGGTGTCGGCAATATTGCCAACGCAGTTATGTCCACCCTTGGCGATGACCCTGATATTCCTCCTTTCCAGATGTTCACCGAGGTCTTTCAGGACGGCTTGATTGACTTAATGGAACAGGGCCAGCTTTTGGGGGCGAGCACCTGCAGCCTTACCGTATCCGATGACAACCTGCAGCATATCTATAACAACATGGATTTCTTCACCCAGAGGATTGTACTGCGCCCGCAGGAACTTTCCAATAACCCCGGTGTCATCCGGCGCCTGGGGGTTATTGCCCTGAACACGGCGCTCGAATTTGATTTAGGCGGGCATTCAAACTCAACTCATGTCTGCGGCACTGAGCTGATGAACGGCATAGGCGGCAGCGGCGATTTTACACGTAACGCCTACCTGTCCATTTTTATGGCGCCTTCAACCGTTAAGGATGGAAAAATATCAACTGTGGTGCCGATGGTTACCCACCCCGATCATAATGAACATTCGGTCCAGGTGCTGGTTACCGAACAGGGCCTGGCTGATTTGCGCGGCCTGGGGCCGAGGGAAAAAAGCCGTGCTATTATCGAAAAATGCGCGCATCCCAATTACCGTGATTATCTTTACCGTTATCTTGAAGGTTCGCCGTCAGGGCATATCAGCCAGAATCTGCGCGATGCTTTTAAACTGCATATCAGTTTATTGGAAAACGGCACTATGAAATTCTGGGAATAGAATATTTGTTTTTATCTATGAGACAGAAGGGAGCCCTGTATATGATGAAGCAGCAGCACGGCGGCAACCTGGTTGCCAAAATGTTAAAAAAAGAAGGGGTAGAACTGATTTTTACCCTGAGCGGCGGCCATATAACCCCGATTTATGACGGCTGCCTGACCGAAGGTATCCGAATTATTGATACCCGCCATGAACAGGGGGCTGTCAATATGGCGGAAGGCTGGGCCCGCTTTACCGGGCAGCCGGGAGTGGCAGTCGTTACCGCCGGGCCGGGTATGGTCAATGCACTGCCGGGAATTGCCGTTGCTGCCCAGAGCGCGGTGCCGATGGTGATTATTGCCGGCCGCAGCTCGCTCGCGATGCGGGATCTCGGGTCGATGCAGGATATCGACCAGCTGGAGATTGTCAGGCCCCTGGTTAAATGGGCCCGCTCGGTTTTCCAGGTTGAGCGCCTGCCCGAATATTTGGCTACAGCTTTTCGCCAGGCAAAAAGCGGACGGCCCGGGCCGGTGTTTTTAGATATTCCGATCGACATCATCAACGCCGGGGTAGGCGAAGATCAAAAAGTGAGATACCCTTCGCTCTACTGTCCCCAGACCCGTATTTTCAGCTGTGAAAATGCCGTTAATGAGGCCGCCGGCTTACTGTGCAAGGCTGAACGCCCTGTCATTATCGCCGGCAGCGGAGTCTGGTGGTCCGGTGCCGCTGATGAGCTGACTGCTTTTGCCGAATTAACCAATATCCCGGTTTACACCAGGACTATGGCCCGGGGAGCCATCCCCGAAGATCATCCTTTATCCGGCGGTTTTTACCCCCTGGGCCTGATGCAGGCCGACCTGGTTTTAATCCTGGGGACCCGCTTTGACTGGACCCTTGGTTACGGCCGGCCTCCGCTGTTTAAGGCTAATATTAAAACGATCCAGGTTGATATCCATGCCGAAGATATCGGCAAGAACCGGCCGGTTGATGTTGCCCTGCCCGGTGATGCAGGGGCTGTTCTGCAGCAGCTGACCATGGCGATGACCGGGGCAAAAATGAATCTCGATCCCCAGTGGCCTTCCACCGTGCAGACCCTTAAGGTATTGGCCCGCGATGCAATCAGCCAGCAGGCGGCATCAGATGCGGAACCGATTCACCCGGCCCGCCTGGTGGCTGAAGTGCAGCAGTTTTTGCCCCGCGATGCTGCGGTTGCAGTTGACGGCGGTGATATAGCCGGTTTCACCGTTCTTTCGCTTCAGGCGTACAGCCCCGGTTCACTGCAGTGGGTCGGCGCTTTTGGCCACCTGGGCGTTGGTTTGCCTTTTGCCATGGCCGGCAAGCTGGCACACCCTGATCGGCCCACGGTGCTGATCAGCGGAGATGGTTCACTGGGATTGAGCGTAATGGAATTTGACACCGCGGTACGCCACAATATCCCCGTTGTCTGCGTGATATCAAATGACAGCGGCTGGGGCCAGGTTCGCCGTGTTCAACGCAAGACCTATGGCCCCGAGCGCTCTGTCGGCGTCAACCTTAACTTGATGCGTTACGATCAGATAGTATCGACCTTGGGAGGCTTCGGCATCTACGTGGAGAAAATCGCCGAGATAAAACCGGCCCTGCAAAAAGCTTTTGACAGCGGTAAGCCGGCTTGCGTTAATGTCCGCACCGATCCGGAGGCTATATTCGGCGGCATGGATTTGCCGTGGCCGATCCACTAGCTGCCGGAGGGGGGGGGGATAAACGATGCAAAGACTGCTTGGCAAAGTTGCCCTGGTAACCGGCGCCGGCCGCAAAAAAGGGATTGGCTATGCCTGTGCCGTGCGCCTTGCCGCTGAAGGCGCGGCAGTAGTTGTCGCCGATCTCGGCGCCGCTGCGGTGCCTGAAATCTATGGCCGGGAGTCGGGCAGCGAGCTTAAAAATGTTGCCGCTGACCTTGCTGCTTCCGGGGTTCAGTCGCTGGCGGTTGAAGTGGATGTAACCGACTTAGGCTCGGTTGAAAAAATGGTTGAAGCGGTAAAAGAGACTTTCGGACGGCTTGATATCCTGGTCAATAATGCCGGCACCACAATCGGTCCGGCGCCGCTCGTCCTGACTGACCCCGATGCCTGGCGTAAAACAATCGAGGTTAACCTTACAGGCGCTATGTTCTGCTGCCGGGCAGCTGTTCCAATGATGATGGACAACACGGAAGGCGGTAAAATAATCAATATGTCTTCGCGGGCAGCCCACCGCGGGGCGTTCTGGATTCATGCCTACAGTGCTTCGAAAGCCGGCTTGATCGGCCTGACCCGCTCCATGGCCATTGAATTGGCTCCCTTTAAAATTTGTGTCAATGCCCTCTGCCCCGGCGACATCGAAACCGAGTTTAAACTGTGGGGCTGGGAAAAAGAAGCAACGCTCATGGGCAAGAGTGTGGAAGATGTGGCGGCTGAGGCGGCAAAAGCCACCCCGCTGGGCCGGATCGGCACTCCGGAAGATGTGGCTGCGGCAGTGGCTTTTTTTGCGTCTCCTGATGCTGATTACATAACCGGCGAGGTTCTTGATATTACCGGCGGTATGGGAAGCAGAAAAATATTTTAAGCTCTGCCATTTGCCGGACGCTTTCGGGAGCCGCCGGCGGGTTGGCCGCCGGGCCGGGTAAAAAAACTGTAACTACAGCGCAGTGAAGGAGTTCGGCCAGGTGGAGCTTTATCGCACAGCTTTAGATGCAATTCATGAAGGTAAAACAACCCTGCTGGTAACGGTTACTGCCTGCCCGGGTAACCCAAATCTGGTCGGCAGCAAAGCGGTTTATTCCGACAGGGCCATGCTTGCCGGTGATATTGAAGCGGATGCAGCTGCGGCAGTTGAACCTTTGATGCGGCAGGTGATCGACGGCGGCCGGAGCGGCCTGGTCAGGGCTTCTGTTTCCGGTTACGGGGAGATCGCTTTTTTTATCCACTTGCTGGTACCCCGGCCACGGTTAATCATTTTAGGCGGCGGCCATGTTGGCGGAGCGCTGTGCAAAATGGCTGCTTATCTTGATTACCGGACCTTGTTAATCGACGATCGCCCCTCTTTTGCCAACATAGAGAGCCACCCTGATGCAGACCGTGTGATTTGCGACTCTTTCGAAAACGCTCTCGACTCGCTTGAAGCTGAAGTTTCCGACTACATTGTTATTGTTACAAGGGGGCATCGCTATGACCGGCTCTGCCTCGAAAAAAGCCTGGGCCGCCGTTCAGCTTACCTGGGGATGATCGGAAGCCGGAAAAGAGTCAGAGCCCAACTGCAGGAGCTTGAAAATGAAGGGTTCAGCAGAGAACAGCTGGAACGGGTGCATGCCCCGATCGGCCTTTCAATCGGGGCCACAACCGAACCGGAAATTGCCCTCAGCATTTTGGCGGAAATAACTGCGGCAAGGCGCGGCAGCAGCAGGGTTGAGACTGCACAGGTTGCGGTCCTGGAAGCCCTGGCAGACCTTGAACAATCAAAACAGCGGGCAGCCCTGGTTACCATCGTAGAAACTTTCGGGTCGACGCCGCGAAAGACGGGATCACAGCTGATTGTCCGCCCCGATGGGAGAATTGTGGGAACAATTGGCGGCGGCTGCTCTGAAGCTGAAGCGAGGCGTGAAGCGCTGCTGCAGCTTGATCAAGGCCGGCCGCATCTTTTCAGGCACCGTTTAACTGCAGAAGCCGCTGCCGAGGATGGAATGGCCTGCGGCGGCGTGATGGACCTTTTCATCGAAACATTGCCCCGGAGCTGACAGGGGCAGGAGTTTTCTTCTTTAATATTGAAGTTTAACAGCCAAGTTTAACAGCCTAAACACGAATATTAAAAGAGGGGTGCTGACATGATTCAAAAAATGGTGTTAACCGGAAGAAAGAATAAAAAAGGCTTAATCCAAACAGCCGTGGAAGCGGCCCTGATCCTGGTTGCAGTTTTTGCCCTGCTGACAGGCAGCCCAAGCGGTTTTGGCGTTGCCGCGGCAGAAGAGCTTTACCTGACCGTCCTCCATACCAATGATGAGCACGGATCGGTTATTCCCCATTCTCCGACCGTTGACTATCACCCGGTAAAAGAGAATCCCACCATGGGCGGTTATGCCCGGCTGGCTACGGCCGTGAAGCAGATCAGGGCTGAGAAAGATGCTTCCGGCGAGCCGGTCCTCCTGCTTTCCAGCGGCGATTTTTTCGGTGGTTCCCCGTACAGCTGGCTGATACCGCGCGGTTATGCCATGGATCTGGCTATCAAACAGCTGATCGGTTACGACGCTGTTACTGTTGGCAACCACGAATATGATTACGGCCCTGATATTCTGGCAAGCTACCTGATTGAAGCCGGTTACCCGGAAGCCCACAGTACAACCCACGTGCTCGCCTCGAATGCAGTTGTACCGGAGAACCATCCGCTGACGACAAAAGGCCTGTTCAGAAAGTCTGTGATCCTGACCCTTGAAAACGGCCTCCGGGTCGGCCTTTTCGGCCTGATCGGCGAGAGGGCGGTATCATATACCGTTGCAAACGAGCCGGTTACCTTTGCCGACCAGCAGGAAACAGCCCGGCTAATGGTTGACGAATTACGCAACCAGGGCGCCCAGCTGGTGATTGCGCTCAGCCATTCCGGTGTCGAGCACGGCGAAGACCAGCTGCTAGCAATGGCCGTGCCCGGAATTGATGTGATCATCAGCGGCCACTGCCATACCGCACTGCATGACCCGATAATTGAAGGTTCAACTTACATAGTGCAAGCCGGAGAACTCTTGCGCTACCTCGGCCGGCTTGACCTGGCTTTCAACCCGGAGACCGGCGAGCTGCGGGTGCGCAATGAAGAAAATGAAGCTCCCTATCTGATCCCCCTGGATTACAAGCTCCCCCTAGATCCCGAAATCGGTGCTGTAATCGAAGAATATACAATTCATTTAAACGCCCTGATTGCTGAAAAAACCGGCGGCCGTTTCACATCCGTGCTTGACAGTGCAGCGCTGGCCGCTTTTGAATTACCCAATACCCCGTATCTGCAGGAGACACCCATCGGTAACTTTATAACCGATGCCATGCGCCTGGTAACGGAGGAGAAGACCGGCCGCCAGGTTGACTTTGCCCTGCAGGCCAACGGTTCAATCCGCGGCGGTATAAAACCGGGTACCATGCCGCATGCCTTTGGCCAGGTCTCAGTCTACGACTTAACCGAGCTGATCAGCTTAGGTGTCGGGCCTGACGGAGATGCCGGTTACCCGATAGTGGCCGCTTACCTGACCGGGGAGGAGATGCGCCGCGTGTTGGAAGTAGCAGCCCTTTTATCGGAAATGCTGGGCGACACTTTCTTCCTGCAATTTTCAGGGTTACGTTACGATTATAATCCAGGCAATGCCGTGCTCTTTACTGTTCCTGTCATAGACCAGCCGCTGCCCTCAACCATGATCTTTCCGGGCGGGGCTGTTCTCGGCGCAGAACGATATATCGGAGACGGATACCAGGTTGACGATGACAGCCTTTACGTACCGCTGGAACGCGGAGACGAAGCGCTTTACTGCCTGGTTACCGATACCTATATCCTTTCATTTTTGCCGATGGTGGGAGAAATGATGCCCCAGCTCGATCTTGTCATCAAAGACAGCGCGGGCAACCCGGTACCCGGTGATCAGCTTGACAGCCTGGTTGTTTACACAGACGGCCAGGAGCTGAAAGTATGGGCAACAGTCCTCGAATATGCTGCTTCGCAGGCCGTCGGACCTTCCGGCCTGCCGGAAATTGATGAATATTACGCTGCCACTGCCGGCAGGATTAACCAGGTCTGGTCAATGCCGTTGGTTATCTGGCCGCTGTTGATCCTTTTTGCTGTTGTTGCCCTGGTTGTTTTCCTGGTTTGCAGGAGGCGCAAGCGTAAAAAAGCTGCGGTATAAATTGATGAATGCGAAGTTTGCTTAATCGTGATCGACGCAGCAGGGGAAGGTGCGTTATTGGATGCAGCAGAAAACATAAGATCTATCAAACCACTTAAATATAAAACGAAATTTGACCTAATGGATCGGGAGCAGGTCGGGCAAATTGATCAGGCATCCCGCTATATACTGGAGAAAATCGGGATCAGGATGCCTCTTCCTGCCGCGCTCGACCTGCTTGAATCAGCCGGTGCTAAAGCAGACCGGTCACGAAGCCTTGTTTTTATTCCCCCTGAACTGGTTGACAGGGCGCTAAAGAAAGCGCCGGCCCGCTTTAAGCTCTGTGCGCGCAACCCGGAAAACGATCTTTTTCTGGACGGCACGCAGGGCTACCTGACCCTGGATGGCTGCGGTCTTCAGGTGATCGATTTGGAGAATGGCAGGCTGCGCAAGTCAACTTTGTCGGATCTGGAAAAAGCCACCATGGTTGCTGATTACTTGGACGAGATCGCTTTTCTCTGGCCGGTAATCAGCGCCCAGGACAAACCGAAGTCGCAGCAACCCCTCTATGAGCTGGCTGCCCAACTTCAGTTTTCCGGCAAGCATGTACAGGCGATGACCGCAGTAAACAAAAACTCTGCCCTGGGCTCTGTCAGGATTGCCGAGGCGGTAGCCGGGAGCAGCGAAGCTTTGCGCCAAAGGCCCCTGCTATCTAATTTTCAGTGCAGCATCAGCCCCCTCGCTTATGATCCGGAAGGGCTCGAAGCCGCCATGGTCTTTGCCGACGCCGGTATACCTACCGGTTTTCTGACCATGCAGATCGGCTGCTCAACAGCCCCCGCCACATTGGCGGGCAGCCTCGCCCAGGCCAATGCGGAAGTGTTGGCCGGTATTGTATTGCTGCAGTGCTACCGGCCCGGTACCCCGACATTCTACGGCTCCTGCGCTACGGTTATGGAATTGAAAACCGGGGCCGTTTGCAGTGGCGGCCCGGAAGATTTTATAATGCAGGCGCTTACTGCACAAATGGCGCGTTATTACGGGCTGCCTTCCAACGTCGGCACCTTTGCTACAGGGGCTAAAGCCTCCAACTGGCATGCCGGGGTGGAAAACGCCCTGTCGGGAGCAGTAAGCGCATTTGCCGGGGCCGATATGATGTGCGGGGCCGGGCTCCTGGCCGGGGCGGTTATATTTTCATTTGAGCAACTTCTCCTGGATTGTGAAGTTTATGAAATAATCCGCAGAACTGTCGGGGGCATTACTGTCGATACTGAGGCTCTGGCCCTGGAAACCATAGCCGGGGTTGGACCGGGCAACCACTTTATGGCCGAACCGCATACCCTGGAACATATGCTTGAACTTTGGCAACCGGCATTGATTAACCGCAGCCCCTATGGCAAGTGGCAGGTTGAAGGTTGTCGCGAAGCTGGAGAAAATGCCCGGGAAAAAGCGCAGTGGATTTTAAAGAACCATCGGCCTCTTCCTCTCGCCGAAAACCTGAAAGAAGAAATTGATCAAATAATCGCGGCTTACCTTTAATTATAATTGTGGCGCCGGCGATAGACATTCCGGAATGGTTATGGTACCGTATATGCTACATACTGGGGAGCGGAGTTGAACAAGATGCAGAACATGGCCTGGCTTGACGGTGCTGTTGTGGAGTTATCCGCAGCGAAAGTACCGCTTGAAGACCGTGCCTACCTGTTGGGCGACGGAGTATATGAGGTTATCCGTTTTTATGATTGCTCTTTATTCTGCATGGATGCCCACCTTGACCGCCTGCAGGACAGCGCAAAGGCAATCAGGCTGACAGTGCCGTACCGGCGAGCGGAAATAACCGCTGCGGCTGCGGATCTAATATTAAAAAGCGGCTTCGATAACGGTTATCTGTATATGCAGGTTACCAGGGGCAGCGCCAGGCGCGACCACCTGTTCCCGGAAGAGACCGCGCCATCGATGATCATGTACGTGCGCGAAATGCCGCCGCTTACCCCATTGGAGCAGGTTAAACCGTTTCACCTGGTAACGCTGCCGGATGAACGCTGGCTTAACTGCCATATTAAATCCGTGAACCTGCTACCCAATCTGCTGGCTCGGCAGAAAGCTTTTGAATCAGGCGCAGCAGAAGCGATCCTTCACCGGCCGGGCGGGATCGTAACCGAAGGTACCCGTTCCAATGTTTTTGCAGTCGTGGATGAAACAGTCAGGACTCACCCGGCCACGAACCTGATATTGCCGGGCATCAGCCGCCGTGTTGTCCTTGATATTCTGGCTGAAAAAAGCATTCCCTGCCAGGAAGATGCCCTGACCCTGGAAGAGCTGCAAAAAGCCTCTGAGGTATGGGTAACTTCAACCACCATGGAGGTAAACCCGGTTCGCAGTATTGATTCTCTCGTTTTGCCCTTACCGGTGCCCGGGCCGGTCTGCCTGGCCCTGATGAAAGATTTCCGCATCCGGATTGCCGCAAGCTGTAACCGGAAAAAACAGTAAATCGAGGAGCAGGTGAAAACCTGCTCCTTCCGGTTAGATCCAGAAAGGATGTTGGCATATGCAGCTTAAATTACTTTGGGATCTGCAGGAAATTGACCTGGCTATCCGCGGGATCAGCGAGGAGATCGAAATGGCGCCGTTAAAAAGCGGGGTACAGGAAAAAGCAGAAGCCCTGGAATTGTTAAAAAACGAGCGAAACAGCAGCGACACACAGCTTAAAGCAGATCAGAAAGCTATGCGTGAGCTGGAGATGAAAATCCAGAAAACTATTGATACGCGCAAAGAACTTTACGAAAGCATGTATGGCGGGAAAAACATAAATGTCAAAGAGTTGGAACAGCAGCAGCGCAGGCTGGATCAGCTGGATTCTGAAAGGAAGAAACTTGAAGATTCGATTATATACCTGCTGGAATCCGTTGAGATACAGGAAGCGCAGCTGGCCAGTTTAGATGAACTTGTGATGCGCGATGAAAGCGAGCTGAAAAAGGCGGAATCGGACCTGGCAGCAAACCTTGATCTTATGTCAGGCAAACAGGCAGAGCTTGAAGGTAGCCGCGCAGAAAAAGCAGGCGAGATCGATCCAAAACTGCTGGATAAGTACCGCCTTCTGGCCGAAAAACACCTGGGCCGACCGCTGGCCAGGGTAGATAACGATATCTGCGGCGGCTGCCGTGTTTTCATATCCGGAGCGCTGCGCGGTCACCTTTACAATCCGGTGGCGATGGTGTATTGTGAAAACTGCGGGCGTTTGCTGGTTGTTATTGAAGACTAACCGTTAAGCCCCCGATCATTGCGTAGCATAAGAGATCCGGAGGAATGCGTTTTGGCAAAAAGCAAACCCAGGGCAAGAGACTTGAAAAAAGAACGCTGGGCCGGTATTATTGCCGGAATATTGGCGCTTGCAATGTTAGTGTCATTGGTCGGAGTGTATATTTCCGGAGCGCTGACGGGCGATCAACAAACTGCTTTTCCGGAGCAGCAAACCGAACAGCAGCCGGAAGATTTTCTTGCTTATTATCAACAGCAAATTGACAGTTTAGAGCGTTATTTAAAAGATAACGAACCGACAGAGGCAGTGCTGCTCGAACTGGCCGATAATTACCGTAACCTGGTTTACATCAGGGAGATGTTTTTCGATGATCAGGAAGAACTTGAACAGGCAGAAGGCAATCTTGCCGCAGTCTACAGAACCCTGGTTGATCTGGATCAGGAAAATCCCAGGTACCGCCTGGAGCTGATCAATTTCCAGCTGGGCAGCGATCAGGACGAACCGGCAGCAGGGCAAATTGCTGTCCTGCTCGGCCAGCTTCACGAACAACCTGACCCGCTGTATCATCTTTCGCTCATCGGCCTGCTCAACTCGACCAGAGAGACCAAACCGGATCTGGGAATAATAGCAGATGATGAGATTCAGTGGTTGCAGGCTTATTTTACCAAAATGCAGCAAGCCGGGTCCCTCAGCGGTCAGGACCGTTTTTACTACGCTGTTCTGTTGGGTGAGTACCTGGATCAGCAGGAAACAGCAGATGAACTGTTGGCTTTGATCCTGGAGCAGGAAGACGAAGAAAGCAAAGTTTACCAGGATGCGCTGAAGTACAGGGAGCGCCTGCAGCCCGCTGGGCAGTAAGCTCAGAGTACCCGGTGGAGGTAATGGCTTAGTTGCCTATGGATAGAAACAGGCTAATCAATTTTTTTGAAGAATTGCGTAAACGCCTCATCATTATGATCGTTCTGGTTTTTATTTTTGCGATTGTCAGTTTTAATTTTAGCGATCAGGTCAGGCAGTTATTGCTTCTCCCCGGAAAATCAAGCTACTTTGGCCTGGAGGCCAGAGGCATTGATTTACAGCTGATCTTTTTGACCCCTGCTGAGGCGCTGATGGCCAACCTGAAGCTGGCTTTTATTACCAGCGCTATAGTTACCATGCCGATTTTGCTCTACCAGCTGGTTGTGCTGATTACTGCGGCAGCCGGGATGGCCAGGCGCTCTGCCTTCGTTTTGGCCATTGTGATGTACTTGCTTTTTGTTATCGGGTTTTCATTCGCTTATTTTGTGGCGCTTCCTTTTGCCCTGAATTTTTTTATCGGATTTGCCGCTGCCGATCTGGTGCCCAATTTTAGTTTTGCCCGTTATATTTCTTTTACCACCTCTTTTCTCTTATCGTTTGGCCTTGTTTTTCAAATGCCTGTTGTGTTCTGGTTCTTAGGCAGTATCGGCCTGGTCAGCACTGTATTCCTGCGGCGCAACAGGAAATACGCACTTCTAATTGTCACTATAATATCTGCTATCCTTACCCCGCCGGATATTTTTTCGCAGGTGCTGATGGCCATTCCCCTGATGTTCCTCTACGAGCTTGGAATATTTATGGTTTTTCTGGCCCGGCGCAAGAATAAGCCCGGCCCGGAAACAGAACCTGAAGCTGATCGGTCAGGCGTTTGATACCGCGGTATCCGGCATTTAAATCATAAGCTCCCGGAACAAGCATTGCCTATTTCCTTTATGAAGAGATTGTTAATGTTTTTGCCGAAATGAGAAATGAAAATTTGAAAGGCAGAGGTATATATGCGATTAGCCGGAAATGGAGAATACCGGGGAGAAACCCGCCATAAAAAACCGCATGGTCAGGGTCAGGTTACCTGGCCTGATGGCAGCCGGTATAGTGGAAGCTGGGAGAATGGGTTTTTTCACGGCGAAGGTGTATTTACCTGGAACAACGGAGACAAATATGAGGGCAGCTGGGAAGAGGACCTGATGCACGGGCAGGGCACATACTGCTTTGCCGATGGTCGCAGATATACCGGCGCCTGGCGCGAAGACCAGATGCATGGGCTGGGTGCCTACAACTGGCTAGGTGGGGAAAGGTACGAAGGCTATTTCAAGTATGGCTTATACGACGGACGAGGCGTGTACCATTGGCCTGACGGCCGGATTTACAAAGGGCGTTGGAAGAAATCACAGCGCAGCGGACAGGGTTACATGATCTGGCCTGATGGCAGGACATACAGCGGCCAATGGGAAAATGATCGGAAGCAGGGCGAAGGAACACAAATCTGGCCTGACGGCGGTAAATATGTCGGCCAGTGGCTTGAAAACAGGATGGATGGCCGGGGCATTTTTTATTTTGCCGACGGCTCGCGCTTCGAAGGGTTGTTTGTTGATGGCAGTTTCACAGCTAAAGGGGTTTTTTTCTTTCCCGATGGTTCCAAATACAGAGGCCCGCTGCGGGAGGGAATGCCGCACGGCAGAGGCCAGGCTGTTTATGCCGATGGCCGTGTTCTGAGCTCTATGTTTGAAGAAGGGAGCCTCTCTGGCGCCGGGCAGCTTCTTTATCCCGATGGTGCATCTTATCAGGGCGAGTTTAAATCTAACCTGCCGCATGGGGAAGGCCTGCTTAATTTTGCTGACGGCTCTAGCTTTGAAGGGGTTTTTATCAAAGGTTTGGCAACTGAAAACGGCCGCTATTTGCCGGCAGACGGTTCTTCCTACACAGGAGAGCTGCATCATGGTTTGCCACATGGTATAGGTTGCCTCAGGAGAAGTGATGGTACTTTAATCGAGGGCCGCTGGCACGAAGGCTCACTGACCGGTTACGCCCGGATTACCTTTAAACCGTTGGGCAGCTATGAGGGAGAACAGGCCGGCGGAACTTTCAATGGTTGGGGGCGGCGGGTTTGGGCATCCGGTTTCAGCTATAGTGGTCGCTGGAAAAAGGGGAAACGTCATGGTTTTGGAAACCTGGCCGGCCCTGCAGGGGAACTTTTCAGCGGTGGCTGGTTAAATGATCGCCGCCACGGCCGGGCCGTTATCCAGGGCCCCGGCAGGCAGCCCCGAAGTGGGTTCTGGGTTTTCGGGTTGGGGCCATTTTGGCTGAAAGAGCACTGACTTGACGTTCGTGACCGGTTGCTTGCGGTATTAAACGGGAAAGAGAAGGAGGCAGCTGCAATGATAGCTGAAAATGAACAAAAACTGTATGACCTTTTTGAAAAAATTGATATAAGTTTCACACGCCACGAACATCCTCCGGTTTATACGGTAGTAGAGGCAAAGCAATATTGGCAGGGGATCGAAGGGGCTCATGCTAAGAACCTGTTTTTGAGAAACAACAAGGGCAGCCAGCACTACCTGGTGGTGCTCGAAGAATCAAAGACTGCTGATTTGACGGGCCTTTCCATGAAGCTTGCGTCCGGCAAGCTTAGTTTTGCATCCGAGCGGCGGCTGATGGATTACCTGGGCCTTGAAACAGGGGCGGTATCGCCGCTTGGCTTGGTTAACGACACTCAAAAGACCGTTAAAGTTGTGGTTGACCGTGATTTGGCCAAAGCAGGACTGGTTAACTTTCATCCCAATGTTAATACGGCAACGATCACGATTTCCTATAATGACTTTGTAAAATTCTTAAATCACTGCGGCAACGAAGTTTTTTATGTTTAGCTTCTTTCAACAGGCCTTGTAAGCGCCTTCAATTCCAGCTTTCCCAGGAGAGGAGCAGGCTGTGCAAGAACTGAAAAGCATTCAGGGTTTTTTGCAGCAGGCAACCAGCGCATTCGCCGGCGTGGTTGATATCGAAATTGGCGTTATCAGCAAAGATTTGGAAGTAATCGCAGGCAGCGGCTATTTCGAAAAAGAGGTCGGCGCCATCTACGATGAAGGCTGTATGACTCACCGTATTCTCACGTCTCCCGGCGACGATTCAATTTTTGTTGAGAACACCGCTCATGCGGTTTGCTGTAAAAATTGCCTTTATGCCGGCCGCTGTGATGTTCTGGCTTTTTTAATGCAGCCGATCACTTACAGCGGTCAAAAAATTGGCACCGTATCGCTTCTGGCTCTCAACGAACAGCACCGGCGCAAACTATTGAACCACTATGATAAAATGCAGGATTTCCTCAATAAGCTTATTAACATGATTTATATTTCTTTCAATGAAAAAAAGATGGAAGCCAGGATCACGAGCCTGATGAACCAGTTTAAAGACGTGATCAACTCGGTCTATGAGGGTATTATTGCTGTCAACCGGCAGGGCAGTATCACCAATATAAACAGGGCGGCCGGTGAGCTGTTGGGTCTGGAAGAGAAATTGAAGCAGGGGCACCATGTTACGACCCTCTTTCCTGATTTTGACCTCGATCAGGAAGTTTCCAACAGCGAAGTTGAAAGCGGGCAGTATTACAGCAGGGAGCTGGCCTATAACGGGCCGGAACGTAAAAATTTAAGGCTGTGCTACAACGTAACCCTGATGCATGAAGAAGGGCGTGTTTCGGGGGCGGTTATCTCCTTCAAGCGCAGGGAGGAGGTTGAGGAGCTGGCCAGCAGGATTATGAAGGCAAATACAAAGAGTACTTTTTCAAGCATTGTCGGTACCGGCACCGAAATCAGCAGCATTAAAAATAAAATGCAGCTGGTGGCAGCTACCGATTCAACCATTTTGATCAGGGGCGAAACAGGTACCGGGAAAAGCATATTTGCCCGTGCTATTCATGAGGAAAGCCCCCGCTGCAATAACGCCTTTGTGGCGATCAGCTGTGCTGCCATACCCGCGCCCCTGCTCGAATCAGAGTTATTCGGTTACGAAGAAGGGGCTTTTACCGGGGCTCGCAAAGGTGGAAAACCGGGCAAATTCGAGCTGGCTCATGGCGGAACCATCTTTTTGGATGAAATCGGCGATATGCCGCTGGAATTTCAGGTCAAGCTGTTAAATGTTATCGAAAACAAGACGATTGCCAGGATCGGCGGAGTTTCGTTCCGTGATGTGGATGTGCGCATTATTGCGGCTACCAACCGTGACTTGGAGAGCCTGATCAGTGCGGGCAAATTCAGGGAAGACCTGTACTACCGGATAAATGTCATTCCCTTTACCCTGCCGGTTTTACGCGAGCGAAAGGATGATATTTTACTGCTGATGCACCATTTCCTTGATTATTACTCCGGTCACCTGGAGAAAAGAATCGTCGGTTTTCGCGAGGATGCCCGGGAGGCGCTTTTAGCCTATCCCTGGCCGGGTAATGTGCGCGAGCTGGAAAATGCGGTTGAATATGCAGTCAACATTGAGGCCGACTCAAGGATTGCCAGGAACAGCCTGCCGGAAAGGATTTTGGCCTTTTTCAGCAACAGTGGGGCTGCGGATCCGGAAGATTTGGATACCCTCGGAAACAGGGCTATTAAAGCTGCTCTTTTAAAATACGGCTATTCCACCATCGGTAAGGAGAAAGCGGCCCTGGCCCTGGGTATCAGCCGGGCTACGCTCTACCGGAAGCTGAAAGAGATGCCGGCCGGAATGTCTTAAAATGAGAATAAATCTCATAACGAGAAACAACAAGTTTAATTAACCGCGCAGGTATTTCTGAATATTTAGCAAAGCCATAATTCTTATAATGAGAACAACTCCTTCAGCTGCCGCGGCCCGGAAGTTTTTCTTTATGCCTATAAATCAGCCTTAAAAACTCTTTCCGACCGGATGCCTGATTTGGCACAACTATTGCGTTTGATTGAAATTATAAAAGTCAGCCTGTTTCACAGCTTATGCAAACAGTTTTAAATACAAAATCATTCCAGATGGTTAAATGGAGGTGGTCTATGCCGGCCAGCCGGTTTTTCATGTAACTCCAGTTGTGCAGAATATATTAAAGGAGGTTTTATTGTGGAAAAAGTCGGCAGTATCTATACAAAACCAACATTTTTAGTTGCATTGGTGGTTATGCTGATTTTTGTAATTTTGGGCGTTGCCATGCCTGAAGCTTTTGGGACTGCGGCAGGTGCGGCTTTTGACTATATGATTGCTTCCTGGGGATGGTCTTTTATCCTTATTACTAGTTTTTTCCTGTTTATAATCGTTTTCCTGCTTCTCAGCCCGGTTGGCGAGATTAAACTTGGTGATGACGATGAAAAACCGGCATACAGCAACGAAGTCTGGTTTGCCATGCTTTTCAGCTGCGGCATGGGGATCGGCCTGCTTTTTTGGGGCGTTTCCGAGCCGATCTGGCACTATATGTGGCCGCCGCTTGGCGAAGCAGGCACCTCGGGGACAATACATGTGGCTATGCGTTACGCATTCTTCCACTGGGGTTTCCACCCCTGGGCGATCTATGCGGTGGTTGCTGGATCCCTTGCTTATTTCTCTTACCGTAAAGGTTTGCCGATGCTGCTTAGTTCCTGCCTGGAGCCAATTTTAGGCCGTAAGGGTATTGAAGGCCCCTGGGGTGTGTTGGTTAATATCCTCGGTGTTTTTGCTACCCTTTTTGGCCTGGCGACATCTCTCGGCCTAGGGGCAATGCAGATTGCTGCCGGCCTGGAATCGCTCTTTGGTATTCCCAGCGGCCCGGTCAGCTGGATTGTAATTGTTGTCGTGGTTACGGCAGCAGCGGTTGTCTCAACCGCTACCGGTATCGATCGCGGCATTAAGTGGCTCAGCCAGCTCAACATTGTCGTAGCCGGATTATTGATGCTGCTGGTCTTTATCGTCGGCCCGACGCTATTTATTCTTAACCTGATGACCCACTCAATCGGCGATTACCTGCAAAATATCGTCTACATGTCTTTCGGGCTTGATGCAGCCGGGGAAAACACTGAAGGCTGGTACGGCGCCTGGACTATCTTTTACTGGGCCTGGTGGATTGCCTGGGCGCCTTTTGTCGGCACATTTATTGCCCGTATTTCGCGAGGCCGCACCATACGTAACTTTATTGTCGGGGTGATGCTGGTTCCGGTAGCGGTCAGCGTGGTCTGGTTCTCCGTTTTTGGCGGCTCAGCCCTCTGGATGGAGCATTTTGGCGGCGGCGGCATCGGAGAAGCGGTATCGGCTGACTCCGCTATGGGCTTTTTTGCCCTTTTGCAAAACCTGCCCTGGGCCGGGCTGCTGACCGTGGTGGCCATGTTCTCCGTGGCGGTTTTCTTTATCACCTCATCTGACTCCGGAACTTATGTTAACGGCATGCTGACCTCAGGCGGGGATCCCAACCCGCCATTGCCCCTCCGGCTTATTTGGGGAGTGCTGGAAGGCGTTATCGCCGCCATTTTGCTGTTCACAGGCGGCTTAAGCGCCCTGCAGACATCTTCAATTGTCGGCGGTTTCCCGTTCATGATTGTCATGGTGCTGATGACCTACTGCCTGGTTAAGTCACTGTTTGTGGAACTGCGCGAAGGCACGCTACCGCTGGAGAAAAAGCGGATAAGGGATGTTTTGAAAGAACTGCAAGCCGGAAAATAAAGAGGTACAATTGCTATTATGCCAGAGTTCGAGAGTTAAGAGTTAAGGCATCGTCCGCCGGATGCATTAATGCATCCGGCGGTTTGTGCCGCTCAATAAAAAAAGAATAATCAGAAAGGAGCTTTTAATTGATGGCAGATTTTGAAACCTTGGCGGGAGCCATTATTG
>CAYMDO010000003.1:0-100261 GCA_964389365.1 uncultured Syntrophomonadaceae bacterium
TGAGGCGGTGGCCAGGCGTTATGCTCACCAGCTAAGCGGTGGAATGCTGCAGCGCGTTTTGATTGCCATTGCCATGGCTACCAACCCTGAACTGCTGATCATGGATGAACCGACCACAGCTCTTGATGTGACCACCGAAGCCGTCATCCTGGACCTGATCGGCGACCTGATGTCTGAGTATAACACGGCTGTGCTATATATCACCCATAACCTGGGCGTAGTAGCGCGGGTTTGCAACCGGGTCGGAGTGCTCTATGCCGGAGAAATAATGGAAGAGGGCAGTATCAACCAGGTTTTTAAAAACAAGCTTCACCCATATACCAGGGGATTACTAGGTTGTGTGCCAAGGGTGGATCTGGACAAGAAAGATATCAGCCTGAAGGCGATTCCGGGCTTTATTCCGCGGCCCGATCAACTGCCGCCGGGGTGTATTTTTGCTCCCCGCTGTGAATTGGCCGAGGAAGCCTGTCAAGAAAAGCGCCCGCCGCTCAGGGATATTGAGAGCGGTCATTTTACTTCATGCCGCCGATACGAAGCGTTAAAAGATTATGGAGAAGTAACCGCCGATACGCGTGAAGCGCATAAAGATACAGAGTATGGCGAGCTGGTATTGGAAGCGCGCAACATAAAGAAATATTTCCCGGTAATCGGTGGATTGGCGCTTATCAGTAAAAGCAAAAAACAAGTGGTAAAAGCGGTTGACGATGTCACTATCAGGGTGCGTCACTCCTTTACAATGGGCATTGTCGGTGAGAGCGGGTGCGGCAAGACCACCTTTGCCCGCTGTATCTTGGGCCTGGAAGAGGCTACCGCGGGCGAGATCGAACTTGAAGGCGAACTCCTGCCTTACCCGGTTGCCAGGCGTCCGCGTGATACACTGCGCAAAATGCAGATGGTTTTTCAGAATCCTGACGCATCGCTTAATCCCCAGCACCCGGTCGGCCAGGCTGTGGCAAGGCCGCTGTTTTTACTGCGTAATATGAAAAAAAATGCGATTCAGGAGAGGGTAAAAGACCTTTTTAAAGCAGTTAACCTGCCTGAAGATTACATCTATCGCCTGCCGCATGAACTGAGCGGCGGCGAAAAGCAGCGGGTTGCCATTGCCAGGGCATTTGCCGCCGATCCGACCCTGATGATTTGCGACGAGCCGATATCTTCACTGGACGTTTCGGTTCAAGCCTCGCTGATGAACTTACTGGTTGGCCTGCAAGAGTCAAAAGGTACATCTTATCTTTTTATTTCTCATGATCTCTCAGCGGTCCGTCATCTTTCGGACTGGATAGCTGTAGTCTATCTGGGCCGCCTCTGGGAGATTGGTTCGGCAGAAGATGTTTTTGTTCCGCCCTACCATCCTTATACAGAGGCGCTGCTATCGGCGCTGCCCATACCGGATCCCGAAATTAGGCAGAAGTCGATTCGGCTGAAAGGCAGCGTGCCCAGTGCGATGAACATACCTTCAGGCTGCCGCTTTCACACACGCTGCCCCCGCAAGATCGGGGAGATTTGTGAAAACGAAGAGCCGCCCTGGCAGAATACCGGCTATTACCACCAGCTCTGCTGCCATATTCCTGCCGAAGAGCTGCAGATGCTGCAGGGGGAAGGTCTGCTGAAAAAAGGGGAAGGGAGGCCTGTGCAGTGACCTATTTTATGTTGCGGCGAATCGGTTTTATCCTGATCACCTTGATCCTGACTTCAATTATTATTTTTTCCATTACCCAACTGCTTCCCGGCGATGTTGCGAGGGTTATTCTCGGACAGTTTGCCACTGAAAGAGCTATCGAAAACCTGAGGGAAGAACTTGGCCTCAACCGGCCTCTCTATATCCAGTATTTTGACTGGGCCGGCGGATTTGTGCGCGGCGACTGGGGTAATTCCCTGGTCAGCCGGACGCCAATCAGGCCGATAGTTCTGCAGCGTCTCGGCAACTCGGCCATGCTGGCCGGGCTGGCATTGCTGATTTACGTTCCACTGGGTATTGCACTGGGCGTCATTGCTGCCCTAAAAAAAGATAAACTGCCGGATCAGATAATAACCGGGGTCTCGATGGCCTTTGTCGGTCTGCCCGAGTTTGTTACCGGGCTGCTGCTGATCACTTTTCTGGCTATCGGCCTAGAGTGGTTTCCGGCAAACTCGTCGATTAACCCTGACAGCACATTTAAAGAGGCTTTTCCCAGCCTGATCCTGCCGGCCATTACCGTCAGCCTGACCGGCCTTGGTTATATTGCCCGCATGACTCGCTCGGGGACGATTGACGTTTTAAAGACTGACTATATCAGGGCTGCTGATCTAAAGGGGCTGCCAGCCGGACAGGTTCTGTTTAAACATGTACTGCGCAACTCGTTATTGCCGACGGTAACCGTAGTAGCGATGGGGATCGGGTGGCTTTTGGCAGGTTTGATTGTAACGGAAGCTGTCTACGGTTATCCCGGTCTGGGCCGCCTTATAGTCTATAGCATCCAGCGGCAGGATCTGCCGCTGCTCCAGGCTTGCAGTATGATAATCGTGGTCATATACAGCTTCTCAAACCTGGCTGCTGATATCATCTACGGCTTGCTTAACCCCCGCATCAGGGTCGGCAACTAACCGTGATATCGCTACGATCTGAGGGAAGTGAGGAGTCTTTCTTGGATATAAGAGATCGCCTGGCCTGGTTTATCAAAGATTTACAATGGAAGCAGCTTGATCAGGCTGTTAAAAAGAGGGCAAAAATGTGCCTGCTTGACAATTTGGGGGTAACCCTTGTCGGAACGCTTACTCCGATTAGCAGGATTGCGGCTGATTATGCTGCGGTTAACTGGGGTAGCGGTAACTCGACCATTTTGCTCGGTGGCAATCGTGCAGCAGCTCCGGGTGCGGCCTTTGCCAATGCCTGCGCAGCCAATGCCCTTGATCTTGATGATGATGCTATTTTTACCAGGGGGCACCCGGGCGCCCAGCTCTTTCCGGCGGCGTTGGCAATGGCGGAAAAAGTTGCTGCTACAGGCCAGGAGTTTTTAGAAGCCCTTGTGATTGGTTACGAAATCTCCATCAGAGCCGGGCGCTGCTGGCATGACTTGCATGATATCTACCATTCTTGTGGCTCCTGGGGTTCGGTAGGTTGTGCCGCCGCAGCTGCCCACCTGCTCAAACTCGATCAGCCGGTTCTGGAAAGCGCTCTTGGTATAGCAGAATATCATGCACCTAATGCCCCGATGATGAGGGATATCTGCAGCCCGACGATGGTTAAGCATGCCATTGGCTGGGGCGCCATGAACGGTGTTACATCAGCCGAGCTGGCTGCCTGTGGATATACCGGTATGCCCTCAATTCTGGTGATGGAAAAATACCGTGAGTGGGTGAAAGATATTGGTCAGAAATACTGGATGGCCGATTGGGTTTTTTATAAGGAGTGGGCCTCCTGCGCCTGGGGCCATGCGGCCGGGGTGGCTGCGTTGCAGCTGGTCGATCAGCACCTGATCATGCCGGAAAGTATTGATAGAATCAGGATCAGGACTTTCGAAGAAGCTGCGCGGCTTTGCCGGGATTACCCGCAAACAACGGAAGAAGCACAGTTTAGCGTTAAATGGCCGTTGGCGTGCCTGATCATTGATCGCGAAGTTGGCCCGGATCAGGTTTTGGAAAAACGGTTTTCTGATCGTATTGTAAGGGCGCTTTTTGATCGGATCGAACTGGTTGTTGATCCGGATGTTGACAGGTTATACAACGAAACAAAAGAGATGGACCTGCGCATGCACAGTGCAGTAACGATTGATCTGAAAGACGGCCGCAGTTATGATTCAGGGATTGTCGAAAGAGAAGCTGACCGCTACAGCGAGCTGGATCTGGAAAATAAATTCCGCCGGCTGGTGTCATATGTTGCTGAACCTGATATAGTTGAACAGCTGATCGAGATGGTCTGGAACTTCGAGCAGCTTACAGATGTCCGTGAACTGACCACCGTATTGTCATGTAGCTGTGAAAGGGGACGGGGTCTTTGAAGCGGAATTTATAAACAAGTGTTTGCCCAAGGGGCAAATGCTTATCAATGGCTCTTATTATATGTCATTTGTATCAAAGTCATCGTCCTTTAATTGCGGATTTAAGGTTGGGAGGCAGAGAATATGTCTGTTATGGTTCAGGCGGTGCCAAGGTTTGGATTGTTCAGCTATGAACAGTGCGAAGCGGTTCACCATGCTACTCTTGATATTTTAAGGCGCACGGGAACGAGGGTCTACCACCCCGGGGCCCGTCAGCTCTTAAAAGATGCCGGATGTAAGATCAGCGATGAAACGCTTGTCAGGTACCCCCCTGCGCTAGTCGAATGGGCCGTCAGGCAAGCACCATCAACAATTGCCCTCTGTGAAAGGGGCGGCAGCAAAGCAGCTGTCAGGCTTGAGGCGATGAACGTGTCTTTTGGTACCGGTTCAGACTGCCGCAATTATGTTGATCCCCGCAACGGTGATTACCGCCTTTTTAAAGCTGATGATGTTGTCGACTGTATCCGCATGGTTGATGCCTGCCAGGAGATCGATTTCTGCATGTCGATGGGGATCCCTTCCGATGTGGATGCGATCAAACCCTATGCCTACCAGTTTTCACTGATGCTGCAGAATACAACCAAGCCGATTGTTTTTATCGCCGACGATCTGGCCGACTGTAAAACGATCGTGGCTATGGCGGCAGCGGCTGCAGGCGGGGAAAAAGAGCTTGAGCTGGCACCAAATTTGCTTTGTTACAGCCAGGTGACAACGCCTTTGATACATAACGAGGAATCGACAGATAAACTTCTGTATATGGCGGAGAAAGCGGTACCTGTTGTTCACCAACCTTCACCAATGATGGGCGGAACAGCACCGATGAGTATGGCCGGTGGTTTGGTTATAGGTAATGCCGAGGTTTTGTCAAGCCTGGTTATACACCAGCTGAAAAGAGAAAAAGCTCCTTTTCTGTATGGCGGGGGCCAGCACCACATTGATATGCAAACTACAATCAGCGTTTACAGCGCCCCGGAGTTTGATTTGGAAAGGGTAGCTGTGGCCGAAATGGCCCGCTTTTACAATCTGCCCAGCTGGGGTTATGCGGGATGCACCGACAGTTGTATGTTTGACGAGCATGCGGCGGCAGATGCCAGTCTTTCCATCATGACAGCGCTCTTAAGCGGTCAGAACCTGGTGCATGATATCGGCTATATGGAGGCCGGCCTTACATTCGGTGTGGAAATGCTGCTTTTCTGCGATGAAATAATCAGCCGCATGAAAGCGTTTGCTGCCGGGATTCCCCTTGATCGTGAAGCGATGGCACTTGACCTGATTGATGAAGTCGGCCCGGGTGGCACATTCCTGGCCACCGAACATACATATAAGCATTTTCGTGATTTTTGGCAGCCGCGTTACTTAAACCGTAAACGCCGCGATGACTGGGTGAAGGATGGCAAGAAGAGCATGGCTGTAAAGCTGAAAGAAAAAGCAGTGGAAATTATGGAAACTCACCGCCCTGCTGAGCCAAAGGCCGGACTGCGCGAAGAGATCGCCTACATCCTAAGCCAGGCCGGAGAGGGCAGGTAAGGCTTATTCAGCAGGCTCAGCCGGCCATTGGTTAAGTAGAATTTTTTTAAATCATTGCTGAACACTTTCATCATGTTTACCTGGAAAGGAAGTGATCACCCTGCCAACAGAAGCGGAAGTTTCCATCAGGGAGGGAAAAACGGTAACAAGTTTTCAGACACCTGAAGTGTGGGCCAAGGTTACGGGCAAAGCCATCTACGGAATTGATCTTAAATTGCCGGGTATGCTCTTTGGCAAAATTCTGCGCAGCCCGCATCCCCATGCACGAATAAAGAAAGTCGACCTGGATCAGGCACGGCTGGTGCCGGGTGTGCGAGCGGCTCTAGGTGGCGGAGATTTAAACGGTAAGCCTTTTGGCATAGTGTATAAAGATGAGTTACCCCTGGCTGTTGACCGGGTGCGCTATATCGGGGATGAAGTTGCTGCGATAGCTGCTGTGGATGAAGAGACAGCGCAAAAAGCACTGGATGCGATCAATGTTGATTATGAACTTTTACCGGCGGTTTTTGATCCCGAGGAAGCCCTTGCTCCCGGGGCGCCGCAGCTGCATGACTTATACCCAGGGAACCTGGCCTGGCAGCGTGAGCTGGTCAGGGGTAACCCGGAATCGGTTTTTAAAACAGCTGACTTTGTAGTGGAGGGGTCTTTCTCAGTGCCCCAGGTTCATGCAGCTTACCTGGAGCCGATCTGTTGTATTGCCGATTATGATGCGTATGAAGGCTTGACCCTCCATACAGCCGTTCAGTCTCCCGCCATAGTAAGCGCCCTGGTAGCCGAAACATTGGAGCTGCCTCCCTCGAAGGTAAGGGTTATCGGCCCTTTCATGGGAGGAGGTTTTGGCGGCCGGGTTTACGGAAATTTAAAAGTATATATCCTCGCTTCGCTTCTGGCGATCAAATGCGGGAGGCCGGTGCGAATGCAGCTGACCCGGCAGGAGGAGTTTATTGCCGGTCGCCCGATGATCTCCGCCACAATCAGGGGGAAGCTGGCCCTAAACAGTGACGGCTTTATCCTGGCCCGCGAAGTTGATCTGGTCACCGATAACGGAGCCTACAGCGCCCAGGCACCGTGGGTTTCCAAAACCCTCTCTGAGCGCAACGATTCTGTTTACCGGATACCCAATCTCAGGACAACAGTCAGGTTGGCCTGCACCAATAAGGTACCCACCGGCCAATACAGGGCTTACGGAAACCAGGCCGGGAACTTTGCCATGGAGTCGCTGCTCGATATGGCGGCGAAAAAGCTGGGGATGGATCCCCTTGAGCTGCGCCTGAAGAATTGCGTAAAAAAAGGCGACGTGACGGTTCATGGCCTGCAGATTAACAGCTGTGCGCTTTCCGACTGCCTGCAGGCGGCAGCTGATGAAATTGGCTGGCACAAGCGAAAGCCGGGCCTGGGCTATGGCATCAGCGCTGCTGTTCACGCCAGCGGCAGTGTTGTTTTTAATAAGGATATGCGCGGGGCATCTGCTATTGCCAGGCTTGAATATGACGGTAAAATAACGTTATTCAGCGGAGAACAGGATTACGGCCAGGGGTCGCACGCTACATTTATACTGATTGCCGCCCGCGCCTTAGGGCTCGATCCGGATCATGTTACCATTTATACCCGTGATACCCTTATCTCGCCTTTTTCGATCGGCGCCCTTGCTATGCGCCAAACCACCATAGGCGGCAAAGCAGTCCAGCTGGCAGCAGAAAATTTACGTGAAAAAATTGTGCAAACTGCCGCTGGAACACTCGGGGAACCGGTTGTGCTGGAAGGCGGCCGGATTAGAAGCGCTTCGGGTAAAACTATGGGGCTGGCTGAGGTTGCCGCCTGCTACCGCGCTCAGACCAGCGGGCTGAGCATTACAGGTGAGGGTAAATACGTGCCGCCTGAGAGCGCTTATGATGAAACCGGTTACGGTAATATCGCTGTTGCTTACTCATTTGCCGCTCACGCGGCAGAGGTAGAAGTCGATCGGGAAACAGGTGAAGTGACGGTTAAGCGGATTGTGGCAGCTCACGATTCCGGTCGCATCCTCAACCAACTCTCTGCCCGCGGCCAGGTTTATGGCGGGGTAACCCAGGGTTTAGGCTACTCCTTCCTAGAAGGCTATCAATACGACGGTGGCAGAGTTCTGAACGATTCATTTGCTGATTACCATATCCCCACCGCCCTTGATTTGCCCGATATCATGCCGTTATTTATCGAAAAAGATGACCCGGAGGGACCTTACGGGGCCAAGGGGCTGGGCGAAATTGTGATGGTGCCTGTGCTGGGAGCAGTAGCCAATGCTGTAGCTGATGCCCTCGGCGTTTGGCCTGCAGATATGCCGATAACAGCCGAACGGGTATATTGGGCGATCGCCGGATGGGAGTGTGAACAGTGAGTTACCATGTGGTTAATAGCCTTGAGCAGGCTCTTGCAGCATTAAAAGACGGGGGGAAAAAGAGCCGGATCATTGCCGGCGGGACCGACCTGTTTTTAGAAAAATTACCCGACGATCTGCTCGACATCAGTTCACTGGCTGAAGCTCTCACAATCGAAGAACGGTACGGCGATCTGCTGATCGGCGCTGCAGTAACTCACGCCAGGGCGGCAGTTTCCCCGCTGTTGTACGAAAAGGCCGCAGCCTTAACCGAAGCTTGTGCCCAGGTAGGGTCCCCACAGGTGCGCAATATCGGCACCCTGGGCGGAAACGTGGTTAACGCTGCGCCGGCTGCCGATGCTGCTGTGGCTCTTGCAGCTCTTGGCGCAAAAGCCGTGCTTTTTGATTGTAAAGGTAACTCAAGAACTGTTGGACTTGAAGAGCTTTATGCCGGCTTCAACTGCTCGGCAATAGACAGCTGCCGGGAACTCTTGTTACGGTTTGTAATACGGGATGGAGGGCCCGGCAGCGGCTCGGCTTTTGCCCGGCTGGCTGTTCGCAAAGCCCTGGCCCTGCCGCTGGCCAATGCAGCGGCCTGGCTGAAAGTGGAAAATAACTGCCTGCGGGAGGTGCGGCTGGTGGTGGCCCCGGTAAAACCAGCGCCGACCAGGTTATTAAAGACCGAATCGATGCTTGCCGGCAAACCGCTTACAGCAGACAGCTGGCGCGGGGCAGCACGGGCAGCCATGGAGGAAGTGGAAGTACGCGGCAGTCTTTTGCGCTGCTCGGCCGATTACAGGCGCCACCTGATTGGGGTGCTGGTGGGCCGGGTTTTGGAACTGGCTGCCGGCAGGGCACTTTCAGGGAAGGGAGCGGCATAAATGCAAAAAGAGCGGATATCGTTTACCTTAAACGGGGATTTAAAAGAAGTTTACGCTGATCCTGCGATCAGCTTACTGCGCCTGCTGCGCGATGAACTAAGGTTGACTGGGACCAAGGAAGGCTGCGGGGAGGGTGAATGCGGGGCCTGCACAGTACTGCTGGATGACCGGGCTGTTAACTCCTGCCTTGTTCCAGTTGGGAAGGTTATAAATCGCAGCGTTCTGACCATTGAAGGGTTGTCAAGAGGCGAAGATTATCACCCCCTGCAGGAGGCTTTTGTCAAAAAAGGAGCGGTGCAGTGCGGTTTCTGTACACCAGGCATGATCATGTCGGCCTGCAGCCTGCTGCAGGAAAAACCTGACCCTACAAGCTGCGAGATCAAAACGGCAATTTCAGGCAATCTCTGCCGCTGCAGCGGTTACAAGCAGATTGAAGAGGCGATTTCAGATGCGTCAGCTAAACTGCGGCCAAGAGGGAAGCGCAGTTAAATGTACGTCAATTAAAATAACCCGGCCATTCTCGGTATGAACATTATGGCCGCTTATCAGATTGAACGGATCAATGACGGCACGATGATGATCCTGGAGCAGGTCGGGTTTTCCGATCCTGGCTGGAAAACGATGGTAGAACTTTCAGCGAGGAAGCTAACATCAGAATTAAAAACCTTCTCGAAAACTACCGGGGAGTTGAAATGCCACCGGCTACTTTGCAGGAGATCAGAAAGCGGTTGGATAGCGTTAACGGGGGATAACAGCCAAATGATCATTTCTGGTTTCCATTACTTAATATACTGGAGGCAGTTTAAGTGGCAGATATGAAATATTTTCAGAAAAGAATGGGCCTGCTCAATCTTAACCCGGATCAGATCGATAAACTTCACCTTGCCACGCTTGATATTCTAGAAACAGTGGGCGTAAAAGTCTGTGAACGTGAAGCCCTGGAACTGCTTGGCGGGGCGGGAGCCCGGGTGTCTGGCGATCTGGTTAAGATCCCGGCCCGGCTTGTTCAGCAAGCTTTAAACACCGCGCCTTGCAAGATCGCAATTTATGATCGCGGTGGCCGGCGAACGCTAACCCTGGAGAAGGGCAACATCTATTATGGCACAGGTTCTGACACGCCCTATATTATTGATATCGAAACCGGTCAGAGGCGCCGGGCTGTAAAACAGGATACTGTCAATGCAGCCCGGATTGCCAACGCCCTTGAAAATATTGACTTTATTATGTCAATGGCCAAGGCTTCAGATGTTCCCGACAGCAGGACGGATCGGCACCATTTTGAAGCGATGACTCTGAACAGCACTAAACCGATAATCTTTGATGCCCACGACCGCAGGGGGTTGAGCGATATCATTAAAATGGCTTCACTGGCCTGCGGCAGCAGAGAGGCCCTGGCGCAGAAACCCTACATCATGCATTATTCCGAACCAAATTCACCGCTCACACACTCGAAGGCTGCATTAGAAAAGCTGCTCATGACAGCAGAGGAAAGGATCCCATTGGTTTATGCACCGGCGGTTATGTGCGGCGCCACCGGTCCGGTAACTACCGCCGGCGCCCTGGCTGTTGCCAATGCGGAAATCTTGTCAGGGTTGGCTATTCACCAGCTCAAAGCGAAGGGTGCGCCCTTTATTTACGGCGGCGGGACGCCGCCACTGAATATGACGACAACGGTCTGCTCATACGGCGATCCTCAAGGCATTGTCGGAGCAGTATCTTTAGTTGAGCTGGCCCGGTTCTACAACCTGCCTTCTTTTAGTATCGCCGGTTGTACCGATGCCCAGCTTTTTGATCAGCAGGCTGCGATGGAAGCAGGGTTTAACCTGCTGATGACAGCCCTGGCCGGGGGCAACCTGATTCACGATCTCGGCTATATCGGAGTAGGCTTAACTTTCAGTTTGGAGTATCTTGTCCTCTGCAATGAAGGGGTAGGCGTTGTTAAGTTTATGACCAGGGGGGTGGAGGTAACCCCCCGCACCCTGGCTCTCGACGTGATCGAAAAAGTCGGGCCCGGTGGGCACTTTTTAAATGAACAGCATACCCTGGACCATTTTAAAAGCGAAATGTATTTTACCAGGCTTTTTAACCGCAGCGCTTATGACAACTGGCGGGCAACGGGTTCAAAAACCTTTGGCGAGCATGCCAATAACCTGTTAAAAGAGATTTTGCAGCGGCACGAAGTTCCCGGTCTTGATCCTCGCCTGGAAGAAGAGATCAGGTCATTAGCCAAAGGGTAAACAGCGAGGCTACAGATTGGCCTGATTGGGATCTGCCTGATATAATGGTTGGCGAAGGGGGATAACAAATGTTAAAAGAACTGACTGTTGAAAACTTTGTCCGTGAAGTAGCTTCATCCACGCCGGCACCCGGTGGAGGCAGCGTAGCGGCGCTGGCCGGGGCACAGGGAGCCGGTCTGCTCTCCATGTACTGCCATTTAAGCCAAAACCGCGATAAATTGGGAGATGTGGCTGATCAACTGCAGCAGGCAGGAGAAGAGGCCCGTTTTATTAAGGTAAAGTTGCTGGAAGCGATTGACGAAGATACCCTGGCTTTTAACCGTGTGATGGAAGCTTACCGCCTGCCGAAAACGACCGATACGGAAAAGTCAGCGCGAAAAGAAGCGATCCAGCAGGCTGTGCTCTATGCTTCTGAAGTGCCACTCGCAACGGCACGTGGAGCTATGAAGGTTTTAGCAATCATCAGCGAGGTTGCCGGCAGGGGGAACCCGGCTGCAGTTACAGATTTAGGGGTCGCAAACCTGCAGGCTTATGCCGGGCTTATCGGTGCCTGCTATAACGTGCTGATCAACCTTGCCTTGATAACCGACAAGGGGACGGCGGCAGAGCTGCAAAAGGAGGCCGGACTGGTTCGCGCAGAAGGCGAAAAGCTTTTTGAGGGAAATAAAGCCCTGATCGAAGAAGGTATAAAACAGATAAACGGAGATTAACCGATGAGCGGGCACTATGAGCAGATCGATAAATCAGTTCTGTTAAGGTATCTTTTTTATCCTCGCCGGCAGCACAGTAAACCGCGTGATGGGGCCTTTGACTTAAGCGTCCCGGTTGAGGCCAACGTTGATATTGTATGCCGTGCCTATCCTGCCGCTGCAGACAGCCCCTGGATTATTTACTTTCACGGTAATGGCGAAGTGGTCAGCGATTACGACAGCATTGCGCCGCTCTATAAAAACTACCGGCTGAATTTAGTGGTTGCCGACTACCGGGGTTACGGGGCGAGCGGGGGCGCGCCGACTTTCGGCAACCTTGTAACAGATGCCTGTACAATATTCGAGCACTTGTCTGCCTGCTTTCCGGCCGGGTTAAAACATGATCAATGGTTTGTGATGGGCCGCTCACTAGGCAGTGTATCGGCCCTGGAGCTGGCTGCTGCTTATCCCGGTCAGGTAAGCGGGCTGATAATTGAAAGCGGTTTTATCAGCGTAGCCGGTTTAATCAGCCATCTTGACCTGCCGGCGCCAGGCGACTTAAGCAGTATCGAAGCATATTACCGGGAAATGGCAGCCAGGATCAGCCTCCCGGCGATGGTTATTCATGGCGAACGTGACAGACTGGTGCCGCTTTCCCGGGGGCTGGAGCTTTTCACGGCTCTTGGTTCAGGGGAGAAAGAAATGGTTGTGATACCCTTGGCTGACCACAATGATATAATGTTTATAGACTCACAAAAGTATATGAGTGCTATAGAGGGTTTCCTCAGGAGGAATTCTTAAATGCTGGTAAAAGAAGTGATGACCACAAATGTAATAACTGTTTCAACCGGTGACTCGGTTGAAACCTGTGCAAAGCTGCTGCAGGAATATAATATCAGCGGCCTGCCGGTACTCGACGAATCCGGCAGGGTAGCGGGCATGGTAACCGAAGGGGACCTGATCAGGCGTGCTTCAAGGGTAAAGGTGCCCGGTTACCTTGAGATTTTAGGCGGGTTGATTTATCTGGGCAGCCCCAAAAAGTTTGTCGAAGAGCTGCAGCGGGCTATGTCACTGGAAGCAGGGCAGTTGATGAGCAAGAATGTGTTTTTTATCAGCCCCGAAGATACGCTAGAAAAAGCAGCGACCATGATGGTGGAAAAGAGTATTAGCCGGCTGCCGGTTATTGACGGGCAGCAGAAGCTGGTTGGCATTGTTTCGCGTCGCGATATTATGAGCTCATTATACAACAGCAGAAAATAGCGGGTGTGCTGAAATAATTATTATTAATAGAACCGGAATGGTTGTTGCCGGTGCCCCGGTGAATTTATGCCGGGGTATTTTTTTATGTCCGGTCTGTTGTTGCCGACAGTTTGATCAAAGTGCCGGGTTAGGCCAAATCGGCGGCATTGCTGCCATGCACTGTTGGACTGCTTACCTGTGCAGCGGCCATGATCATTGCCGGATGGTTTCGGGACCGCTGCGGGCCGCGCTGTGGCTTGATGGTCTCGGCCCGGTGCTTTCCGCTTTTCTGGCCCAACTGACAGGCAGTTTGGGGTTGGGCAGCAATTCTACATTTATGGTATTATAGAAACTTGTAACCAGAAAAAACAGGAGGTTTATCAATTGTCCGGTAAATATAAAGCAGTAATTTTAGCTATAGTTTTGCTGGCTGTGTTGGCCGTCATCTTAGTCCCACAGCCTGGGCGTTTTGAAGGCGAGCAATCAGCGGTTTCCAGGGAAGACTCTTTTTCAGCAGATCCAAACAAAGATCCTTACCAGGATTACCTGGCTGCCCGTCGCGATCAAAAACCGATTCTGCTTGAATTTTATGCCCGCTGGTGAAGTGTCTGTGTGAAGATGGAGCCCGTGGTCACGGCCCTCAAAGAGCAGTTTGCCGGGGAGGTTGTCATTATTGTCGCCGACCTTGATAACCCGCAGACGCAGATGTTTTTTAGCGAATTTGATGTGTTATACATCCCGGCCTTTTTCTTTATCAAGGCAGACGGTACTGTATTATTGGAGGAAGCAGGGTTTTTTACGTTAGAAGATATGAGTGCCCGTATCGACCTGATAAAAGTGCGGGAAGAGGAGGTTGCTGAAACTGTTCAGACCGGCCTCGATCGCTTTTTTACCGTAACTTTGCCCGGCGTGATTGATGAAAAAAGTGCTTTTACCTTTTTCTTTGTTTTTTTAGGAGGCTTGATCACCAGTATCAGCCCCTGTATCTTGTCGATGATACCCCTTTTAGTCGGTTATATCGGCGGTTACAGCGAAGGATCGAAGGCAAGGGGGTTTTCGCTCTCTTTTTCGTTTATTGCCGGCATGTCGTTAACTTTTGCGATCATGGGTTTTATCGCGGCATATTTTGGCCGGGTATTCGGGCAGGTCGGAACGGTTTGGTACTATATCCTTGCTGCGGTCGCGCTGTTGATGGGCCTGCAGCTTATCGGGGTGCTCACTATTAATCTGCCCGGACTGAAGAAAATACCACTTCACAGGGGCGGTGTGGGTGGTTCTGTGGCAATGGGCCTGCTTTTCGGCCTGGTGGCTTCACCCTGCGCCACCCCGGTCCTGGCGGTTATCATCACCTATGCGGCCTTGCAGGCTGAACCTCTGTATGGCAGTATCCTGCTTTTCGTTTACGGCCTGGGGCATGGGATTCCGCTCCTGGTAGCAGGAACTTTTACCGGGATGGCAAAAAATTTACCCAAATTTAGCAAATATACGCAGTATATCAGTTATATCAGCGGCCTGGCCCTGGTTTTAGCCGGCCTTTACCTGCTGTTTTGGGTGGGCCGTCTGTAGGAATGTGCCTGTTCCAAAAGCGGGAAGTGAAAATTCATTTACTTTCCGTGATTATTATTTGTGAGGGTCCTCATGCAGCGGGTTTAGTTCCGGTAAATTATAATTTACCAGCTGAGCAGCCGGGTATATAATAGGTATTGACAGGAGCGGGAACCTGCATTTCACCTTACAGGTGTGGAGTTTGATCCTGATGGATGAATAGGAATGCCCACACTATCATCATAAGTTTTTCAGCTCATATCCAGCCCGAAAAGATAAGGTGATCAAATGCATAAATTGCGGGAGATAGGTGGCGAACCTCTACTATGAGCCGGAAACAAAACAGTTCAGGTATTGATAGCAATCTGCCGGTGAACATGCCGGGCGCTGATCCATTTTTCTATAAGGCCGGCGATAGCGGGTGCATGTTGGTCCATGGTTTTTCCGGCTCACCCCAGGTTTTCAGGGCCATGGGAGAGAAACTGGCCGCTAGGGGGATAAGCGTTCTCGGTGTGAGACTAAAAGGGCACGGCACAAAAGTTGAGGACATGCACAACTGCAGCTATCTGGATTGGGTAGAGTCGGCCGAACAGGGTCTGGCGCACATGAGTGAGCATTGCTCGAAGCTCGTTTGTGCCGGCCTATCGATGGGTGGCCTTATTTCTCTACGCTTAGCCCGCCTTCACCCGCAAAAGGTGAAGGGCGTGGTTACAATCTGCAGTCCCTATAAGCTGCGCTCGTTGAAATATAAAGCTGTGCCCCTGGCCAAATATGTCCTAAAACAGATCGCAACCGGGCCGAAGTCAATCAACGATCCCGAAGCCGAAGAGATAAACTACACTTATCATTCCCTGCCCGCTGCGCACCAGTTGATCAAGCTTACTACGGTAGTACGGGCCGACCTGCCGTTGATCAGGCAGCCGTCATTAATTTTTGGTGCCAGGGATGACACGGTTGTTGATCGGCGTGATCCAGGTCTGCTTTTTGAACAGATCGGCTCGGTGGATAAAGAACTGATTTGGCTTGACAATTCGCAGCATGTGGCCCCGCTCGACTATGATAAGGAAACTATACAGGAGAAGCTTGTTTCTTTTATCCGCTCGCTCGGTTAAAATCAGGGTTAAAACTCGTTTGCATTTTAAAACGCTCCACCTTCCGGACCGGCAGGAGGAGCGCTTTAACAATATTAAGCGTAATTGCTGTTACCTGGCACTGGACTGCAGAGCGCGCGAGATTACCAGGCGCTGTATCTCTGCTGTCCCTTCCCAAATCTGATAGATCTTTGCATCACGTGCCCATTTTTCAATCGGGTAATCTCGCATGTATCCATAACCACCAAGGAGCTGGATTGCGTCAATGGTGGTTTCCATCGCCACATCACCGGCATATAGTTTAGCCATGCTGCCTTCTGCCCGTTGGAAGTGCCTGCTTGTATTGCCTATCCATCCGGCTTTCCAGACCAGGAGGCGGGCAGCTTCGATTTTTGTTGCCATGTCAGCTAATTTAAAGCCAATCCCTTCATGCTGGATGATCGGTTTCCTGAACTGGATCCTTTCTGTGCTGTATTGCAGTGCATACTCGTACGCGGCACGAGCGATGCCGACAGCAATTGCCCCAACGCCAGGACGGGAGTGCTCGAGCATAGCCATCGCACCAAAATTGCTGTTGCCGCCAACCCTGAACTTAAGATGGCAGTACCGATGCCGGCGCAGCCCCAACCCAACTCCTCGGCTACGAGAAAATAGCTGATTTGGTCTGTAACCCCGCCGCCGCCATATTCTTCCGGAAATCCAAAGTGGGTAAGGCCAATTTTAGCTGCTTTTTTACGATATCCCAGGGATATTCTTCCGAATCATCGTACTCCGCGGCGCGGGGGCGGATCTCCTTTTCTGCAAATTCGTGAGCTTACTTCTGTATTGCTTGTTGTTCCTCGTTGAGCGAAAAATCAACCATTTGCAAAAACCTCCTTGTAAAATATTGCTATTGAATAAAAAACATATACACCATTCTCATAGGCAACCAATGGGGCAGTTTAAACCGTCCGGTATCTGAATGCGGCAATTAAATACTGAAAAGTATATTTTTATTCAACGCAATTTAGCCTATTCCTGCAACATAAATATTTCAAAATATTTATTATCAACATGAAGGAATTTTACTAAAGGCAGAGAAATAAGCTGTTTATACCAAGCAGTATGAACTGGCGCGCAAAATATACCGAACGGTTTGGGAGGTTAGCCAATTTGGGCGGGAGCATTTTTAAATACCAATTGCGGGAGCCTCATTCAACGGAAGAAAGGCGAAAGCAGCAGATTTTGGAGACTGCCGCACTGGTCTTTGCCCGCCTCGGCTATTCCGCCTCTATTGATCAGATTGCAGAAGAAATGGGTGTGACAAAAGGCCATATCTACTATTATTTCGATAGCAAACAGGATATTTTGTTTCAGATTTTCCGGCAGGCTATGGATCTCTTTCTCGCCCGGATATCAGAGGTTAACATCTTGGGATTGCCCCCGGATCAACGCCTTAAAGCGATCTTTAAAAAGCATATAGGCGTAATATGTGAAAACCGGGCCATCATGACTGTTTTTATGGATTTAAGGCGCGACCTTCTGCCGGAAAACTGGGGTGTAATAGCCAACAGCCGCAACAAGTATGAAGAGCTGCTTCAGGAGCTGATACGCGAGGGGGCGGTAAAAGGTTATTTTGATGTTGAAAATGATAAAGTTATCTCCTACACGCTGTTGGGCGCAATAAACTGGGTCTATGTCTGGTACCAGGAAAGCGGTATGCATAGTTCAGAAAAAGTCGCTGAAATGATGTCTGATTACCTGCTTCGCGGTTTAAAAAAATGGCCTGCACCCGGTTCCTCTCAAAGCCACAGAGATATCAGTGAAATAAACATCGGCGATTCAGCTTCATTCAGCAAAACTTATACATCAAGCGATGTTCAACTGTTTGCCGGTATTACCGATTGTATCAATTTTGATAGCCATGCCGGCAGACAAGCGGTCCGAAACCAGATGATCGCCGCATTAACAAACACGGCTGCAGATCTGCTGTTTCGAAACCCCGGCACTACGGTGCGGGAATCTTTTTTTGCTGATGAAAATCCGGTATATGAAGGCGATACGGTAACCATAAAGGCAGAAGTTGTTAGTATAGAAAAGCAGGGTAAAAGGGTAAAAATCAGCTTAAACTGGTTCAATCAAGACAATTTGCCGGTAGCTTCAGGTTGGGCGGTAATAGAGCCCCCGGCATCATTGCCTGTGAAAAAGTGATTGTCAAGGAGGAAGATAAGTTATGAGTGAGCATCCTATTTTTAATGAAGAGCATAGGGCAATCCGCAAAACGATCGGTGAATTTGTCTTAAAAGAACTGACTCCTCATGCTGAGGAGTGGGAAGAAGCGCAGGATTTTCCTTCTTCTGTTTTTAAGCGGTTGGGCGAACTAGGTTTCCTGGGCATACATTACCCGGAAGAGTATGGAGGTCAGGGAGGCGATTACCTTTGCGGGGTTATCCTGGCAGAGGAGATGATGCGCTGCCTGTCCGGCGGGGTAGCATTGGCAGTTGGAGTACAGACGGATATGGTCTGCCCCCTCCTGCAAAAAGTTGGTTCTGAAAGCATCAAGGAACGGTTTCTGAAACCGGCCCTGCTGGGCGAGAAGATCGGTTGTCTCGGCATAACAGAGCCGGATGCCGGCTCTGATGTCGCCTCAATCCGTACTACTGCCCGGCGCGATGGCGACGATTTTGTTATTAACGGGCAGAAAATATTTATTACCAACGGGGTAAGGGCAGATTTTGCGATCCTGGTTACCCGTGAACCCGGTTCAGCAGGTTCAGGTGGGATTACCCTGTTCGTTGCCGAAAAGGATCGTCCGGGTTTCAGCGTTTCCCGCAAACTGGACAAGGTGGGGATGGTATCTTCCGATACGGCAGAACTTGCTTTTATGGATATGCGACTGCCGGCCGAAAATATGCTTGGCGAAGAGGGCAGGGGTTTTTACCATATCATGTGGGAGCTGCAGCCGGAAAGGCTCTTTGGGGCAGTTTCGGCAGTAGCCGGAGCCCAGATTACCATGGATATGTCCTTAAAGTATGTTAACGAACGTGTCCAGTTTGGCCGGCCGATAGGCAGTTTTCAGACGATCCGTCATCGCCTGGCCGGGTTGGCTGCCGAAATTGAAGCTGCTCGCCAGCTTAATTACTACGTGGCAGGGCTGATCAAAGCCGGCGAATTTCCGGCCAAGGAAATTTCGATGGCCAAGCTGGTTGCCTCACGCGTAGCCTGTAAAATGGCGGATGAAGCTGTTCAGTTTTTTGGTGGTTACGGTTATATGATGGAGTTCCCGATCCAACGTTTCTGGAGGGACAGCCGACTGACCCGGATCGGTGCGGGAACAGACGAAGTAATGTGTGAAATCATATCAAAACAGATGGGGCTTTAAGTGCCGCCAGTTGAAGAAACAGTATGCAATATAATGGAGCTGAATACAATTGATCAAAAAAGTGCTGGTTGCAAACAGGGGCGAAATAGCCCGGCGCATAATCCGAACGGTAAAAAAACTTTCAATTGAGGCGGTTTCAGTATACGCCGACCCGGACAGCAGCTCTCTTTTTGTCCGTGAAGCCGATCATGCGGTAAGCCTGGGTGGTAATACGCCTTTGGAAAGCTACCTGGATATCGAAAAAATTATCGATGCTGCCCGGAAAACCGGTTGTGATGCCATCCATCCGGGTTACGGTTTTCTATCTGAAAATCCGCTTCTGGTCAGCAGGTGCCGTGAAGAAGGTTTAATATTTATCGGCCCAACCGCCGCGGCGATTAGCCTGATGGGAGACAAGGCCAAAGCGAGGGAAACGGCTGAACGTCTTGGTGTGCCTACGGTGCCGGGCAGCGAAGTAATCACCAGCCTGGCAGAAGCAGAAACAACCTGTTTGCAGTTGGGCTTCCCATTATTGCTGAAAGCAGCTGCCGGGGGCGGAGGTATAGGGATGCGCCGAATTTCAAACAAAGGTGAACTGGCAGCGGCTTTCGCCGAAACGGCCGACCGGGCCGGGGCAGCTTTCGGAGACAAGCGGGTTTACGCCGAAAAGTACCTTGAAGGGCCTCATCATATCGAGATCCAGGTTTTGTGCGATCATTATGGCAGGACGGTTACTTTTTTTGAGCGGGAATGTTCAGTCCAGCGGCGTTACCAAAAAGTAATCGAAGAATCACCCTCCACGGCAATCAGCCCCGAATTACGGCTCAGGCTGAGGGAAGCGGCCCGTAATCTTGTTGAGGGGATAGGCTATATCAATGCCGGTACGATCGAGTTTATTGTTGACGGATCCGGTTGTTTTTATTTTCTTGAAGCCAACACCCGCCTTCAGGTGGAGCACCCGGTTACGGAATTGTTAACCGGGATAGATTTGGTAGAACAGCAGATTCGTATAGTTTCCGGAGAACCGCTCGCTTTTGAAGAAGGTGATCTTGCGCACAGCGGCTGGGCGATTGAAACGCGAATCTATGCCGAAGATCCGAAGCGCTTCTTCCCTTCGCCGGGAACGATTGCAGAGTACATTGAGCCGCTGGGTGAAGGGGTCAGGGTGGACAGCGGTTTTGAAGCCGGCAACGTTATTTCCCCCTATTACGATCCCCTGCTGGCAAAGCTGATTGTGCATGGTTATGACCGGGCAGAGGCCGTTGAACGCCTTAAACAGGCTCTGCAAGATTACCATATCACCGGTGTCAAGACGAATATTCCTTTTTTACTGGAAGCGGTTTCGTCAAACCTTTTTGCGGCCGGCGGTTATGACACGCACTTTATTGAAAAAATGAAGCCGGCATGACAGGCTGTCCGGCAGCAAAATGACGGTGTAGTTATGCGTGCGATAATTGTTTCACGGGAGGCAAAGTAGCTGATGAGTGATAATAAGAAGGTGGCACTAGGTTTTGCCGATGTTGAAAACCTGCATCAAAAACGGGAGATTGCCCGGTTGGGCGGGGGCCCGGAAAAAATAAAGCGCCAGCACGAAAGGGGCAAGTTAACAGCGCGTGAACGTCTCGACCTGATTTTTGACGCGGGCACCTTTTGCGAGGTAGGGATCCTTGTTGGCGAAGATGTCGAAAAACCGGATGCTGACGGGGTGATCGCCGGTTATGGCAAAATCAATGGCCGTTATGCAGCCTTGGTATCGTACGACTACACGGTGAAAGGCGGTTCAATGGGTGAAGTGGGTGAGATCAAGGCAACCAGGATCAGGGAGATTGCCCTTAAATCAAAGTTCCCGCTGATCTGGATCATGGATTCGGGGGGGGCGCGCATAGACCCGAAAACCGGTTTTGGGGCGAACGAGGATAGCGACCGGGTTGCCCTTTTTGCCAATACCGGCCACCTTTTCAAGGAAGAAGCCCTGATGTCCGGCATAATACCGCTGGTCGGGGCGATGATGGGCCCCGGTTTTGCCGGCACCGCCTACATACCCGGCCTGTCGGATTTCGTGCCTATGGTAAAAAATAAAAGCTTCATGGGCCTCGCCGGTCCTGCCCTGGTCAGGGAAGTGATCGGTGAGGATATCTCGGAAAATGAACTCGGGGGATCGAAGGTGCACTGTGAAGTAAGCGGCGTTGGCGATCTTGAAGTCGAGGACGACAAGGCCTGCATCGATGCGATAAAGGATTACCTTTCCTATTTCCCTGCAAACTGCGACGAAAAACCGCCCCGGCAAGATTATAGAGGCGATCCCACGGCCCTGATCGACGATAAAATCCTGGAAATAATCCCCGAACATACCCGGCAAGCCTATAGTATGCACCGGGTGATTAAAATGATTCTCGATGACGGTCAGTTTTTTGAAATAAAACCTAAATGGGGCAAAAATCTGGTCACCGGTTTTGGGCGCATCGGCGGTTATTCGATTGGTATCGTTGCCAATAACCCGATGTTTTATGGAGGGGTGATCGACATTAACGCTTCCGATAAAGCGGCACGCTTTATCTGGGTTTGCGATGCATTCAACATACCGCTGCTGTTCCTGTCCGATGTCCCCGGGTTTATGGTCGGTTCAAAGGCGGAGCAGAGCGGAATTATCCGGCATGGGGCAAAGATGATCCACGCTGTGGCAGAAGCAACGGTGCCCAAGTTTACCGTTATCGTTCGCAAGTCTTACGGGGCCGGCTATTATGCCATGTGCGGGAAAGCCTTTGATCCCGACCTGATCGTGGCCTGGCCCAAGGGGGAAATTTCAGTAATGGGAGCCGAAGGGATGGTAAGCATTTTCGGCAAAAAGGTTCTTGACGCCGCCCCTGAGGAGGAACGTGATAATATTACTGCCGGCATGGCGGAAATGATCAAACCCCTGCTTAACGTTAAGCATGCAGCTGCCAAGGCCTTTATTGATGACGTGATCGACCCCCGTGAAACAAGGCGGGTTCTCTTCCAGGCCCTGGAATTTACGAAAGATAAGAAAATCTTTCGCCATCCGCGCAAGCATGGGGTTTACCCAGTCTGAAATAATGCCCCGGCAGCCCCAATAAGATTACGGGAGGTAACAAGCGGTGGAAAAAACTATTATTACCGAAATGCGCGGCCGGACGGGCTGGATCATACTAAACCGGGAAGAACGCCGCAACTCGCTGAACCCGGAAATGCTAAAGGCGCTACTTGCTGCCTTAAAGGAGTTTGATGAAAACGACAATGTAGTCAGCCTGGTGTTAACCGGGGCCGGTAACAGGGCTTTCTGCGCCGGGATGGATTTAGGTGGCGGGGAAGCCATGCAGCTTGGGCCGATCGACAGGCATGAACTGCAGCGGGTATTCGTTGACCTGCTGAAGGCGGTAAAATCCCTGAAAAAACCGATTATTGCCAGGGTGCAGGGATTGGCCCTGGGTGGCGGCCTCGGATTGATGTGCGCCTGTGACCTGGTTATCGCAGCGGAAGATGCGCGCTTTGGCACCCCGGAAATCAACCTGGGGTTGTTCCCTTATATAATTATGGCTACCCTGGCCCGCAATTGCCGCAGTGCAAAACCGCTGCTGGAGCTGATGCTGACCGGTGAACAGATTGATGCATCGGAGGCTCAGTCGATCGGTTTTGTCAATCGGGTTGTCGCACCGGATCAGCTAGACCGGGCCGTGGAAGGGCTCGCGCAGAAGTTGAACAGAAAAAGCCCGGCTATCCTGCGGCTCGGCCGGAGGGCTTATTACACGATGCGCGATCTTGAATACGAGCAGGCGATGGAGTATTTGTCAGGCATGTTGGCTCTGAACATGCAGGCCGAAGATATGATTGAAGGAATCAGCGCATTCATGGAGAAACGTGAACCTGAGTGGAAAGGCAAATAATATAAGGGATGGTTTAACGATGGCTGTTAAAGACAAAACGGTAATAACAGCGGCCCTGACAGGTGCGGTGGCCAACAAACTGCAGTGCCCTCACATCCCATATACCGCGGAGGAAATCGGTGAAGAGGCCCGGCGTGCTTATGAAGCCGGCGCCTCCGTGGTTCACATCCACGCCCGTGAAACAGACGGCACCCCCTCGGTAGCGGTGCCGGTGTTTGAAAAAATCTACCGGGAGGTGCGCAGCCGCAGCCCAATATTGATCAATTTCTCAACCGGGGCGGTCGGTGTATCCCGTGAAGCAAGGATTGCCCATATCCCGGCATTAAAGCCGGAGATTGCCGCTTTAAACATGGGCACGATGAACTATGCCAAGTACAGCGAGCGGCGGCAGGACTTTGTCTTTTCGGTCGAGTTTTTAAACCCCATACCAGATATTATATTTTACCTTAAAACCATGAAAGAAAACGGGGTTCAACCGGAATGCGAATGTTTTGATGTCGGCCACCTGGAAACGGTATACCCGCTTATAGATATGGGGCTGCTTGAAAAATTCCAGGTCAGTTGTATCCTTGGCGTTGTGGGCGGTATCCAGGCATCGTCCCAAAATCTGGTCTATCTCGCCTCGCGCGTCCCGGCGGGTATCCCCTGGCAGGTAATTGGGGTAAGTCATGAACAGTGGTTGCTCTGTGCCGCAGCCCTTTCCTTAGGCGGCAATATCCGTGTTGGGCTCGAGGACAATTTCTACCTGGCTCCGGGCGTAATGGCAGCAGGAAACGGCCCGCTGGTTGAAAAAGCAGTCCGCATGGCCCGCGATATCGGGCGCGAACCGGCCACGGTAGAAGAAGCCAGGGTGCTGCTAAAACTTTAAGGGTTAACAGACTATGATAAGGAGCGGATGAAGTGGCAGTAGAAGTCCTATCGCCAATAACTGGCAATGTATGGAAGATAGTGAGGAACGCGGGGGAAGTTGTTGAAGAATATGAAACGATCATGATCATGGAATCGATGAAAATGGAAATACCGGTAGAGGCTCCTCAGGCAGGAAAGATCATGGAACTAAGGGTAAAAGAAGGAGACTCGGTGATTGAGGAGGATATTATTGCCATTCTTGAATAATTGCTGAAGCCGTCTCCTCCCACTGAGAAAATAATACGGTTCTCTCTTCTGCCGCCTGCTTAAAACGGCGACCGGAGTAGAGAACCGTCAGTGATAATATCCGGTTTTTGTATTTACCAGGCTTTTTGCAGGACTTCCAAAACCTCTTCGGCGTCGGTCACCATGCGCGGGTTATAGATTATTGAAGCGTCGGACATAGAGAGGTCCGCCGCCGCTGCCAGCCCGTCCTCGGGAACCCCGGCATCACGCAGTTTTTGGGTCAGGCCAATTTTACCGGTTAATTCCCAGACAGCCTCGGCGGCCTTTTTGCCGGCTTCCGCATCGTTCAGCCCACGCGTGTCAAGGTCCATCGCCCGGGCAATAAGAGCGTAGCGGTCAGCGCAATCTTCAACATTAAAAAGCATGACATGAGGCAGCAGAATCCCGTTTGCCAGGCCATGCGGCACTCCATAAAGCGCGCCGATTGAGTGGGCGATGGCGTGAACCAAACCAACCTGGGCATTGCCAAAGGCCACCCCGGCCATTGTGGCGGCAAGCAGCTGCTGGCCCCGGGCCAGCAGGTCGCTCCCATCTTCCACGCAGCGTGGCAGGAATTCCACGATTAAACGAATCGCATGCAGGGCCATGGCGTCAGCAATCGGCTGCTGCTGCATGGCATGGATACTTTCGACTGCATGGGTCAAGGCATCCATTCCGGTTCCGGCAGTAATATGAGGGGGCAGCCCGGCAGTCATGGTCGGGTCAAGTATAGCAATATTGGGGATCAAGTAATAGTCAAGCAGGGTTTCTTTGGCATTGCGCTCTTCATTTTTGATCACCGCAGCCCAGGTTACTTCGCTTCCGGTTCCGGCTGTTGTTGGAACAACGATATGAGGAGTCTGCGGCCGGTTAAGCATTTGCACCCCGGAATAGTCCTGCAGCCTGCCCCCTTCGCGCAGCAGGATTGAGATGCCTTTGGCGGTGTCAATCACGCTGCCTCCCCCGACGCTGACCAGGATATCCGTCCCTTTCCCCCTGGCAAAGTCAGCTGCATCGTTGACCAGCTGAAAACCGGAGTCCTGTACACAGCCGTCAAAAGTACCGGCGTGCCTGCGCCCGAGGGCTTCTTCGATGCGGCCGATCAAGCCGGCCTGGATAATACCCCGGTCTGTGACGATTAGGGCCCTGGTGCCGCCGAGATTGTCTGCCTCAAGCCCGATGTCTTTAACGCTGTTTTCACCGAAAATAATTTTTGTCGGGTTATTATATTCAAAAGATAACTCACGGTCGTAGCTCAGGGTAAACACCTCTTTTGTGCAAATATAATCAGAAGCCAAATTGCTCCCGGAGGCCATTGAACACAGTTAAATATTCGGAACGCTCTGTTTCGTTCAGGTCCGACTGAAACTTAGTGTCAATAGCGGCGGCCAGATCTGTCAGGCGGATCGAGGCTTTGACATAGCGGACGATTGTGGGAAGCGAACCTTTTAGCTTGATTTTGCCCTGCATCATGGCTTTGGTTACATCAAGTTCTTTTTTCATTACTGACTGCCAGCGTTCCATTTCACCAGTCAGCACAAAGTCAGCGCCTGCGCCGATATTTTTTGGCACCAGGCGGGCAAAACGGCAGTCTCCGTGCCATAAGTCCATATAGAGGTAAAGGTCGTCGTCGATGCCGTTCGCCGGGTTAGCTAATATATGGATAACAACTGTTCCCTCCCAGGTTTTGGCAACCCGTTTATATTCCTCGTCTTCCTGTACCATCTTTTCGAAGGTGGCGACCCATTCCGGTGTTCCCATAACATAAGGTTTTTCGGATTTTTTCAGCTGTTCTTCGACCATCTCCTGGTAAGCATTACCCCATTCATCAGTTCCGTAAGTGTAAGCCATTTAGTTATCTTCCCCTTTCGACATGTTATTCTTCAAAGTGAAAATATATTGACTTTATTATAACTCTTTTGACAGTAATGCAAAAGAGTAAATTATCTTTTTTAAGCTTTGATTATTCTGATACGACTAAAGTATTGCCTGTGCATAAGATATTGACAGCAGGTGCATATTTTATAAGTCCACCCCAGAGAAGGGAAAGTCCAAACAGCATAGAATATATTTAGCTGATCCGGTTATGACTCTGATTAGCTGTTTTCCGGCCTGAGCGAGGTGAGGCAAGATCGTTGAGAAGCAAAGCTTCTACCTATATTTTAACCGGATCGATGGTAGTTGCCACTTTAAGTTACGGTATCTGTCTTTGGGCTGATTCAATCAAAGACGGTCTTACAGCGCGGGATAAAAGATTGCCGGCAAGCCTTGATGATATTTTATCTTGACCGGGGATTCAGGCTTCCCCCCGCTTTCGTTTACGGACAGTGAAGGCCGGTACAGCGGCTATGAAGCAGAATTGGTGGTTGCCCCGGAAAACTGGCTGGGAGAACCTATTCAATACCGCCAGATGATCCGGAGTGAGGCGTTCGAGGCCCTGGAAACCGGACAGGTCCATGGAATCACCGGTATGCGTATTATGGAGGAAAGGGCCAGTCGCTATCACTTTGCTGAACCTTACTGGGTTACAGCATACAGCCTGGTTTACAGGATAGGCCAGGATCCCGTAGATTTGCTGAAACAGGAAAATGTTAGCGTTGTCGTACAGGAAGATTCGGCAACTTATGATTTTTTTGAACAACCTGCATCATGAAGGCATTGTTTTTGTTTTCATCCACGAATTGGCTGAAGCGATAATGCTGCCTGGTGAAGGAACCGCCGATATCTGGTTTGAGAATTACCAGGTTTCCCGTTATGAATCACTGCAGGCGGAGCTGCTGAAAAGTGAAACCAAATTCAAAGCGGCTTTTGAAGCTTCGCATGATGCTATTTATATTTCGACTGTTGACGGGAAAAACCTGGATTGCAACCAGAATGCCATAGAACTTGTTGGCTTTCCGGCAAAGGCGGAATTCCTAACTGCAAAACCGGTGCAGCATTCGCCGGTAAAACAGCCGGCTGGCGGAAGAATAATTTTCGGTGGGGCTGTACATTAACGGGTTGACTGCGAATAACAGCAGTAAGCCGCAAACCTTCTGACAGTAAGGGGTTAAGGCAGTATTTTTATAGTTTTGCGGCAAAAGCCGGGTTTTAAGCTTGGTCTTTTATAGCACGATTAAAAGTATTGATATGTCCGGCCGCTCATTGTATAGTGAAATAAATTATTGCGGTATTGCGTAAGATATGTATATTCTCAATTTTCGTGAAAAGCTTATTAAGGTCTTGAAAAATTAAATGGAGGTGTCATTATGTCCGGCTGTCATGGAAAACTGCTGAGGGTTGATTTAGGCAGTGGAAAGATTTCCGAAGAGGCCATCCCCGATCAACTGCATAAAGAGTATTTGGGCGGGGCCGGTTTAGCTACGAAGTATTTGTGGGATGAGGTCCCGAAGGGCGCAGATCCGCTGGGGCCGGATAACAAATTGATCTTTATGGCAGGCAGCCTGACCGGAGTTGTGGCACCAAGTACCGGCAGGTACAGCGTTGTAGCCAAATCCCCGCAGACCGGGATCTGGGGTCAGGCAAACTCAGGGGGGCACTGGGGTGTTGCATTTAAGAAAACCGGTTATGATGGCATTGTCTTTGAGGGTAAATCTGATCAACCGGTTTACCTGGTTATCGATGACAGCGGGGCCTCTTTGAAAGATGCTTCGCATCTTTGGGGTAAAAATGTTGAGGAAACTACCCGGCAGATCAGCAGCGAGTTAGGCGCACGGCATAATATTGCCTGCATTGGTATGGGCGGCGAAAAACTGGTTAAGTACGCGGCGATCATGAATGAGTACCACCGGGCAGCCGGGCGCTGTGGCCTCGGTGCTGTCATGGGTTCCAAGAACTTAAAAGCGGTAGCCGTGAAAGGCAGCCAGAAAACACCGATAAAGAAGCCGGATGAGTTTAAAAAACATTCCAAGAAGCAATACGAATTGATGGATGAGTCGATGATGAAAATGGCCATGAATGCTTTCGGTACCAGCGTAGTGCTAGACCTGGTTAATGTACGCGGCGGGTTCCCGACCCGCAATTGGCAGAGGGGAATTTTTGATGACTCGGAAGAGATAAACGGTCCGGCAATATCCGATAAAATCCTGACCAGAAATGTAGCCTGTTTTGCCTGCTCTATAGCATGCGGGAGGGGGACTGAAATACGGGATGGCAAATATGCAGGTCATAAAGGTGAAGGCCCGGAATATGAAACAGTTGGTACTTTCGGGGGCATGTGCTACGTCAATGACTTAAAGGCGATCACCATGGCCGGCTACCTTTGTAACGAGTACGGGATCGACACTATATCAGCCGGCAGTACAATCGCTTTTGCAATGGAATGCTTCGAGAAGGGGATTTTGACCAGGGACGACACCGGCGGCAGGGAGATTAACTTTGGCGATGCCGAACTAATTGTCGAGCTGGTGCACCTGATTGGCAGACGTGAGGGGTTTGGTAATATGCTGGCCGAAGGCAGTATGCGTATGGCTGAAAAACTGGGTCAGGGCAGCGAGCGTTTTGCGATGCATGTTAAAGGTCTTGAACTGCCGGCGTATGACAGCAGGGCAGTGCAGATGACCGGTCTGACCTATGCTACAGCCAACCGCGGCGGCGATCACGTAACTGCTTACGTCCAGGGACCTACTTTTTCTGATGTGCCGTTTTTGATAGTGGAAGACAGCGAGATCAAGGATCCATTTATAGCCGATCCAGGTGAAGTTAAAGTAGCCCGAGATCTTGAAGATATGCTAACCACCTTTGATTGTGTTGGAGCCTGCAAGTTTATGGGGCTTTGCCTGAACGCCGAGGACTGGGTCAGGCTGGTTAACCTGGTGACCGGATGGGATCTGAGCGTCGCGGAATATAAGGAAGCTGGTGAAAGAGTTTATAACCTGGCCCGAGCGTTCAGCAACCGGGAGGGGTTAACCGCTGCCGGTGATACACTGCCGAAACGGCTGCTTGAAGAACCGCTACCCGACGGGCCGGCTGAAGGGCATGTTAATGAACTGTCAATCTTGCTTGAAGCCTATTACAAGCTTCGTGGCTGGGATCAGGCAAGCGGAAAGCCGAGTCGTGAAAAACTAAAAGAGCTGGGGCTTGAATTTACTGTTCCGGTTCTTTGGGAATAGGGGGTAGATTATAATGACTTCAGAAACACAAAGGCCGTGGGTCAACAGTTATCGTCTCGGGCCTTATAAGCTGGCTCACAGTCTTGAACCATACCCGGAAGAACCGCTTTTTGCGTTTCTTGATCAATCGGCTACCAGTTACCCGGGTTCGACGGCCATTGACTACTTCGGCGAGCGTATCAGCTACCAGGAGCTGAAAAACTATGCCGACCGCCTGGCTTCTGCATTGGCTGCTTTCGGGGTTAAAAAGGGTGACAAGGTAGCATCGATACTTCCGACTTGCCCTCAGTATATTATCGCTAATTTTGGGATCCTGAAAGCCGGGGCGACCCACGTTCCCTGCAGTATTTTACACAAGGAACGGGAACTGGAATACGAGATTGGCGAATCGGGAGCGGAAACGGTAATCTGTTTGGAAGAGCAGCTGGAGAGAGTGCTCAGTGTGAAACCGCGAACAAAACTGAAGCAGGTTATTGTTACACCGCTTTCTGACTATACCCCTGCTGAGCGGGATCAGCCGGAAGCAGCAAGCGGCACTTACCGCTTTAAGACACTAATCGCCGGCAGTGAGCCAAACCCGCCTGCAGTTACGATCAATCCCCGTGAAGATCTTGCTTACCTTGCATTTACCGGCGGAGCGACCGGGGTGCCCAAAGGGGTAATGCTCACCCATTATAATCGTTACGCCAATGTTTTGCAGGCCATGCCCTGGGCCCTGGCCAGCCTGGAAAAATCAATCCGGGGTAAAGCTTCACTTTGTCTGGCTGTGCCGCTGTTTCACTCTTACGGAGATGCCAGCGCCCTGTTCGGCATCTACTGGGGGTTGCGCCTGATCCTGATCCGGGATCCTCGTGATACCGATTATATATTGAAAACGCTGATTGAAAACCGACCCTTTATGGCAGCCCTGGTGCCGACCCAGTTGATGAAATTAAGGGACAAAGACCTGCCAAGAATGCCAATACAGATTATTTCGGGCGCATCTCACCTGCCGGCTGAAGTGCGTGAGGGTATATCGGAAAAGATAAAGATGCCTGTTTCCGAAGGTTACGGCTTAACGGAAACCAGCCCGACCACCCATTTAGACCTGACCGGTTTTTCTAAAATTACCGGATTTGCGGCGAAGCAAAAGTACAGTATTGGACTGCCTGTTCCCGATACCGATATCAAACTGGTAGATGAAGAAAACGGTAAGTTAAGCCCTCCGGGAGAGCCCGGCCATATGTACATCAAAGGCCCGCAGGTAATGAAAGGGTACTGGCCTAACCCCGGTGATGGCCTGGTTGACGGCTGGCTTCCTACCGGCGATATTGTCAGGATGGATGAGGAAGGTTACTTCTATATTGTTGACCGGATAAAGGATATGGCTAACATCTCAGGCTTCAAGGTTTATACCAGCAACATTGACGATATCCTGCACCAGCATCCTGCAGTCTCGATGGCGGCGGCAATCGGTGTGCCTGATCCGGAGCGGGATGGTAGTGAGAGGATCAAGGCGTTTATCGTGCTGCGGGACGAATACAAAGGCACTGTAGCCGAAGAAGAATTGATCGAATTCTGCCGTGATAAATGCGCCTCCTACGCTGTGCCGCGCCAGGTGGAGTTCAGGGACAGCCTGCCCTTTACGGTAACAGAAAAAATTTTCAAACGGCAGCTGCGCGAAGAGGAGATTCAAAAGCAGCAGCATTAAGGTGCTCAGTAATATATAGGGGAACAGGGCTGCCGCAGTTCCCCTTTTAACATGTTTCAATAAAGACCGTTTTACAGGAAGCCCTTAACCCGAAACCGCAGTGAGGGATTAACGGATGAAAGTGATTGTCAAGCCTTATCTTTTCTTACGAGATATATTAGGTTTTACCAGCCGGGAGATTGGGCTTCCGGATAAAGGCGAAAAAAATATCGGGGAACTTTTAAAAGTAATACGTCGCAGCTACCGGCTTCCTGACCGGGTTGATATTGCCAGGGGGCAGCTGGTATTGTTTGAGGATAACCGGCCGGTTGGCATCGTTATCCTGGTCAACGGGCGAAACATAGGCAGGCTGAACGGGCTGGGCACGTTATTGAAAGATGGCGATCAGGTAACCATGTTCCCGCCTGCTGCCGGCGGTTAAAAAGAAGTTTCCGGTTAAAGGTATCGACTGTTTACATGGTGAAGCACAAACTACCGGTCAGTTGTTTTAGACTGGCTTTTTTTAGCCATCGGTTTATAAAGTGCGATAAGTGAGGGTTACAATGGGCGATTTTAAAAAAACTGAGAGCCTGCTGTTTGGTGTGGGCGAGGGCAGTGAATGGTACCACACCGTGGCTGTAGATATACCGGCCCTGATAACAAAAGTCTCGCCGGATTATATTATTACCTTTGCCAACTTTGCTTATTGTGCTTTTATGGGTGTAAGCATGGACCGGGTAATCGGTAGGCACTTATCTGAATTTGTCCCCCCGGTGAATCTGCAGTTGGTAATCGATCACCTGACTTCCCTGCACCCGTTTAAACAAATTGCCACCCATGAACATACCAATATTGCTTTTGATGGTTCAGAGCGTTGGATCAAATGGACAAACCGGGCTTTATTCAATACCGAGGGAAAGCTCGTTGAATACCTCTGTTTTGGTGAGGATATTACCGCTTATAAACAGGCTTATCAGCGGTTAATGGACAGCGAGGCCCAAAAAAGTTCAATAATCGATGCCAGCCCGGACCTGATCATCTGTTCCGACGGCGATGGCTGTTACCGTGATATCTTAAATCCGAGCGATTATTTGTTGTATAAACCACGGGAAGAACTGCTCGGAAAAAGAATTGGCGACGTCCTCCCTTCAGAAGTGGCTGACAAAATCAGTAATGCTATTCAAACAGCTTTGAACACGGGAGAGCTGCAGTCCCTGGAATATATATTAGATATTCCCGGCGGTAATCGCAGCTTCGAAGCTCGGATTAAGGCCACCAATGAAAAAGAAGTAATCTGCTTTGTCCGCGATGTGACTGAACAGAAAAGCATGGAAAAAAAATTACGCGAGTCGGAAGAGCGCTACCGCGAAATCCTGGCCTCCATCGAAGAAGGTTATTACGAGGTTGATCTGGCCGGAAACGTCATCTTCTTTAACGACCGGTTGCCCGGGATGGTCGGGTATTCCCGCGAAGAGTTTATAGGGCTAAGCTATAAAAAATTATATAGTAACCCGGAAAAAGTTTTTCAGGTTTTCCACCAGGTCTTCTTAACCGGTCAGCCGGTAACCGGGTTTACTCTCGACTTGATCAAGAAAAACGGGGAGATAGCCTTCGGTGAGCTGTCGGTATCGCTGATTTTTGACAAGGCGGGGCAGAAGATCGGTTTCAGGGGCTTGGCCCGTGATACAACCGAGCGCGTCAGGTTTGAGAATAGGTTAAAGTATCTCAGCATGCATGATCAGCTGACCGGACTTTATAACCGGGCTTTTTTTGAAGAAGAAATTCAACGCTTGAGCCATAGCCGAGAATACCCTATTGCTATAATCACTGCAGACCTTGACGATCTGAAGCTGGTTAACGACTCTCTCGGCCATGGTGCGGGCGATCAGCTGCTGAAGGCGGCTGCTGCCGTGCTGGGCAAAGCAGTTCGCGGCGAAGATATAGTGGCCCGGGTCGGCGGCGATGAATTTGCGGTGATCCTGACCAAAACGGATAATCAGGGAGCAGAAAAGGTAGCGTCCCGCATGCGAGAGTGTGTAGAGGAATATAACCGGGAACAAGGTGCCCTGCAGTTGGGTCTTTCAATCGGCCTTGCTGTAGCTCCAAATGCTGAAAAATCACTGCATGCTGCTTTCCGGCTTGCAGATGACCTGATGTACCGCGACAAGCTATATCGCAATACAAAAGCCCGCCATAAATCAATCCAGGCCCTATTAGCCGCGCTTGAAGAACGAGATTATATTACCCAGGGACATGCTCAGCGGTTGGAGAATTTATGCCGCAAGATGGGAGAAATAGTTGAGCTGTCGACAAGCCAGATTGCCGACCTGGTTTTACTTGCCCAGGTGCATGATTTGGGAAAGGTAGGCATTGCGGACAGCATTCTCTTTAAAGAAGGGCCGTTATCCGACGAAGAGTGGAAAGTGATGCGCCTGCACCCGGAAAAAGGCTACCGCATAGCAATGACTTCGTCCGACCTTTTTAACGTTGCCGACCTTATCTTAAAGCATCATGAAAAATGGGATGGCACCGGCTACCCGCTTCAGCTGCGGGAACATGATATACCGATTGAATGCCGGATCCTGTCCATTGTTGACACTTTCGACGCTATAACCAGCGACCGCCCATACCGCAAAGGCAGAAGCAAAGAAGAAGCCCTGGATGAGATCAAAAGATGCGCCGGCACCCATTTTGACCCCCGGCTGGTAGAGGTTTTCCTTTCTGTAATCTAAAGATCTTTAGGTTTCCGTGGTTAACAAGTAAAAAGATCAGCCCGCTCTGTAAAGTAAAGCTTAAACCGGATTGAGGGCCGCAGTAGGATTGCTATTGGCTGAACTTGGCTATTGTCTTCTCAAGACAGCTGAGAACGGTATCAATCTGCCCGCGTGATATTACAGCCGGCGGCTCTATCCTGATTACCCGGGCATTGTTAAGGGTTCCGCCAACCAAGACTCTCTGGTCAAAGAGATCCTTAGCCAGAGCGAAGCCGATCTCATCAGAAGGGAACTCCATACCGATTAACAGGCCGCGGCCGCGAACAGCTTTTAGCACTGCCGGGTATTTTTCTTGTAAGGCGTGCAGTTTTTCCATAATGTAACTGCCCTTTTCGGCGGCCATTTTTGGGATATCCCATTCCACGGTATACTTGATGGCGGCAATCGCCGCGGAACAGCTTAAGGGGTTGCCGCCAAAAGTGGGCGAACCGAGGATCCAGGGATTCTCAAGCATGTTTTTCCAGAGGTGCCTGCGGGCCACTATGCCGGTAATTGGCATTACTCCGCCGCCAAACGCTTTGCCCATAATTAAAATGTCGGGCACAATGTTAACCTGTTCAACGGCCCAGAGTGTGCCGGTGCGGCCCATACCGGTCTGGATTTCATCTATAATCAGCAGTACTTCATAGCGGTCGCAAACCTCCCGCAGCGCGGGCAGGTAATCCGCCGGCGGAACTATAATGCCCGCCTCACCCTGAATCGGCTCCACAATAACGCCGGCCACGGTTTCGCCGACGGCAATCAGGTTCCGGATTGCTTTTTCAACTGCATCGGCATCAGCGTATTCAACATGCTGGAAACCGGGAATCAACGGCAAGTATGGTTTTCGGTATACGCCCTTGCCCGTGGCAGATACTGCGCCCATTGATTTGCCGTGAAAAGCATTGACAGTTGAAATAAAACAGGTTTTACCGGAAGCCAGGCGGGCCAGCTTTAAAGCCATCTCTACCGCCTCAGCGCCGCCGTTACAAATAAAAGAATACTGGAGATCTCCGGGGGTGATCATCTCGACCAGCTTAGATAGGTAGCCGCGCAGCGGCTCTACCAGTTCCTGGCTGTGCAGGGCGTAACGGTTAAGCTGCGCCTGGACCACCTCCACTACTTTGGGGTTGCGGTGCCCGAGCATGTAAACCCCAAATCCGCCGAGACAGTCGATAAATTCCACTCCATGAGTGTCGCGGAATACAGCCCCTTCATCCTCCCATTCCACAAATGAATAATCCGATGATACCGACTTGCGTGCACTCAGAATTGCGGGATTCACATATTCGGCATAGTTTTTTACGGAATCATCCACTATCCGGTTCTTTTCTGCCATGGTTAGTTTATCCTTCATAATATATCCTAAAATGCGGTTGCTTTCTTTAAGGACAGTTTCGCGATCCATATGTCATCAACCCCCTTGAAAAAAAAATATATTACCTGATTTATCAGCAATTACAGTGCCAACCATCTGTCAGGGTTTTCCAGATCGTTGTTACTTATAAAAACAGCACATTTTACAACAATAACCTGCTGTTCAGGATAAATTTTGCGGCCGGAAAGGAACTATTTTGCCTATCATAATATCATAAGTGAGAAAGCCGCACCTGAAAAGGTTATTTTTGAGAATTATGGACCAATATGCGTCAATTGGTAATCAGCCCGGCTGTGTTATAATTTTACCGTGAAGTTCAATGTTTCGTATTCAAACCCGGAGGTTTCTGACCTTGGCTGAAAAAAAAGTTCCGCTTGAACAGCGGCCGGTTTACTATTCCAGGAAGCCGAAGCGCGGGGCTGTTAATGCAGCCTTGGTTATGAAGGTTATCTTAATCCCCTTTGCGCTATTTTTATTGATCAGCGGCGGAGCAGTTGCGGCTGTAGTGTTCAATTATGTAAATGAAGCGCCTCCGTTCGATCCATCCCGGCTGGCAACGGTTGAAACATCTTATATTTATGACAGCGAGGGCACCGAAATTGCCGCCCTGCATGATGAACAAAACCGGATTGTGGTTAAGCTGAATCAAATCCCTCAGCATGTGCAGGAAGCGTTTATTGCGATTGAGGATGAACGGTTCTTTAAACACTTCGGGTTTGATATAACGGGCAGCCTGCGGGCAGCTTATATCAATTTCAGGGCTGGTGAAATTGTCCAGGGGGCCAGCACTATTACTCAGCAATTGGCCCAAAATGCATTTTTAACGACCGACAAAACCTACCGGCGAAAAATTCAGGAAATCTGGCTTGCCCTGCAGCTGGAGCGCGTCTACGGCAAAGAAGAGATCCTGGAAATGTACCTGAACAGGATTTATTTTGGTAACGGGGCTTACGGGGTTGAGGCAGCCGCCCGGACTTACTTTGATAAAGGAGTAGGCGATCTGAGCCTGGCTGAAGCAGCAATGCTGGCAGGAGCGGTTCGCTCGCCTAACTATTACAATCCCTTTGACAACCTCCTCGAAGCCGAAGCGCGAATGTGGGTTGTCCTGGCAACCATGAGCAGATTGGGCCTGATTACTGATTATCAGCGGCAGGAAGCCCTCCAGGAACAACTTGGTTATGCGTTGCCGCGTAGCCCCGAGTATGCCTTTCCATTTTTTGTTGACTATGTGGTCCACCACGAGCTGATTGAGATTTTAAGCGCCATGCCGGGTATTGATTCCAGGCAGGAAGCGTATCGGGCGATCTATACCGGGGGGTTGAGGGTTTATACCACCCTGGAACCGGAGTTACAACTGCACGTTGAAGAAGTGCTTTCCAGATCTGACCTCTACCCCGCAACCATCTATGTAGATCTGCCGCGCGTCAGGGAAGTGGTTGGCGAACTGCCTTCCGGGCGCGACCTGACTCAGGCCCAGCTCCGGGAATTAACGGATGAAGAAGGCGTGGCACAGCCACAGGCAGCGATTGTGGTTGCCGATCCGGCAACCGGTAAAATTAAGGCGCTGGGCGGCGGGCGCGACTACCGGAAAAAAGTCGACGAGATCCTGCGTTTTACTAGCCTGCGCCAGCCAGGTTCAGCTATTAAACCGATTATTGCTTATGCACCGGCTTTTAACGAGGGGGTTTTAGCCGGAGCCGGTTCAATCCTTGATGACTCCCCTTTTACCGGCCCCCGGGGCTGGAAACCTAAAAACTTTGATAACCGGTTCAGGGGGCCGGTCTCCGCCCGGGAAGCACTTTATTATTCTTATAATGTTCCGGCTGTACGGCTCTTCCAGGCTTTAAGCCCGCAAGTTGGGGCGAGCTATGCCCAAAGAATGGGCATATCAACCATCGCTCCTGAAGAGGTCGATAACTTAAGCTTAACACTGGGCGGATTTACTTACGGGGTCAGCGCAATTGATATGGCCCAGGCTTATAGTGTTCTGGCGAACAGCGGTGTTAAGGTGGATCTGCACACTGTTGAAAAGATCGTCGATCCAAACGGCATTGTAATCTACGAGCAGTTTAGTGATCCGCAGCAGATTCTCAACCCCCAGGCGGCTTATTTGGTCAACGATATTTTGCAGGATTTTGTGACCGAGTACCTGGGCAGCGCCTTGCAGATCGATCGGCCGGTAGCTGCAAAAACCGGCACTACAGAAAACTGGAAAGATGTTTACCTGGTTGCCTATACGCCAAACCTGGTCGCATCTTTCTGGATGGGTTATGATGAGCCGAAAATGGGCAGCATTCAGCAGGGTTGGCGATACTCAACCATTTTTTTAAGGGAAGTATTCCTGGAGGCTTTTAAAAATCTGGAAATAAGAGACTTTGTTCGCCCTGATGGTATCGTGCGCTTGGAGGTGTGCTCGATCACCGGGTTGCGGCCTAACGATCTTTGCAGGGCAGCCGGAACAGTATATAGCGATTATTATATCGCCAGGTTTGCCCCAAATTGGATCTGCGATTATCATATTGAACTCTTGCCCATTCCCGATGAACCAAGCGAAGAAGAAGTTCCCGAAGAACCGGAGCCGGAACCGGAAGACCCAGTTGAACCCGAACCGGAAGAACCCGAACCGGAAGAACCTGCCCCTCCCGCAGTGGAGCCTCCTCAACCTGTTCTGCCGCGTAAATGGTGGGAGCAGTTTGGCAATTAAATAAAAAGCGCCGCTTAACCCCGGCGCTTTTCCCGGTTATGTGAAATATTTACCCACTGTGCCGGCCGCTGTTATATACTGCAGTTTCTTTTCTGCCACCGGCTTCGATTATGGCTTCAACTTCTTCAGCAGGAATTTGGCCAAAATTGTTGAAAGATGAACAATTACAATCTAATCCGGAGGTCAGGCAAATGGAAAAGAAATGCATCAATATTGACGGCTTATTCAAAGCAGGCCCTTATTCACACGCAGTTGAGGCAGGGGGAATGCTTTTTCTGTCAGGGGCAGTCCCTGTCGACCCGAAGAGTGGCAAGCCGGATGCCGGTGATATCGGCCAGGCGACAGTCAGGGTTTTGGATAATATTAAGCTTATCCTTGAAGAGGCAGGCAGCAGCCTTGGGCAAGTAGTCAAGGCTACTGTTTTTTTAGCGGACATGGCTGATTTTGGGGCAATGAATGAAGCATATAAAACTTACTTTACGGAAAACGAACCGGCACGGTCCTGTGTGGCTGTAAAAGAGCTGCCCGGTAAGTTTCCGGTTGAAATTGAAGTAATTGCGCTAAAAAAATAACTGCGTCCGGGGGATGGTTCAATGGGTATATGCACAGCCGATCAATACCGTGAAAGAATGTATAAAATGCGTAAGAACATCTGCATGGGCGGAGAACTGATTGGCCGGGATGATCCCCGCCTCAGGCCGGGTCTTGATCTGATTGCCAATAGTTTTGATCAGGTTAACGATCCGGCGGTCAAGAATTTGATAACCACCACTTCTCACCTGACCGGTGAAAAGATTCACCGCCTCTGCCATATTCACCAAAGTTCTGAAGATTTGCTGAAAAAACAGGAGCTAACCCGCCAGATGTGCCGCAAGGCCGGAGGATGCATCCAACGCTGCATGGGAATTGATGCCCTTAATGCCATTTCAGTCGTGACTAAAGATTGTGATGACGCTTTTGGCACCGAGTATTATCCCCGTTTTGTTGAGTTTATGAAGTATTTTCAGAAAAATGATACTGTCGGCAACTGCGCTCAATCAGATGTAAAGGGTGATCGTTCAAAACGGCCGTTTGAACAGAGCGACCCGGATCTTTATTTGAGAGTGGTCGAAAAGAAAAAAGGGGGCATTGTGGTTCGCGGCTGTAAGGCTCATAACTCCAATGCCCCGTTTTCAGATGAAATTGTAGCTGTGCCGACACGCCTGATGACTGACCGGGATACAGACTGGGCGGTAGCCTTTTCGATCCCGGCTGATACCCCCGGGATACGTCAGATTGTACGTATCACCACCCCGCGGGAGCGCAAACATATCAAAACCAGGAATTTCTTCGGTATGGCTGATTCAATGACCGTTTTTGACGATGTGCTGATACCCTGGGACCGGGTATTCCTTTGTGGGGAAACCTATTTTGCCAGCATTCTGGCGATGCTTTTTGCCACCTATCACCGGCATAGTTATACCGGCTGTAAGCCGGCAATAACCGACCTTATTTTAGGGGCGTCAGCCTTAGTTGCCGACTATAACGGTGTGGGTGAAGCATCCCATGTAAAGGACAAGCTTTCAGAGCTGATTGCTACCGGCGAGCTGGTTTACGCGGCCGGTATTGCCGCTTCGGTTAAATCAACTCCGGCCAACTCGGGCACCCATATTCCCAATATTATCTACACCAATGTCGGGCGTTACCATGCCGGTGTAAAACTCTACCACGAGTATGAAACGCTGGCTGATCTGGCGGGAGGGTTACCGGCAACTTTGCCTTACGAGGAAGAATTTACGGCGGATGAAACCAAAGCATTTATGGAGAAGTACATTATGCGCCGTGATGGGGTATCGGCGGAAGACCAGCACCGCCTTTTCCGGACGCTTTCCGATATGCTCTGCTCTGCTCATGCCGGAGTTGCCCAGGTTGGCGGTTTGCACGGCGGAGGGTCGCCGATTATGGAAAAAATTGCGATTCGCAATAACTACGATATTGATTCGTGTAAGCGTTTAATCAAAATGCACTGCGGGATCGAAAGCTGAAAAGATGCCTGGCTGGTGAATGATTGAAAGGTTGTTGTTACCGGATCAGGGTCGGGAGGCATAACCCCGGCCCTGATCCGGTTGTTTGTGATATAATTTTTTTGGCTGTGCCCGGCCCGGGTATTATAACAGCAAATCTGGTTATCATATTCCAGAAAAAGGAGGCAGGTTAAGTGAAATACGATGTTCAATACGTTCGCAAACAGTTTCCTTCACTAGGCCTGATGGTTAATGGCCATAATGCTGCATTCTTTGACGGGCCCGGGGGGACCCAGGTGCCGCAACGGGTAATTAACGCAATGGTCGATTATCTGGTCCGCTGCAATGCCAATGCAGGCGGCAGTTTCTTAACCAGCAAAAACAGCGACCGGGTTCTCGGTAATGCCCGTCTGGCCCTTGCTGATTTTCTCGGCTGCAGCGAAAATGAGGTAGCCTTCGGCCAAAATATGACCACTCTCAATTACCAGCTTGCTTTTGCCCTCGGCCGGGAAGCCGGCCGCCGCAATGAAATCCTGATCACCGAAATTGATCACGAAGCTAACCGCGGGCCCTGGCTGGCGCTGGCCGAAAGAGGGTTTATCATCAAAGAGGCGAGGTTTGATCCCGTTAGCTGCCAGGTTGATCTAGATGATTTTCGCAGCAAACTTTCGGAAAAAACATATGTAGCTGCCTTTAGCTATGCGTCAAATGGAATCGGTACAGTCAGTGATGTTCGCCAGATGGTGAGGATGGCGCACCAGGTTGGGGCCCTGACCGTTGTTGATGCAGTCCACTATGCCCTGCATGGTGCTGTGGACGTGCGCGAGCTGGATACCGATTTTCTGATCTGTTCAGCCTATAAGTTTTTTGGCCCTCATATCGGGGTATTTTACGGCAGGCAGGATCGTTTTGAAAACCTGTCAACCTATCGCCTGCGGGTACAATCGGAGCAGGTTCCGTACCGGATTGAAACCGGCACCCTTAATCACGAAGGTATTGCCGGTGCCGGAGAAGCGGTGGAGTTTATCGCAGATTTGGGGGAACAGTTTGGCGATCCCGAAAACCTCAAAGATACCGGGGATTGGTCGGATCGCCGGCGCCGGATTATTGCCGGCATGAAAGCGATGGAAGACTATGAACAGCCGTTGTCAAAAAAACTGATCGCTGACCTGGAGCAAATTGACGGTGTTACTGTTTATGGCCCGCCGGCAGGCTCACCGCGCACCTCGACGGTATCTTTTACCATTAAAGGCATTAACTCGGGAAAAGTTGCGGCAGAGCTGGGGGAAAAGGGCTTGTTTGTCTGGGACGGTCATTTTTATGCAGCCAGGCTGGTAGAGATACTGGGGTTAATAAACAGCGGCGGGCTGGTCCGTATCGGGCTATCACCATACAACACCGAAGAAGAAATCGGGCGCCTGGTCAAAGAGGTGCAGCGCATAGCTATAAGCTGAAGTAATTTGGCAATACGGAAGAGGCGCAGGTTTAATAGTGCCTGCAGGAGGCTTTTAAAACGAATTGATTACCAAAATAAGGAGCGATAACATTGAAGATAAAAGAGATTTACGATTACCTGGTAAAGCTGGGTATTGATAAAGATCCTCGCGGACCGGAAGAAGTAAAGGCTTTACTGGAAAGGGAAAACAAGAAATTTGAAGAGCTGAAAGCAGAAGAGCAGCAGGAATTTGATCGGGAAAGGCTGACCAACCCATATGCCGATACCCGGATTCTCTGCGGTGATCACAGGCAAGATGTTAAAAGCATGCTGGTCGGGATTGACATTGAAGTCGGCGAAGTTTTACTGGCCGATCGGTTAAGAGAAAAAGGCACCCCTGTGGACCTGATCCTCGCACACCACCCGGAAGGAAAGGCGCTTGCTGATCTGCATTACGTTATGCACCTGCAGGAAGATATCCTTGCCCGCTTTGGGGTGCCGATCAACGTTGCTGAAGCGATCATGTCTTCAAGAATCAGCGAGGTTAAAAGAGGTTTAATGCCCGTGAACCATAACCGGGCGATCGATGCCGCGAAACTTCTCGGGCTGGCGATGGCCTGCTCTCATACAGTAGCTGATAACCAGGTAACCACTTACCTCCAACAGTTTTTTGACCAGGAAGCTCCTCGTACCGTTGGCGATATTATAAAGCTTCTGAAAGACATCCCCGAATATGCCGCAGGAGCAAAATACAGCGCCGGGCCTGATGTTGTGCTGGGCAGCAAAGATAACCGTGCGGGCAAAGTTCTGGTTGATATGACCGGCGGCACAAGCGGCTCTGAAAAATCTTACGCAAAGATGTCGCAAGCTGGCATAGGAACGATTGTCGGGATGCACATGAGTGATAAGCACCGTGAAGAAGCGGAAAAAAATCATCTCAATGTTGTCATTGCCGGTCATATAGCCAGCGATTCATTAGGCATGAATATGCTGCTTGACGGTATTGAAAACCGGGGCGTGGAAATAATCCCCTGTTCAGGGTTTATCCGCCATAAAAGATCCTAACGATCGGTAGCGCTGATTCTAACCCGGGTATCAAGGGCGAGGACACCTTCCCCTTCCGGAAAAACCCGGACGGGATTGATATCAAGTTCCCTGATACCGGGATAATCAGCTAACAGACTGGCTGTCCGCACCACAAGATCTATAAAACACCTGGTATCAGCGGCCTGCTGCCCGCGCAGGCCGCCGAGCAACGCTGCTGTTTTGAGATGTGCCAGTTTTTCCGCCACTTGCCCGGGGCGAGCGGGGCAGAGCAGGTTAGCTATATCCTTAAACGTTTCTATGTAGATGCCGCCCATCCCGAAAAAGACAACCGGCCCGAATGACGGGTCGTGTTTCCCCCCGACAAAGAGGTCAATACCCGGCCCGGCCATCTGCTGGACCCTAACCCCGCCAAAAAGGGCTTGGGGCTGGTGGCGCTGCAGATTATTTTTAATGGTCAGAAACCCTTTTGCTACTTCACTGTCATCCTTCAGGTTTAGCAATACACCACCGACATCTGTTTTATGCAAAGCATCAGGTGAAATCACTTTCATAACTACCGGGTATCCTAAATTGCGGGCTTGTTGAACCGCTTCTGCTTCATCCAGCGCGGTTCCCGATGCGGCTGTTTTAATGCCATAAGCCTCAAGCAATTCAAAGGCCTCTTCACCGTATTCGCCCTGCTTATCCATCATCCACTGGCGGGCTGCCTGTTGATTGGCAGCAGGCAAGGAAACGGGTTCTTCCTGGTTTTTCAGTTGTTCTCTTTTTTCATAAAATTTTACCTGCGCAGCCAATGCTTGAACCATTTCTTCCGGGCTGTTAAAGATCGGAAACTCAACATTTCGTTTGGCCTGTTGAATAACGCGGGAAGGACCGAAAAGGCAGATGCCAAGAGGTTTTCCGGCTGAAAGAATCGAACCCCAAGCTTCCATGGAGATATCGGCGAGGAACATTTTATGGAAAACATTTTCTCCCTGCGGCATTTGCGGCCTTTGGCTGATATAGATTGATCCATCTACCTGTTCTGAATGCATTACTGAGTAAATCACATGGGCTGTTAGCTTCGGGTCGTAAATGTCACCCATGTCCAGGGGATTGGAAAACTTTATGACCCCTGCATTGCTAAATTGTTTTAGGCTGTCGTAAAACTCCCGGCCCATATCGGCAAATTTGAAACCGGCTTTTTCGCACAGATCGGCTCCCATGACGGCAAAGCCGCCGGCGGGGCTCATGACCATAATTCGTCGCCCTCTCATCGGCGGCAACTGAAAAGCCTTGGTAATTTCTATAAATTCAAGAAAATTACTGATGCGGATGATCCCCGCTTCCTCGAAAGCAGAATCAATAATCGCCTCATCGCTGCTCATAGCAGCAGTGTGGCTCATGGCCGCCTGCTTCCCGACATCGGTTGTGTTTGATTTGTAGACTACTACGGGTTTATCTATTTTTTTTGCTGTTTCGATCAATTTGCGGCCCCGGGCAATGCTTTCAAGGTAAAGGCAGATTATTTTTGTCTGCGGATCTTTTCCGAAGTACTCCAGGAAATCTACTTCATCCAGGTCAAGCTTGTTGCCGATACTGGCGAATTTTGCAAGGCCGATCTTTTCATCGGCCAGGTAGTTGAGCATGCTCAAAGCCACGCCGCCACTTTGCGAGATAATCGACATCTCTCCCTTGGGCGCTTTATGGAGGGCGACAAAAGGCAGGCATAGCCCATTATCGGTATTGGCTACGGTTACGCTGTTCGGGCCGACAAATCGAATCCCGTATTTACGGGCAGTGCCGAGCAATTTACCGGCCAATGCCCGGCCTTCTTCGCTGAATTCTGAAAAACCGCCGGAAGGTATTGCCAAACGCCTGATACCGTACTTGCCGCAGCGTTCCATCTCATCGGGGATCAGCGGGGCAGGGATCATGCAGAAAGCAAGATCGGGTATTACCGGCAAGTCCTCAACCCTTTTATACATCCTGATGCCGTCTACATGCCTGTCATCGCTGCGCGCATTTACGCCAAAAATCCTGCCCCGGTAACCCCAGCGCAGCAGGTTCTCAAGGGTCAGCCGTGGAATATTGGTCGGCTTCGAAGAGAGGCCGATGATAACTATCGATTGCGGGTAAAAAAATTTTTCCATAATTTGCTCCCTTCTACATGTAACTGGAAAATACTCAAAATGGCATTAATGCCAAAATAAATTCGTATTGTGCCCTATTATTTATGGTTAGTCCCGTTTCGACCCTCCTAATAAAGGTTTTTGTTGGAAAGATATACATTTTATCTAAAAAAGATACTAAAATTAAAAAAAAAGTATTATAATATGCAAAAGGTTGTTTATTGTTAAAAAAATAAGCTCAATTAAAATAGCCTGCTGTCTGTATATTATATAGTTTCAGTTTGCATAAGACTATGGTTATTCGGAGATTAGCATGGTTAATTTATTTTGGAACATTTATGGCTGGGTATACGATGCGGCATTATTAGAATTAATACCGTATCAGAATATGCTTCGATTAACCGGTGAAGCATTGGCGCCTCGCAATGGTGAGTTAATTTTTGATGCCGGTTGCGGAACCGGAAACCTATTGGCCCGTTTGACCGGGAGTAATAAAAAGTTATCGCTCGTAGGGGCAGATTCTTCGCCGGTTATGTTAAAAAGGGCAACTATAAAGTTAGCCGGCAGCAGGAGTCCGGTTACTCTCCTCCAGTTAGACCTGAATGATAAACTTCCTTTCGAAAGTGATACATTTAATGCCGCAGCCTGTATAAATGTCCTGTATATTCTCGATCAACCTGTTTTATTATTAAAAGAGCTGCATCGAGTGCTTAAAAAGAACGGCAGGTTAATCATCGCCACCCCTCTCAACGAACCCAAACTTGTGCCGGTCCTTAATGAGCACATCGAAACCTTGAAAGCTAGGTATCCCCGTACATGGGTGACCAACTTCACCGCCCAGGCCTTCCGGGTCTTTATTCCCGCCAGCATTTCCATCTTCATGAACCTGGTTATTACCAGAAACAATAAATATCTTTTTTATAAAAGGGAGGATTTGGAATCCCTGATCAAAAACAATGGATATCAGATCCAGGACGAGAAAATAATCTATGGTGGCCAGCTCCAATTTATAATTGCTGAAAAATGCTAACTCTGGCATAGAAACAGAATTGCTATACAGGGGGAATAAAAATGTACCAGGCAGTTATTACCGGTTTGGGTCCGTTAGCTCCGAATGGGGTTGGAAAAGAGCAGTTCTGGGAAGCTGTCTCCCAGGGAAAGACAGGTGTCAGGCGTGTCGAAGAACTGGCTCAATCGGAATGTCCCTGCCACATAGCCGGAAATATTCTGCCGGAGTGGATCGAAGAACGGTCTGCCGATTTGCCGGGCTGGCTGCCTGATTCGAAGGCTTGCCGTTTTTCGCTGATTGCCGCCAAGCTGGCGCTCGAAGATGCCGGCTTGACTCCTGAGGATGTTTCCGGGCGCAAGGGTGCCGTCTATATGGGAGCCAGCAGCCCGGATATGGAGATCTACCAGCGGGAGTACCAGACCTTTAGCAGCAGCGGCTCTATCAGGCCGGATGCCCTTGCTTCTGCCGCACCGCATGCTTCAGCTTCAGCAATATCGCATTATTTTAAAATATATACAAATGTTGTTACAATCTCAACTGCCTGTTCCTCCGGAGCTACCTGCATACAGTATGCAGCAGATTTGATCGCCCGGGGTGAGTCGGATATTGTTATTGCCGGGGGTGTGGATATTCCGCTATCACCATTTTTTATCAGCGGCTGCAGCGCTGTCGGACTGGTCCCGGTAACTTTTAACCATAAACCGGAATGCGGCAGCAGGCCTTTTGATGCTCAGCGTGAGAGCGGTGTTTTATCTGAAGGGGCGGGAGCGGTAATCATGGAAGAAAAAAGCATCGCACTACGAAGAAAAGCAAAAATTTATGCCGAATATTCGGGATGCGGAACTTCCACTTCGCTGTCTCCATCATGGATGAAAAATTCGTTTATCGCGGCAATGACCGAATCGCTTGAGCAATCTCGTTTAAGGCCGACTGACATAGATTTTATTTCTGCCTGCGCTCCTGGCCACCCGGTTATCGATCGGGTCGAAACTGACGCGATTAAGGACCTGTTTGGCCAAAGGGCATATAATGTTCCTGTCAGCTCCATAAAATCAATGATTGGAAACCCGGGTGCTGCGTCAGGGCTGCTTCAATTGATAGCCGCTGCTTTAAGCATCGAACACAACTACGCTACACCAACCGTTAACTTAGAAAAGAGCAGTGAATGTTGCGATCTCGATTATGTTCCTCATAAAGGCCGCGTGGCCAGGATTAACCGGGTTATGATAAATATACGTGGTTTTGGCGGAAACACTTCGTCGCTTGTCATTTCGAGGGCCGGGTTAAAAGATAAAAAGCCAAACGGGTAAATAAGTTATTTTAACTAATAAAGATGGTGGCAGTAGTGATTGATTCAACAGCCTATATATTGGTATTCACAATTGCTGCATATTTGATGACAGGGATCATAGTTATTGCTAATAACCCAAAAGCAGCTGCAAACCGTATCATGTTTAGCTTTACCCTGGTGGCCGGCTTTTGGGCGCTTTCCATCCTGATCATCAATATGCAGGATAATGTTAATATCATTTTATTTTGGATCCGGGCAAGCCATGCCCTGGGTGCCGTTGCACCCTGGCATATTATTGCCCTGGTTGTTTCATTGTTTGAAAAGAAGCCGTTATCGCAAACCGGAGTGAGATTTAGCCTTATAGCCAGCTTGGCATTGGCGGGTATTTCTTTTTCACCTTATTTTATTATTGGGCTGGCAGAGCCTTATCATGAAAATAGGATAATATACGGTAATTTCACCTATCCTTACATTATATTTTTACTTGGCATGATTGCTTACGCCTTATGGCAGGTTTTCTACCGTTTAATAAATTCCCGCGGAAAAACACGAACCCAGATGAATTACCTGTTTACCGGAACCCTGATATCAGCGCTGCTTATCACTGCTGTAAATATCATCCTGCCTTTGGTTGGCATAATATATATACATAATATTGATATAAGATCTTTAGGCCCCCTCTTCAGCCTGGCCATGCTCGGATCAATCAGTTATGCAATAATAAAACACCGGTTCATGGATATTCGCCTGGCATTGCGTAAAAACCTGACTTCTTATATCACCGCGTTTCTAGTGGCAATTGCGTCTATACTTACAGTGCAAGGCATGTTTCAATTGAATCCTAAAGCAGCTCCATTATTTATACAAATCATTATGGCCTCTTTAATTTTTTTTATTGCTGCCCTATTGCTCACAATACAGGATAAGGTCCAATTGCTGGTTGACAGGTACTTGTACAAAGGCGTGGCAGATTACCATACTTTATTGCTGGATAGCTCGAAAAAGCTATCCGGCTTGATGGACCGGGAGCTGCTTCTTGAAACTCTGATTAAAAACATAGCTGGTTATATGAAACTCGAGTGCTCGTTTTACTGTTTGATTGACGACAGAAACAAGTTTAGGGTGAACGGTTTTACCAGGATGGCTGAAGATTGCAATGCATCTGTAATAGATATAACTATGCTTAAGCCGTTAATTGAATATTTCTCGGGGGAGCATTCGATCCTGGTCCACTCGGATATTTCGGGTAAGGTAAATGATCCGGTCAATGAGCAGCTGTATAGAAACATGAAAATAATGGGTGCGGATATTGCCGTGCCGCTTTTTGGCGACGATTGTTTGGAAGGAGTTTTATTTTTGGGAGCCAAAGATTCCGGGGAACCTTATTATCACGAGGATGTTTTGCTTCTCTATGAAATATCAACCCAGGTAATAATTAGCTTAATTAATGCAAAACATTACAGGGAGATATCAAATATCAAGCACTACCAGGAAATAATCCTGTCTGAAATGGGCAACGGCCTTCTGTCTGTGAACGATAAAGGTTATCTCACTGTTTGCAACAACGAAGCAGGGAATATCCTTGGTTTATCAAGCCGGGATGCAGTTGGGAAAGAGTTGTTGGGCACTTTTGGCGAAGATTTATATCGACTTTACGAGCAAACTTTATCGAAGAATACCAACTTAAGCCAACATGAAGTATGTTTAAAGAAGAACGGGAAGACAAAGTATGTTTCATGTAATACCACCCTGATCCAAACCCCGGATAGAAGCCTGAAGGAAGTAATTATAGTTTTAAATAACATTTCAAGGATCAAGGAGCTGGAAAGCGAACGGATAAAATCACAGCGATTGATATCGCTTGGAGAAGTTGCTGCCGGTATAGCCCATGAAATCAAAAACCCACTGGTGTCAATAAAGACTTATGCCGATCTCCTGCCGGAAAAATATGAGGACAATGATTTCCGCAATAAGTTTTCTAAAGTTGTCAGCCAGGAGATTACCAGGATCAATGACCTGGTGGGTGAGCTGCTCAATTTTGTTAAAGATCCTGTTTTACAATATGAGCAGGCATACATTGAGAATTTAATTGAAGAAGTATTTTTTCTGCTATCTCCGCAGATGGAGGCCCAAAATGTTGTGGTAGATTTCGAACTGCCGGCGATACGGGAACCCGTCCCTGTTGACCGTGCCTTATTAAAGCAAGCACTTTTGAATGTCTGTTTAAATTCTGTTCAGGCGATGCCGGACGGGGGCAGGATAGTTGCTGGAATGAAGTTGTCCGAAAAAGATTTGGTGTTATATATTGAAGATAATGGGATCGGTATTGCAGACACAATCAGGGAAAAGATCTTCGATCCTTTTGTTACAGATAAAGCTGATGGCGTGGGGTTAGGCTTGAGCATTTGCCATAAGATTATTTCAGCGCACCGCGGCAGGATTATTATAAAGAGTGACGAAGGTTTTGGATCGCGGTTCGAAATAACTTTGCCGCGATCTTGAATAATGGCGCAGCTTCTGATGCGGATCAGCTTTATCACGTTATGATTAAGCGAAAGGAAGCACCGGCATGAAAGTTGTATTGCTTGTTACTGACGATTATGCTTTGCTCGAGGATATCAGGTGCTATCTGCCCGATCAGTATCTTCTTATTGACAGCAAGGACGATGCTTTTAACTGGGTTTTTGAAAACGACCTTACCCATGGTGTGGTATTGGTTGATACAGATCAGGCAGATGTTTGCAAATGGCTGCAGGGGGCACAGGAAAAAAAGCCCCACCTGGTATATGTTGGAGTAGGAAAAGATAAAAAACAGGCCTTGTTGCTGGTTGAATATCTTTATGACTTTTTGCCGCTGCCCTCCGAACCATGGCAGCTTGAAAAGACACTTGGCCGCGCCTGGGAAAAAGTAGTCAGCAACACAGAGCCGGCTGCTGTACCCCAAAACAGCAATTTTTGTGCAGACAGCACCCGCCAGGGAGATTTTGATTTTTCAGCACGTCCGTGGGCCAGGGTCTTAAGCGATTTTTCCAGGACTGTTAGCAACCAGTTTAATCGAGATAAATTTTTAAATTTGTTTATTTATGCAGTAAAAGAGCTAATGCCGGTCGGCAAGCTGGTGGTCCTGTTAAAGGAAGAAGATAGCGGCGATTATTTGATTGCCGCCCAGCAAGGCCTTGATCCCGATATAAGCAAAAAGCTAAGGTTAAAAAAAACAGGAGGTATTATTGCCCGGCTTGTGGCAGAAGGTCAAATACTTAAACGTTCTGCCTCTTCTGATCCCGGTAATCTTGGGATAAGTGCGGAAATCACCCAGGAAATGAAGCTGCTGCAGGTTTCGGTTTGCGTTCCCCTGGTTGCCCAGGGCAGTTTGAAGGGTGTGTTATGCCTCGGTTCAAAAATAACCGGCGCACCATTCTATGAGAGAGAACTGGAGCTGCTCTATTCTGTTTGCGGTAATATTGCCACAGCTCTTGACGATATTGGTCTCCATGAACGCCTTGTCAACCAGAAAATTTACATTGAAAGTATTCTGCAGCGCATGAACAGCGGGGTTGTTGCCATAGATCGCTCTGAAAGAATCACAACCTTTAACCATCGGGCAGGCGAAATATTATGTAAGGAGCCTGCAGAAATGATCAACAGTGATTTAAGAACACTGGCCAGTCCTATAGGGGATATGCTTTACGAAACCCTGCTGAATGGGAAAGAATACCATAAGAAATATATAGAACTGGCAGAAATAAAGATACCTCTGGAAATAAGTACTTACTGTATGATGAACCCGGATAAGGAAGTGCTTGGCAGCGTGATGATCATCGATGATATTACTGCCCGGAAAACCGCTGAGACAGAAAGAAATAAAGCAGAACAAATTACTGTTTTAAACCGTTTTGTGAGCCAGCTGACACACGAGATAAAAAACCCGATGGTGGCAATCCGCACTTTTGCAGAGCTGTTACCCGATAAGTTTGAAGACAATGAGTTCCGGGCTGCTTTTTCACAGACGGTCAGGCATGAAGTTAAACGAATCAACGAGCTGGTCGATCAGTTGATTGCCTTTTCAACGCCATTAAATTACCAATACGAACTGACCGAGATTCAAAGTGTCATCGACCAAGCTGTTTACCTGATTGAAGAGCAGGGTGGAGTACTCAGCGGGTTGACCAGGAAAGATATTTGCGAAGATTTTCCAAAAGTAAAAGTTGACATTCTCAGTATGGCCAGGGCAATATCATACATCATCAACTTTCTCTGCCAGGGAGTACCGGAGGCAGGCAAACAGCTCTCAGTTAGCACTGTGCTTTCCGATAGAGAAAACCCTGCGTGTCAAATACAGGTCATTATTACTGATAATAAAACCAGGGTTGATGTAAATAACCCCGAAAGGATTTTCAGCCCCCTGGAGATGAGCCCGGACAATACTATCTCAGTAGGTCTTCCCGTCAGCCGGAAAATTATAGAAGATCACGGGGGAACACTGCAATTAATTCAGACTAACAACAGCCCTTTAAAATTTGGTATCAGCTTGCCGGTATGTCAATCCTGAGCTTTGGATTAAGGAGATCACCATGCTTACTTCGGAAAAACCTTTGATTCTGATTGTCGATGATGAGCTGGGCCCCAGGGAGTCGCTGCGCATGATTCTAAAAGATGATTATGCAATTAAAACCGCGGGAAGCGGCAAAGAGGCAATTTCACTAATCGATAAAAATGAATTTGACCTGATTATATTGGATATTCGCATGCCTGAGATGAACGGGATAGATCTGCTCAAAATAATCAGGGAAAAGGCGAAGGCAACGGAAGTAATCATGGTAACCGCCTATGCATCAGTTGATACGGCAACGGAGGCTTTGCGGCTTGGAGCGGCAGATTATCTTTATAAGCCATATGATATCCTGCACGTCAGGAACGTAGTCAAGAAAGGTTTAAATAAGCTTAACCAGGCAAAAGAAGTCGGCAGAAGGCTGGATGAGCTGCAAACAGCCAAGCTTAGCTTAGAAGAAGAGATTAAATACACTAAAAGCAGTATCCAAAGCCATTACCGGGAAACAATTGACTCGCTAGTTGCTGCTGTTGATGCTAAAGATTCTTACACAAAAGGCCATCAGGAAAGAGTTGCTGACCTGGCTAGAAAAATTGGGGAGGCTATGAACCTTGCCTCCGGCGAGCGGGAAGCGATTTGCCAGGCAGCCACACTCCACGATATCGGCAAAATCGGAGTTTCAGAGTATATCCTCCGGAAAGAAAGCAAGCTGAACAGTAAAGAGTATGAAATCGTAAAAAAACATTCGGTAATCGGGGCCGACATCCTTTCTCCGGCTACTTTTTTAAAAGATATTGTTCCGATGGTGCGTTACCACCATGAACGTTACGACGGAAGCGGGTATCCGGAGGGGTTAAAAGGAAATCGTATCCCACTTGGAGCAAGAGTGATTGCTGTTGCAGATACTGTAGATGCCATGCTGTGGGAGAGGCCCTATGCGGTTTCCAAGAATGCGGTTGAAGTTGCCGAAGAGTTGAACATGGTGGCGGGCACCCAGTTTGATCCGCAGATTGTCACAGCGCTCCTCGATAAGAAGCTTCTGAATAGAACCGGTGCCAACTAGGCATTCCGCCCGGCCTGCAGCAGGGGGATTTATTATTGATTGGCGGCAGTTGCTTTTTCTTGACAGCGTTGATCCTCAGTTGTTCATTTCTCCCTGTCTAGTGCCATAATCTTCTTGTCATTGGCAGATCAGCCATAAAAAGATACCGTGCACGACCTTACCTGTCGTACATGTCGTTTACAGTGTACGGTCCGGGAAGGGACTGATCGGGCGCGTGCGGATTCTAATCTGTAATGCTACAATCGTTGATGATGCAATTAAATAGAAGCCGCTGAAGCCGATAGCTTATAGCGCCCGGTTATTAAAAATAAAAGGGGTTATAAAAGCAATGCGTTCAAAAAAATGGGAATCTACGCTAAAATCATGGATCAGGCAAATTATCCTGTTTGTTGTCCTGACAGTAATGATAAGTGTGCTGGTTATTCAAACCTATGATATTTTCGACCGGTCGATGGAGCCGACGTTTGACAGGCAGGGCAACCGGGTGCTGATCTTTCTAACCCCCTATCTTTTTGGGGCTGCCCCCGGGTATGGAGATCTGGTTATTATCGACAGCAGGGTAGATCGGCAGCGGACCATAGTGGATCGTGTTATTGAAAGCCCTTTATTTGCTCTTTTCATTCACCGGGAAAGAGATCACATGTGGGTAAAGAGGGTTATCGGCCTTCCCGGCGACAGCCTTGAATTTATCATGGGCAGTGTTTACCGCAATGGTGAGCTTTTGCCCGAGAGCTATATAAAAAGTAAGGTTGCTACCGAGCATAACCCGGTAGTTGTTCCCGATGGACATGTTTATGTCCTCGGTGACAACCGCAATCACAGCAGCGACAGCAGGCAGATTGGCCCGGTGCCGTTAAGAAATATACAGGGCCGGGTAATTTTACGGTTCCTGCCGCTATCAAAAATTACTTTATACTAGCGGATATTTTTTATAGCCGATTCCGATTCCGGGGTTATTTCGAATACGGGTAAAGACCCACCGGGCAGAGCGGAATCGATGGGGCATAAGTATTAATAAAACTTTTAAAACTTTGCAGGGGGCCGGTTATGCAAGATCAGGTATTTTTACGGATTAGCAGGGAAACTGGACTACCGGTAAACAAGATCAGCCGGAGCGCCGAGCTGCTTGACGAGGGCAACACGGTACCTTTTATCGCCCGCTACCGCAAGGAGATGACCGGCGGGCTTACCGATGAGGAATTGCGGCTGTTGGAAGAAAAATTAACTCAATATCGCAACCTCGAAGATCGGCGATCGGCAGTAACCCGGCTGATTGACGAACAGGGTTTTTTAACCCCGGACCTGCAAATAAAACTTGAAACTGCGGCAACAGTCACTGAAATTGATGATTTGTACCGGCCATTTAGGCCGAAAAAGAAGACAAGGGCTTCAGCGGCCCGGGAAAAAGGCTTGGAACCTTTTGCGCAGCTTATCTTAGCCGGGCATATAGTTCCCCACCTTGAGGCCGGGAAGTACCTGGATCCCGAACTGGAACTGCCAACAGCTGAAACTGTTTTGCAGGGGGCATCAGACATTATCGCTGAAATGATTTCTGACAATGCAGAGATTCGTAAAACCCTGCGTGAGCTTATCAGTAAAACTGCTTCGGTTGAAGTATGGAAAAAAGCGCAAGTTGAGGATAAAACTTATGATGATTACAGCGAATACAGCGAACCGCTGGCCGGGATAAAAGATCACCGGGTTCTTGCTATTAACCGCGGAATTAAAAATAAAGCACTTGATTTAAAAATAAAGGCGGACGATGAAGCAGCGCTGAAAACCATCACCGCAACTTATATCCATGCGCAGTGCAACGAGGAATGTGCCGCTGTCATAATGGGGTCAGCTGCTGACAGCTTGAAGCGCCTGTTGCAACCGGCACTGGAAAGAGAGCTGTGGCAGGGGTTGATGGATAAGGCGGTTGCCGGCGCCCTCAAAGTTTTTCAGGCCAATCTCAGAAAACGCTTGTTGGTGCCTCCTGTCCGTAACCGCCGGGTGCTCGGGTGGGATCCGGGTTTTCGGACCGGCTGCAAACTGGCTGCCGTTTCGGAGACCGGATACGTGCTCGAAACGGCCACGGTATATCCTACTGAACCGCGAAATGACCGGGAAGGCGCCACCGATCGGCTGGTTAACCTGATTGACAGGCACCGCTTGGATTGTATTGCTATCGGCAATGGTACCGCATCGCGTGAAAGCGAGGCTTTTGTGTCTGCCTTTATTAAAGAAGAGAAACCGGCTGTCGAATACGCAATCGTAAATGAAGCCGGGGCCAGTGTTTACTCTGCTTCAACAGCGGCCCGCAAAGAGTTTCCAACCCTTGATGTTGCTGAGCGCAGCGCCATTTCCATAGCCCGCCGGCTTCAGGATCCCCTGGCCGAACTGGTAAAAATTGACCCTAAGGCAATCGGCGTAGGCCAGTACCAGCATGATATGCCTGCCAAAGCATTGGAAAGCTCATTGGCTGGGACTGTGGAAAACTGTGTAAATAATGTTGGTGTGGATTTAAACAGTGCTTCGGCTGACCTGCTTTCTTATGTGGCCGGCATTAACAGTTCTCTTGCCGGTCGGATAATCGAGTACCGGGAAAAAAATGGCGCATTCAGTGCGCGTGCAGAGCTTTTAAACGTTACTGGCCTGGGACAGAAAATATTTAGGCAGTGTGCCGGTTTTATGCGCCTTCCTGAAAGCAAGGAGTACCTTGAGCGCAGCGCGGTTCACCCCGAATCTTATGAACTGGCCAGAAAAATGATGAAAAACCTCGGCATATCGGATATTGATCTGGGGTCACCTCAAAAAATACCTGCGGCCGGAGCCGCACTTATTGCCGATCTGGCCGCCATTTTTCATGCCGGAGAGCCCACCGTCCGCGATATTCTGGAGGAATTCAGAAAGCCGGGCCGTGATCCGAGGGAAGAGTTGCCCAAACCGTTCTTTTTGAAATCTGTTACCGATCTCGATGACCTTGCAGTTGGGATGGTGTTGACGGGGATCGTCCGAAATATCATTGATTTTGGGGCTTTTATTGATATCGGGGTTCACCTGGATGGGCTGGTGCATATTTCAGAAATTGCCGATCGCTATATTAAACATCCTCTTGATGTTTTGCAGATTGAAGAAACTGTACCCGTCAAGATCCTTTCAATTGACCGGGAGCGCAACCGGATCGCTCTCTCAATCAAACAAGCACAAGCTGCAGGCAGGTTGGACGGGTCAAAGGGTTAATTGCACCGGTGTGTATTCTCAGGCAGAATCGCTTATAATAATAAATGTAATAGTCTGCTTATACCACATCAGCCAGCAGATGCCAAAGCTTGGCAGGGGAGTATCGTGATGTTAACAGCTCCGATTTTTTGCGGGCTGTGCTCAACCCGGAAGGCGGGATGAGGCAGGACCGGATTTTAAGCCACCTGGCAATCTACGAGGCCCCCGGATATTACCGACTGATCTGCATGCCCGATCGAGGGCTTAATGCCAGCCCCACCCTAGATTAAAAGATGCCTACTTACGCAAAATGCCGTCGAGCTCCTGCAGGCAGTGGGCCTCGAACAACCAAAGGCGGCTTTTTGGGCCGCCAACGAAAAATTTGACCCCAAGATGCCTTCACCCGTTGATGCCCAAGTGCTTGGTGCGTCGCGGCCGGTTATCCTTACTTCCCGCGATGAACCGCCGATGGGTAAAATGGCTTTCGTTGCCCTGGCTGCTTATTCAGTGGCCAGAAACAGCTAGGCTATTGAATGTATCAAAATCTCCAAAGACACTATCAAACGAAGGCGAAGAGTGTTATTATAAACAATGCCGACCGACCGGTCGGCCGGTTATATATTGAAGGAGGTATTCCTGTTTGAATTTATCGGCATTAGCAGTAAAAAGGCCGGTAGCTACGGCAACAATACTACTGGTCATCCTGGTGATCGGCCTGGTTAGCCTTTACCAGAGCCCGCTTGATCTGCTTCCTGAGATTCAGGCCCCTGTGTTGGCGGTGATTACCGCCTTTCCGGGCAGCTCGCCACAGGAAACACTCGAGCTGGTAACAAAGCCGATCGAAGACAGTGTTTCTGCGGTAAGCGGTCTTACTGCCATGAACTCTTTTTCACGTGAAAACCTTTCGTTGGTCATAATGCGTTTTGACTGGGGAGCAGATATTAAAAAAGTGCGTGAAGATGTCAATGTCAGGATGGATCTGATCAGTTTTCCGGACGGGGTGCAGCGTCCCCTGCTTTTTGAGTTTGATCCGACCTTACTGCCGATCATGCAGGTTTCTGCCAGCGGTGCGGATGATCCGATTGTGCTGACAAAATGGCTTGAAGAGAAAGCCCTGCCACGGCTTGAGTCCCTGAGCGGGGTTGCCAGCGTGCAGATTCGGGGCGGTGCCCGTGAAGACCTTTTTATCAGGACCACGCCTGAACTAATGGCAGAATATGAAATTTCTTTTGAACAGATAGCCAATATTTTACGAGCCAGCCTGATTGATTTGCCTGCCGGAATTATTGAACTTGATGACCGTCAGGTTCGGGTCAGGTTTCTTGGCCGTTATGCTGAAAGCGATCTTTTGTCTGATCTAATTGTCGGTTTTAAGGTCGATCAGGATCAACTTGCCGATCTGGTCGGGCAGGAAGTGAATATTAACCTGAACCAATTCCTGTCAGGTCAAAATGGAGGATTGGCTTCAGGCAGCAGATCTGTATCCCGGCCGGTTCCCGTCAATGAACTTTACTGGGATGATCTATTTGATTTTGACCAGGCAATTTTTTCACATGGCAGCCTTGTTTTGCCGCTTACTGATGATTGGGTTGCGCAGGGTGACGGGGATATGACTGACAGCCTGCTGCTTTTTACGGTTTACCCCAATGTCTCTTACGACCGGGGGCTGCAGAGTCTGGTTCTGTCGCTTGAATCGTTCGGGCAGATTCCGCTGCGGGAAAAAACAAGGCAATCAGAAACCCCGGCTGATAATTTAGTGAGGCTTGGCGATATATGGCTAATCAACCAGGCGAAGCTGGATAGGGGATATCTTATCGTGCCCCTTGATCAAAACAATTTATATCAAAATGAAGTTTCTTTTGAACAGATCCGGTCACTAGCCGCTGATTACCCGCTTATTATCGAATCAGGTCCGGAACAGATCAAGATTGCCTTTCACCCGGATTGGGAAAGGGTTCGCCGGGAACCGATCGCGGCAATTCCAGATTACGAGGCCTGGCTGGCCGGAGTACAGAGCGATGTCCGGCAGGGAATCGGCAATACTTCCCGTCAGATAGAAGAAGGTCTTACCGACATTGCAACAACGATGATCCTCGGTTCTATGATGACCGGCGGCAATTCATTTGGTTCAATTAATTTTGCCGATGATTTTCCTATTGAACCGATCGCACTCGGCACCCTGGCCGAGATTCGACAGGATACTTATAACCCTACAACTATTAGCCGTTACAACCAGTTGCCAAGTATCGGGCTGGTCATCCAAAAAGAGGGTGATGCCAATACAGTTGTAGTCGCCCGTCAACTGAGAGCCGAGTTTCAAAAGCTGTCTGAAGAGAGCGAAAGCGCTGAGTTCCAGGTTCAATTCAATACGATCTTTGATCAGGCTGCAGAAATTGAAAGCGCCCTTACCGACCTTGCCTGGTCACTGATCGGTGGGGCCATTCTGGCTATCCTGGTGCTGATCTTTTTCCTGAAAAACTGGAGAACCACTTTATTTATAGCGATCAGCATCCCAACAGCAATAATAACAACCTTTACATTATTATATTTTACCAACCTGACCATTAATTTAATGACTCTTGGCGGACTGGCGCTGGCCGCAGGGATGCTGGTTGATAACGCGATAATTGTCAGTGAAAACATCTACCGGCATTACCAGATGGGCAAAGAGCCGGCCGATGCAGCCGTTGAAGGCTCCAATGAGGTTGCAGGAGCTGTAACGGCATCAACCCTTACCACCGTGAGTGTTTTTTTTCCGGTTGTTTTTCTTAGCGGCCTGGCAGGCCAGTTGTTCTGGGAGTTTGCCTTAACTGTAGCCTGCGCGATTTTTGCATCGCTGCTGGTAGCTCTGACGGTTATTCCACTAATGGCCTCCCGGTCGCTCAGCCGTGAAAAATATGCCGGAATAAATGAACAAGCATCGGCCAGTGAACCTACCTACCACCGTTTGCTGAGGTTTGCGGTGCGCTATCCCTGGTGGGTGCTTTTGTTTGCTGTATTTTTTATTGCGGTAGGGGTTTTTGCTTACGGAAACCTCGGAAGTGAGCTTTTTCCTTCTCCCGACGAATCTGCATTCCGGATCGATATTTCCATGCCCCCGGGGACAATCATGCAATCAACTGATGATTATGCTTCAGAAGTTGAGGCTATACTCAGTGCCAGGCCGGAAGTCTTATCTTTTTCTACCAGCATTGGTGGGGGGGATTTTATCGGAGCGCCGGGTGAAGGGGGGATTGCAAGTGAAGCCACGGTCAGGGTAGAAATTGAACCGGAATATATCGGTGAAATAAACATATTTATGGATGAGCTTAGAAATAAGCTGGAAAGTTTGCCGGCTGAAGCAGAAGTCTCTTTCACCCGGGAATCACTGCTTGACGCTGCCGGCCTGGAAACCAGCCTTGATCTGGTCGTCAGCGGTACTGACTTAAAAGAAGTGATCGGGTTAACAGAACAGGCTGCATCAATGCTCGGGCAGCATTTATTGTTTACCGACATTCAATCCTCCCTTGAAGAGAGCAGGCCCGAAATCCATATCAGGTTGGACCACTCTCAGGCTTTGCAAAAGGGAGTAACTTTAATTCAGGTAGCGACTGCAGTACGGCAGGCGCTGGAAGGGATACCGGTAAGCCGTATTGAGACTGAATCAGGGGTCCTCAATATTGTACTCGGCTACCAGAAACAGGATATCGGCACGATCGAAGATCTTGGCAGCATCGGTTTTTATTCACCGGCCGGTGAATACCTGCAGCTTAATCAGGTTGCTGAGTTGAGCGAAGCGTTTGGCCCGCAAAGCATACCCCGTGAAAACCAGCAGATAATCGGCCAGATCCAGGTGCAGTACAGTGATCTTGATTTAGGGACAGCTACGGAAGAGGCTCTGGCAATACTGGAGGGCCTGGATCTGCCTCCCGGTTATGAAGTAAAAGTCGCCGGCAGCTCCGGCTTGATGGGTGATGTGATGTCTGAGCTACAGCTGGTAATGATTGTTGCCGCGCTTTTGGTCTATCTTGTCATGGCTGCCCAGTTTGAGTCGCTGCTGCATCCGTTTATCATAATCTGCAGCCTCCCCCTGGCATATACCGGCTCGGTACTGGCTTTAATAATCACAGGCAACGAGGTGAGCATACCGGCGATGATCGGGGTGGTGGTGCTTTCCGGTATTTTGGTCAATGACGGCATAATCATGGTTGATTTTATTAACCAGCAACGCAGGATTCATGGTTTGCCCCTGGTCGAGGCGATTGTGGAAGGCGCAGCTGCCCGCCTGCGCCCTATTTTAATGACAACTGCCACCACTGTACTCGGTCTTGTGCCACTGGCAATGGGGCTGGGCGAAGGGGGCCAGCTGCAGGCTCCGATGGCCATCACGATCATCGGTGGCCAGATTACAGGCACCATTCTACTGCTGCTGGCTATTCCATCGATCTATGTAGTTGTCAATCGCAAAAAAAGCGGTGCTCAGCACAAACTGTTAAAAACAGGTGAAAAGCGCCGGCCTTCAGGAGTGAACAGTGCAGGTAACGGCCGTGATCAATCGTTTATTAAACTGGCCTTGCGGATGATTATGGTCTTAATCGTAGCTGCCCTGATTTTTTACCTGATTAGAATTTAGGACAGAGGAATATCCTTCAGCAATCTTTACCGCTTTTTATATGCGCGATGATTGGAGGTTACCAGGTGCAAATGGAGCTGTTCAAAATGCATGAACGCGGCAGTAAAAGGGAGCGGATATTGCTGGCGGCAGTGGAGAAGTTTTTGGAGAAGGACTTTTACCAGGTTACGGTGGTAGAAATTGCCGAGCAGGCCGGCGTTGGCAAAGGCACTGTTTACGAATATTTTCCCAGCAAAGAAGATCTCTTCAAAGAGTGTTTCTCCTACTGTGCCGATTTTTACCTTCAATCATTCCGGCAGTTCCTGCCCAATCCGCAGTCGGTGCAGAAATCGTTGCAGGATGTGGTTTATGCCCATCTCGATTTGATTAAGGATAACCGGAAACGGCTGAACTTGCTTTACAATGAAAGGCCCGTTAATTTTCAGGAACTGCAGGACTGGATTGTTGGCAGGCGCCGGGAACTTTTAATAGAGGTGATCAGCCTGCTCGAAAAGGGGGTTGGCTTAAAAGAGGTCCGCCCGGATATTGATTTTGAAATGGCAGGCCGTCTTTTTCTGGCGCTTACCTATGCGGTAATAGGAGGGATGATCGTCATAGATGACCTGGAGCTAAACCGGGCTCAGGTTGCCGGGTTGCTGGAGCTTTATTGGCAGGGCATCGGCGCTGTTAAATAAAAAACCGGGAGGCAACAAATGCGAAGTTGCTCTCCCGGCTTAATCGAAATGGTTGTTTGGGCCCTATTTTACTGCTTTACCGACCTCGCGGCCCAGCGCTTTCGCAGCTTCAACTGCTTGCTGATCGGGGTTCCAGAGGATTTTTAGCCCTTCGTTATTGATCAGTTCGAATCCGGCTTCTTCGAGAAGCTGCGTAACCTGCCCCACCGATTCGCCGCTCCACCCGTAACAGCCGAAGGCTGCTGCCTTTTTCTGCTTAAACTTCAGGCCTTTTACCATATCCATCAGGGCAGAAATCGAATGAAGGATACCCTTGTTTATGGTTGGTGAACCAACTATGATAGCTTTTGATTTAAAAACTTCTGTAACGATGTCGTTAACATCGGAGCGGGCGGCATTGTAAAGCTTTATATTTAATTCCGGATATTCTTCCTTCAGGCCCTGTGCAATGGCTTCAGCTGTTTTTCGGGTGCCGTCCCACATTGTGTCATAGATGACAGTTACCTGGTTTTCCTGGTAACTGTCCGCCCACTCCAGATATTTATTGACAATCTGCAGCGGGTCCCGGCGCCAGATCACCCCGTGGCTGGGGCAGATCATCTCTACCGGCAGGTTCATGCCGACCACTTCATTGATCTTGGCTGTAACAAGGGGGCTAAAGGGTGTGAGAATGTTGGCATAGTATTTAAGCGCTTCAGTAAAAAGCTCTGCCTGATCAACAAGGTCATTGAACATAAACTCGGAGGCATAATGTTGTCCAAATGCATCATTGGGAAATAAGATGCTGTCACCGGTCAGATAGCAAAACATGCTGTCAGGCCAGTGCAGCATTTTCGCCTCCACGAAAACAAGCATCTTCCCGCCGCCCAGGTCGACTTTATCGCCGGTTTTAACCGTAACGAAATTCCATTCTTCATGGTATTGCCCCTGGAGGGAGTTTTTCCCGGCGCCGGTGCAATAAACCGGAGTGCCCGGAATCTCGCGCATCAGCTCAGGCAGGGCGCCGCTGTGATCGGTTTCACCGTGGTTTGCTATGACATAATCGATCTTTTTCAGGTCTATCTCGTTTTTCAGGTTTTGAACGAATTCCCTGGCAAAAGGGCTCCAAACCGTATCGATCAGGGCGGTTTTCTCCTGCCCCCTGACCAGGTAGGAGTTGTAAGTGCTGCCGCGATTAGCGCTAAACTCTTCGCCGTGGAATTTGCGCAGTTCCCAGTCTACCTTGCCAACCCAGGTTACATTATCGTTTACTTTAAAAAACATCAAATCCACCTCCGGTTGCTTTTATTGGTATTAATTGCATTGTATCATGAACGAATCATGACCAGCATCATTTTGAAGCGTTTGATAGCTTTCAAAGAGTGAGGCTCATTGGCAGGCATGATAACCATTTCCCCTTTGCTTACCAGGTGAGTTTGCCCGGAAATGGTTACCTCCGCTTCTCCATCAATAATCGCAACCAGGGCGTCATAGGGCGCGGTATGTTCACTTAAACCCTGTCCCTGGCCAAAAGCGAAAGCTGTTACAGTTCCGGTGTCTTTTTTCATGATTTCCCTGCTGACGACAGCACCATCCTGGTACGCTGCAAGATCTTTCAGGTTAATGGATTTAGCTAAAAAATCTTTCATTTTTTGCACCTCCTTTATTAACAGCTATATAATATAACCAAACAGGTTATATTTAGTTTAACACATGATACTCCGGAATACAACCGTGTTCCGTTTGCCTTTTGTTTAGAATGGTAAAAGGAATAGCAGCATTGCTGTCAAATATATACCGGAGAATATTCCCGGTTGAATGGAGTGATTGTTGATGAAGGGCAGGAAATTAGTTGTCATTTCTATCATTGTGCTGGCACTGATCACAGTTGCGGTTTTACCTTTTTGGTTTGGAACCGGTTTGGGCCGAGGCATTATTAGTTCTGATGAAGATCGGGTTGTAGTTATCTACCTTACCGGCTCAATTCAGGAATCGTCCGGCGGGGGATTCCTTACCGGTGCGATAACCCCTCGCTATGTGAAAAACCAGCTTGAAAAGGCTGAAGCTGATCTGGCAATAAAGGGGATAGTTATCAGGGTGGAAAGCCCCGGCGGTTCAATCGCCGCATCCCAGGAAATAGCGGCTATGATCAGGAACGCCAGTAAACCGGTAGTGATTTCCATGGCAGATATGGCGGCCTCCGGAGGTTATTACATTTCTGCCCCGGCCCAGGGTATCGTAGCCCAGCCGGGAACGATGACGGGATCGATAGGTGTGGTCAGCACGCTAATCAACACTGAGGGGCTTTACGATCTGCTTGGCCTGGAAGTTGAAACTTTTAAAACCGGAGAACATAAAGACATGTTCAGCCGTGCACTTACCGATGAAGAAAGGGCAATTATGCAAAATATCTCCGATATGGCTTACGAACAATTTATCGCAGAAGTGGCTGAAGGCAGGGGAATGGATCTGGAAGAAGTGCGTGAGCTGGCAACCGGTCAGCTTTACCTGGGTACACAGGCCCTCGAGCTTGGCCTGGTTGACCGGCTGGGGGGCATTGAAGAAGCTGTGGCATACCTTGCTGAATTAAACGGCCTTGAAAATCCGGTGCGCTATGAATTTCCGCCACCTTCAGCTTTCAGCCAGCTAATAGAATCCGGATACCGGGTATTGGCCTTGTTCGAAAAGAGATTCACAGGACCGGAACTGTTGATCCTGGATAAACTACGGGAAGGATTCCCACCTGCTATTCGCTACCAGGTCAGGTAAACGAACCCTTGTCTATTTTACAAGACGGTGTTCATAATTGGCTTAGGAGGTTGCATAAATGTTCGATCAACTGATTGATTGGCTATATGGCGTACTAACCAGGCCGGTAAAAACATTGAAAGAGATTGCCATTGAAAAACCGGCAAATGCCGCTTTCCTGCTGTATCTGGGGATTACCATGCTCAGTTTTTTGGCCTCGTTATATAATGAACAGTCGATCCAGATGTTACAGGATTTGATGCGTGAGACTGGAATCAATATGCCTTTCTCGGTTCTTATTGCCGCGTCGCTTCTGATTTCTATTATTTCGATTTTCCTGATTACCGGGGTGTTGCAGCTGTTGGCCCGTCTTTTCAAAGGCAGCGGCGGATACTGGAACCTGTTTTCTGCTTATGCTTTTGCGAATTTTCCCCTGATCATCGGGATTCCAATTACTTATGCCAGCGGGTTTTTGGGGGCAGCCGGCAACGCACTGGGGGGGATGATCAGCCTTGGCCTCTCAGTTTGGGTGCTGGTGCTGCAGGTAATAGCGGTACGCGAAAGCCATTCTTTGTCGACAGGTGCCAGCATTGCAGTTTACCTGTTGCAGCTGGCAATCTTGGTCGGTATTCCGCTGGCAGTGGCAATCGGCCTGTTAGTTATTTATCCGCCTTTTTAGAGATGTTGGAGGTTATTCGTCCGGTAAAAATAGATCATCAAGCGGCTTTAATATTTCTATAACCCAGTTGAATTTACCGCTTACAGCCACCCGGTAGGCCAGGGGGGCTGATTCTTCGATCACTTTACGGACAATGCGTCGAGCTTTGTCTTCGTCTTTTTGGTAAATTGCTTTACGGGCTTCAAATATCGCCCGGTGAACTTTTTTTTCCAGGATTTTTTCTACCCTAGATCTGAATATATCGATCCGTTTGCCGTTCATGTTGACCAGTTTATCCCGTTCCGGTACCGGTTTGCCGTTGCAGTTGACCGGGTTGTAGTTATTTTATCAGCTTCAGGCAGTATTAACAACGAAAGAGGGCGTGAACGCGATTACCGGCAGTGAGCGAAGCAGGGATGAGCATAAGCTGATCGCTGAACTAAACAAAAAATATGGCGATCGGGCAGTATTGCCGGATGATGAGCCGCGGCATAAATTGATGCGGCTGTCAGTCAGGCTGGCAGCCTTGCTGCTTGCGTTTATATTTTTTTTTAGCGTAACCGGCCGCTGGTTGTCTGTTTTCAGCGGGCCCGCGCTTCACTTTTTAAAAGAATCATGGGCTCTTTCCTCTGACCCTTTGGTCAGGGAAGCCAGGAAAGCGGTTGTCCAGGTTATTGCAGAAACAGGTTCAGGTTCAACCGGCGGCAGCCTGAAGGGAAGTGGTTTTAATATTGACGAAAACGGTTTGGTTGTTACCAACCGTCACCTGGTAGAAAACGCTGCCCGGGTCAGGGTCTCATTTCCCGAACATGGATTATTTATAGCTTCCAAACTGTATGTATCAGGGGTTACAGATCTAGCTTTATTGCAAATAGAAGGAGAAAATCTGCCGGTTATTCGCCTGGCTGCCGTTAATCTGACTATCGGCGAGGAAGTTATATTGATCGGTAATCCCCTTCAGTTTACAAGGATTGCCAATAAAGGTAAAGTGGTTGCTTACAGCAAGGCTGATAAGCGCGAACTGCCCCATCTGGTGGTTGAAGCGATGATTTATCCGGGCAGCAGCGGCAGTCCGGTTTTAAACGGACGGGGCGAAGCCGGCGGCATTGTCTTTGCCACTTTGGCCGGCGGCGATCCCAATCAGGCAAAAGGCCTGGCGATTGATGTCGGTGAATTGATAGCGATCCTGGATTCCCAGTTACCGGAATAGCAAAAGGCCGATGTTTCAATGGCACTGACCGGGTTTATACCGGTAACAGGGCCGGCTATTAGCGGGCGATTTATAGACGCAAGATACAGTCTATTGCGTCTTTTTCTTGTAAGCGCATTTTCACGTCTAGCGGGCAGGATTCGGAATTGGACTAATCGAAATAGATGGAATCTGTTTGTGTCGACATGGCGGTAAAGGGAGTGAATAAATGGAAGAACAACTTCAAGCAGTTTTTGCTTCATTTAAAGGTGAAAAAAACGAGCTGATCCCTGTCCTGCAGGATGTTCAGGAAGAACTCGGTTATTTGCCCGAAGAAGCGATGAAGGCGGTGGCCCGTTTCGTCCGGGTGCCGGAAAGTAAAGTTTTTGGGGTGGCTACATTTTATGCCCGGTTTCATCTGAAGCCGCGGGGCAGGCATATTGTCCGCCTTTGCTGCGGAACAGCCTGCCATGTGCGGGGAGCAAAAAAGGTTGCCGATAAAGTGAAAGATGTTTTGAAAGTAGGTGTGGGTGAAACTACTGAAGATTGGAAATTCACCTACGAGGAAGTTGCCTGCATCGGGGCCTGCGGACTGGCTCCGGTAATGACTATCGATGAAAAAACCTTTGGCAAGCTTGATCCCGATAAAACAAAAGGTATTATTGAGAATTTCGGCGCCGAGCCGGAAGGAGGACAGTTATAAGTGGAACATTTTATCGATCACTGTTGTGATAGATGTTTCAACAGCAAAGAGCGGCCCTGTGATGTTTTTATTGAGTGTTGCCTGGAAGGGCCGCTTTGTCATGAAAGCGGGCCCTGTAAAAAGGCTCGTGAAGCGATTGTTAGCAAGTGCTCGCACAGCCCGATGTACCGGGAGCACTGACAGGCATAAGGTTAATCAACCCTTGCGCCAGCGAAAGGAGAGAAGTCTAAAGTGTATGATCGTCATATTTTGATCTGTGCCGGAACGGGCTGTATATCATCGGGCGCTGTTGAAGTTAAAAACGCCCTGGTGAGCGAGCTCGGTAAGCATGGATTAGAGGATAAGGTGCGCATAATCATGTCCGGCTGTCATGGTTTTTGTGAAAAGGGGCCGCTCTTCATTGTCTACCCTGATGAGATATTTTACTGCGGGGTGCAGCAGGAAGATGTCGCTGAGCTTGTAGATGAATATCTGGTTAAAGGCAATAAGGTTGAAAGGCTGCTTTACAAAGATCCGGTTTCGGAAGAAATTGTAGTATCACACGACGAAATAATGTTTTACAGTAAGCAGATGCGTCTGGCATTGCGCAACTGCGGGGTAATCGACCCGGAAAACATTGATGAGTATATTATAAGGGGCGGTTATATCGGTTTTAAGAAAGCTCTTGAAATGGAACCGCTGTCTGTTGTCAATGAAGTGAAAACATCCGGGCTGCGGGGGCGCGGCGGGGCGGGTTTCCCGACGGGAATGAAATGGCAGCTTGCCAACAGCAGCGCCGGTTCAAAAAAATATATTGTTAGCAATGCTGACGAAGGAGATCCCGGGGCTTTCATGGATCGCAGCTTGCTGGAAGGCGACCCGCATGCTGTGTTGGAAGGGATGATGATCGCCGGTCGGGCAATCGGCGCCGATGAAGGCTATATCTATGTACGCTCGGAGTACCCGCTGGCAATCAAGCGCTTGCGCACGGCAATCGGCCAGGCCGAACAGTATGGCCTCCTCGGCGAAAACATTTTTGGGTTAGGTTTTAATTTTACAATTAAGATTAAGGAAGGGGCAGGCGCATTTGTCTGCGGAGAGGAAACCGCACTGTTGGCTTCTATCGAAGGTAAAAGGGGTGTGCCGAGGCACCGCCCGCCTTTTCCGGCGGTTGAAGGCCTGTGGGGCAAACCTACCTGTATCAATAATGTTGAAACACTGGCAAATGTCCCGCTGGTGTTGCGGCATGGTGCAGAAAAATTTGCTTCAGTCGGTACCGAGGGCAGCAAAGGCACCAAAGTTTTTGCCTTGACCGGAAAAGTAAACAATACCGGTTTGGTTGAAGTCCCGATGGGGGTTACGATTCGCGAAGTGGTTTTCGATATCGGAGGAGGCATCCGCAATGGCAAAAAGTTCAAGGCTGCCCAGATCGGCGGCCCTTCAGGCGGTTGTATCCCTGAAGAGCACCTAGATCTGCCGATTGATTTTGATTCACTTACCGCTGCCGGGGCAATGATGGGTTCAGGTGGGTTAGTTGTGGTGGATGAAGATACCTGCATGGTTGATATGGCCCTCTATTTCCTAAACTTTACAAAAAACGAATCCTGCGGGCAGTGCATTCCCTGCCGCCTGGGAACTTCACAAATGTATCAGATCCTGGAAGACATTACTGAAGGCCGCGGCAAACCTGAAGACCTGAAGCTGCTTGAGGAACTGGCCTGGGCGGTTAAAAAAGGTTCGTTGTGCGGCCTGGGGCAGACTGCACCAAACCCAATCTTAACCACCCTGCGCTACTTCTATCATGAGTACGAAGCTCATGTTAACGAAAAACGCTGTCCGGCCCTAGTTTGCAAGCCCCTGCTGCAATACCTGATTGATCAGGAAAAATGCATCGGCTGCCAGCGCTGTACGAAGGAGTGTCCGGTTGAGGCAATCAGCGGCGAAAAGAAAATGCCGCATGAAATTGATCAGGATAAATGCACCAAGTGCGGAGCCTGTTATGATGTCTGCCCGAAAAAAGTGCGGGCTGTACTGGTGGTTTCCGAAGGGCTGCTGAAAACCGAAGAACATCATCCCCGCGAGGAGGGCTGTAAATGCCAGAGTTAGTTACACTGATCATTGACGGTGTGGAAGTACAGGCAGAGCCGGGAACCTCAATCTTAAGGGCTGCCCTGGCCAACGGGATCTACATCCCTCATTTGTGCGACCACCCCGATCTTACTTCGGTTGGGATTTGCCGGGTCTGCCTGGTTGAAATTGAAGGCTGCAGGCTGACGGTGTCATGCATGACTCCCGTTGAAGAGGGCATGGTAGTTTCCACTTCAACCGAGGAAATCGAACGGACCCGCCGGGTTAACCTCGAACTGCTGGTGCTCAATCACGATTATAACTGCCAGAACTGCGCCAAGAACAGCAAGTGCCACCTGCAGGAGCTCACCCGTTATATCGGTATTGATGAAGATCGTATCAAGTTGATGCGGCAGCCGGCGCTCGACTCACCGATTGATGATTCCAACCCCTACTACCTGCGGGACATGGATAAATGCGTGCTTTGCGGAATCTGTGTCCGGACATGCGAAGAGATCCAGGGTGACGGATGCATCGATTTTGCTTACCGCGGGATCCGCACTAAAATTAGTGTGTTGGGAGATAAGCCAATAATTGACTCTACCTGCGTTACCTGTGGCGAATGCGTATCGCGCTGCCCGGTCGGCGCCCTTATACCCCGCAAAACATTGGAGCCCACTTACGAGGTTGCGACTATCTGCCCGTTCTGCGGCTGCGGCTGCGGCATTGTTGTCGGGGCACGCGGCAACAGGATTGTCAGCGCCAGAGCTTTTCCGGACAGCCCGGCAAGTGGAGGCAGCCTCTGTGTTAAGGGCCGCTTTGGCCTTAGCTTTGTCAATCACCCTGAACGCTTGACGCAACCTCTGATCCGCAAAGACGGGGAATTGGTTAAAGTGAGTTGGGAAGAAGCCCTTTCATTTGTTGCGCAGAAACTCGGTCAGTATAAAGGTGACCAATTTGCTCTGATTGCCTCTGCCAAGTGCACAACAGAAGATAACTACATCATGCAGAAATTTACCCGCGCGGTGATGGGTACTAATAATATTGATCACTGCGCCCGCCTCTGACACGCCCCGACAGTAGCCGGTCTGGCTACAGTACTCGGTTCGGGAGCGATGACCAACTCGATTGCCGAAATCAGTGATTCCAGGTGTATCCTGGCAATCGGTACCAGTACTACCGATGCCCACCCGGTTATCGGATACCAGGTTAAAAAAGCTGTCCGTAAGGGTGCGAAATTAATCGTTGCAAACCCGCAGGAGGTCGCCTTGGTTAATTATGCCGATCAGTACCTGCCACTGAAGCCAGGCAGCGATGTCGCCCTGCTGATGGGGATGGCCAGGGTAATTGTCGAGGAAAAGCTGCATGATCAGAACTATATCGACGAACGCTGCGAGAACTTTGAGGAATTCAAAGCTTCGCTTGAATCTTACACCCCGGACTTTGTCAGTGAAATGACCGGTTTGCCGTGGCCTGACGTAGCCAAAGCGGCACGTGCCTATGCCGAAAACAGCCCGGCTTCAATACTGTATTGCATGGGCATAACTCAGCATTCACATGGAACTGACAATGTTTTGGCGATCAGCAACCTGGCCCTGATTACCGGCAACCTGGGGCAGGTTTCCGGTGGCGTCAATCCCCTGCGCGGTCAGAATAACGTTCAGGGCGCATGTGATATGGGTTCGCTGCCGAATGTCTTTACCGGGTACCAAAAGGTTGACAATGCTGATGCCCGCCAGAAATTTGAAGCGGCCTGGGGGGTTAGCTTAAATGAAAAACCGGGGCTTACTCATACGGAGATCTTCGATGCTGCTTACAGGGGTGATGTTAAGGCGGTTTATTTGGTTGGTGAAAATCCGGTTTTAACTGAAGCCAATGCGGCTCATTCAATTGAAGCGATGGACAAGCTAGAGTTTTTTGTCGTGCAGGATATCTTTCTGAACGAAACAGCGCAGAAAGCAGATGTTGTTTTGCCGGCAGCTTCTTTTGCTGAAAAGAACGGCACATTTGTTAATACTGAGAGGCGTGTCCAACGCGTACGCCGTGTAATCGATCCGGTCGGTGAAGCTAAACCGGACTGGTGGATCATAAGCGCCGTTGTCAACGAAATGGGGGTCGAAGGCTTTGCGTACAATAGTGCAGAAGAGATCTTCAAGGAGATAGCTTCGCTTACTCCGAGCTACGCCGGAATCACCTATGAACGCCTTGAAACGGGAGGAGTTCAGTGGCCCTGCCCGACATCCGGCCACCCCGGCACGCGGATACTGCATGCAGAAAAATTTGCCACTCCTTCAGGTAAGGGCAAACTTGCCCCCCTGGAGTACAGGCCTTCGGCAGAGTGCTGCGACTTTGATTATCCGCTGATCCTGACCACTGAGCGAAGCCTGTTTCAGTTTCACAGCACAATGACCCGGTACTCTGAAGGGCTTGATCAGTTAAGCGGTGAAGAACGGATTCTGATCAACCCCCAGGATGCCATTAAGATGGACCTGGCCGACGGGGACCTGGTTGAAGTTAAATCGAGGCGGGGCAAAATCCAGGTGAGGGTCAAGCTTTCTAAGCGCTGTCAGGCGGGTGTGGCTTCGCTGAGTTTCCACTTTGCTGAATGCCCGACAAACCTATTAACCAGCAGCGCTTTGGATCCGGTGGCCAAGACCCCGGAAACCAAAGTATGCGCTATCAGGATTGATAAAGTCTAGCAGCAGAATATTTATTTGCCGCAATGCTATAAGGGGCGAAGCTGTTTTCAGCTTAACCCCTTTTGCTTTAACGCTGTGTTTTGGCCCAGCTGTCACGCAGCTGTACGATGCGGTTGAAGACCAGCTTTTCGCTGGTTGATCGCTCCGGTTCCAGGTAAAAATAGCCCTTCCGCATAAACTGAAAACGGCTTCCGGGCAGCGCTTCCCTGATTGAAGGTTCAACAGGAACTTGTTCGCAGGTCAGGAGCGAAGCAGGGTTAACCAGGGTGGTAAAGTCACCTTCTTCGGCTTCGTCGGGGTTTTCTGCGGAAAATAATGTATCGTAAAGATTTACCGTTGCGTAGACGGCATGTTCCAACGCTACCCAGTGGATCACTCCCTTAACTTTCTTTCCGCTGTTATCTGCTCCACTGCGGGATTGAGGGTCGTATGTGCAGTGAAGTTCGGTAACAGCGCCGGACTGATCCTTGATTACCTTGTCACAACAGATAATGTAAGCCCCTTTCAGGCGGACCTCCTGGCCCGGGGCCAGGCGGAAAAATTTCTTTGGCGGTTCTTCCATAAAATCATCACGCTCAATGAAGATGGTGCCATTAAAAGGTACCCGGCGCTTTCCGGCGCTGTCATCATCCGGCATATTCTCCATTTCAACCATTTCTGTCTTATCGGCGGGCCAATTTGTAATCACCACTTTTAACGGGTCAAGGACGGCCATAATCCGCGGCGCTTTTGTTTCCAGGTCCTGGCGGATGCAATGTTCAAAAAAGGCCAGGTCAACAGTGCTGTCAGCCCTGGATACGCCGACTTTCTCCTGAAAATCAGCGATCGCTTTTGGGGTGACCCCTCTGCGCCTTAGCCCGGCGATGGTAGGCATACGCGGATCATCCCAACCGGTTACATAATTTTCTTCAACAAGGCGGCGCAGTTTTCTTTTGCTCATTACAGTATAATTCATGCTCAGGCGCGCAAATTCTGTCTGGCGGGAACGATACTTGATTGTTTCCGGCATTAATTCCATTGCCCGGTCAACAATCCAATCATAAAGCGGCCGGTGGTCGCTGTATTCAATCGAACAAAGCGAATGGGTTATTCCTTCCAGGGCATCGGAAAAAGGATGATCAAAATCGTACATCGGGTATATGCACCATTTATTACCGGTCCGGTGGTGGTTGGCATGCAATATACGGTACAATACGGGATCGCGCATATTCAGGTTGCCCGAACTCATATCAATTTTTGCCCGCAATACTCTGCTGCCGTTTGGGAATTCACCATTGCGCATTCGCTCAAAAAGCTCAAGATTTTCTGCTGCCTGACGGTTGCGGTAAGGGCTCTCCTTGCCTGCTTCGGTCAGGGTCCCACGGTACTCTCTGATTTCCTCCGGGCCTAAATCACAGACATAAGCATAACCGGATTCAATCAAGCGTTGCGCAAACTGGTACTTCACTGCAAAATAGTCGGAGGAAAAAAAAAGCCTCCCCTCCCAGTCTGCTCCCAACCAGCGGATGTCTGCGATGATCGAATCGACAAACTCCTGTTCTTCCTTAATCGGGTTTGTGTCGTCAAACCGCAGGTTAAATTTGCCTTTAAAATCTTTGGCGATAAAGTAATTTAGTAATATCGCCTTGGCGTGGCCAATATGCAGATAACCGTTTGGCTCAGGCGGGAATCGGGTATGAACTGGATTATCACCCAAAGCTCTTTTTTCCAGATCATCGCGTATCATAGCGTAAATGAAATTTGTTTTTTCGGCAGCTTCATTTTTTTCTTCTTCCATCTTCAATCATCCTTTCCTGGTGCCAAAACGATTTTTAGGGCTGTTTGACGGATAATAAATAACCGGTATAGTAATTTCAACCAATAGCTAAAAAACCCTTTAATAAGATAATATACGTTGAACTGCCGATTTTTAATTTGGCCGGCCTGAAAATGGCTATCAACTGTGCTTTGTAGTATAATAAATCCTGCAATAATTGCTGAATGGGAGACGGCATAATGGACAGCATACTGCAAATAACGCTGATTGGCTTGGGAGCAGGGGTGATCGGGACCGGTTCGGGGGCTTTAATTGCGCTTTTTTTGAAAAGCCCCGGGAAAAAGCTGCTTGGTTTTTTCCTCGGGTTTTCAGGCGGTATAATGCTGGCCATTGTTTTTAATGACCTGCTGCCGGAATCGATCGAAACCGGTAACCTCATTACAGCATTCAGCGGTTTGCTTATTGGCGCTTTATTTATTCTTTTGCTGGACCTTAAGATGCCGCACTTCCACTTTTTTGAATCCTCGGACGAACTGGCTCGGTTTATCCGTACCGGTACTATTATCGGGCTCGGTATTGCCATGCATAACCTGCCGGAAGGGATCGCGATTGGCGCGAGCTATGCAGCATCGCCTGCGCTGGGTTATGCCCTTGCTTATATGATAGCGCTGCATAATATACCGGAAGGGATTGCGATGGCCTGCCCGCTTTGTGTCGGTGGTCTGCAAATGCGCTGGATTGTATTGTATACAGCCCTTGCCGGCTTGCCGATGGGGATTGGCGCTTTATTGGGGGCGGCGCTGGGTGCAGTATCAGATCTGATCCTTTCCCTGGCTCTTGGCTTTGCCGGTGGGGCGATGCTTTACATCGTTTTTGGCGAACTGATTCCCGGTGCTCAAAATTCAGGAAACGGTCATCCCGGTACTTTTGGCGCCCTGTTTGGCACTATATCCGGTATATTGCTGCTATCAATAATTTGATGCGCTATATATGTTCCCTTAAAGCGGCAGGCGGCTGGCGAGCATATCAATTTAATCCCCTCATGGGGGAATTGCGATTTGGAATAACCTTGCGCACCCCGCCCCTGGGATCGGCCACATCTCCCCGGTAGCGGGGAATAATATGCAAATGGAAGTGAAACACGGTCTGGCCGGCTGCTTCCCCGATATTAGCCCCGATATTGTAACCGTCGGGGTTAAAATCTTTTTGCAGGATCATCCTTACCCGGCCGACCAGGCTGTTGATGGCAGCATGTTCCCCGGGGCTGGCATCAAAATAGGTGCCTACATGCCTCTTTGGAATGACCAGGCAGTGGCCTTTGCTTACCGGGCAGCTGTCTTTAAAAGCCAGGGCCAATTCGTTTTCCGCTATTACTTCTAATTTATCCCTCCGGCAAAAAACACAATCGCTCACTGTTTTGAACCCTCACTCTTTTTCTGATTTATTTTCCCCACTATGATAACATATAGAAAACAGTCCCGGCAGCAGCTTAATTACTGCTGTGACAATCTTAAACAGAAGGAGGATATCTATGATCGATTACCGGAACAGTTCTTTCATGTTTGTGCTTGGGGCGGTGGTTGCACTATTTGTTACGGTGCAATCACTTGTTTTTCTCCGCACTGCCTGGTCGGAAGGGAAGCGCAAAGGCCTTGACCCTGAAAAAATGCGGCGAGCAGTTGTTTCAAGTGCCGTATTTACACTGGTGCCATCGCTTTCGATCTTACTGACCATGCTAACCCTGTCCGGAGCGCTGGGCCTGGCCTTGCCTTGGATTCGTCTCTCGGTAATTGGAGCGGTTACCTATGAACTGCCCGCTGCCGAGGCAGCAGCTCAGGCAGCCGGCGCCAGCCTGGCCGGGGCCGGAGTGCCGCTTGATGTTTTTTCGGTGGTTGCCTGGGTAATGACCCTGGGCATTATGTCCGGGCCCCTGTTTATTATTGCCTATTTTAAAAAACTGCAGGGTCGGGTCAATAAGATCAAGGTAGAGGATAACCGCTGGGGAACACTGCTGATCTCTGCAATGTTTGTCGGTCTAATCAGTTCATTTCTGGGCAGCGCCCTGGCCGGCGGTTTGGTGTCAATCTTAACCCTGCTTTCCTCGGCCCTGATTATGGTCGTCTGCATTCAGCTTGAGCAGAAGGCCGGGATCAAATTATTTAAAGATTTTGCCCTGCCGCTAAGTATGGTTGGGGCAATGGCCCTGGCGATTCTCTATGCCGGGCTGCTGGGAGGTTAAGGCTCATGGCAAAAATAAATGAAAACAGCTTAAGTTATGAAATAGCCATTCACCGGATCGGAAGAATCTGGATGTCGATAGCCCTGCTGGTGATCTTGGCTGTTCCGCTGGCCATTTCTATCTATTTTGACGTTTGGCCCTCAATGGGGCCATTTCTTGGCGGGCTGCTGCCGATCATGATGATTTATGTTCCGATTGGGATTATTGAAGTAATCACTTTTTCGCCGATGTTGGGCAGCGGGGCCACATACCTGGCCTTTACAACCGGTAATCTGACCAACCTGAAAGTTCCATGCGCACTTAATGCCCTGGAAATATCTGATATTGAACCGGGTTCTTCACAGGGTGAAATCATCTCTACTCTAGCGGTGGCAACCTCATCGCTGGTTACCAACCTGGTTTTAATCGTAGGGGTACTGCTATTTGTGCAGTTAACGCCCCTGTTGGCCTCACCGTTCCTAAAGCCGGCTTTCGTAAATATTTTGCCGGCGCTTTTCGGTGCTCTCGGCTACCTTTATATATCTAAAAACTGGAAACTTGCCGTAGTGCCGGTCACCCTGATGGTTATCATTTTTATTCTGGTTCCCAAGGCTCCCGTTGGTATCCTGATACCGGTCAGCGCTCTTTCTGCTATCGCTGCTGCCCGTCTGATGTATAAGAAAAATCTGATCTAGGGGTGGCTTTTAAATTATGCTGATATGGTTTTTCCTTGGTTTATTGCTCATATTTGTTGCGGTAATCCTTGTCAGGGCAGCATTGTTCAGGGATGTAGGCGGAAAAAGCGGTAATTACGCTGTGGTGAATGATATGCCGGCTTATAATCCACTTGAGGCTGCCGGCAGGTTCGCTGAACTGATCCGCTGTCGTACGGTTCACCCGGAAAAGGCCGGGGAAAATTGGCTGCCGGATGACTACAGTGAGTTTGTCCGGTTTCGCAAGCTGCTGGAGAAATTTTATCCTTCCGTCCACCAAAAGATGGAACGGGAATTGGTCAATGAACACTCCCTTCTGTACCGCTGGCCGGGGCAGAACAGCGAGCAGCCTACAGTGTTAATGGCCCATTACGATGTTGTGCCTGCTGAAGGCGAACAGTGGCGATATCCCCCTTTCTCCGGCGAGATGATTGAGGATCAGGTCTGGGGGCGCGGTTCGCTTGATACCAAGAGCACCCTTTTTGGAATTATGGAAGCGGCTGAATTTCATATAAAAAATAGTTTTACGCCAAACCAGGATCTATACATTTGTTTCGGCCACGACGAAGAGACCATGGGCGCTGGGGCTCCGGCAATCGTTGAGCTGCTTAAAAGCCGCAATATCAGCCCGGAGATGGTTATAGATGAAGGCGGTGCGATTGTTGAAGGGGTATTCCCGGGCATAAAAAAACCGGTTGCTGTAGTTGGCCTGGCTGAAAAAGGGCTTACCGACATTGAGGTAATGCTGGAAGGGAGCGGAGGCCATGCTTCAACCCCGGACCGGATCAATCCGCTGGCGGTAATTAGTAAAATCATTCTGCAAATCGAGAAAAATCCCTTTCCGGCTTTGCTGCCGGTTGAAGTGAGGGAGATGTTTGCAGTTTTGGGTAAACAGATGCCCTTTGCTATGCGTATTATCTTTGCCAACCTCTGGTGTTTCAAACCGTTGTTAATGGCAGTTTTACCGTTGCTAGGCCGGGAGATGAATGCCCTTTGCCGCACCACCTGTGTTTTTACGATGGCAGAAGCCAGTAAGGCTGCCAATGTGATCCCCGACCGGGCAAGGGTGGTTGCGAACTTAAGGCTTGCGGCGACTGAAACCTGTGATCAGGCCCTAGAATATATAACCAGCCAGGCGATGCAGGCTGCTGGCAAAGCACAGAAAGCCAAAGATCCAATTAAGCTGAGTGTCAGAAGGCTTTACGGCCACAATGCTTCTCCGTCAACAAGCCTGGAATCGGCTGCTTATAAAAAGCTGGCCGGAGTTGTTAATGCAGTTTTCCAAAATGTTTTGGTTACCCCCTATATCATGTTGGGTGCATCAGATTCCAGGCATTTTTGCGCGATCTGCGATCAGGTTATAAGATTTTCGCCGCTTAAGATGAGCAAGGAAGAATTGCGCAGTATTCATGGGATCAACGAAAAAATCAATTTAGAACAGCTCAGAGGGGTAGTTGCATTTTACTACAACCTAATTCGCGGTTCTTAAGCTGTAAGTCCGGTAATTAAATGTGTGTATAAAACCAGTTTATGCTGATCTGAGAAATACAGCGCCGGCTTAGGAAGAAGTGTTGATTAAAGGAGGCGTTTCGTTTTATGGCCGATGTAAGCAATGCAGACCGCTTTTTAAATGCATATTCGACTATTGAACATGAGATGGAGAGAATATTAAATTTGAAGGAACACCGGCGTTTTTTTGAGTTGGTTGACAGAAGCGCCAGGGCTAATCCGGTCATCGAACGTTACCGCTTTGACTTAAGAGAGTACAGCGAACTGCGAAATGCTATAGTCCATGATCGTTCCGGGGGAGAGATTATCGCAGAGCCCGTAACAGAAGTTGTCGAAAAGATTGAGCGAATTGCCGCTCTTCTGATGGAACCGCCAAAAGTAGCGCCGCTTTTTTTAAAAAAAGTTCTTACTCTCTCAGGAAATTATTCAGTATCAAAGGCGATCCGTGAGTTAAGCAGGATGTCTTATACCCAGGCTCCGGTTTACCTGGATAATCAGTTGATTGGTTTGGTTACTTCAAATATGATTGTCAAGTGGATGGGGATTTGCCTGATTAATAATAAAGAAGAGGTTAATCTGCACGAAACCCTGCTGATCGATGTGATCGAAAAGGCCGGCCATGAAAATGATTATCAGTTTATAGCGGTTAATCAGTCGCTTTTTGACGTACCCGATATTTTTTATCGTTGGCAGCAGGAAGGGCGCAAGCTGGAAGCTGTTTTCATAACCCAGCACGGAGACCCGGATGAACCTCTTTTAGGTATTATAACCAACCGCGACCTGCCTGTGGTACAACGTGAAATTGAACAAAGCAATATTGCTGTCGAAAAAAGCGTGGAATAAAAGATAATACAGTAAATATATTTATGCCGATTTTCAGCTGAATGGGGAGCTTTAATAGCCTGATGCTACCGAAAATAATTGTACGTACCTGCAGGTTTATTTGCCTGCTTGCCTTCGCACTGGTATTTCTCCTGTTTGCTGAAGATATATTTATCTACCGGGTACCGTTGCCTGGCAGGATGCTAAAAAAGGCTGAAATAGAAAACCAGTCAATAAATTTTTCTGTCCGGGTCAGCAAATTGGAGCAGGAGCTAAATATTGAAGTCGGTATTAAGGAGCGGCCCAAGCCTGAGCCGAAGCCGGCACCTGCCGCCGGCAGCACTGGCGGACTAACGGCAAAGGAACAACAGATGGTTAACCTGATTAACCAGGCCAGGGCCAGTGCAGGTTTGTCACCACTGCAGGTCAGCAGCCAGCTGACTAACGCCGCCCGGGTAAAAAGCAGGGATATGATCGATAAGGACTATTTCAGCCATACCTCACCTACATACGGAAGCTTTACTGATCTTTTAAGCTATTTTGGGATAAGTTACCGCTATGCTGCTGAAAATCTGGCCATGAATTCTAGCGGCAGTGTAACCGGGGCCCATGATATGCTGATGGCATCTCCCGGCCACCGTGCTAATATACTGGGGGGCAGCTACGGCCTTGTCGGTATTGGCATACAGGTGCGCGGTGATGGCAGTCACTTTTATACTCAACTGTTTGTCGGGTATTAAAAGGCGCTTGCCGGGTGTAACCAAGCTTTAGCTAAAACTTCAGGTTTGGATTAGGATCAGGGGGGAATTGAACTGGTGCCGAAATATATCTTGGCTGTTATTTTAGTATTGTTTTTAGTAACTGTGGCTTTCCCGGCAGGTGCCGAAGAGCCGGAATATGCGGAAGAACATTTTTACCGGGCCAGGGTGCTGGAAGTAAGGGAAGCTGAAGAACAGCAGCATAAGTACTTTACTTCAATCAGGCAGGAAGTGATAGTTGAGCTTACCAGCGGACCTTACCGGGGTAAAGTTTTAACAATCTATAACTCTTTCTTTGCCGGAGACCCTGTCTATGATTTCGTCCTGGAAGCCGGTCGGGATGTAATTGTAGTTTCGATAGGTGATGAGGGCTCGTTTGACCAGGTTTATGTCCAGGATTTGGCCCGGGATCGGGGCGTTTTTTACCTGATTATTGTTTTTGTTATCGCCCTTTTGGTTGTTGGCAGAATGAAAGGCTTAAAAACAATCATCACCCTGGCCGCTACGATATTTCTGATCTTTTGGGTGCTTCTGCCACTGCTGTTGGATGGTTATAATCCGATTATTCTGGCCGTCGGGATCGCTTCGGTGGCTATTGCTGTTACTTTATTTATTATCGGCGGGTTAAACCTTAAGTCGTTAGTGGCTACCCTGGGGACGATCACCGGGGTTGTTGTTGCGGGGTTGATGGCTTATTGGGCCGGCAGCCTGGCTCGCCTTACCGGCTTTGGTTCACATGAAGCCCAGATGCTTTATTTTATGGACCATACTATTGATTTCAGGGGATTACTATTCGCCGGGATCATTATCGGATCTCTGGGGGCGATATCCGACATCGGGATGTCAGTTGCATCCGCGGCAGCCGAGATTAAACAGGCTTGCCCGGGTATCCAGGCCCGCGACCTGGCCAATGGCGCTTTTAATGTTGGCCGCGATGTGATGGGAACAATGGCTAATACCCTGATTCTCGCATACGTGGGGGCGGCAATCCCGATGTTGCTGCTGGTGATGGGTTATGAAATTGACTGGCTGAAAGTGATCAACATGGATATTATCGCCACGGAATTTGTACGTGGCATAGCCGGCAGCATCGGGCTGATTGCGGCTGTACCGGTTACGGCCATTCTATCCGGTTATTTTCTGGCAGGACGGCACAGGTGATTGCCGGTTGGGGATTCTGTATTTCAGGTGCCTGTGTGCGGCAGACCGGCTAAGCTTCATTAAGCATAAAGTGGTTCGGCTGCCATTATGGCAGAAAAAGTAAAAGGTGGATTTAAAGATGGGTTTTGCTAAGCTAAAAAAAATAATGTTGATTGTAATCGGCACCCTGGCGCTTGCGCTTGGTTTTATAGGTGTTTTTTTGCCGGTCTTGCCCACTACACCTTTTCTGCTGCTTTCGGCCTGGTGTTTCCTGCGCAGCTCCGAGAAACTTTTTTACTGGCTGACGAGCCATCCGCTATTTGGGGTATATATCTATAATTATATTGCCTTCCGGGCGATAACACGCGGCGCTAGGCATATTGCTTTGCTCTTTCTATGGGTTATGTTGACTGGCTCAATTTTGGCCTCAGCCAACATGTATCTGGCCATATTTTTGTCAGCCGTGGGAATCGGGGTTACCATCCACCTTTTTGCCCTGAAAACCCTTGATAGCAGCCAATTCCACCGCCCTGGATTAGCCCGAGAAAGTCAAAAAGAACTGATATGAAAAAGTTGCCTTAATTAAAGAAAGTGCTTACAAAACTGCTTACCACTTCAGCGCCCCCAATGACTGTGCCCACTGTGCTTCCCAGGTTCACGAACACAACGACCAGCAAAATGCGGGTTACTTTGTTACGCCAGAAACCTTTCATTGTATGAATATCTTCTGCCAGGCTTTCAAAATCGTTAACGCTCGGTTTTCTGACCAGCGCTTCTGTCAGGCCGGCGAACCAGCCGGCTGCTAAAAGCGGGCTTAGCGAACTGATCGGTGCAACAAGCAGTGCAGTCAGCATTGAAAGAGGGTGAGCCAGGGCAATGACCGCCCCCAGTAAACCAAGTGAGCCGTTCCATAAAATCCAGGCCAAGATCTGCTCGGTTCCTGTCGCCCGGTCAACCGAAAAAGTCAGTGCGATCAGGGCGACAATCAAAACCGGGATGCTCCAGCCGGCGATTTTATTGATCACGGGGGAAGGAGCGATGGCAGACAATTTGGAGAGGTCATGATCCCTGCGGATCTCTTCAATAATCCCGGGAATATGCCCGGCACCCAGAACAGCAACTACTTTCTCACCGGGGGCATCTTTGATCTTCTGAGCCAGGTACTGGTCCCGCTCGTCAATGACGATCGACTTGATTTGAGGAAAGGCAGTTGACAATTCATCCAGAGCCGCGCTCAGAATATCCTTGCTCTTCATCTTTTCCATCTCTTCTTCGGTTAGCTCTTCATCCATGATTATGCCGAGCATGAACTGAAAGAAAAGTTTCATTTTGCCCCAGAAGTTAGAACTGCGCCATAGGCGCAGCATTGTAACCTGCAGATCACGGTCGGCCAGGCAAATTTCAGCTCCAACAGCATCGGCTGATGCAATGGCCTGTTTCATCTCCTGCCCGGGCTGAACATTAAATTTTTTTGCCAGCTTTTTCTGGTAAGAGGACATAATCAGGTTGGCCAACAGCAGGGGTGCTTTCCGTTCCCTGATGATCTTGACTATATCAGTATTTTTCCAGCGACTGGCTTCAGTTATAGCCTGATAACGGGCCTGGCACAGCTCAATACAGACTGTGTCTGGTTTTTCAGCTTCAATCAGGGTTTCTACTTCTTCGACGCTGGCTTTTGATATATGGGCTGTGCCAATCAGGATTATTTCGCGTCCATCCAGGTCGAGGCGGTGTATATTCTCACTGTTCACTAGATCACGTCCCGTGCTTTTGTCAGTTGCAACACCAGTGATCATATCACATTTGGATGTTCGGAAGGGATAATTAAGATCACGTGTAATTAAGTGCGCAAATTTATAAAATGAAGGTAAGCCACGCTTCTTTTACACCCGGTTCTGCATGGTAACTTCACAAACCCTTTAGGCAAAGCCTTTTAGCGGCATATTTTTTTGTTTAATGGGCAGGTAGCCAGCTACCTGAACGAATACGGTGAGGATTGGTCTACTTCCAGGGCATATGTTATTTTCTTTTTCCTGTTATCGAAATGAGATTCAGATACTTGCCATCATCGGCTTTCATCATGTCTATATCCTGCTTTGCAATTGGATTATCGGCAGCAAGCCAATCACTCCACGCCTTTTCAGTGCACTCCATTTCTTTGATCAAAAAGTAGTCTAAATGCTTTTCAAAAATTTGAGTCCACCATTCAATGCAATGCAATGTAGCAAAATCTTCGTCGTTTAAAAACGGTTTTAGCGCATCGGGTATGATTCCGTTCATTTCCTGCTTTGTGCCGGGAATGGCAATTGCAACCAGTGCGCCCTTTTTTATCAGCGATTTTAAATGTTTCTCAAAATAGTCATCGTTGTTTCCGAAATAGTGGTAGGAATCAATGCTTATTAGTGCGTCGAAGTACTCGTCTGCAAAAGGCAACTCCACCGTTGCGTCGGCATGTATAGGAAGGACCAAGTCATCAACACCCATTTGCAGGAACCGCTTATAGTTATCAGTAGCCGAAATCCATAAATCAACAGCAAATGTCTGTACGCCGTATTCTTTAGCCAGAAATACCGATGTCAACCCCATGCCGCAGCCTAAATCTAAAACACGCATTCCCTTCGTGAGTTCAACGCCTTGGGTGATCTCGTCAAGCATAAGCATTGCGTTTGGACCCATAAAATTTTGCGATTGAAAGCGCTTATCATACTTTTCAGTACGATGATATTTATTCATTATTCCTCACCTTCTCCATTGACTTGCCTTTTGCCAATTCGTCTACCAGTTTGTCAAGCCACCTGATTTTCTGCATAAGCGGGTCTTCGATTTCTTCAACGCGATGCCCGCAAATTACGCCAGATATTTTGGTGGCGTTCGGGTTTATCTGCGGAGCTTCCTTAAAGAAGGTTTCGTAATCGATATTCTTTATAATTTGCGCTTGCAAGCCAGTATCGTCATATCCCGTCAGCCAACAAATCACAGCATCAACTTCGGATTTAGTACGTCCTTTTCGCTCCACCTTTTGGACCAGTAGTGGGTATACGCTCGAAAATGCCATCTTGTATACACGCTCATTTGTCATAAAGAGTCGCTCCTTTTCTCTTCTTGATTTACTCTCCACCGCACGATGTCAGTGATGAGTTCATAATCTATTGGCATGCCAAGCGGCAGCTGAATCGCTCCTTTACTGGTCTTATAACCTATTAACCGCTCCGCAAATCTAGACGTAGCTTCGCCGCCGGGGTACAGCCCGATGTGTTTTTTGAATGCCGCAAAATGGATGAGGTTCTTACCTTTCCAGAATGTCGGCATCTGCCACGAGATTTTCTCTGTGGCTTCCGGCGCGGCTGCGCGGATGGTTTCGCGGATACTTTGCAACAAAGGCCGTGCATCTTCCGGTTGTGACGCAATATATTCGTCAATACTGTTCGGCTTCATAACAATTTCTCTACCTCTTCAACTTTAGTTTATTCTTTTTCAATCAGTGTCAGCGCAATCCGCAGTGCCTTGGCCCGCCTATCGTTTAAAGTTTTCTGAGAGGATTTCAGTTTGCCGCTTTCCTGTATCTTTTCGCACTTATGCAGAGCAGAAGCCAGGGCGGATGATGCCTCTTCCAGTTCATTTTTTGTGTATTCGATCATTTTATCTCCAAAATTTAGCCATATCTTTTTTATTCTCAATGTTGTAGGAAACAATTTTGCATAGCAAATCAAAATCCACTCTATCTGTCCACTTGATTCTAAAAAGCTCCTGTGTATGGGAATATCCCGCTTTTTCAATCTCTTTTTCAAACAGACTAATAACCACTGCTTCAGGTGCCACAGCTATATGCCCTTTAGCAACGCTAAAACCAATAATAAAAGTTCCATGGTCACTAAACACAGGTTGATTCCATTTGATTTCTTCTTTCAATTGAGGAAACTTCTCTTTAACGTATTTCAGGATGTTCTCCATTCTCTCCCTTTTATCAGGCTCACGAATACCATCCAAGAACATTTGAAAATATTTCATGTTTTCTTACTCCTTCCAACTTTCTTTATAAGGATAAACCATATATTAAAACATATACCCAACATCCAGCCTGACCACACAATTTCACCTTTTCAAAAACCATCTAAATCTACCACTCGCAAACCGTTGACATCTATCCTGACCACTTGCCAGGCTTATGACATCTAAATCGCTCTCGCGCACTCGAAAATGCCCGCTTTGGCTTGTTTCCTTGAACCCATATGTTCACGATTTTAGCACATCAGATTTTGCTCTCAAATCCTGAAAAGCCCAGTATTACCGGACTTTTCACGCACTCACCCTTTCACCCTGGTTATCAAGGTCACCGTCTCAACGTGAGATAGAGTGACTAATTTAGATGTCATCGATTCCGGCTTCAAAAATCCTCGCAAGACCCGTAAAACAGCCGTTTATAAGGCTTTTAACACTTGATTTCCTATGACATCAATCCTGAATTTGCATCATAAGGTCGGGAGCGTTGTTTTGTCTGCCGCTATGCCCATTCCGCTAATAAAAGATCGTTCCACTCATATTTCCGAGGCTATATTGGAACTAAGTTTATTCCAGTCTCTGTTTCTTTGGGGCTGTAATGTGTTCCTTTTGAGCCTGCTCAAATATCTCAAGCGCAATAATCGGCTCATGAGCATCTTTCATTAAAAATTGTTCGTGCTCGCCATCATTCATGAACTGCTTGTTGTCAGGAAAATCCCCGGCTGATCTTCCCCCGCTTTTGTGGACACATAGTTAAGCCGCTTTCCTCTGTTTTTCGCACTCTTCCGGGCTGTTATAGCCGATTGCTGAACGAGTCCTGATCCTGCTGTAAAAAACCTCGATATATTTTAAAGATTCAATCCCTGTTCTCTAATTTGTCCTTCTGCTTAAAAAATTCTCTTTGATTCTTTTCTATCCTACTCAGACGTTTAAGAACCTCTTCGATTAATATTTCCGATTTCAGGTTAACTTCATAATCATGCTCTGCTCTTAGCCTGTCTTTTGCTTCCTGGCGCTTTTGAGACATCATGATTACAGGAGCCTGAAGTGCGGCTATACAGGACAATACAAGGTTTAATAGAATAAACGGATATGGGTCAAAATGGCGAATAAATAATAGTGCGGAATTTACACCTATCCAGAGCAATAAAATTGCTACAAAAGAGATTATAAATCCCCAGCTTCCTGCAAGGTTAGCCACTGCATCAGCAATTCTATCCCCCAAAGAAAGGGTTTCACCGTGGACTTCATTTAAGTTTTTTGAATGCCTCATGGAAGCGAGTTCCTCGATACCCCCAAAAAACGCTGACTTTCTTATTTCCATTTTTTTGATCATGATGACTTCCTTTCCTTCAATACCTTACGTTATTCCTGGATTTTTATTGATTTAAAGCAAAACAGCATAGACCCTGCATTCATAGCGGTTTGATATCAATCTCGACTTCTCAATAATTGATTTTCTATCAGGCTATTTTGTATTTTCACTTCTTCGATCCGTATATTCGTATTTTTAATAACCCTGTGAGCAACAACACGAAGGCCGCCACAAACCCGAAAGCGGAATACCACGGTTTGTCACCGAACTCACCATCAAGCAGGATTGATGTGGTGATCAATGCGATAAAAGCAGCGAAAAACAAAAGCAAAATCGGTGCTAGCAGTCCTTTTTTAATGACGCCTGTTTTAATGACGCCAAGCATAATTATGATAAAACCTATTGACAACCCGATAGCACACAGTCCCGGCGCATCATCATACTCACCTAAGGCAAATAGCAGTCCGCCGATAATAATCCCCAGAATAATAGGAATAATAACCTTCGGCTTAAAATATTTGTTCATTTTGAGTTATCTCTTTCTTTAATAGTTACCTTTATTATATCACCAGGCTGTTTGCCGATTTTCGCACGGATTTCTTTCCTGATCCCGATAATATGACACGGTGTTTGCATTTTAACAAGATTGCCTACATATGGCTCTCCATCAAAAGTGGCGTTAACAGGCACCCTGCCTTTTCCAAATTCCTCTTTCACATCAAAAGGAATTTCAATATACGCGCCGTCGATAGCCGGAACTTTTTTGATCTGCGCTTCAAATTCATATACCTTTCTCATGATGGCTCCCTTCAATGGCATCTAATCAACTGTCTGCAAACCCTGCTTCTTCGAACTGTATTTTTACTTTTTCTCCGATTTCCATCTTCGGACTTTGTGACATAACTTCGATGCTGTTTTTTAATCTGCACTGCTTTAAAAATTTCTTTTGATATGATTGCCGGATTATTCTTCGCTGAGGAATATCCTCTTTACTCAGCGCCTTCGATGCTTCCTGTAAATCGCTTTTTTGAAACGGACATAAGATTTTCTATTGTTATCACTTTAATCCCCCCCAATCAGATCTTTACAATTCTTTTCGTATTCTTTATTTATTAAATGAACCAATTTCAATCAGGTTGCCTTCCAGGTCAGAAATGTAACATTGTGGCTATTAATGCGGAAACGCTATTTCTGCCGCTACCCAAAAAATAATCAGCAGTCCAACTGGTATAGACAATAATACCGATAATGATCTGTCTTTGTTTTTGAAAATTGAAATGATTCCTAAAACAAAGCCGATCACTCCCAATACTGCAATAAATGGTGACGGAAGTGGGAGCCTAATCCCAATATTCAATGCTTTTAATCCCATTAAAACGATAAAAAGTATTGCAAGTAAAGATGCCCATTTTCCAATCTTCGTTTTAGACCAAATCTGAATCTTAATAATTCCTCCCTCCCTTCTTAAATCCTTATTTTCTAACATATTATCAAACCTCTAATTATTTTCTTTTCCTTAAAATTTCTTTGAAAACCTCTTGCGTTTCCTCTGCATTATTTAAATTAAAGATTGTAATCCCGTCATCTGCTTCAAGATAAATAAAAGGGGGCTTTTGGGTATTAACAAATAAATTCACTGAACATAGTTCTTTTGTCTTGAAATGCCCCTTCAAATTTGATTTGAGCCCAAAGCTGAACCGTTGGTGCACATTTCAATAGTGGGTAATTCTTCCACCAACTCTACAGACTTAATCGACTCCCAGGTATAAACATCACCATACATACCATGGATTACTAAGCCTTCTTCAAGAAAGCTTACCTTGGTTGTTTGGGATGAAAAAAATATCAGAACAGCAACGAAGATTAATGTAACAACGGCTATACCTGCCGGTATAACTAATTGCTTTCCCGCCCCTTTTCGGGGCTTTCCGTCTTTTTCATAAATATTCCCATCATACTTTTGAGCCTTGAATAATAAATAAACTGTTGAAATAACAAAAAATACAATAGCCGGCGCCTGAACTGATTTTAATCCCAAAGCCTGCAACACACCAATTATGATGAAAACTACACCGTTGACATAGCAATATATCCCCATAAAACTACCAATACCTGCTGTGTCGACGTTGGCCTTTTTAGCTTTTGACATGGTATTATAGCCTGAGATCAAGAAGTACCATTTAAATACATGAACCGCCAACCCAATTAAGATAAAGAAAATGCCTAAAATTATAGAAAACCACATGTTAAACCTCCGGGAACTTATTTATGTTTCTTTTGAGCCTGGCTCTGATTCCCAGCAAATGCTCAATATCATTCAGAACCGCTTTATCTTTAACCTTGATCATCAGCCATCTCCCCATGGCCGAATAGGCGGATTTTACATAGCGTTTTTTTACAGATGTGAAAACAGAGCGACTTCCACATCATGCCTTATGTAATGGTCAAGCATTTTTTGAACAATCTGCTTCGACTCACAAAGAGCTTTAGTGGACGCACACATTAAGGCCATCCGTCTCCATGTGTTATATAAGCTATATTCAAAAGGTTAAAGCGAATAGTATGATTTAATCAAATAGTCCGGGTAGTTCATCAACTGTCAGCAACCTAAAACCAGCAGCTTCCATCTCGCGATTAATATTGAAGATTATCTTTTCAGCATTTTTATAAATCGAACTGTGTGCGTCGCTTCAATCATTCCCCCTATATGTCAAACCCCCGTCCCCCTGACAATGTATTACCAGATACCGGGCAGCAAGCGATAGCGCACTTTTTGCGCGTACTCCCGATAGCCGGGCAGATTTGTCTGCAGAAACCGATCTTCAAGGCGAGTACGCATGATGAAAAAAACGCCAAAAATCACAACAGGGATGAAGGCCCAGGCTGAATCGAGCAGCAGTGGCATGCCAAGATTTGAGACCAGGCCACCGATATAACCTGGATGCCGCACCCATCTGTATGGCCCGCCCGACACAACGATGTGCCCACGCTCCTGTTGAATGCGCACTGTTCCCGAAAAAAATGCATTCACTATAAACGCATAAGAAGAAAGCAAACACCCGCTCAGAATCAGTACCAGTCCGAAGAGCTCAAGGGCAAGAGAAAACCTCGCCGAGCATCCATATAAGGCGTCTAGCCCGGCAGTCAGTAAAATAAAGACGCTGCCGAACGCGACAAGCGGCGAAAGAATTTTGTCCCATACCGGGGTATTATCGTGCTGACCGTAATGCGCGCGCTCTTCAATGATACCGGGGTTTCTTCGCGCTGCCAAAATGCGGCTGATGATAAAGCATAGAATGAACACAGCTGCCATCACCCAGGCCTGCCACCAATCCCAGCGGTCAGAGATGAGTAGAGGTAATATTGGGATCAGCACCAGCACCAGCACCAGCATTACCACAGTACGGATTATCAAAGCACTTTTTTTAAGTTTCATTTCTTCCTCCATATTTTCAAAGGCTCGGAGTTCCAATAAAGACCTTGAGTTTGTATTCGCCATCCTCAAGAAGGTATCTATCATAAAGATGATTTAAGCTGATTTCATCAACTTTCAATTTGAGCCTCTCGAAAAGAGTCATCCATTGATCATAAGAAAACAACCCAAGGGTATGAACCTCGTGCTCAATGCTCAATTCACCATCCCGGCGAATCAGATAGACCATTGTGGATTCATAGGTGCTATCAGATGTGATATGGTTATTTTCTAGCACCGTGATGTGGAAGTTTTCATCTTCACCAGTGTAGGCAAAGTTATTGTTGCGGAATTCTTCTTTTATGTGGGCAACGACCAGCAGAACCCCCATCGGTTTCATATGCGCTGCCGCATTGCTCAATACAGCCGACAGATCCTCTAATGTGCTCATATACATGATGGAATCGGGTATGATAACTGCATCAAATTTTTTATTTAATTTGACGTTTCTCATATCACCGTTAATATAGGTGATTTCGGGATTTGTTTTTTTAGCGATTTCCAGCATTCCTTCACTTAAGTCAACCCCGGTAACGGAAAAGTGCTGCTTGAAATGAAAGTCAAGGCCTCCTGCTCCGCAGCCTAAGTGCAGCATCGTGGGAGTTGGTGCAGAAAAGTATCTTTCCAAAACTTTAACATAGGCCATTGCTTCTTCGTTATAGGATTCCAGATTAGCTAAAATATGTTCAGTCCAGGCTAGGTGATTATATGTATTCCATTTCATTCACACCACCCCCGTCAAATAGTGACACTTTTACACAAACATCTATCCAGACCACACAGCCTCGGCAAAATAATAAACCAACTAAGCCGACCACTCGCAAAGTACCGACATCTAAATCGCTCTGTCACGTTCAAAATCATGCCTTTTGATTTGTTTCCACGAACCCATATATTCATGATTTTAGCACATCAGATTATTGCTCTCAAATCTCGAAAACTCTTTATTCCAAGGCTTTTCTTAAGCAAGGGGACGGTTCCGGTGCTTAGAATTCAAGCCTGGGGTTAGTATTGATATCGATAACTAAAAGCGTAAGGCACGTTACAAAATTTATCGTAGGGTGCCTTGCTTATTTGCATAAACAGTTGTAAATCGTCAGACGGCATATTTATTGAGCAATAAAGCGAAATCAATACAAAATTGCATATCTTTTTGCCCCAGCTTCGCCTTATAATAGCGCCGGGCTTCGTTGACTGTGGAAACCTTCTCCAGCATAACCGTGGCGTCCGCTGCGGCAACGTCGGAAACCGACCTGTATCCGGCTTCATAAAACGCTTTCGCGGCGACGGGACCCACGCCGTTTATCCGAACAAGGTCACAAAGACAAAACAGCTCGTCAGACAAGTCTTGTTTTGTCTCCCAATACTCTTTTGATGTTTTCAGCCCGGCACCACTCAACTTTGTAGCACGAGAGGAATCAATGCCGGGAAAGCTTGAAAGCGAAACGGGCTTTTGCTCCAGACTGCCAATTTCTCTTTTCAAAATCACCAGATATTCCTCGGGGATACCACTTGCCACTCCAAAATTCGTAGTTTTGGCGGCAGTGGAAAGGTTTTTTTTCAGTTGTGCGACGTTTTTAATTCCTCTGCTCTCAAATACGGAGAAATTATTATCAATGTCTTGCCAAAGAATTCTGCGACCTGGCAGCAGATTCTGTTTCTTCAGCAATGTTTTGTATTCTTGGACAGACAGACGTTCCAGGTCAAACGTATATTTCAAGATGCTATTCCCCTCCTTTTTTTCTCGCCAAAGTGTGTTTGGCAAGTAGAAACCGCATAGTTGGGGCAGCTAAAAAATACATAGGTAAGAAGGCTACCAGCGGAATACATTCTTTTTATGCTTTTTCATCACCTCTTTTATCAAAATCATGTACATCCTTTAAACCGGATAAGCTTGGCTGAGCCTGCGCCTTTGGCCATCAAAGGCCAAGATATGCGCATGATGCACCAGGCGGTCAATTAATGCTGCAGTCAACCGATTATCACCTAAGACGCTGTTCCACTCGCCAAACTTTAAATTTGAAGTGATGATCACGCTCTGGCAATCGTAAGCCTGGGCAACAACATTAAACAATAATTCAGCGGCACTGCGGTTAAGCGGCACAAAGCCCAACTCATCGATGATCAGCAGGTCTGCTTTGCTGAGCGAATCCATCAGCTTTTTCAAGTGGCCTTGCCGATGACTTTCCAGCAGGATGCTGGCCAGATCAATGCAACGGAAGAAGCGGACCACTTTACCCTTGCTGCAGGCTCTTAAACCTAAGGCTGTGGCCAGAAAAGTTTTGCCGGTTCCAACGGCGCCGACCGCCAGAGAGAAAGCAGAGAATATTCTCACCGGGCAAAGGCACCGCAAAACCGCCGTTGCTGAATGGATAGGCTGTTGTCAAAAAGCGGATTTCTTTAAATTCACCGCCCCAGATCACATGGGTCGTCCCGAAATCGATCCGGGCTTCGCCTTTAGGTGCTCTAATTCAAAGCATTGTTCTTCCTGGCCGATTTTAAGTTCTTTCTTGCGCTCTGATACATAGGATCTTACTGTTCTTTCTGGGCCGGTAAAACCGTGCTTTTGTCAAAGCCGTCTCCACATAGCTGTGGACGGCCGGCGTTCTTTACGGGGCAGCAGCTGGTCTTCTAAAAGCCATACGTCGACTGTGGCTACGTAGAGGCTTAACTGCCGCCTGACTTTATCTGGTCCATGATTATTTCCGCTGCTACGCGCACGGCGTCAGCCACCAGATCACTGCATTTCTGCGGACCTCCTGCAACATAGCTTCCCTCTCTTTATCGCCAGTCATCTGGCATCGTCCCTTTCGTTAAGGCAGATAGATACTCCTTCTTTATTATCCGTGACTCAGGAGATCTCGGATAATTCTCCTCCCTCGTCGTTCTTTTTAGCAAGAGACCAATTACTCTAAAATAAAACCCGTTGGGTCAGTGCATTTTACCAGCGATCGGTTTTTTGTCGGCCGGGGTTTTTGCTGTTTTCAAATCGGGAAAGGTGCCGCTGACTGCCGTTCTGGTTGACAGTTCGCGCTGGGTCATCTTATTTTCTTGAAGCAGACTTTTTAGGCTGTGGTCAGCACAAGCGTTATTTTTAAGGAAATAATCGCGGCGGAGGCCCAACTTTGAAAACATGCTGGGGTCAGGTCTTGAAATATCACTTTTCGGGTAACCGATTTTTATTTCTAGCAAATAGAAGTATTTGGTAATATTTATTGCACAATACTCTTAGTTACCAAACACTTTCAATCGTCACCGTTAAAAACATTAAGGGGAAAGGTCCGCGATTATTGCAATCGTGTCTCTTCCCCCTAATAAACAGAGAGTGCTTTATGTAATTGTAATAGCCGTTGCTCTTTATTGCGCCGGATTAAGCATTAAAACCTTATCCAGCTCTTTCGCCGTAGTATAGTGAGCGGGGATCTGTTTGCCTTCTGCCCACGGCTCTACCAAATCGCCGTAGTGGGGACTGAGATAATGCCCGGATTGACCAGGTGGGCTGATCAGGGTCATAGTTGACAGATCAGCCATGTCGACCACAATTCTAATGCAGGCGCCACTTTTCATTTCAAAGGGATTATTGTGATCCCACCATCCGGCATGGATCGTAAAGTCGTCACCGGAATAGGCATAGGGCCCTAAGTTTAAGAAAGGCAGAACTTCTCCGAGTGGGTGCCTGATGGGCATTTTATGAACCTGACCCCACTCCCACTTACTCTGATTAGTGCCAACTAAACCGGTAATTAGGTCAATAGCGTCGTATAAGCTTTTAACGATAGTATCATCCCTGTTTTCAGGGGTTGCGGTTGTGCTGTCATCCCAGAGGTAGTGATCCGGTTGATCACTGTATCTGATCAGCCACTGCAGAGGAATGGATATGCTTAACCCCTTATAGAATTCTTTAACAACTTCAGAACCGATATCATCAGCCAAAGTGTTATAGATTAAACGATCGATGAAAGCGTTAAAGAGCGTAGCTTCTACGCTATCTAAGCTGATTTTTTTATCCCAATTGACAAGCATCTCTACGAAGGGAACCAAAGTTTCTTCCGCAGAAGCGGCCTCGACAATAAGCGGGATAAACCGCTCGGCAACATGGGATCCAGTATCGTTTTGCATTTGTCTGATTTCATCAACACTAAATTTTTCCTGAGAGCGAACGATCGCCTCAAAGCGGTAGGGCCTTTCAAACATAAAGTAGGCCGTGCCGTAGAATTCTTCATCGATTACCTCCGGCATCTGATTAAATGAAGCCAGGTATCCTTTTTCCGGGTTGATTGCATAAGGATGTTCATCAAAAGGCACGAAATCAGTCCAACCGAAGGCATCTGCTTCACCCGGAACCGGCACGGGATTGGTGCCGCTCTTCCTGATCGGCAAGGTTGTGATGTACTGGTATCCGATATTTCCTGCTATATCAGCATAGCCGACGTGAACACTGCCGCCCTGTGCCATGCTAAGCGCTGAGCGGAACTCTTCAAAATTCTTCGCACGGTTAACGGCCAAAAGGGCGTTCAAAGTGCCGTCACTGCCCATTAGACCGGGCCACCTCATGGTTGTATTTGCCGGAAGTCCTCCTACCACTTCGCTGATCACCGGGCCGTGGCGTGAAGTCTTTATCTTAATTTCTTCCTCAAGAAAACCGCCCTTCTCTTTAATTTTGATGATGTCATTGATGATCGTGAAGTTTGTGTAGCCTGCTTCGGTTAAATATTGATCTTCGTTTTCAGGGTTAAGCGTTTCAATGATGAAATCGAGGTTATCCCCGTTGCCAACGGTTATACTCCAGGCCACATTCCCATTAAAACCGAGGGCATGCACTCCTGGTGCGCCGGGGATCGAGCCGCCGATGACATCATAGGATGGGCTGCTTAAGTGAACCAGGTAGAATAAGGCAGGGATCACAGCTTCAAGGTCAGGGCTACCGGTAAATACCGCATTACCTGTGGTGGTGCGGTCTCCGGAAAATGCCATCCAGTTGCTGGCCCTGATGCGTAAAGGAATCGGGCTGTAGAAATTCTCAAGGGTCATTTCCGGCAAGGCGCCGGAAGTTTGTTGCGCTGCATCTAAGGTTATGACCATTGGTCTCTCGTTAGGTTCTCCGGAAATGACCGGCGCTTGCTCCGGAATCCAGGGCAGCAGGTCATTAAGCACGTTTGCCCCGGCATACTCCTGGATTTGATGAAGGATTGGTTTGATCGAGCGGGTTGAGTTTAAACGAAAAGCCATTAAAATGGCTCCGACCAAAGAGTCGGCAGGCTCCCATGCAGCGGGTTTGCCGCCAAGAATAACATACTCCCGGGGAAGGTGCTTCACCGTGTTCAGATAGGCATTTACACCACGGGCATAGGCATCTACCGCTAATTTTGTTTCAGGGGTCAGGTTATCGTATTCTCCCTGAGCTGCCCGGTAAAAGCCTAGGGTTTTAAAATAGCGGTCAGATTCAATTGTGGTTTCACCAAATAGGGTTGAAAGTTCGCCTTTGCCGGCCAATCTTGTCAAATCCATTTGAAACATTCGTTCTCTCGCTGTAATGTAACCCTGGGCGAAGAAGAGATCTTCGTCGGTTTCAGCAAAGATGTGAGGTATACCGTATTCATCAGTCCGCACTTCTACGGGCGCAGTTAACCCTGCGATATCAAGATTGCCCGTATATTTTGGCACCGCCAGGCGAAAGAAAATCTGAAAACCAATTACAGCTGCTACCACCAATACTACCAGCGTGATAATGATACCCTTAAGCCATTTGCTAAGTTTACTTTTCAACAGCTTATCACCCCTTTTTCATGATTAATGCATTTAGTTTAAAATGTTAAATTATTTAATGGAAACGCTAGATGACCAGGGAACCTATAAATTCACCGGGCAGCTTTTATTCGTAATGGGTCCACATACTGATTACCTTAACCAGCTGTTCTTCTACATAGGCCTGGTATGCAAGGCGATGCTGCCGGTTTATTCTTCTTGAATAGGCACCGCTTAAGTCACCAACCAATTTTTCATAGGGCGGATAGTCAGAAAGGGAGTTTTCTTTTACCACGGCAAGCAGTTTTTCGATTTTTTGGCTAAAGCCCTTTTCGATTGCTTTCTTTTTATCTTTAAAACCTTGTTTGGTGTAAACAATTTTCCACGCTTTATTCTCCATCACTATCTTCCAGGCATTCTTCCAGGGGCGTATTCAGGCCATCGATGATCTTTTCACGCATGGTCGGCACAGAAACAAGGTAAAGGGTCTCCTGAATAGATCGGTAGTCTTCATCGGAAAGCATCACAACGTTTCCGGTTTTCCCGGTCATATAGACCGGTTCATGGGTTTCCCTGACTTCTTCGATCAGTTTATACAGCTTTTTACGGGCATTTGTTGCATTAAGGATTGTCATCCGGCTCGCCCCTTTGTACGTACTTTATAGCGTACTTATATTTTATTGATAAGAACTTACAGCGTCAACAGGTAACCAGTTGACATCCGCGCTTTACCAGCGATCGGCTTTTCCCTTGGTGAGGAACTTAATTTAAAATATCACAGCTTGCATTTTTTGTTTATGACGCTCTGTATGATAATCAACGATTACCCGGTCAAACAGATCAAGGATACTCATGATGAAGAAAAACCTTTCTTCGCCAACAATGTAGCCATACTTAACATCCATGGCCCAAAGCTGGTTCGGCCCGGTGATTTCATGCAGCCGTAATTGTAACCTTCCCCCTCGATGGCTTCACACAGCCATTCTTTGATCTGCTCATCACTGAGGAGAGTTCATATCTACGGGCTACTATTTAGACATTACCTGTTGAATGTCAATCCCAGAATAAAAATACACACTTTTGACGGAGAAAATTCCCCACCCCGGTGGTAACCACTGCTCCGATATAGTCTAATTAAAAGTACTGTTGATTAGACTAAGGAAAGGAGCAGAACATGCTGGAGGTGCATATGCAAACAACAATCAAGACACTATTTGAGAAGGGCTACAATAAGACCAGAATTGCTGAGATGCTGGGAATTGATCGTAAGACAGTCAGAAAGGTGCTGAAGAACCCGGATAAAGATCAGCCGATTAGAAAACACTGGCTTGTTCTGCGAGGCCTGAACGGTACTTCTTGAAAATACCTTAAAGCAAGTGATGGTCACAGCCATCAACCTGGCATTGTGTGATAAAAATCATTTTCTCATCACGCTGCAGAAAAACATCGAAACCGTTATTTGTCACGAAAACAGTCATACCATTACCGCAATCGATAAACGGCTTACAGAACTTCAGGCAGAGCTCTTGATGCTCGCCAGCTCAAAGGCTGACTGCGAAAAGGCCGGTGATGAAATCTATCGCCTTTGCGAGGAGAAGCAAAGAGCTCAACTCAAGAACCTCGTTCGAACGGATTGCCGACATGAGCGCATTTCTGCAGGAGCAGCCCACTTCCCTTAACGAATACGACGAGACACTTGTCCGGCGGCTGATTGAATAAATCACAGTCTACAAGGACAAATTCATAGTGGAATTCAAGTCCGGCTTAACGATAGATGTTGAAGAATAGTGTGTAATGAGCAAGTACCACTGTGTTGTGTTTGATTAACACTGGGTGACTTGCTTGTTTTTTCTATATTTCTAGTGCCTCTTTGGCCTATTATATGGCCTTGTTATTGTTTTTTCCAAAGTATCTTGCAAGGGGGCTTTTGACCAATTCTGTAACAATAAAGTATATAGCCGCAAGAGCAACAATCAAACCAAGATGAGCGGGTATCGGTGTTACGAACTCAAAGAAGTTTGCCGTTGCCGGAATGATCGGCAAAGCAATCGTCAATGTTATTGCAGCAGCTGACAACCAAATAATAAGTGGTGCAGGTTTTCCGGCTTTACCGATAGGCAACATTGAGCGGATAGAGAACAACAAGAATAACTCTGTCAGAACACTGGCGATATACCAGTTTGTCTGAAGTACTTCCGGAGAAATCCTATAGAACAAACCGAAATACATAAAATCGAAAACTGTACTTACAAGTCCCAATGTAATGAAAATTGTATAGAGCGTCTTAAAATCATATTTTTGTGGATGCTTAATTTCTTTTTCTGATACTTTGTCAAAAGCAATGGCCATCATTGGAAAATCTGAAAGCAGGTTCAGGAGCAGCAGCTGTTTTGGCAGCATTGGCAAAAAACTGATTAAAAGTGATCCCATTGCAACCGCGTAAAAGTTCCCGAAATTTGATACAAGCGTCGCTTTAATATATTTCATGGTATTTGCATGGGTTTCCCTGCCAAGCCGAATACCATCAACAATGACTCTGAGATCATTCTCAAGCAGGATAATATCGGCAGTTTCTCTTGAAACATCTGAGGCTGATTGAACCACCATCGATACATCAGCAGCTTTTAGAGCCGGGGCATCATTAATTCCCTCGCCAAGAAATCCGACTGTAAACCTCTCCTTAAGAAGCTTAATTAATTCAAGTTTTTGTTCAGGAGTTGTTCGTGCAAACACCCGGATTGAGCCAATTCTGCTATGCTGTTCTGAGTTTGGCATAGCCAAAAAATCTGATGAAGTCATCACTTCATCGCTCTTTGAAACCAACCCGGCTTCTCTTCCTATCGCTTCAGCTACAACAAGAGCATCCCCGGTAATGATCGTAATCGCTACATTCATTCTTTTTGCCATCTCAACTGTTTCAACGGTCGTCGATTTCAAATTGTCAACGAATGAGACAAATCCTCCGAATATTGCCCCCTTCCCCTCATCAAAGCTGACGCCAAGAACGCGGTGCCCGTGTTTTTCCTCTTTTTCAAGCCACTTGCCAGCTTCCTCATCACTTATTAACCCCAAATCATAAAAATATTCAGGACTGCCCCTTCGTATGTGAAGTTGCGCACCATCTATATGCTTTACAACAACGCCATTGCTTCTGATTGACGGATCAAATGCCTCTTCTGTAATTATTTGATATTGCTCAACCACGGTTCTTTGTTCCGTCGTCAAAGCTTCATCAGATGCACGGTCAAACGGCTCGGGGATTCTCTCATCCAGTCCAATGGCTGCCAGCCTTGATAGGATCAGAGGATGATATGGAGATTCTGTCGTTTGAAATGAATTTATGTATACCAGATGGTTTTCCGTTATTGTTCCGGTCTTGTCCGTACAAAGCAAATTAACAGAACCCAAATCCTGGACAGACGTCAAACGTTTTACTACGACCTTCTTTTTTGCAAACTTTAGTGCGCCATTTGAAAGTGTAAATGTTAGCACCAAAGGCAGAGCTTCTGGTATGATCGATACCGCAAGTGCTATTGCAAAGATAAAGAGCTCTGGGATATCCGTTCCTTTTCCCTCGATGATTAAATTGGCAATGATAACAAACAATAATGTGATTAAAGTTGTTTTGAGTATAAATTTGCTTATACGGTCAATTCCTTTTGCCAGCTCACTGTCGGATTGGACTTTTGAAGCGGTTTTGGCTATTCCAGCAAATTTTGTATTCACTCCAGTCGTCGTAACCTCTGCAATTGCGTTTCCACTGACAATGATTACGCCTTGCAACAATCGATTGACCTCTGTAATCTTATGATCAGGATCAATAACCGCTTCCTTCGTTACTGGGATACTTTCTCCCGTAAATGTTGTCTCATCGACCTGAAGTCCCCTGACTTCTCTTACAATACAATCAGCTGGAACCACATCCCCTGATTCAAGACTCAAAATATCACCAGGGACAATCTGATCTGTTGGGATTTCTTGCTTAGCGCCATCTCTAATGGTTGTTATCGTACTGCGAAGATATGTCTTAAGCTTCTCAGCTGCAGCATTGGCTTTATATTCCTGATAAATATTCAGCGAGGTTCCCAATATAACAAAAAACAGTATAAAAGCAGCATCAATAGGTTCTCCCAACAAATATGTTACAATTGCAGCTGCGATCAACAATAAATTGAATATCCCCCTGAATTGTCTCAGTACAAGCTTCAAGAATCTGTGTCGCGGTACCGGCAATGCATTAGGGCCAATTTTCGCTATTTTTTCTCGCACCTCTTCACTTGATAACCCTGTGATTTTATTTTCCAAATTCATCCCTCCATTCTGACATATAATCAATATTCTAATATACAAACTTTCATTCCCCTAAAACATCTATATCGACCACTACAAACCGTTGTTATCTAAATCGACTTCTCACTAATGTTTCTTCGAGATTATTTCTTGCGCATTTCCAGTTTTGTCCATCAGTAAACCAGACAAAAGCGAATCCAGGGATTCCTTTTGCTTCCTGTGCAATTGTTTTATGGCTTCTGGCAGTTTCATTCAGCTTGGACCCGCCGCCGGTATAAAAGTTTGCTTCAATACCATATATCGCCGAAGGAGTTTTCACAACGAAATCAAACCTTTTCTCGGCTTTCCCCTGAATGGACATTTTAGAAAGGTCAATGCCCCACTTCGCCTCAATGGCACTTCTGTACATTTCTTTGAAATATGTACTGTTGTATTTGAACCCGGCCTTTTTTAAAAAGCACTCTACAACATACTACATTAAATGCCCGCCACGATTTTTCCGGCCACATGCCCAGCCCAGCCCTTATTAACCTTTCCATTTTCAGCTATTACAGTAACACCATATTGTTCCGCAAGTCTATGCAAATCTTGACCCTCAAGCTGTTTGAGTCTCCTTACTGCTTCTGCTCTTTCCATTTGAAACCCCTATTCTAATAATTTACTATCAGCAGTTCACTTATTTTCCCGCGCCCATCTGCCATAGAATTTATCATTCTCGTGGCATCGATGCGGAGTATTTTGTGTTTAGCATACAACCTGTCAAAAAAGTCATCATTCTTATCGGTGTTTTTAGGATCAGAGTTGCTGGCAACTATAAAAGCACCCTTTGCACTCATATCATCGATGTACTTTGCCAACTCCATCTGCTCTCTATCGCCAAATCCATCCTGTGAATATGCAGTAAAACTCGAAGTCTCCGAAAGCGGGCGATACGGCGGATCAAAGTAAACAAATGTCTTGGAGTCAATAAAATCCGCAGAATCCTTGTAATCACCGCACACAATTTTAACACCTTGCAACTTTTTAGATACTTCTCGCAAATTTTCTTCGTCGCAAATGGTCGGATTCTTATAACTTCCCATCGGTACATTAAAGCCACCTTTGCTGTTCACGCGGTAAAGCCCGTTAAAGCAAGTCCTGTTCAGGAATATGAATAACGAAGCAAGCTCCGCGTCATTTTCATTGCTCTTTTTCAGGACATTAAATCTGTCACGTTTGGCGTAATAATACTCTTTTCTTTTATCCGTATCCAAGGGGAGATAGTCTTGTTCGAAAATGTTCAAAGCGGTAAGTAATTCTTTCAAATTATCACGAATACTGATATATGTTTTTATCAGTTCGCTGTTTATGTCACTGATATATATTTCTTCAAGATCAAATCGGCTTAGAACATCAAACAATACCGCACCACCGCCAACGAAGGGCTCGGCGTATTTCGTGATTTTTTTACCTAACTGTGTCGGATAACATGCACGAATATCATTTAAAATTTGAGCTTTGCCGCCAGCCCATTTAACAAAAGGTTTAACAACAAGATTACTTTTCTCTAAAAAACGTGTAACTCTTGCATCATCGGGCTTTTGAGCTTCCTCTGGTATCACCCACATGTTACCTACTCTCATTGCACCGGAAATTCTATCTTCAGCACAGAGAATAGCCACTCTTCTTTGCGATATACTCCACTTTTCAGCTGCTTCTTTGGCAGATAGGAACCCCATACCATTGCCTCCTTAAATATATGTATTATTTTATTCGAGGTATAGAATGATGTAAATTATTATTTTCTTTTTCCACTTGCTATTTACCTGATTCAGAGCAATATATATTATACCGGCATCTAAACCGCCCATCGTGTTAGTTGCATAATAGTACTACCGGGCATTGCAGTTTAAGGTTCCCCGAAAGTTGCAAAGTAAAAATCCCTGTTATTGCAGT
>CAYMDO010000004.1:0-94922 GCA_964389365.1 uncultured Syntrophomonadaceae bacterium
GGTTTTCAAAGAACAAATATATCTGGTTGATTAGGCGATGCCTAAGCAGTTACATAATATCTCATTATAAACATCTTAACCCGGCGGCAATAAAAATATCTGCCGGATGTGATTCCGGCAGATGGATAATATAATGAACCGCAGATCTGTTTCTTACGGCAGGTTATAGTAACACAAGAACCATAAAACCCCGGCACAGCTTGCAGCAATCAGCGTGTAGTGAATATGTGCCGGAACAGTCCAATACTTTTTCAGCCAGGCCACCTTTAGACGCTCTGTTAATTTCTCGGCGCCGGAGCCTCTCCGTCATCTATAAATACAGCTTTAACTTTTTTTGTTTGATTATAAACAGGTTACATGGTATTATGTCACAGGCAAACACAGCAATATGGTTTTTTTGCAGATACTTATGAAATGTATTCTGTGGGGGTATAAATAATAGAAAAAATAGCCTGCCCTGCTAAGCACTTTCACCAGGTTATAGCATGGGCCGTACATTTTTATACAGCACTGGGTCTTATTGCAGGTTTGATGGCTATTGACGCGATCTGTCGCAACGAAGCAAGGCAGGTATTCATTTGGCTTGCTATCGCTGCGGTTATTGACGCTACTGATGGCATGCTGGCTCGCCGCTTTGAGGTTAAGCGCTGGGCTCCCCGGTTTGACGGTTGCCTGCTTGACAATATTATTGACTTCCTTACTTATACATTTATTCCAATTGTTTTTGCCTATAAATTTGAACTGGTTCCCTCGTATGCTTGGCCTGTTTTAGCTCTGGTTCTTTTTGCTTCTGCTTACGGTTTTTGTATCACCTCAGCCAAAACCGCTGACGGTTATTTTACCGGTTTTCCGAATTACTGGAATGTCATGGTTTTTTATTTCTACCTTCTGGAGTTTCCGCCCCTTATCAATGCCTTGATAATGTTCATTTTTGTCATTCTTGTTTTTGTTCCTATCCGTTATATTTCTGCTTCAACCATAAAATACAGATATATAACCGTTATCGTAATGGTTCTTTTTGGTTTTGCGCTGGTTGTTATGGGTGCTACCATGCACGATGTTGATAAACGCCTGGTAATAGGTTCACTGGCTGCCGCGGTATATTACTTTGCAGCTTCATTTTACCTGCACTTTACTGAAAAGCCATATAAGCAAGATCTGTCGAGTTTTTAAACCGTTTCATTCCCGTCCCAGCTGACGAGCTCTAACAAATTGTTGTGGAAAAAACCATTTGAGGCAGCAATACCGGAACTATTTAATGACATGGGGATACCTTGTTGATTGGTGCAAATGCCACCTGCTTCATTGACGATGAGCATACCTGCGGCAAAATCCCAGACAGATAATTTGTATTCAAAATAAGCATCAAAGCGGCCACAGGCAACCCAGCATAGATCAAGGGCTGCGCTGCCGAACCTCCTGATGCCATGTATATTGTGCTCAAAGAGTTTTTCTATGCTTGAGAGTGTTTTCCGCATCATTGCGCCCCGATCGTAGTAAAAACCGGTTGCCACTATAGCCTCATTTAGAGATGATGCTTTAGAAACAGCAATTCTTTCACCATTCAAAAAAGCTCCCCTGCCTGCCGAGGCACTGAATAGCTCTCTTCGCACAGGATCATATACAACGCCTGCTACTACCTGCCCGAAACTGGCGTAGGCGATGGATATGCTAAAATGTGGGATATGATGAGCGTAATTGTTGGTTCCATCCAGTGGATCAATGATCCAGAGATCCGGTTCGGAGATATTTGCTGTCAGAACATTTTCTTCAGCTATAAAGCTGTGATCGGGGTACTGATCAGAAATTATTTTAATAATAGCTTCTTGTGCAGCATAATCTGCTTCCGTTACCAGGTTGTTACTATCTTTCTCTGCAAATATAGTAATGCCTTTTTTATTAATAATGATTTCACCGGCCTGCCGGGCAGCTGATTCCGCCAAAATTAATTTGCCTTCCAAGTGGCTTTCCATAGAATTACCTACCTGTAATATTTTTCTGCGCTTGTTTTTTAATTCTAACATAAAATTTTGCGCAGTTATTTTTATCGTATAATCGTATAAATGACAGGATTACCTGATAACACTTTTCTATGGTAGTTTAAGTATAATAAGTAAAAGGTATTCATCATTTTTTCATTATTGCAAAACTGTTAAATAAGTTGTTTCCAGTTATGTTCCAGTGTTATAATAATAAAAAAGGTTTATAGAGAAAATGAAAAAAACTGCCGCTCTTTTTATTAAAACAGTAACGAAATACAATCCTTTGGTTATTTATATTCCGGGTTCCCCGGATCCTGATGCCATTGCTTCAGCCTATGCTATTAAGGTAATTCTCAAACATTTTTCTGTCGAATCCGATATCTTTACTGAAAAAGGTTTATCACTTCAGCAAAATAAGTCATTTATTAACAAATTGAAAATCCCGCTTAAAATAGGCAAAGAAATAAATTTGGATAAGTATCTGGCATATATTGTAACAGATTTCCAGAATAACCAAGTCGATAAAATTGGCGATCAAATTCCCTGTGCCGCTCATATAGACCATCACAGTCCGGTAAAAAGATCTTTTATGCCTGAGTTTTCATTGATAAGCAGTGATGCTGGCTCAACCAGCACTCTAATTGCCCTGATATTAAAAAACTTAAACCTTAAGCTATCTGCGAAAGAGATGAGGGCAGTTTCAACCGCCCTGACTTTTGGTATTCAGACCGATACAAATAAATACGATAATATTACTGATCTTGATTTTGAAGCCCTCAGTTATTTGTCGGCTTATGTTGACAGGGATATTTTACAGGGGATCAACACGACACCACTTTACCCCCAAACTGCAGAACTGTACGACCGGGCAGTTGAAAACGAAATAATCTATAAGGATTGGGCTTTTTACGGAGTGGGTTACATTGATGCAAACTATAGAGATTCTATCGCCGTTACAGCAGACAGGATATTAAAAAATACCGAGCACAAGGTTGTAGCTGTTTTTTGTGTAATTGAGAATCATAATAAACATGAAACTTACCTGGATGTCTCACTGCGCACCAAAAACGGTAATGTTGATTTAAATCGGATCATAAAAAATATCACACCGAACGGAGGTGGCCGAAAATACAAAGGGGCTTACCAGGTTAAACTCAATTATTTAAAGAATACCCCGGATAAGGATTTGCTTTGGCAGGTTGTAGAAACAGCAACCCTTGAGACTTTGCGTAAAAGCAGGGATACTCGTTATATTACCGGTATTCAGGGTGTTTACAGCAGTTTGCGGGATAAAGTAAGGTCGTTATTCATAAAGGAGGATGTTAAATAATGGAAAAAAAGGAAATATACCTCAACAAAGTACAAGAGCAGCTGAGTGAGTGGAAAGAGGAGCTGAAAGTATTGCATAAGCAGGCCGAAACCGCCGGCGCAGAAATAGCGAAAGGCTTGCCTGAACAAATTAATATTCTGGAGCAAAAAATAAAAGAAGGATCTGCAAAGTTAAAAGAAGTTGTCGATACCAACGAAGAAGCATTTGAAGCATTACGTGAAGGGATTGATTCGGCCTGGAAAGCGCTCTCATCCGGTTTCGAAGAAGCCAGATCAAAATTCAGGCGAGAAAAAGATTAAAATTTAGATTTAGGGAATTTCTAATCTGATATCAGTAACCTGGAGATGCAATGCCTTCAAAATTAGTATGGAAAGTTTGCACCGTAAGTAATAGTATTGTGGGTAAATGTAAATTTTATGCAATTTATCCATGCCCGATTACTTACTAATTGAAGGATATGACAGTTTAAAACCGGGTTTATGTAAAGGTTTATCAAGCCTGATAACACAATCAATAATAAACCCAGCTTTAATATTGGAGTAAATCGAATGCCACAGGTGCAGGGTAAAGTTGCTTTTATCGGTTCGGGTGAACTATCAGGAACAATGGTCGAAACCCATAAAAAACTTTTAGCCGGTATAAAATCCAGCGACTTGGCGTTATTTCTCGATACACCGGCCGGGTTTCAGGAGAATGCGGACCTGATAACCAAACGGGCAGTAGATTACTTTACAACACAGGTGCTTCATAAGCTGGATGTTGTGTCTTTTAAATCAGCCGAGGCTGCAACAAGCATACAAGCCGGGGAAGCATTCAGTTTGCTCGGTAGGGCAGGCTATGTATTATTCGGCCCGGGTAGCCCAACCTATGTTATTGGTCAACTCAAGGCAACGCCTGTCCCAGCCTTGCTTGGTGCAATGATCAACCGGGGTGGTTGCCTGGTAGCAGCCAGCGCGGCAGCCCTGTCAATCGGTACCCATACTCTCCCGGTTTATGAAATCTACAAGGTTGGTGAGCCTTTGCATTGGGTTCCGGGTTTAAATATACTTGGCAATCTGAATTTTAACCTGGTTGTGATTCCCCATTGGAACAATGCCGAAGGGGGTAACCACGACACCAGTTACTGTTATATGGGTGAAAAAAGGTTCACTGCCCTTGAGGCAATGCTGCCGCCAGGAACTACAATACTGGGGATTGACGAGCATACTGTTTGCATTTTGAATTTTGCTGCCGGAATGGTGACGGCAGATGGCCTGGGTCGGGTTACTGTTAGACAGGATGGCTTGGAATACTGTTTTTCGAGAGGCGAGATGTTTCCCCTAGGCTTGCTTAATTGCAATTATGCAGAATCCCGGCAACAAAAGGGCCCTGCAAACAGGGGCAGCTCTCTTAATGGCTCACGGCTATCGGGGGAGAATGAGGTAAATTTAGTTCCGGCCTTCTTGGAAAAAATAAACGGTATCGATGATGCTTTTCAATTAGCGCTTAAAAAAAATGATATCAAGGCGCTGAACGCCCAAATATTGGAGGCGTACTACATACTGTGGCAGGCACAGATAAATCTTGAAGAACCGGAACCTGTATCCCAGGGCTGGAACATATTATGGGAAATGATTGTCCATGCCGGAACTGCAATAAATGAACTGACAACAATTATCCCCGAAAAGCTGTACTGTGTTGTCAGAGATTTAGTTGGTTTAAGAGAAGAATACCGGAATGCTAAAAAATGGCAGGATGCAGATAGAATTCGCAGTATTTTGCTGGATGCCGGTATTGCTATTGAGGATACGGGGAAAGGTCCTCAGTGGCAAATATAATTGATTATAGGTTTTTGACAGAACAAACTTGTTTTGCTTCAGCTATTTAACGAAATAAAGTTTTAATTTAACCGGGTAGGCAGCTTGGCGAATCAACAGCAAGAAGTTGTGATCGATGGCAATCAGGGCTTTTCTGTACGTAGGTAAGATTCTTCAATCATTGCAGGAGTGCCTGAAAGAGTGATACATATGAACGATCTGCTGAAGATTCTCTGTTCGCATCGCTCGGTGAGGAAATTCACAGCGCAGGTAGTTGAACCCAACCTGGTTAATGCCATTATCGAGGCAGCTCAATGGTCAGCAACTTCAAGCCATTTCCAGGCTTATTCGATTATCCGGGTTGATGATCCCGAAAAACGTAACAGGATTGCCACTCTAGCCGGAGGGCAGGAGTGGGTCGAAAAATGCCCCTTATTCCTGGTGTTTTGTGCCGACTTGCAACGCAGCAAAAAATATTGGCCGGATTTGGACGCCGGGGTTTTAGGAAATACAGAGATGCTGATCATGGCAACGATCGATGCAACGCTGGTTGCTCAAAAAGCGTATATTGCAGCTCAATCACTGGGGTTAGGTGGGGTTTTCATCGGCGGCATCCGCAACGATTTAGACCTGGTCAGTTCGTTATTGAACCTGCCTGAATTGGTATATCCCGTTTTTGGAATGTGCCTTGGTTACCCGGCTGAAAAAAATTCTCAAAAGCCTCGCCTTCCTAGTGAAGTAATTTTTAAACAAGAAGTCTATCAAGATAAATATAATCAAAGGTTAATAGAAGAGTACGATAATTTGGTTCTCAGTTACTATCAAAATCGTGGCGAAGATATGGAGAATATTACATGGTCTAAAAGGTCTGCTGGTTATATGACGGCTAAACCGCGTCCCGATGTTTTGCCACACCTGCGAAAGAAAGGGTTTGCCTTGAAATGACAAGGTATAAGTCGTGTGGTGCACAGTATAGTTATATTATCTTTACGATGCGTTAAACAACAGAGCTGAAGGGATTAGTCTATGGAAAAAACAATTGCAGAAAAGATCCTCTCTAACAAAAGTAACCAGGATGTAAGAGCTGGAGATATTGTGGTTGCTGACCTTGATTTTGTGATGGGCCAGGACGGCACTTCACCGCTGGCAATTAAAGTTTTCAAAGAAATGCGGGCCAAGCGGGTTTTTGACCCGGACCGGGTGGCAATGGTTATTGATCACAGCGCCCCCAGCCCGGTTGAAGGAGTATCTGCCCTGCATAAGCAGATGCGTGATTTTGCAAGGGAACAAAAGATTCATTTCTACGATATTGGTGACGGAGTCTGCCACCAGTTGCTCCCGGAAAAAGGTCATGTTCTGCCCGGCCAGTTAGTGATTGGGGCTGATTCACATACCTGTACCTATGGCGCAATTAATGTATTTTCTACAGGTGTTGGTTCCACCGACCTGGCTGCAGGTATGATATCCGGGAAGCTGTGGTTTAAAGTGCCGGAAACTATTAAATTGGTTTTAAACGGGAAACTGGCGGAAGGAGTCTACTCCAAGGATCTGATCATATTCCTTGCCGGTCAAATTACTGCAGATGGCGCGACTTATTTGGCCATAGAATTTGCCGGTGAGGTAATCGATGCTCTTTCTGTGGATGCCAGGTTTACTATCAGCAACATGGCGGTGGAATTGGGCGCAAAATGTGGTTTAATGGAGGCAGATCAGAAAACTGAAAACTGGGTTAAACTGCGCAGCGCCTTAGACTTTCAGCCTGTATCTGCTGATCCGGATGCTAAATATAAGTATATCAGGGAATATAACCTCTCGAACCTTGAACCGCAGGTTGCATTGCCTCACACTGTGGATAATGTCGCACCGATCAGCAAGGTGGCAGGCACAAAAGTAGACCAGGGAGTCATTGGTACTTGCACCAACGGCAGGCTGGAAGACTTGCGAATTGCGGCGGCGATCCTGAAAGGGAAAAAAATAGCTGCCAATACCAGGCTGATCGTTGCCCCTTCGTCAAGAGATACATTCATTGCTGCCATGCGCGAAGGATTAATCGAAACGTTTGTTGAAGCCGGAGCGGCGGTGGTTACCCCGGGATGCGGCCCCTGTGTCGGAACCCATAATGGTGTGCCTTCGGATGGCGAAAATGTAATTTCTACCGCCAACCGCAACTTTAAAGGGCGAATGGGCAATAGCCGGGCCTCAATTTTTTTGGCTTCCCCGGCCACTGTGGCGGTATCAATGCTGCGTGGGATCATTTCCGATCCACGTGAAATCATTCAATAGGGGGAGGAAAATCATGGAACTGAAGGGTAAAGCCCATAAATTTGGTGACGACGTTAATACAGACTATATAATTTCCGGCAGGTATAAGTTTAAAACTTTGGACATGGGAGAGCTTGCAAAACATGTGATGGAAGATCTTGACCCATATTTTTATTCAAAAATTAGCAAGGGGGATTTTATCGTTTCGGGGAAGAACTTCGGCTGTGGCTCTTCACGTGAACAGGCACCGCTGGCAATAATAAACGCTCAGATAAGCGCTGTTGTTGCCAAGTCGTTTGCCCGCATTTTTTACCGCAATGCCATTAACACAGGATTGCCTCTTGTTGAATGTGATACGGATTTAATTGACGCCGGTGATCTGCTGGAGCTGAATCTGTCTGAAGGGCTGCTCTATAACAAGAGCAAGAAGCTCCAAATTCCGATTACCCCTCTGCCCGCGGTAATGTTAAAAATTCTTGCCGATGGAGGGCTGGTCGAGCATTTTAAAAAGTATGGTTCTTTTAACCTGGATTAGATAAGACTGCACCGGGCTCATAAAATCACCAAATGCAGTCCTGGCTGCTTATCGGACAAGCTAAGTTGACGGGTTAATCTTCTTCTCGTAGAGGTAGTCTTCATAAATGTACATCAGCTCTTTGTCAAAAAGTGTCCTTTTTAAGTCAACTGTAATGCTGCGTACTGCCCTGAGAAGATCAGCCGCTTCTTCTTCGGACAGGTCGATACCGTATTCGACAAATTTCATTTTGATGGCTTTTGATCCGGAATGCTTTCCAATCACAATTTGTCTTTCCAGCCCAACATCTTCGGGGCTGAATATTTCGTAAGTGGCAGGGTTTTTTAGAACTCCGTCAGCGTGAATGCCAGATTCATGGGCAAAAGTGTTCGTGCCGACAATCGGTTTGCCCGGGTAAATTTGCCTGCCCGAAGCCCGGGATACATATTCGCATAGGTTGCGAAAATCCTTCGTATTTACCTCGAGGTTTACCTTATGGAGGTGTTTTAAGGCCATAGCTACTTCTTCAAGGGCTGCATTGCCGGCTCTTTCCCCGAGACCGTTTACGGTTACGCCGATAAAGCGGGCCCCTGCCTTAATACCGGCCAGTGCATTAGCTGTGGCCATGCCGAAGTCATTATGGGTATGCATCTCAATATCCATATCGGTTTGTTTGATTAACTCTGTAATAGTCTCAAAAGTTTTGAAGGGTTCTAAGGCCCCGATGGTATCGCAGAAACGTAGACGATTGGCCCCGGCTGCCTTAGCCTGTTTGGCGAATTTTACCAAAAAGTCAAAATCACTGCGGGAAGCATCTTCCGCGTTCACTGAAATATAAAGGTCATGCTCTTTTGCAAATTCCACAGCCCTGATCATATTTTCCAGGACCCATTCTCTTGATGTCTGCAGCTTGTGAATTATATGAATGTCAGAAGTAGAGATGGAAATCGCAACTGCATCAACGTTACAGTCGAGCGAATGCTTGAGATCCTCAATATTGGCCCTGTTCCAGGCCATGATACTGGCATGGAGTTGATAGCCGGCAATTTCTTTAATAACCTCTTTTTCATCTCCACCCATAACCGGTATGCCAGCTTCGATCTGGTGAACCCCAAGGTTATCTAGCATTCTGGCAATCCGTAACTTTTCGCGGTTGGAGAAGACCACCCCAGCGGTTTGCTCTCCGTCGCGCAAAGTGGTATCAACCAACATAGGCATATCCTTTTTAAGGCCTTCCTGAAAACGATTCAAGATCGGTAACGCCTCCTTGTTCAAGTTGATTATTATCGTGCACGATAGATGGGGTTGTGTGCTATGGCAACTCTATCATATCAGAGATTATCTGATCGATCTACTTTTCAGGCGGATTTGGCCCAAAATATTGATAGTAATGTACTTTAATATTTCCGTTGTATAGCTTTCTGCGCCTTGACGCTTTCTGTCCAAAGTGGCTCTCAAATTTTTCGTGTGCTGTCAGGGTGTACCAGGACCAGGTATCAAGCGCTTTATAGGTATTGCCCATCTCCCGGTATAAAATTTCCACTTCGTTTTGATTCCCCAACCGCTCCCCGTAAGGCGGGTTACAAATTACTTTGCCGTATTTCTTTTTTGTGCTCAACTCTGAAAGTGGTTTGACCTGAAAGTGAATCTGTTCGCCGACTCCTGCCTCAGCAGCATTATTGCGTGCGTTTTTAATTGCCGCCGGATTGACGTCGGTTCCGCACAGATCTAATATTTGTTTGCTATCGATTAAATCGTGTGTTTCCCTGCGAGCTTCATGCCAAAATATTTTTGGGATTGTTGGCCATTCTTCAGCAGCAAAATTACGGTTTATTCCCGGGGCAATATTTTGGCCAATCAAAGCAGCTTCAATCGGAATAGTGCCTGACCCGCAAAATGGATCGAGCAACGTTATTTTTGGCTGCCACCGGGCAATCAAAACCAGGGCTGCAGCAAGCGTTTCCCTTATCGGCGCTCTGCTTCCCGACCGGCGGTAGCCGCGTTTGTGTAACCCCGCTCCGCTGGTATCGATTGTCAATGTGGCAATATCCCTGAGAAGCGAAACCTCAACCCGGTATAGTGGTCCGTCTTCTTTGAACCAACTTGTTTTATAGCAGTTTTTCATGCTTTCTACTATCGCTTTCTTAACGATCGCCTGGCTGTCAGATATACTAAATAGAGTAGACTGAACAGACTTTCCGTCTACCGGAAAAGCGGCATCCCGGGGGATTATTTCCGGCCAGGGCAAAGCTTTGGTCTGCTTAAAAAGGTCATCGAAAGTATTCGCTTTAAACTCGCCAACTTTTAATCTTACCCGGTCGGCAGTACGCAACCACAAATTTGATCGGCAGATAGCGCTTAAGTCAGCAGTAAAAGTGACTTTGCCATTTTCAACAATCTGATCTTTATAGCCTAGATTGCTAAGTTCCCTGACAACCAGTGCTTCAAGCCCAAAAGAACAAGTAGCGATTAACGATATGTTATTCATAAAAATCCTCATCCTAACTTAACATTTTTTAATATCGAGAGCATAGCAGTAAACAGGAAATTGTGTCAAACAATGAAGCTCAATAATGACATCAATGTAACAGTATGTGAACATTGATAGATCAAGTAAATTATTTATAACGATTATTGATGCGGGCTTTTAGGTTTTGCCGTAAATGCAGGAAATACTTTTGGCTTGCCGAATAATTAAAATAATAATAACATTATGCAAAATTAGGAAAAAGGAGGCTTGGATTATGTTTTTGGCCAAGGATATCATGACTGCGGCAACTATTACTGTTAATAAGTACAACCATGTTAAGGCTGCTTTGGATTTACTTGCCGAACACAATATAAGTGGCCTTACGGTTATTGATGAAGAGAATAAAGTAATTGGGATCATTTCCGGTAGTGATATTTTGCGTTATTCTAACCAAAAAAACATAGTGCCAAAGTCCGGCAGCTCTATTTGGGTTTCACCGTACGCCGATAGCGATGATTTTGCTCTCATTCGCAGTGGTTTAGAGGTTTTACACCGGACAACAATTGAACAGATAATGACTAAAAATGTTTATACAGTCAAAAGGGATACACCGGTTTCAGATGTTGCCAAGCTGATGATCAGCAAAACCATTAACCGGGTTCCTGTCGTTGATGATGCAGGAGTACTGCTTGGGATTATCTCCAGAGCCGATATAGTTAAATTTATGGCCGGTACTGAAAGCTGATTTTACCGGTTACAGGTTTTTTTGATAGTTGTTATTACCTTGGTTGCCCTGCTTTTTTTTGTCTATTGTCTTGACGCTTTTTGTATGATGGATTAAAATTATCCTGTGAAAAACTTAAATTACAGCGTAAAAAACAGACTACTATCATTATTGTCTAGGGATTTGAGAATAGGGCCTGTAAAAAATGTAAACCGACAAGAACTCCTAAACCGGCTCAAAAAGCCGGTTTACTCGTTTTTGTGTAATTATTTGCAAAAGGAGAGAGAAAATGACCAAGAATTTCCAAGATGAAGTAGAACATGTCTCCAGATTAGCCCGTCAAATGCTCGCGCAGGATGAAAAGGAACAGATGGCGGTTCAGCTGCAGAGCATCCTCGGGGTTGCGAAAAAAATACAAAATATTGACACATCGGGAATTGAACCAACATCACATACAAATAGCCTGCCGGCAGCCTTGAGGGAAGATGTAGTGAGACCGTCTTTGCCGGTTGATCAGGTTATGCAAAACGCTCCTAAAAGGAATGGGAACTATTTTCAGGTGCCGAGGATTATAGTTGGTGAATAGGTTGTTGATTTTTATCTACAGGATAGAGGTCAGAGATGGAATTGTTTGAAAAAACGGCAGCTGGTTTAAGTCAGATGCTGGTAAAAAAAGAGGTCAGCGCGGTTGAAGTGACGCATAGCTTCCTGAACAGGATAGGCGTTTTGGATCCTCTGCTTAAAGCATATATTACTCAAACGCCGGAAGTCGCTCTAAGAACTGCCGCAGAAGTTGACCAGAAAAGGCAAAGTGGTTTAAGTTTGCATCCCCTGGCTGGGGTTCCGATTGCTATTAAGGATAATATCTGCACGAAAGACATAAAGACTACCTGTGCATCCAGGATTCTCGAGAATTACCACCCTCCCTTTGATGCAACTGTGGTTGCTGCCTTGAAAGCAGTAGGGATGCCATTGCTCGGTAAAACAAACATGGATGAATTTGCGATGGGGTCATCTACGGAAAACTCAGCTTTTTTTACCAGCCGCAATCCCTGGGATCAGGAACGAGTACCGGGGGGTTCAAGCGGTGGCTCGGCTGTGGCGGTTGCGGCCGGAATGGCACCCCTGGCGCTGGGTTCTGACACCGGAGGTTCCGTTCGTCAGCCGGCTTCTTTTTGCGGGCTTATTGGTCTAAGGCCAACTTATGGAAGGGTATCGCGTTATGGATTGATAGCATTTGCTTCCTCACTCGATCAAATTGGCCCCCTGGCCGTTACTGCTGAAGATGCAGCCCTGTTGCTCGGTGTCATTGCCGGATATGACTGCCTTGATTCAACATCTTTGCCGGATGTTGTTCCCGACTATTCCAAGGAACTGGGAGCGGTAACCAAGGGCATCAGGATTGGTTTAATCAGGGAAAATGTAGATCAGCAGTTTGATCCGGAAGTTAATGCTGCTGTAAAAAGTAAGTTAACATTGCTCGAACAATATGGCGCTGTTGTCGGTGAAGTATCCCTGCCCCTTACCGATTATGGCCTGAGTGCCTACTATCTGATCGCACCTTCGGAAGCAAGCTCCAATTTAGGCCGTTACGACGGGGTACGATACGGTTACAGAGCTGAAAGCCGGCACTTGGAAGAGATGTTTGGCAATACCAGGGGAGAAGGATTTGGAGCAGAGGTGAAACGCCGGATCATGATTGGCACTTACGCCTTGAGCGCCGGCTATTACGACGCCTACTATCTTAAAGCGATGCAGGTCAGAACCTTGATCCGACGTGATTATGAAAAAGCTTTTAAAAGCTTTGACCTGATTCTCGGCGCTACGACACCGACGCCGGCATTTAAAATTGGAGAAAAGTCGGATGATCCCTTACAGATGTATCTTTCGGACATTTGTAATGTTAACGATGCCCTGGCTGGCATCCCTTCAATTTCAGTTCCAATCGGTTTGCATACATCAGGGCTGCCAATGGGAATGCAGATCTCTGCCCCGCCTTCCGGTGAGAAGCTGCTGCTTACAGTAGCGCATTTTCTTGACGGACAAAAAAGAAATACACTGCTACGTCCGCAACTTGAGATCAGTGAAGGGGGCAGAAAATAATGGGTAATTATGAAACCGTAATTGGGCTTGAAATACATGTTGAGCTGCAAACTGCTTCCAAGCTGTTTTGTGGCTGCAGCGCCGGGTTTGGCGGTGAGCCCAATTCGAACTGCTGTCCTGTCTGTCTTGGGTTGCCAGGCAGTCTGCCTGTTTTTAACCGTCGGGCGATTGAGTTGGCTGTTACTTCAGCGCTTGCCCTGAACAGTGAAGTTCAGGAGAAAAGTCGTTTTGACCGCAAGAATTACTTTTATCCTGACTTACCAAAGGCTTACCAGGTATCACAGTATGATCAACCGCTGGCTAAAGGTGGCTTCCTGGATTTTCGTGTTAATAATGAAATCAGGCGTATTTATCTTGAGCGGGTTCACCTCGAAGAAGAAGCCGGTAAGCTTTTACATGCCGGGGAATCGATTCTTGATGCCGAATATTCACTGGTTGATTATAACAGGGCAGGCATTCCTTTGCTTGAAATTGTTACCAAGCCCGAATTAAGCTCCGGAAGCGAGGCGCGGCTTTTCCTTGAAAACTTGCGTTTGCTTTTGCTCTACGCTGGTGTTTCTGATTGTAAAATGGAAGAAGGTTCCCTGCGTTGTGATGCCAATATTTCACTTAGGCTTGCCGGCTCACAGGAACTTGGCACCAAGGCTGAAGTCAAGAATATGAATTCTTTCAAAGCGGTTGAGGCGGCACTAGATTTTGAAGCGGCAAGACAGGGAAAAATCTTAAATTCTGGCGGCAGGGTAGATCAGGAAACCTGTCACTGGAATGAGGAAACAAGAGAAACCATACCGCTCAGGGGTAAAGAGGGTTCTTCCGATTATCGTTATTTCCCTGAACCTGATCTTTTACCACTGCAGATTGAGGAACCTTTGGTTAAAATGCTTGCAGCCTCGCTTCCGGAACTTCCGCTGATGCGTTTTCAGCGTTTGCTTGACAAGTATAATTTGCCTGAGAGCGAAGCGCAGCTTTTTGTAGAGAACCGGGAATTGGGTGATTTTTTCGAAAACGCCGCTAAAAATTACAGTAACTATCGCAACCTGGCCAACTGGGTTCAGGGTGATTTTCTCTTTCAGGCGCGTGAAAGTGGCTGCCAGCTCAAAAAAATGCTCCCGGACCATCTATTGGAGATATTGTCCCTGCTGGATAGCGGAGAGATTAATCGTCCGGTTGCAAAAAAACTGCTGGCCGAGTCGTTTAAGGGTGGAAGCAGTCCCGGCGATCTGGTTGCTGAAAAGAACCTGGGACAGATCGCGGGCAGGGAACAGCTAATGTCCCTGGTTAACCAGGTTATTGCCGAAAATCCTGAAGCGGTAGAAAATTTTTTGCGGGGCAAAGATAAAGCGATTGCTTTTTTGGTTGGAAAAGTAATGGCATTAAGCAGTGGAAGGGCTGATCCGGGCGAACTAAATCGGTTGTTCAGGGATATACTTAGGTAAATGAATGGATGTGAAGCAAATGGATCCAGTTAACAGCCTGGTCATTGTTGGCGCCCAGTGGGGAGATGAAGGGAAGGGTAAAGTGATCGATTACCTTTCTGCTAAAGCTGATCTTGTTGCCCGTTTTCAGGGTGGCGACAATGCGGGTCATACAGTTGTCTATGGAGCGAACATTTTTAAGCTGCATCATGTCCCTTCCGGAATTCTTAACCCGGGGACGATTTGCCTTCTTGGTAATGGAATGGTAATTAACCCGCTGGTACTGGTCAGGGAACTTGGTGAGCTGGAAAAGCGGGGAATTACCACCTCTAATTTACGGATCAGCTCAAAAGCGCATTTGATTATGGCTTACCACCAGGCGCTTGATCTGGCAAATGAGGAATTGCTCGCCGATAATAAGATCGGCACTACCGGCCGTGGGATTGGCCCTGCTTATGCTGATAAAATGTTAAGAAGGGGTATCAGGGCCAACTCTTTAGCCGATTCTGTCCTATTTGAAAAATGTCTGGCAGAGGTTTTACCGCTCCAAAACATGATTCTGAAAAATATTTTCGGACATACTGGCTTTGATTTAAATGAGCTGCTTACTCTCTACCAGCCTGTTTTAAAGAGGTTAGGGCCCCTGGTTACGGATACAGCCAAGTTACTCGACGAACAGATAACAGCGGGGAAAAAAGTCTTATTTGAAGGGGCACAGGGGGCTTTACTGGACATTGACCACGGTACTTATCCCTATGTAACTTCCTCATCAACGGTAGCGGCGGCGGCTGCAAGCGGGACCGGTATAGGGCCGGCAAGCGTAAGAAGGGTTCTAGGAGTAATCAAGGCTTATACCACTAGAGTAGGAGAAGGGCCTTTTCCAACCGAAGATTTATCTGAAGCTGGCGATCATCTGAGAGAACAAGGTTGTGAGTACGGTACAACTACCGGTAGGCCGCGCCGCTGTGGGTGGTTTGATGCGGTAATAGCCCGCTATGCGGCTAAAATTAATGGTTTAACCGGGTTGGCTGTTACTAAGCTGGATGTTTTAAGCGGTATGGAAGTGATTAAACTGGCTGTAGGCTATCGCTGTCGTGGTCTCGAGATCGATTATTTCCCGGAGGGAGTCCAGGATTTGTATCAATGCGAACCGCTGTACCTGACTTTCCCCGGCTGGGATGAAGATCTTTCAAGGATTCGCGCTTACGCAGATCTGCCGGCTGCGGCAAAACATTTTCTGGGAACCTTAGAAGATGCTGTCGGAGTCAGGATAGATCTGGTATCAGTTGGCCCGGATCGCTTACAGACAATTGTCTGTAAAGGTTCGCAGGTTGAAATTTGGAGCAGTGCCAGGCAGGAATAAAGGCCGGAATAGTAGAATTATTTAGCTTATATTTTTTTGGGGAGGGATGGATTTTGCATAGCCTGAAAGTGGCGGTCAAGATAATAATCGGCTTTATGTTTTCAATGACAATCTTAATCGGTTTTTTAACGACGTCGCTCTTTGGCGTAAAAGCTTCCGATACAGTAAGGTTGATTGTGACAGAGGCAACCGGTTTAAGGCGGGACATGGTGATTTTTCATGCTGACCTGCAGCCTTTGGTCATTCATAATGTTTTTTGGGTCTGTCTTGCATCAATCGGTTTTATGCTAATCTTCTTGTATTTTATCGATCACAGTTTTAAAGCACTGATGGGGCCGGGTGTACTTTGTATTGCGATTACTCTGTTTTTAGCGGCAACTATGTCTGTACTTCATGATAATATCTACGAATATATTGGCCCGGTTACGGAGGTTTATGTAAAAACAGCCGTAGATCGATTCACTAATACTGCTGTCGGCGTAATTACCCTGGGCTTGCTGCTCGTAGCTGCTTCCCTGTGGGGTGATCGGCTTTTTAAGAAAGCCAGGCAATAAAGAAAAAGCAAATAACACTTTTTCCGATATCTTAACCGGCAGCACCACTGATTTTATTTTTGAACGGTTGAATTTAGGCTGCATGGTTGATGATCGCCTGGCGTACTATCGGTTACCGGGTTCGCTTCCTCCATTTTTGGATCTGCAAATAGATGCTTTCAATGAAGCCCTCAATGGCCATGTTATCTCTATAGACCTTTCCTCTGCTGCCAAACAACCGGCTGTGAAACTTTATTCTTTTTCGGTCGAATTGCAGCCCGCATTACCACGTAATACCAAAATGCTGGTCAACGGTTATCAATCATGGAGTCGCAGTGAGCTGATGGGCGAACAAGATCGGCTCAAACCACTTTTTATGCCAACCCGTTCGTTGCTAGGTCCATTTGGCGACTACGACCTTTTTAAATACAGCGGAAAAAAGGGGCACCTGCACTCATGGAGCTATACTTATTTCCGCCTGGCTGACGGCCGGGTAGTTTTTTTTGGTTCCCTTGATGAAAGAAGTGGTTATACCATTTTTGAGTACAACTATGCGGACGGCAAGTTGGTGATACATAAGGATTGTAAAGGTGCTGAAGTTGGCGAAAGTGCCAGTCTGCTGAAACTTGTAATGAGTACCGGTGAGCCGGATCAAATGTTTGATCTCTACTGCAAGCTAACTGGTAATGTACGCACCCAGGCTAAAAAAATCAGTGGTTGGTGCAGCTGGTATAATTATTATACTGCGGTGTCTGAATCGAATATTATGCAAAATCTCGAAAACCTTTCGAAGAAGAAAATCCCGTTGGATGTTTTCCAGATTGATGATGGATGGCAGGCAGCTATTGGCGACTGGCTTGAAGAAAACAGTAAGTTCCCTTCAGGCATGCAGGCTGTAGCCCGGGAAATTGAGAAAAAAGGTTATCGCCCCGGGCTTTGGCTGGCTCCCTTCATTTGTGTTCCATCTTCAAAAGTATTTCGGGATAAACCACATTGGCTTTTGCGCAACACGAAGGGCAGACCGGTAAAAGCCGGCTTTAATCCCGGCTGGGGAGGTTATTTTTATGCTTTGGATTTTTATGCTCCCGGTGTTCAGGATTATCTGGATCAGGTTTTCTGGCAAGTTCAGGACAATTGGGGTTACCGGATGCTTAAGTTTGATTTTCTCTATGCTGCAGCGCTATTGCCACATGCCGGGAAGAGCCGGGGGCAGATCATGTCGGAAGCGATTGATTTCATTACTGCTCGGACTAAACAGAGCACTTTGTTGGGTTGTGGCGTACCGTTGGCCTCGGCCTATGGTAACTTTGAATATTGCCGCATCGGCAGCGATGTCGGCCCGTACTGGAATAATTACCTGGCCCGTTTAAACTACAGGGAAAGAGTGGCAACGGAAAACTCCCTGGTTTGTACAATTGCCCGCAAAGAACTGGATAGGAGGTTTTTCCGTAATGATCCCGATGTATTCATCCTCAGGGACGGAACAAACGGAATAAATGAGAATAAACTTATACCTGAGCAACGTTATACTCTTTTTCTGCTGAACAACCTGCTGGGTGGTCTTATATTTTTCTCCGATAATGTGGGAGAATTAAGTGAAAGCCAACTGGTTTTGTTACAAAGCGTCTTTCCGCTTACTGAAACAAAGGTTATCGAATATACGGCTCTTGCTGATTTGCACAGTTTTAAGTTCATCGCTGCTGATAAGGAATATATGCTTTTTGCAAATCTTTCGCCAAATGTTCGGGAGGTCAAAGTTACAGGTAGCTATTATTTTCATCCTGAGCTATTTTTGGTGCCGCCGGGCAAAACATTAACCTTAGCCCCCTGCCAAAGTTACTGCCTCTACAGAGTTAAGCGTTCAGATGTAAATTATTACCTTTTGGGGGCTGTGGGCCATATTTTCCCCGGGGCCCAGGTTGAACAATTCACTACAGATCTCAGTGCAGAAAAAGTTGAAATAATAACACACAGGGAAGCTTCTCCGGAAACTACATTATATGTGGGCGTTCCTTCCTGTGCCGGTTCGGTAACAGTAAACGGTCAGAACCGGATGTTGCTGGAGAAAGACGGCTTCATATACGCGAAAATTGATTTTACAAAGGGTGGGAAAACGAGCTTTTGAAAATCCTTCATACAGCAGACCTTCATCTGAATACGGCAAACCCTGAAAGATGGGATGCGTTGAATCAGCTTGTAGCATTAGCTGCCAGGGAGCAGGCTGACTTTTTCATGATTGCAGGCGATCTTTTTGACAAGAATATCGAAGCTGATACATTAAGGATTCAACTGAGGGCAGCCCTCGGTAATAGTAATCTGAAAACGGTAATCCTGCCGGGTAACCACGATTACCAAGCTTACCACAGCGGCCTCTACTTTGGGGATAATGTTTATGTGATCAACAACTGGGCAGAGCCATTACGATTTAACAACACCTGCATTTGGGGCTTGCCTTTTGAAAAAATTGAAGGGGAGAGACTGGCCGGCCGGCTGCGGGAAATGGGTAGTTTGATGAATAAACAATGCCGGAATATTTTACTTTTTCATGGGGAACTGCTGGATGCCTTTTATTCGGCTAATGATGTGGGGGATGAAGGGGCAAAGCGATATATGCCCGCCCACTTATCATATTTTAAAGCTTTACCGGCTAAATTTGTTCTGGCAGGTCATTTTCATTCAAACTACAGAGGCTGGGAAATCGGTGAAGACAGCTTTTTTATTTATCCAGGATCGCCGGTCTCTATTACCATTCGGGAAACCGGCAGGCGTATGGCTAACCTGATCATTGCTGAAAACCGCCCGATAGAAGTGGAATTGGATACTTTTCACTATGAGAAATTTACAGTTCAGCTCGATCCGTTCAGCAATGAAGATCCTTTACTGATCGTGGATAAGTATTTACAACAAGCCCATCCTGCAGCAAAGATCCAGTTAACAGTTCAGGGTTTATATGACAGCAGCCGTCTAGGTTTAAATGAAAAACAGTTGGCTGACGGTCTAAAAAAGGTAACCGGTGATAAACTGGCCGGGGTAGCAACAGAATATTTCACCGATGTCCGTCAGGTGATAGAAGACGACCTTTTTAAGTCTTTTCTGGCAAAACTTGAGCTGGAATCTTATCAAAGCCTGGATAAAACCCGGATCCAAGAAATGGCAATCAAAGCTTTTAGGGTGGTGAAAGCTTGTTCCTGAAAGAATTTGCTATCAGAAGATACGGGCCGCTGCATGATAGCGGTAAACTTCAGCTAAGTAGTTTTAACCTTTTCTTTGGGGCCAATGAAGACGGTAAAACCTTGACAATAGATGCTTTGATAAAAATGCTTTTTGGCAAGGCTGCGTCACGCAGTTTCCAGGCAACCAAAAGGGTGGAAGAACAACCGGATGGATATGCTGTTTTACGGATAGCGGATCGGCAGGATGTAAAGCTCCCCGAATCAGGTACGATGCCAGAGCTGTTAGGGATCGGTGCGGCAGAGCTTGCCAATATTTTTATTATTCGCGACAGCAATCTGGCTATTGCTAATGAAGATCATTTTTACCGCGGGTTGACTAACCGGCTCACAGGGATGCGCAGCGGGGAAATAAAACTGGTCATTAATGAGCTGCGTGAACTTGGGAATATTACAAACACCGGGGATTTTAGAAACACTGCCCCTGATAAACTAAAAGATGGTCTAAGCATAGCCGGGTTATTATTGCAAAAAGGCCGTCAACTGGTTGAAAAAATGCTCGCTGAAGATTATGCCGGTTTTGAATTAGAGTTGGCAGCGTTAAAAAAGGAGCACGAGAATTGTCAAAACCGGCTCAGGCTGCAGCGTGAAGCTGCTAACCGTGAAAAATATGAAATTGGTTTGGGTGCATTATCCAGGTTAAAAAGCGCGTTTAAAGAGCAGGAACTGTTAAGCACTGCAAGTGAGACAGATTATGAAGAATGGCGAAAAATGGAACTAAAACGCAGCCACATTGGCGATGAGCGAAAACGACTTACCGAAGAGCTGCAGGATAGCAGGAAACTCCTGGAAAGTGCCCGCAACGATCTCCAATCTGCTAGAGCAGCACACCGGGATGCAGAGCATGAACAGAGAAGAGTGGCACTTTGCATTGATGCGGATCTTGAAAGGTTCGATCGACTGTATACATTATTCTGCCGCTGGGAAACGCTAGCCGAGAAGAGCATTTTGGGTCGTTTTTTTCTTTCGGGCTTCATTGTATTTTTGATAACACTGGTCGGTTTTTTCTTAAGCTCAACAAGATGGCTCTATATCCTGTTTGGTTTGGCGTCGGCTGTTTTGGTGCTTACTGCTGCTGTTTACATAATCTACCTGTATCTAAAAAGCAGGCTGAGCGGGGCAGAAGCAGCCCTGTTGGCAAAGGTTGAAAGCCTTGATTTGGCGGCGGCGGATATTCATATAATAAGGCGGGATTATGGCTCTCTCGCCCGAAGCGTAGCGGCTTTAGCCGGACATCTTAACGAAGCAGAAAAAAACCTGGAATGGAGACAAAAAGATTATGGTCGGCTGAAAAATGATCTTGAACTCAGGGAAAGGCAGGTTAAAGAAACAGAGGCTGATATCGAACGCTTACGGAGTCTGACCCTGGCTGATAGCTTGGAGGAGCTGGCAAACACAATTAAACATCAGCTGGCCCGACAGAAAGACTGTGAAAAAGAGGCAGGAATCCTGGAAAGCCACTTTGGGAAAGATGACTGGTCGGAATCGCCAGCCTCACAGATATCGTTCTGGGAAAGCCAGATTGACTCCCTGTCCCCGTATGCCCAGGCTGCCCTGGGAGTTATGCATAACCGCAAGGAAGTTTTAAGGCTCACAGAGGTTATGGGTCGGTTTGAAGAAAAGATAAAGAATTTAACCGAAATGACCAGGGAAAGAAAGGATGAATTGCGGAGCTTTGAAAAGGATCTGGATGATATTTTTCCAGCTGCGAAAGATGAAGATCTTCGCTGCGAAACTATGGCCGACCTGAACATGATCCTTAAAAAACTAGAAGATTGGATCCGGACCTGTGAAGAAAATAAAAATGCCGCCCTCGATGCGATAGCTATTTTTGAATCGCTTGAACGGGAAGAGGAAAAAAAAGTTAGCGAGCTTTTTGGGAGTGAAAGTCCGGTCAGTAATTATTTTGATCTGATCACCGGAGGTTTACACAAAAAAGTTGTCTATAGCACAGATAACAATACTATAAACATTATCAGAAAAGATGGGCTTCTGTTATCTGTTGATCAATTGTCCGGTGGTGCTTATGATCAGCTTTATTTTGCTATTAGGCTGGCCCTGGGCGAAAAACTGCTCGAAGGTGAAAATGGGTTTTTTATACTTGATGATCCCTTTATCAAGGCTGATCCTGAACGGCTTAAGACTTTAATGGCTATGCTTCTCAAGATTAGTTCAGAGGGGTGGCAGATTATTTATTTTAGTTCCAAGGGTGAAGTAAGGCAGGCCCTGGAGGAAAGAATCTCCGCCGGGGAAATAAAGCTGGTGACGGTCAGTTCCGGCGGTGTTTAGTGTTAATTAATGCAGCAGCTTTCTGAGGAGTGAAATATAATGCAATTAACAATTTTGGGTCGCTACGGCCCCTATCCACCAGCTGGAGGAGCCTGTTCAGGTTATCTGGTGCAAGAGGATGGCTGTAACTTGCTGCTCGACTGCGGGAACGGTGTGCTAAGCCGCTTGCAGGAATATATTAATTATAAAGAGTTGGATGCAGTGTTTATATCTCACCTGCATGCCGACCATTTCTCTGATCTAATGATCATGCGCTACGGGTTAATATTAGCCCAAAAGCATGGCTTATGTGATCAACCGCTGCCAATTTATGCCCCGCCTGAACCGGCAGACGATTTGGTTCGACTCTCTTATAAAAGTGCCTATGACTTAAAGGCTATATATGAAACCTTAGAGATAAAGGTTGGTTCAATAATAATTACTGTCGTAGCTGGTGTCCACGCGGTACCTTCTTTTTGTTTCCGTCTTGAATCGCCATCTGGAACCCTTATCTATTCCGGGGATACTGAAATCAATCAGAAGCTTGCTCCTTTTGCTGCCGGTGCCGACCTTTTTCTCTGTGAAGCAAATTATTTAGATGAAGATATCGCCGCCGGGTTGCCCAATCATCTTAGTGCGGCTCAGGCAGCATCAATTGCGGCAGAGGCGGGTGTAAAAAAACTGGTTCTTACGCATTTGCATCCGGAGCGTGACAGCGCTATTTACCTGGCCGAAGCCAAGAAACATTTTTCCGAAACAGAACTAGCACAGGAGCGATTTAAGTATGCTATTTAATATAGCTTTCATTAATTGCATGGGTGCTGTTCTACTTGCTATAATAATGCTGTTTAATAAAGCGTTCAGCTATGTTTATACTTAAAAAATATAAAGAGGTATTACTGTGACTGAAATTAGAGATTTGTTGAGGGATTTACCGGCTGTTGACCGCCTTTTGCGAGAAGCGGTTTTGGAGAAGGCGTTGCTAACGTTGCCCCGCCGGGTGGTTTTATCGGCTGTTCAGGATACCTTAGAACAGAGCCGACAGGAAATATTAGATGCCCGGGAAGATCCCTCTATATTGCCGGGGATTGATCTGGCACCGTCTAAGCTGGCTGGCCTTGCGGCCGTATTGGCTTGTAAACGTGCTGCGCCGGGTTTAAAGCCCCTGGTTAATGCAACCGGTATTGTGATCCATACAAATCTTGGCCGTGTTCCCCTGGCCCGGGAAGCCGTTAATGCGCTATCAGGGATTGCTGAAAACTATAACAACCTTGAGTTATCGTTGGAGACCGGTAGTCGTGGTTCCCGCCAGGAACACCTTGAGCAGCTTATTTGCGAGCTTTGTGGCTCAGAATCAGCCATGGTTGTTAATAATAATGCAGCTGCTGTTTTTCTGGTTTTAAAAGCCCTGGCTGGGAATCGCGAGGTTATTGTATCGCGCGGACAGCTGGTTGAAATTGGCGGTTCATTCAGAATTCCCGAAATTATGGCTGCCAGCGGCGCCCTGATGGTTGAGGTGGGTACTACTAACAAGACATACCTGCACGACTACAAACGGGCCCTTACCGAAAACAGCGCGGCTCTTTTTAAGGTGCATACCAGTAACTACCACTTGGTTGGATTCAAGGCCGAAGTCGAATCATCGGAGCTGGCTGCTCTCGCACACCGGCACAACCTTCTGATGTTTGAAGATCTGGGCAGTGGTGCTTTGATCGACCTGAAAAAATTTGGCCTGCCTTTCGAACCGCTTGTTCAGGACAGTATCTCTGCCGGGGTCGACCTTGTTACCTTCAGCGGTGATAAGATGCTGGGCGGCCCGCAGGCAGGCATTATAGCTGGACGTAAAGATCTCGTTTCCACTCTCCGCGATAATCAGCTGGCCCGTATTGTCCGGATAGATAAATTTACTATCGCTGCCCTGGAGGCGACTCTGCGTCTCTATTTGGATGAAGATAAAGTCGCAGAGAAGGTTCCAATCTGGCAGATGTTGTCCGCCAGCGAAAACCTTCTGAAACAAAGAGTGGAAAACATTGCCAATCAACTGTCAGCTGCCCTCGACGGAGTGGAAGTCGGAATCCAGAGAGGTATATCGAAAGTTGGCGGCGGGGCTTTGCCTGACGCAGAGCTGCCTACCTGGTTGGTCGCCGTGAAGCCGAAACATGCTGTGATCTCCGCTGCGAGGCTCGTGGAAAAGCTGCGTTGTTGTGAACCACCTGTAGTTTTACGCTTACAGCACGAAACAATGCTTTTTGATTTAAGAACGGTCCGTGAAGATCAGGAACAAATCCTTGTTGATAAAGTAACTGAAGTTTTCAGCATGTAAATTTCCAAGGGAGCTAACTTATTGGAACATCTGGTTATCGGTACAGCAGGTCATGTTGACCATGGCAAAACGGTGTTAATAAAAGCGCTAACCGGAGTCGATACTGATCGCTTGCAGGAGGAAAAGGAGCGGGGTATTTCAATCGATCTGGGTTTTGCCCCTTTTCAGTTGCCAAGTGGAAGGCTTGCTGGAGTTGTCGATGTTCCCGGCCATGAACGCTTTATCCACAATATGTTGGCCGGTGCTGCCGGCATGGATCTTGTAATGCTTGTGGTCGACGCGGTGGAAGGTGTTATGCCGCAAACCCGGGAACATTTGGATATTTTGCAACTGTTGGGTATACAAAAAGGCATTGTAGTGATCACTAAGATTGACTTGGTCGAAGAGGAATGGCGGGAATTGGTCAGCGAAGAAATCAGGGAAGAGCTTACAGGTACTTTTCTTGAAAAAGTACCGATTATAGCTGTTTCGGCGCTTAAAGGGGAAGGGATCCATGAACTGAAAGAAATGATTGATCAGCTGACCGAAACTATTGATATACGCAGTTCTTCCGGACCGCTGCGTTTACCGGTCGACCGTTCTTTTGTAATTGCCGGCTTCGGGACTGTGATAACAGGCACCCTGGTTCAGGGTGCGGTAAGAGTGGGTGATACGGTTGCAATTGTGCCACCCGGACTTGAAGCGCGGGTGCGCAATGTGCAGGTCCATGATGCCGACGTTAAGGAAGCAAAAGCCGGAGCAAGGGTAGCCCTTAATCTGGCCGGCCTTGAAAAAGAACTGGTGAAGAGGGGAAGCGTTGTCAGCTCACCGGGCTATTTTAGGCAAACAACCCTGCTTGACGTAACTATCAAACTTTTATCAGGGGCTCCCCGAAAAATAAATAATCTTGATCCGGTTCACTTTTTCCTGGGAACTGCACGCACTGTAGCCAGGGTATTATTGCTTGATCGCAACGAACTGTTACCGGGTAATAACGCCATTGCCCAATTACGGTTAGAAAGGCCTTTGGTTGCTGAACGGGGCGATCCTTTCGTAATTCGATCATATTCACCGATGACCACCATTGGTGGGGGAAAAGTATTAGACCCCTATCCAAGCAGGCACCGCCGGTTCAGGAATGAAATCATTGAAAAACTGAAAAATCTCGATCAGAATTCACAGGTTGCAGGCGATACAGCTTTTGTCATCGGTAAAATTCAATCGCTGGTTGTTGCCGATCTAAAAAAATTGATAAGGGAAACAAGGTTGCTGCAGGAAACCCTTGAAGAAGTTATCCAACACTTGGTTGAGAAAGGCCAGGTCATAAATCTTGGCGATTCCTATATGATGGTTTCTGCTTTGGATGAAAGCAAAAAGCTGCTGACTTCCGCTCTGGATGAATTTCACCGGCAAGCACCCCTGGCAGCCGGGCTTTCAAAAGCAAGGCTAAAAGGGTTTTTATCCGGCAGTTTTGGTCAGCGTGAATATGACGCTCTACTTAAATTGCTGCAGGACAGAGAAGAAATTATAGTCAGGGGAGACCTGATCAGCAGATTTGGTTTTCTGCCAATGCCCTCAGAAAAAGATCAGATTTTATTAAATAAGGTAGTAAGTAATTACAGGGCTGAAGGGCTGCAACCGTCATCAATCCGTGCAGCACTCGAAAAAGCCGGGGTGAAAGCAAACCGGCAGGATGAATTGTTTGCCTATCTGGTGGAAAACGGTACCCTGGTTAAAGTCAACGAAGAGCTCTATTTTCACAGTGAAGCATATAAAGAGGCGGTTGAGACTTTGTGCCGCCATTTTAAAACCAACGATACCCTTACCTTGGCTGAGTACCGCGATTTGACAGGTAGTTCGCGCAAATATGTTCAGGCCTTGCTTGAGTATTTTGATCAGTGTAAGCTGACCCGCAGGGTTGAGGATCACCGGGTTGCATTCAAAATGGACTCAGGCTAAATGGATGTTTAATCAGATTTATTCGGGAGGGTGGGAATTTGGAGCGTGAAGGCATACGCCTAACAAAAATGACAACCAGCGCCGGCTGAGCAGCAAAGATCGGGCCGGAAGCTCTGGCGCAGGTGCTGCGCTCTTTACCTGAGTTTGATGATCCAAACTACCTGAACCGGGATCAGCATTTTTCAGATGCCGGTATTTACAGGGTGTCGGAAACCCATGCCCTGGTACAGACTGTTGACTTTTTTACACCCATCGTTGATGATCCTTATCTGTTTGGTCAGATTGCCGCAGCCAATGCTTTAAGCGATGTTTATGCTATGGGCGGAAAACCGCTCACGGCGCTAAACATTATATGCTTCCCTATCTCCTGCCAGCCGCTTGAAATCATGGAGACAATCTTGCTAGGTGGTTACAGCAAGGTAAAAGAGGCTGGGGCAGTAGTGGTCGGCGGTCACAGCATTGAAGATCCGGAGCCCAAATTTGGCCTTTCTGTAACCGGGTTGGTTGAAATAAAAAGATTAATCACCGGCAGCAGAGCCCGCCCGGGAGATCTTCTGGTGTTGACCAAACCTTTGGGTACAGGGATTATCAACACTGCCGTTAAGGGTGATATGATTGCTGAAAAAGAGGCCCGCCTGGTTATTGAAAACATGGCTGCTCTTAATGCAAAAGCATCGGAAGCAATGGTTGAACAAGGTATACTAGCTTGTACTGATGTTACCGGTTTCAGCCTGCTGGGCCATCTGCATGAAATGCTGATTTGCAGCTCGGTATCCGCCGTCCTTAATTTTGATCGTATTCCATTTTACCCCCGGGTTAAAGAAATGGCTGCTCTGGGGTTGATTCCCGCAGGAGCTTACCGCAACCTTAACTATTTGCTCCCTTATCTTAAGTGGCAGGGACCGGATGAACTTAAAAATGATGCTTTGATCATTTTGGCTGATCCTCAGACTTCAGGCGGCCTGCTAGCTGCTGTAGCTCCGGATAAAATCGATTCTTTCTTATCTGCACTGCAGTCCGTAAAAACTTTAGGCCAGGTTATCGGCCAGATCACCGACAGCCACGGAAATACAATTACTATTTACTGATTGTTGCAGGCGATCTGGTTCCTTTTAGGCATAGGTTTGTTCGGTGAATATTTGTCTATGGAAAATATTTAAGAATTTAAAAATCAGGCAGGATATAATGCTGAATATGCCGAATTCCACCAATATGATTATATTTTTATGAAATTATCATACAATTTAACAATTGGTCAATAGGAGGTGAAGTTTGAGCCGCAAGAGTGCAATTATTTTCCGGTGCTTAAATATTGCTGCCGGGGAAGTTGAAGAAACCATTTTTTATGATGCGGGGTATGCTTATGAGTATTGAAAGTCAGACATTTACCGATAAATATGATCTGCTGGGTTGTATCCAATGCGGGCGTTGTACCGGGGGCTGCCCGGTTACTGTGCGGGCGGATCTGAATGTTCGCCGCTTTGTATATGATGCCTACAATGAGGAGAAACTTGAAGAACTTGCCCGGCTGGCGGAAATCTGGGATTGTACAGCCTGTCATACCTGTGCGGTGCGCTGCCCTAAAGGGTTAAAGCCGCTTGAAGTACTGCTGGGACTGCGAACCATAATTGTTGAAAGCGGAAAGGTAGAACCGACAGTTCGAGATGCTTTGCAGAGTGTCCTTCTGGAGGGGAACCCCTGGGAAAAAGCGAGAGCAGCTCGGAGTGATTGGATGGAAGGCCAGGATGTTAAAATAGCAGAGCCCGGTGTTGCGGTTGAAAATCTAATTTTTGTCTGCTGCACCATCGCTTATGATCCCAGGGTCCAGATTGTTGCGAAGAACCTGGCACGCATTTTGAACAAAGCCGGGGTTGATTACGCTTTTCTTGACGAAAGTGAAAGCTGCTGCGGCAGTGAGGTTTTTACCCTTGGGGAAGAAGGCTTGTTTGAAATGCTTGTTGAGGATAATTCAGAGTTTCTAAATGAGTTTTCCGCCACTCGTCTAGTCACCCTTTCGCCCCACTGTTTCTCTACTTATCGTAAACAATACCCTAATCTAAAGATGCCGGTGTGGCATTATACACAGCTCTTGGAAGAGCTGCTAAGGGTAGGTAAATTGGACTGGAGGGGCGACCTTCAGAAAAAAGTCGTTTTTCATGATCCCTGTTATCTTGGAAAGCAGGGAAATATATATAGCGAGCCACGTCAGATATTAAAGGGTATTCCCGGTGTGGAACTGCTGGAGTTTGATCGCTGCCGCGAGCGTTCATTGTGCTGCGAAGGCGGGGGCGGCAAAATGTGGGTAGAGTCGACATCGAAAAAAGAACGCCTGGCAGAAACACGGATTAAGGATGCCAAGGCGTTGGATGCAGATATTGTAGCGGTTGCCTGTCCGTTTTGTGTTTTAACCCTTGAGGATGCCATGAAAGGACTTGGCTATGAGGAAGAGATGCGGGTGGCCGAGATTATGGAACTTATGGGTGAATATGCTGAGGCTTAATATGTTTTCTAATTTTGGCAGGAGGTGGAAATAAAGATGAAAATGTTTGTTTGCATTAAGTATGTGCCCGATACTTCGGAAGCCGAAGTAAAGGTCAATCCTGATGGTTTATCAGTTGACAGCAGCCGTTTTTCTTTTGATATCAATGATGCTGACAACTATGCCGTTGAGGAATCGGTATTGCTAAAAGAAGCCGGCGAGGGTGATGTTACTGTTCTTTCGATCGGTCCGAAACAGTCGGATGTTATGATTCGTATGGCTATGGCCAAGGGTTGCGATCGGGCCGTACGGATCGAAGATGAACGCATTGCCGGTTATGATCCGTTGATGGTAGCCAAGGTGTTGGCTGGCGCGATCAAGGGCCATGATTTTGATCTGGTATTGACTGGCTGCATAGCCAGCGATGACTGGCACATGTCTACAGGGGTGGCATTGGCCGAAGAACTTGGTGTCAACCATGCTTCGATGGTTAAGAAAGTGGAAGTCCTTGACGGCGGAAAAATTAAGGTCTACCGCGAGCTTGAAGGCGGTCTGATGGAAGTAGTGGAAGTCGAGCTTCCGGCAGTGCTGACTATTCAAACAGGGATTAACGAACCGCGTTATGCGCCAATCCGCGGCATTCGTGAAGCGCAGAAGAAAGAACTCAAAGTATCAAGTCTTGACGACTTAGGCATAGCAGCCGACGAAGTCAATGCTGACGCTTCGATGATAATTCTAGAGCAGCTTTATATCCCCGAAGTTGAGTCTTCTGCTGAGTTTATTGAAGGTGAACCGGATGAAAAAGCAGAAAAACTGGCATCGATCCTGGTTAAGGGAGGCCTCGTATAATGGGTAACATCTTAGTATTGGCGGAACACCGTCAGGGAGTTTTAAGGGATGTCTCTTTTGAAATGATGGCTGTTGCCCCCAAATTAGCCGAGCTGATGGGCGCTGAAGTAGTGGCCCTTTTAATCGGCAGTGGCATGGATGAACTGGCCAAAAAAATGGCCGATTTCGGTATTAAAGTTTTAGTTGTCGATGACCCGCTGTTTAAAGATTTTAACGCTGACAAATATCAGAAAGTTCTCTCGGCTCTGATCGACGATCTTAAGCCGGCGGTTTTAATGACCGGACATACAGCTCAGGGTGTTGATTTTATGCCTGCCCTGGCTGTTGAAAAGAAGCTGCCACTGGTAGCTGACGTGATTGGCCTTGATTTTGCCGGCGGTACGCTGAAGGCAATCCGCCAGTTATATTCAGGCAAGGCAAACGCGGTAATAGCTTATAAACCGGCTGCAACATACCTGCTGACATTTCGCGAAGGAGCCGTGGAAGCTCCTGATGCTTCAGCCAGCGGTTCTGTAGAAAAAATAGGTTCGCCGCTAAAAGATGATCTTCCATACCGAAAATTTATTGAGTATGTTGAAGCCGAAGTTGGCGATGTTGATATTACCCAGTCGGATATTCTGGTTTCAGTGGGTCGTGGTTTGAAAGAAGATAAGAATTTGCCTTTGGTTGAAGATCTGGCCAAAGCTATTAAGGCTGATATTGCCGGGTCCCGTGCGGCAACTGACGCCGGTTGGATTCCGCATGACCGGCAGGTCGGAACTTCAGGCAAGTCGGTTAAACCGAAACTTTATATTGCTATGGGTATATCCGGGGCATTTCAGCATATAGCCGGGATGAAAGGCGCAAAAACCGTTGTAGCTATAAACAAGGACCCGGAGGCCCCGATCTTTACTGTAGCGGACTATGCCATTGTTGACGACATGTTTAAGGTTGTGCCTAAGCTGACCGAGAAGTTGAAGGAGTTAAAAAGATAGATGTCAGCTTCTAAGGTAGGCCAATCTTGACGGGAGGATGACAAACCAGATGACGGAAAAACCGAAAATTGGCGTCTATGTCTGTCACTGTGGAATAAATATTTCAGCGACGGTAGATGTTGAGACAGTTGCGGATTACGCACTGAAGCTGCCCAATGTAGAGGTGGCACGCACCTATTCGTATATGTGCTCTGATCCCGGTCAGTCCCTGATCAAAAACGATATCAGGGAGCATGGGCTCAACCGGGTTATCGTGGCATCCTGCTCTCCACGCATGCACGAGCCGACATTTCGCAAAGCTATTCAGGAGGCGGGGATTAACCCCTATTACCTGGAGATGGCAAATATCAGGGAACAGTGTTCATGGGTGCATGATGATATGGAAAAGGCAACAGCAAAGTCTAAAAAGCTGGTAGCCGCATCTGTGGCAAAAGTGAGGTTGCTTGAAGCTCTCGAATCTAAGGAGGTTGACGCAGAACCTTCTGCCCTGGTAATCGGAGCTGGGATCGCCGGCATTCAGGCTGCGCTGGATATAGCCGATGCAGGCTTTAAGGTCTACCTGGTAGAAAAAACTCCCTCAGTTGGCGGAAGGATGGCCCAACTGGACAAGACTTTTCCAACTCTAGACTGCTCTGCTTGTATCCTAACCCCGAAGATGGTCGATTGCGCTAGCCACCCTAATATTGAGCTTCTAAGTTACTCAGAGGTAGAGGAAATTGGCGGATACATAGGCAATTTTGATGTTAAGGTGCGGAAAAAAGCACGCTATGTCGATTTTGACAAGTGCACCGGTTGCGGGGATTGTGCTATGGAGTGCAGGGTTAAAGATCGTTTTCCCAGTGAATTTGATCAGAGTATGGGGAAACGATCGGCGGTCTACCTGCCTTTTCCCCAGGCTGTACCGGCCAAATATACCATTGATCCGCAAAATTGCCTTTACTTAAGTAAAGGCAAATGCGGTAAAAGCCCAAAGTGTGCCGAAGTCTGCCAGGCAGGGGCAATCAATTTCGACCAGGTAGACGATATTGTGGAATTTAAGGTCGGAGCAGTAATCGTGGCTACCGGTTTTGATCCATTTGATGCAACACGCAAACCTGAGTATGGTTACAGTGACTATCCGAATGTCATTACAGGCATGGAGATGGAGCGTCTAGTTTCTGCTTCCGGGCCGACCGGCGGTAAAGTAAAAATCTTTAACGGCACAGAGGAGATCGAGCCGAGGGAGATTGCTTTTATCAAATGTGTTGGTTCAAGGGATGCCAGCATCGGCAATGAATACTGCTCAAGAGTATGTTGTATGTATGTAGCCAAGCAAGCCCATCTCTTAAGGGATAAAATGCCGGATGCCCGTATCCGTGTTTATTATATGGATGTCCGGGCTTTCGGTAAGGGTTTCGAAGAATTTTATGATCGTGTCCGACGTGAAAATGTTCGCTATATCCGCGGAAATCCATCTGAAATATTCAAGCGTGGCAATAAGCTGGTAGTCAAGGTTGAAGATACGCTGACTGCAACTCCGATCGAAGATGAAGTAGATCTGGTAGTGCTCGGTGTCGGTCTGGAGCCGAGAGCAGACATGCGTCAGACGATGGAATTGCTGCGTTTATCGCAGTCGCCTGACCGGTTCTTCCTTGAAGCACATCCGAAACTGAGGCCTGTCGATACCGCTACTGATGGAGTTTTCCTGGCCGGCTGTTGCCAGGGGCCTAAAGATATTCCCGATACGGTTGCCCAGGCTAAAGGTGCTGCCTCTTCAGCAATGATACCACTTGCCAGGGGCAAAGTAATGATAAGCGCACAGGTGGCCACTGTTGACGAAACAACCTGCAGGGGCTGTGGTTTCTGTGTGAACATCTGCCCCTATACGGCTATAGAGCTGGTTACAGTTAATCGCCACGGGCATGAAGTTGAAGTTGCCAGGGTTAACGAAGCCCTCTGTAAAGGCTGCGGATCCTGTTCGGCCGGTTGTCTTTCCGATTCAATCCAGCCGAAATCATTCCGTGATCGCCAGATCTTACCGCAGATAGCGGCGTTGGGGGTCTTAAAATGAGCGACAAATATGAACCTAACATTGTAGCCTTCCTTTGTAACTGGTGCTCTTATGCCGGAGCGGACCTGGCCGGAACCAGCCGGGTTCAGTACCCGGCTAATATCCGGGTGATTAGGGTTATGTGTTCCGGGCGAGTAAACCCGTTATATGTAATGAACGCCCTGCAGCAGGGAGCCGACGGGGTGCTTGTTTCCGGGTGCCACCCCGGTGATTGCCACTATATGGAAGGCAACTTTTATGCCCGGCGCCGTCTCGGCATGCTGAAAGATTTGATGGAATTTGTAGGCGTAGACCCGAGGCGGTTTCATATGAGCTGGGTATCGGCATCAGAGGGGCACAAATGGAAAGAAGTTGTGGAAAAAACCGTTGAAGATGCTCAAGAAGCCGGCCCATTTGAAGGTTTCAGGCGTCGGCAGATTGACTGGTAGGAGGGGTTATTTGAAGATGGATTTGGAACAATTGCGTAATACCGCAGCAGAAGTCGTTGCCCGTGACGATGTCAAGTACCTTATCGGATGGAAGAAAGGTTCTTATGGATACCGGGTTGCCCCGGCATTTGTTGAAGATGCCGCAGGCGTAGCAGGGTTGATCTTTTCACCCCTCTGCACCGCAAACTTGGCTACCTACCTGACTCTGGTTGAAAAAACCCCACTGCCCCGCGGCCAGGAAGCAGATAGACGAAAAGTTGCCCTGATGGTGAAAGGTTGTGACAGCAGGGCTTTTGTGCAGTTGCTGGTTGAAAAAGGGGTCCACCGGGAAGACGTTGTTATTATTGGCTGTCCCTGTCACGGTGTGGTAGATCAGGGTTTGCTGATAGAAAAATATGGCGACACCTATGAACCGGCAGAGATTAGGTGGTATAGCGACAGTTTTATCCTGACCCGTGGCGAAGAAGAAATCAGTATCCCCAGGGAAGAAGTTCTGGCTGAAAAATGCCGGCTTTGTCGTTATCCAAATCCGGTGATCAGTGACTACCTTATCTGCGACGAGGTTAGTAAGCGGAACCCGTCTGAAGACAGTGGGGTTAGTGATATTGAAGCGAAGGATGTTGATGGACGCTGGGAATATTGGCAGGAACAATTTGCCAGGTGTATTCGCTGTTACAGTTGCCGTAATGTATGCCCGCTTTGCTATTGCCAGGATTGTATCCTTGATCGGCTAAACCCGACCTGGGTCAACCGGGCGGTCAACTTCTCTGAAAATACTGCTTTTAATATTTCCAGGGCTTTCCATCTGGCCGGTCGCTGTATAGAATGCGGCGAGTGTGAAAGGGTCTGCCCGGCCATTATCCCCCTGGGCAGAATTAATCGCAAAATGGCCAGGGAAGTGCGGGAAAAATATGGTTTCGAACCGGGTTTAGATCCCGAAGCCGAGCCGTTCCAGGCCAGTTTTAAGCCTGATGATCCCGCGGATTTCATACTTTAGAGGTGGGTGATATGTCAGCGATGATTTTAAATAAGGAAAAATGGCCTGAATTTCTTGGAACGTTGACCGGTAAGAAACTCATGGCAGTAAAACACGAAGGTGATGCAATGTGTTTTGCCCCGGTATTAGAAGGTGAAGAGGTATTGCTTGGTTTTGGTAATACGCGGGTGCCGCCGAAAGTGGCAACTTTTCCTCAAACCGAAACCATGTATCGTTTCCAATTGGGCAATGTTGAAATGGAAGAGCCAAAACCGGGAGAAGAGCTGATCCTGCTTGGCGCCAGGCCCTGTGATGCCAGGGCTATGGCGATAGTGGAGAAACTATTCCGGTGGGATTACGATGATCCGTATTACCTAAAAAGGCGGGATCAGGTAACTTTAGTCGGTTTAGCCTGTAATGAGCCCGGTTTAAACTGTTTCTGCACATCCGTTGGCGGTACCCCTGATTCCACAGAAGGGCTAGACCTGCTAATGTATGATCTCGGCAGCAATTACCTGCTCGAAACTGTCACTGCTAAAGGGGAGGCTATTTTTGCTGAAATAAAAGGGCTGCTTTCCGACCCTGATGCTGAAACGGTTAAAGCAAAACAAAAGTTGGCTGCAGAGGCCGCAGCAATAATCAAGCGTGCTGTAAACCACGAGGGTATACCGGCAGGATTACCCGGCCTGTGGGAAGATCCGCTCTGGAAAAGAGTCTCAGCATCGTGTATTGGTTGTGGAACCTGTACTTACCTTTGCCCTACCTGTCATTGTTTTGATATTCAGGATGAGGTGGAAGGTTTTGAAGCACGGCGTTGCCGGACATGGGATTCCTGTATGTTTGAAGAATACACCTTGCATACTTCCGGACATAACCCCAGGCCAACCCGCCGGGAAAGAACCAGGAATCGCATCAATCATAAATATAGCTATTATGTCGGTAAGTTCAATGTAATTGCCTGTGTTGGCTGCGGGCGGTGTATTAACCTGTGCCCTGTCAATATCGACATTGTTGATATACTACGACAGGTGAAGGAGGCGCTATAATGACCGCTGACAACCCTTATATCCCCTATTTTGCAACTATCGAGGATTGCTGGCATGAAACTGGCGGTGACCGCTGCATTAAAACCTTAAAGGTTGTTTTTGATGATCCGGCTGTAAGAGACAGCTGGAGTCATAAACCGGGACAATGCGCCATGATTGGTATACTCGGCGAAGGTGAGAGCATGATTTCGATTTCCTGTTCGCCAACAGAAGGTAAGTTTTTAAGATTTTCAGTCATGAAAATGGGTAAGGTAACCCAGGCACTTCATAAGCTGGAATCGGGTGATAAAATAACTGTCCGTGGTCCGTACGGCAACAGTTTTCCTGTTGACGACTGGCATGGTAAAAATATTATGACCATCGGTGGCGGAATCGGGCAGGCTCCGCTTAGGCCGATCATTGAATATGTTAAAGCGAACCGCGACAGGTATGCCGGGCTGACTATGATTTACGGTGCCAGGTCTTCCGGTGACCTTTGTTTTAAAGGCGAGTTTGATGAGATGAATAAAAGTAACGATCTATCCTGTCACCTAACCATAGACATTGAAGAAGAAGGATGGGGTTATAATGTTGGTTTTGTACCGCAGATGCTGCTTGACCTTAACCCTTCACCGGATAATACCATTGCTGTTACCTGCGGTCCGCCCATTATGATCCGTTTTGTGCTTGAAAACCTGAAGAAACTCGGTTTTAGCGATGAACAGATCTATACTACGTTGGAGAACAGGATGAAGTGCGGTATCGGAAAGTGCGGGCGCTGCAATGCCGGTTGTATGTATGTCTGCAAAGACGGTCCGGTTTTTAGCTACGCTATTCTGAAAGATGTACCGGAGGCTTTCGCTTAATTGAATAAGAAATAAAGCGTAATAAAGAGAGACAGGGAGCTTGAAATCTCCCTGTCTCTTTCTTCTTTCGGGTTTCACTGATCGGTTATTACATACCCGCATTTGGCATTGCCTTTATACTTATTGCTTGTCGATCGATGGTGGTTATGCTAATATTACCTTACAGCGAGGCATTATTCTGACTATGCTTCTCCCTCAGAGGTGGTATTACATGGAACACTTCGGGTTAGTGCAAAAAACCACAAATGAAACCGCTATTGTTATTCTGCAGCGCCATCTCACCTGTGAAAACTGTGGCAAATGCGGTATTTTAAGTGGTTCAAGCAGTAGAGACATTACTATTGAAGCCCTTAACACCTTTCAAGCTCAAAGTGGTCAGCGAGTTGTCCTAGAGACAGACGATCGCCAAGTACTCTTTATCTCCTTCATGTTATATCTCGTACCCGTAGTGGTTTTATTGGCTGGAATTTTTATTGGCCTGGCAGCAGCCGGCAGGCTTGGTTTAACAATGAACCATGAGCTTTTTGCGGTTTGCATCGGACTTGTGATGATGGCTGCCGTTTTTATTCTGATTCGTTTATGGGACAGGAGTGCTAAACTAAACAAAAAGTATTTACCAGTTATTACCGACCTGGTTCAACATGAAGAAACTGGTTGCGATCAAGATGGCAATTATTAAGAGCCTGCAGATAACAGGGGAGGGAGTGCTGTGCTGAAGCAATACAACGTAGCTGTAGTTGGTGCAACCGGGATGGTCGGTCAGAAGATGATTGAGGTATTGATCGAAAGAGATTTTCCTTTTAAAGAGCTTAAACTACTGGCGTCTTCGCGCTCGGCTAATCAGAAGATTAAAGCGGGTGGAAGACTTTATACAGTAGAAGAATTAACAGCTGCGTCTTTCGCTGGCGTTGAAATTGCTTTCTTTAGCGCCGGTGGGGATATCAGCGCTGAATTTGCCCCGGAAGCTGCAAAACAAGGTGCGGTAGTGATTGATAACAGCAATGCTTTCCGGATGGATCCTGCTGTGCCCCTGGTTGTGCCTGAAGTCAATCCGGAATGTGTTTACGGGCATACGGGAATTATAGCTAATCCAAACTGTTCGACAATCCAGCTGGTTGTTGCCCTGAAACCCCTGCAGGACAAAGTCCCGATTAAACGGGTGGTGGCCTCTACCTACCAGGCTGTTTCCGGTGCTGGCAAAGAAGCAGTAGATGAATTGCTTGAACACAGCCGGGACATCCTTGAAGGAAAAATAGTAACCCCCGAGCGAATACCACATCATGGAGCTAAAAAAAATTACCAACTGGCATTTAACTGTGTTCCCCAGGTTGATGTCTTTGTCGAAGATGGTTATTGCAAGGAAGAGATAAAAATGATTAACGAAACACGCAAGATTATGGGGCTCAATAATTTGCCGATAACGGTAACCACGGTAAGGGTTCCGGTGGTGACGGGCCATTCGATTGCTGTTAATGTTGAGTTCAGCGGCCCTTTCAGGCCTGAGGAAGCAAGAAGTCTTCTTGCCGTGGCACCGGGGGTTGCTTTACTCGATAATCCCTCTGACCTAAGTTACCCCATGCCTCTTCATGCTGCCGATCGGGATGCTGTATTTGTCGGCAGGATAAGGCCGGATCATTCAGTTGAGCACGGACTTAACATCTGGGTGGTTTCGGACAATATCCGTAAAGGGGCAGCTACAAACTCTATCCAGATTGCCGAATTGTTAATTTATAATTAGTTTGCGAGGGGTGGGTTAAAATGGGCAGAATCGTCAGGGTTGGTTTAATTCAGGCCCACCATAAAGTTCATGGGGATGAATCCGTAGCAAAACATAAGGAAGCGGCTATTGAAAAACATTTATCGATGATCAAAGAGGCGGCCGAAAAAAAAGCGCAAATAGTATGTTTGCAAGAGATTTTTTACGGGCCCTATTTCTGTGCCGAGCAAAATGTAAAATGGTATGAATTCACGGAGAGGATACCCGATGGGCCGACCACCAGGCTGATGCAGGAAGCAGCAAAAAAATATGGGATTGTCTTGATTGTTCCCATGTACGAAGAAGATATCAGCGGGGTCTATTTTAACACTTCAGCTGTGATTGATGCCGATGGAAAGTATTTGGGCAAGTTTCGCAAAATCCACATACCCCATGTCCAGTCCGGAAAGACTCCAGCCACAGGTTTCTGGGAAAAATTCTACTTTAAACCTGGAAATCTCGGGCACCCTGTATTTGAAACTACATTTGCCAGAGTTGGTGTTTACATCTGCTATGATCGGCATTTCCCTGAAGGTCCGCGCATTCTTGGCTTGCACGGTGCCGAAATAGTTTTTAATCCTTCTGCGACCGTTGCAGGGATGTCGGAGTATCTCTGGAAACTGGAACAGCCTGCTCATGCGGTAGCCAATGTCTATTTTGTTGCAGCAATAAACCGGGTTGGTATAGAAGCACCCTGGGATATGGGACACTTTTATGGCACTAGTTATCTGTGTGACCCACGTGGGCGGTTGCTTGCCGAAGGCAGCAGGGAATATGATGAGGTGGTAATCGGTGATGCCGATCTGGATCAGATCCGGGATGTGAGAAACACATGGCAGTTTTATCGTGACAGGCGTCCGGAAAGTTATGGAGAAATCTGTATCCCCTAATAAATATAACGGAGGTGTTAAAATGCGTACCCTAATTAAGAACGGAAAGATAATTACAGCTACGGACAGTTACCGGGCCGACATTTTGATCGAAGATGAAAAGATTGTTGCTATTGAATCAAATTCCGCCGCTTCGGCAGATCAGGTTTTCGATGCTGCCGATCTGTATGTTTTTCCGGGAGCGATCGATGTTCATACCCACCTTGATATGCCCTTTGGCGGCACGGTTACGGCAGATGATTTTACAACCGGCACTACTGCAGCCGCGGCCGGTGGAACAACCTGCATAGTTGACTTTGCTATCCAAACCCCGGGAAAAACGCTTGGTGAAGCGCTGGAGGCATGGCACAAGAGGGCTGACGGCAAGTGTGTAATCGATTATGGTTTTCATGTGGCAGTAACAGACTTAAATGATGCAGTTTTGGCTGAAATGCCCGCCTTGATAAATAAAGGTTATCCTTCTTTTAAAGTCTTTATGGCGTATAAGGGGGTATTTCAGGTTGACGACGCCACTTTGCTTAAAGTTCTGAAAAAGTCAGGTGAAGCAGGTGGATTAGTTCTGGTGCATGCTGAAAATGGCGATGTAATCGATGTCCTCTGCAGTGAGTTAATCGCTGCAGGTCACACAGAACCGATTTACCATGCGCTTAGCCGTCCGCCTCAAACTGAGGAAGAGGCAGTCAACCGCTTTATTACCATAGTTGAGCTGAGCGGTGCACCTGCATACATTGTTCATCTTAGTGATGCCGGAGCACTGGCCAGAGTTGCCGATGCCAGGCTGCATGGCTTCCCGGTTTATGCTGAAACCTGCCCCCAGTACCTTTTCCTTGATATCGATCGTTATAACGAACCGGATTTTGGCGGAGCCAAATATGTAATGTCGCCACCGTTACGAGAAGCAGGTAATGCGGAGTATCTCTGGAGTGGCCTGGTGTCCGGAAATTTACAGGTAGTAGCTTCAGATCACTGTTCTTTTAATTTTGTGGGTCATAAAGATCTGGGGCGTGACAACTTTACCAAAATCCCAAACGGGGCTCCGGGAGTTGAAACACGGGTTCAGCTGCTTTACGATGGCGGGGTTGTTGGTGGGCGATTTAGCATAAATAAGTTTGTTGACCTGGTAAGTACTGCACCGGCACGTATGTTTGGCTTATATCCGCAAAAAGGCACTGTAGCTGTAGGGAGTGATGCTGACCTGGTGTTGTTTAATCCGGAGACGCCATTTATTATTTCGCAGTTAACCCAGCACCAGAATGTTGACTATAACCCGTATGAAGGTTACAGTGGCCGGGGTGTGCCGGAAACAGTTTTCTCCCGTGGGAAGCTGGTTATTGATAAAGGAAAACATACAGGCAAAGTGGGGCATGGCCGTTTTCAGCCACGCCGGCAATTCAGCGGTCTTTAAAAAAGGAGTAATTTACAAATGATTGTAGTAATGAATCCCGGTGTCGGGGAAAAAGAAATTGCCAGGATAACCGATAAGTTAAAGAAAATGGGTTATGGGGTACATATTTCGATCGGCGAAAATCGGACGGTAATAGGTGTAATCGGGCAGCGCCGCGAAGAAGTTGCCCAGGCAATGGAAGCGATGCCCGAGGTTGAAAAGGTTGTTTTTATCTCCCGCCCCTTCAAATTAGCAGGGCGGGAGTTTCATCCCAGCAATACAGTGGTCAGCGTTGGTGATATAACCATAGGCGGTTCCGAGTTGGTGATCATGGCCGGACCTTGTGCCGTTGAGGATGAAGAGCAACTGATTCTGGCGGCTGAGGCGGTTAAAAGTGCCGGGGCTAGGATTTTGCGAGCCGGCGCATTTAAACCCCGTACTTCACCGTATAGTTTTCAAGGGCTTGAACAGCAGGGCTTACATTTTTTAAACCGGGTTAGAAGTAGAACAGGATTACTAATAATCACAGAAGTTATGGATCAGTTCACCGTTGAGGAAGTGGCTGAATGTGCCGATATAGTCCAGGTTGGGGCTCGTAATATGCAAAACTACTACTTGTTACGTGAGCTGGGCAGGATCAGAAAGCCTGTGCTGCTTAAAAGGGGTCTTTCGGCAACTATTGAAGAATGGCTGATGGCTGCCGAGTATATTTTATCAGGTGGTAATTACGATGTAATCCTTTGTGAACGGGGCATAAGGACTTTTGAACCTTATACCCGCAATACTCTTGATTTAAGTGCAGTTCCATTGGTAAAACAGTTGAGTCACTTGCCGGTTATTGTCGATCCAAGCCATGGAACAGGGCTTTCAGGTTTGGTGCCGGCAATGAGTAAAGCGGCACTGGCTGCCGGAGCAGACGGGCTGATGATTGAAGTTCATCCCAACCCGCAGGAAGCGCTTTCTGATGGGCCGCAATCGTTAACCCCGGCACAGTTTCAAGTTTTGGTACAAGAGCTGAAAGGGGTGGCCTTAAGTGTCGGCCGGCTCATCTGATCATCGTTTTCACTTTAATAAGGTGGCTTTGATTGGCGCCGGCTTGATCGGCGGCAGCATCACTATTGCTTTGCGGGAACGTAAACTGGTAAGTGAGGTTAATTGTTACGATCTTAACCAAGAAGCATGCCGGGAAGCTGTGAAACGAGGTGCAGCCGATTATTTTTCAGAAACTGTAATTGAAGCAGTTCGGGATGCAGATCTGATCATTCTAGCTGTTCCGGTCCTTAAAATACTGGAGCTGTTCAAAGAGATACTGCCTGCTGTTAAAAAAGGGGTGCTGATCACCGATGTGGGCAGCACCAAAGGGGCAATTATGGCAGCAGTTGAACAGATTCTGCCCCCTTCAGTTCATTATATCGGCGGGCATCCGATGGCCGGTTCTGAGGAAAGCGGTATTGGCGGGGCTGACCCTGCTTTACTCGAAAATGCCATCTATGTTTTGACTCCTGGGCCGGAAACTCCAAAGCCGGTTTATGATAATCTCTGTCAGATGATCTCGAAGATGGGAGCAGAACCAATAATCATTGATCCTCTCAATCACGATCGGGTTGTTGCCCTGGTTAGCCATTTACCGCACCTTGCTGCAGCAACTTTGGTCCAATGCGTCACAGATGCCGGTGAAAAAGAACTAATTCATACACTGGCAGCCGGTGGTTTTAGGGATAGTACCAGGATAGCGCTCGGAAACCCAGATGTGTGGCGCGATATATGCATCAGTAATCGCTGGGCGCTGCTGGCGGCCCTCAAGGGATTTAGAAAAAATCTTGATTCGGTGGAGAAAATTTTAACTGAACAAGATGGCGATGCTATACACGAATACCTTCTTCGGGCCAGGGAATACAGAAGCTCTATACCGCACCGGGGGCGTGGTATTTTGCCGGAAATTTATGAGCTTATCGTTTTGGTCAGGGATAACCCTGGCGCGATAGGTAAGCTGACCATGTTGCTGGGTGAATCGGAAGTAAATATTGATGCGATTGAAGTTATTCACGTCCGTGAGTTAGAGGGCGGCAGCATCAGGCTCGGTTTCCGAGATCAAGGTACCTGTCAAAAAGCTTATAAAATTTTAATAACTAATGGCTATACCGCCCATATCAGAAAATAGGCCGATGGTATCATGAATTATTAAGTGCGCAAATTTATTGGTAGAGGTCTTTAAAACCGCCGATGATGTAGGCAGGCAGACCTAAGTGGTCGGCCAGGGTTTCACTTTTCTCTTTTTCAAAGAACACGGTCTCCTGGAAGGCCTGCTACCAGGCGTTCCAGGTCAATCTGCTTACAGCCAGGTCTAAGCGGATCTTTTTTAACTCTTCGCCTTACAGATAGCGTTTCAGCGCCAGAACAGGGCTGCTCGTGAACATTTTGTCCCGGTTGGCGATTCTCACCCCCGCAAGCGGCAGGGTGACGCCCTGATCCCAGAAGGGTTTTAGCCTTTCCCTTAGGGCCGTCAGGGTGAGCGGCATAAGCAAACAGATGGCGGTAGTTGAAGGTAGCAGGTTTCATTAGGCTGCCTCTTTAAACTGATAAATACCTGCATCTAAAATCATTTTGCCAAAACAGATAGTCACCACAGATAATCACCCGCAATGGGCAAAAAAATCAAGTGACGCCTGTACTTGACGCCACTTGATTAGCTTTTGATTCAGGCAATAATGATCATTAGGCTTTTATTCCTCGTACTTAAACGAAACATTCATTTTAACCCGGTAAACCAACTTGCCTTCTTCAATCTTCAAGTCCATCCTTCTTACTTCGGCGACCCGCAGGTCGCGCAGCGTTTTAGCTGCAGTAGTAACAGCTGTCTTGGCTGCGTCTTCCCATGATTTGTCGCTGGTGCCAATAATATCAACTACCTTGTAGACACTTTCCATTATCAGCCCTCCCGGCCAAATTAGTCTTAATGTTATCATTGTAAAGAATATTTTAATATATGTCAATATTATGTTATTGCAGCAGATTGGAAAGTCCTAATCTAAAGCTTCTATTTTGCTTTGTTAAACTATGTTAGAATGGTAAAAAAGTTGGTTGATAGGAGATGTTGGCTGTGATTAAAATGGAAGTAAAAACAGTAACAGCTGATCAAGGCGGCAATTTTCTGGTTTTATTGATGGATGATGAGGAGAAAAAAGTGCTTCCCATATCAATCGGGCCGCTTGAAGCACAGGCGATTGCCATAGTATTGCAGGGCGAGTTGCCACTGCGGCCCATGACACATGATCTGCTGAAAAGTGTATGCGATAATTTTGAGGGGCAGATAGAAAAAATTGTGATCACTGATATCATCGACAGTACTTTTTATGCTGAAATCTATTTGCAGAAAAACGAAAATACCATAATCTTAGATTCCAGGCCCAGCGATGCCATAGCCCTGGCTCTTCGCTGCCAGTCGCCGATTTATATGGTTCCCAAACTGGTCGAATTTACTTATGATTTTCAGGATATTATCGCCCGTGAAGGCGGAAATGAAGAGCTCCACTGATTAATTATGTTTTTAGGGCAGTGTGCGGCAGGATCTTCCTGCTGACCGGTTTTACCTTAGCCAGCTGAACCAGCACAACGCCGGCCAGGATTACGGAAGCAGCGATTACTGTTCTTGCCGTAACAACCTCTTGTAAGATCATTGCCCCTAAAACGACAGCCACAACCGGGTTTATATATGCATAGGTGCCGGCTTTAGCTGCCGGGATTACTTTCAGCATATAATAGAAAGCGCTGTAGGCAAGGATTGAGCCGATAAAAATCAGGTAAAGAAGTGCTCCGATTCCACTTGCAGAAGCACCATCGATTGAAACCCCTCCGTTTATGGCAGCTGCAATTAAAAAGGCGGAACCCGCTGATAGCATCTGAATGCCAACGTTTGGCAGCATCGATCCGCTAATTGTCCTGCGTTTCAGGTAAATTGAGGCTGCTGCCCAGTTTAGCGAAGCGACCAGAACGGCCAGCATAGCAGGCACAGTATTTCCTTCCAGCGACATATTTGGGCTTACCAACATAGCTACCCCGCAAAAGCCGACAACCAGTCCCACCCAACCCAGCCATCCCAATTTATGCTCGCCAGGGAAAAAAATTTCGATTAAAGCCATAAACAGCGGCACAGAGGCCACTAAAAGGGCAGTCAGACCGGAGTCGATCCACTGTTCAGCCCAACAAATTAAACCGTTGCTGATAAATAGCAACAATGCCCCGGCTATAATTGATGTCCGGTATTCCGACCAGCCGCTTGGGAAAGGCCATCTCTTCAGGAGTGAAACTGTTAACATGATCCCGCCGGCACTTGTAAACCTAATTCCGGCGAACGATAAAAAGTGCATATCAGTTACCGCAATTCTGATTGCCAGGTATGTGGATCCCCAGACAATGCATACGGTAAGGTAGGCTAATAATGCCAATCTGTTGTTTTTGTCCAACGGGGCTGTTTCTCCTTTAATGACCACCTCTGCTATAGTGCTCCAGACCGGCATTACTTTGCCTCTATATCTGCTAAGCTCAGGTGCACACTTATAATGATGGCCGTTCATAACAAAAACTCCCGCCTGAGCAGGGAGCTTTTCAGGTTGAGCTAATAACGGTTAATAGTCATTGGTGCGGGCGAGAGGATTTGAACCTCCACAGGATTGCTCCCTCTGGATCCTAAGTCCAGCGCGTCTGCCAGTTCCGCCACGCCCGCAGTTCTGTATCACTTAATATTATAATCACTTCAATGCCCAAAAACAATAAGCTTCGAAATTCTTAAGCACTATTGTGAGTAAAGCCGAAACAGTTGCCGGTAACAGGAAAAAAGAATGAATCAGGCAGGATTTCTTCTAATATTTACGAATATTCTAAGGTGAAGAAGGAAGGAGCTGTCACTTTTGATCAAAGCAGCACTTGTCCTCCGCGGTGATCAGGGCCCGGACCTGCTTCATTTTCTTGAACAATGTCCGGAACTGGAGCTGGTTGCACTGGCCTGCCCCGATGGAGTTATCGACTGGTTGTCGGATATAGGCCGAAAGCATTATTTCATCACCGCGGACCTAGATAAAGTCATTGCCCTGGGCGAACTCGATGCAGTGATCGATGGAACCGGCGAGCCCGAGATTAGGTCATACCTGCAACAGAAAATAAACAAAAACGTCAGCTATGAACAGCTGGTTCCGGGTTCTGTATTGCATGCAATTTTCAGCTCCCGAGAAAAGCTTTTAGAAACAAGGCTGCTGAAAGGTGAACTTTTGGCGATCTTAAACTCGGTACAGGATGCCATAGAGGTGGTTGATGCTAATGGTATTATCAAATATGTTAATCCGGCTTTCAGCAGGGTTACGGGTATTCCGGAGCAAAAAAGAATTAACCGATCAATATTTGATGTGTCGCCCCACGGTGCCCTGGCTCAGGCTTTAATTCAGCAGAAACCGGTTACCGGTTACCGAACTCGTGTAGGCGGATCAGCCGCCGATGTAATCTCCAACGCTTCTCCCATTGTCGTTGATGGAGAAATAATGGGAGCGGTTGTTGTGTTTCAGCCGGTTGGAGATATTTTGAAATTGATGGATGAGTTGAAACACAGCAATGCAATTATTGATAACCTCTATGCCCAGATCGACCAGATTTCTGGATCACGGTGCAGTTTCGAAATGCTGATCGGGCAAAGCCGAATTTTTTGTGCTGCTGTCGACAAAGCCCGTAAGGCAGCCCGCAGTGAATCATCCCTCTTGCTTAGCGGTGAAAGCGGGACTGGAAAAAGCCTTTTAGCGCGGGCTATTCATAGCGGCAGCTCAAGGAATAAGCGACCCCTAATCGTTTTTGATTGTTCAGCCGTTCCTGACTCTCTGCAGGAGATAGAGCTTTTCGGATGTGAAAAAGAAGCAATGCCGGGTATATTGCGTACCAGGCTTGGCAAGCTTGAACTGGCTGAGGGAAGTTCTCTGTTTATCAAGGAAATCAATTCCTTAAATCCTTTTATGCAAAAAAAACTGATCCAGGTATTAGAGCAGCATTCATTTATCAGGATCGGTGGTGAGCAGGATATCCATGTCGACGTGCGGATTATCGCTTCTGCTGGGGAAAACCTGCTGGATGCTTCATATAAAGGTTATTTTTGCGAAGATCTGTACCGTAAGCTGAGCCAGGTTGCTATTGAACTGCCGCCTTTGCATAAGCGCCAGGATGACATTCCGCTGTTGGCAGAAGGGTTGATGACCGGACTTAATCGCAAACTAGGCAGGTCAGTTAATGAGATTTCAGCCAGGGCAATGCAGGAGTTGACGTCTTACGAGTGGCCTGGCAATATCAGCGAACTGAAAAGTGCTCTGGAACGGTCGATCATTGAAGCTGACGGGCCGGTTATTGAATACCATCATCTGCTGCCGTATATTGGGAGATTGGGTTTACATGACCTTACTGTTTTCGAGGAAATCGTTCCGCTGGAAAAGATGGAAGAAAAAATGCTCAAATTGGCCCTGACCAGGTATGGCGAAAACCTGGAAGGGAAGAAAAAAGCAGCCCAGGCCTTGAATATTTCCCTCGCTACTCTTTATAACAAACTGAAAAAATTCAGCAGCTAACAGAGATTTAGTAGATTGGAGGTAGTATATTGAAACTCTTTGAGTATATTGGTAAAGACTTGTTTAGAAAATATGGCATTCCGGTACCGCGTGGCCGGGTGGTATTCAGCGCCGAAGAGGCTGCCGAGGCTGCTGCCGAATTAGGTGATGTAGTGATAAAATCCCAGGTTTTAAGCGGTAAAAGGGGCAAGGCAGGGGGCATCTCATTTGCTTCCGGCCGGGGCCAGGCCCGTGAAGAAGCCGGACGCATTCTGCAGATGAAACTGAATGATCTGGTTGTAGAGAAACTGCTGGTTGAAGAAAAACTGCAGATTGAACAGGAACTTTACTTAGCTTTAACTGTTGATGGTTCAACTAAAAAGCCGATCGTCCTAGCTTCTTTGGAAGGTGGTATGGATATTGAGGAAGTCCCGGAAGAACGGATGGTCAAATGGCCTGTAGACGTATCAATAGGAATGCAGGATTATACAGTACGTGAAATATGCCGCCGGCTTGGCATCAGTGGAAGCCTGCAAAAAGAATTATTATCGTTCTTACCCAAGCTGTACCAGCTTTTCCGTGACCTGGATGCCGAACTGGTTGAGATCAACCCGCTGGCAGTAACACCGCAAGGCTTGGTAGCGGCTGATGCCAAGGTAACCATCGACGACGATGCACTTTACCGTCACCCGACTTTGCCGAAAATCAAAGAGAAAACAGCGCTTGAACTCCGTGCAGAAGAACTTGGCCTGGCCTATGTCGAACTTGACGGTAATATAGCGATCATGGCCAATGGTGCCGGGATTACTATGGCCACACTGGATATCGTACAGCACTACGGTGGGCAACCGGCTAATTTCCTCGACTTTGGCGGCGGGGCAGATGTGGAAAGAACCTCTCAAGCCCTTGAACTTCTGCTTGGCACCAACCCCAAAGTGCTATTAATCAATATTTTTGGCGGTATTACCCGCTGTGATGTGGTCGCGGAAGCATTCGTCAAGGTGAGGGAAAATAAGAGGTTTGATCTTCCCGTATCATTCCGACTTGTTGGGACCAACGAAGCTGAAGGGAAGGCAATCCTGGAAAAAGCCGGGATCAGGGTTTTCAGTACCATGGATGATGCGGTACGCCAGGCTGTTGAATCTGCCCGGGCATCCTAACGGTACTTTCCGGTAAGGCATTATCAGTTATTGCTAAGAAAATGCGAAGCGGTTTATTGATCTATGGAAAGGAGTAGGTTTATTTGGCTATTTATGTAAACAAGCAGACCCGCGTCCTGGTTCAGGGTATTACAGGAAAACAGGGTTCTTTTCATACCCGTCAAATGCTGGAATACGGTACTGGAATTATCGGGGGAATATCCCCGGGTAAAGGTGGGCAGAGCGTAGAAGGGGTTCCGGTTTATAATACAGTCTTCGAAGCAATGGAGAAACAGCCAGCCGAAGCATCAATCCTCTTTATACCTGCGCCTTTTGCCCGAGATGCCGCGCTTGAGGCGCTGAATGCAGGGATTAAATTATTGGTGCTTATCCCCGAACATATTCCGCTTCACGATGCGATGGATATTATGGCTTACGCTAAAACCAGGGATGCTGTTGTAGTTGGCCCCAATACATTTGGCCTTGTTTCATCGGGTTACAGTAAAATCGGCATAATGCCAAATAAATATTTTATTCCTGGTCCGGTAGGGGTAGTCTCACGCAGTGGTACTCTTTGCTATGAGATTGTTGGCCAGCTGACTGCCAATCAAATTGGGACCACCACAGTTGTCGGTCTTGGCGGAGATCGGGTGGTAGGTTTGCACTTTATCGATGTTTTGAAACAATTCGAAGCAGATCCTGATACTAAAGTGATAGTGCTTGTAGGTGAAATCGGTGGCAGCGCTGAAGAAGAAGCAGCGGAATATATAGCCGGGGAAATTGGTAAACCGGTAGTTGCCTACCTTGCCGGAAAAAGCGCTCCGCCGGGTAAGAGAATGGGTCATGCAGGGGCGATTATCGAAATGGGTAAAGGGACTTTCGAGGGAAAAGTAAAAGCACTGACCACTGCCGGTGTAAAGGTTGCTGCTTTGCAAGATGAAATCGTTCGTTTAATTAAAGAAAAAGTTTAAGTTTTTTTGAAAGGTCAGAAAGGAGGCTGAAAAACTATGATTGAACAGCAAAAAAATACCGAGCTCCTTGCAGCAAAAAAGGCATGGCGGGAAAAAGTCAATAAAACTTTGGAAAAAAACCCGGAGCGTAAAGCTTTCAAGACAGATTCAGATTATGAGATCGATAGAATCTACGATGTGCTGGATATGGAAACCTACCAATATCGGGAACAGCTTAACTGGCCGGGTGAATATCCTTATACCCGTGGCATTCAACCAACTATGTACCGGGGGCGTCTCTGGACTATGCGCCAGTATGCCGGTTTCGGCAGCGCTGAAGAAACCAACGAAAGGTTTCGCTATTTATTGGAACAGGGGCAAACCGGCCTTAGCGTAGCATTTGACCTGCCTACCCAGATTGGTTATGATTCCGATCACCCTCTGGCCCGTGGCGAGGTGGGTAAAGTGGGGGTGGCTATCGATTCGCTGGCTGATCTGGAAATACTAATGGACCAGATTCCACTAGACAAGGTCAGTACTTCAATGACGATAAATTCGCCGGCTGCGGTCTTATTGGCCATGTATATAGCGGTGGCTGAAAAACAGGGCATAGCTATGGAAGAGCTAAATGGCACCATCCAAAACGATATTCTAAAAGAATATATTGCCCGGGGCACTTATATTTTCCCACCGCGGGAATCAATGCGCATCATTGTTGATATCTTTGCCTACGCCGGCAAAATGGTTCCGAACTGGAATACAATAAGCATTAGCGGTTATCATATTCGTGAGGCCGGTTCAACGGCTGTCCAGGAAGCAGCTTTTACCCTGGGCAATGCCATAGCTTATGTTGATGCCGCAGTTGCGGCGGGCCTGGAAGTGGACCAGTTTGCTCCACGGTTGTCTTTCTTTTTTAATGCCCATTCGAACTTTTTTGAAGAAATTGCTAAATTCAGGGCTGCCAGGAGAATTTGGGCCCGTCTTATGAAAGATCGCTTCGGCGCTAAAAACCCTCGCTCGATGATGTTGCGGTTTCACACGCAGACGGCAGGCTCTACCCTGACAGCGCAGCAACCCGATGTCAACCTGATGCGAGTAGCTTACCAGGCACTCAGTGCGGTATTGGGCGGGACTCAATCCCTGCATACTAATTCTCGTGATGAAGCATTTGCTTTACCCAGCGAGCAATCGGTGCTCCTGGCTTTGCGTACCCAACAGGTTATCGGCTATGAAATCGGGGTAACCGACACCGTCGATCCACTTGGCGGGTCATATTTTATCGAGAAACTGACCGATCAGATTGAAAAAGAAATATTAAGCTATATCCATAAAATTGATGAGTTGGGTGGAGCGGTAGAAGCGATAGAAAATGGATTTATTCAAAAAGAAATCCAGGCCAGTGCGTATCGCTACCAGAAAGAGATTGAATCACATGAACGGGTGGTAGTTGGTGTAAACAGTTTTACCGTTAGCGGTGAACAACCAATTGATTTGCTAAAAATGGATCCTGCTGCCAGCCAGAGACAGGTAGAGCGCCTCAAAGAGGTCAGGCTAAGCCGTAATCAGGCCAAAGTAGCAGAAACTCTCCGGGAACTGAGGCGAAATGCCCAGGGGGGCGATAACCTGATGCCCGCAATACTTGAAGCAGTAAAAGTTTATGCTACTCTGGGTGAAATATGTGGGGTTTTGCGTGATGTATTTGGCGAGTACAAACAGCAGATCATAATTTAAATTGAAGCTGATAACAATATATGCAGTTTAAATTGCGAGGGAGGTAGTACAATGCCTGACAAACTGGTTCGGGTCCTGGTCGGCAAAATCGGCCTCGATGGCCACGACCGCGGTGCGAAGGTAGTAGCCCGGGCGCTACGTGACGCCGGTATGGAGGTTATCTATACCGGTTTGAGGCAGACACCGGAACAAATTGTAGAGACGGCGTTGCAGGAAGATGTCCAGGTGATTGGTTTAAGTATACTGTCCGGAGCGCATATGCAATTGATCCCTCCGGTTGTTGAATTGCTGCGCGAGCAGGAAAGCAGTGATATAATCGTTCTGGTTGGCGGTATTATTCCACGCGATGATATTGCTTACCTGAAAGAACAGGGGGTGGCTGAAGTTTTTACCCCCGGTTCGTCGACTGTGGATATTATTGATTTTATAAAGCACAAACTTGCCTTAAGCTAACAGATGGAGGGATACAGGTGTTTAAAAAGGTAGATCATATAGGAATAGCAGTCGCCAATCTCGAGGAAGCTTTGAAACTATACTGCGATCAGCTGGGCCTGGTATGCAGCGGCACTGAAGTGGTTGATGAGCAAAAAGTCAGAGTTGCTTTTTTACCGGTAGGAGAAAGTAAAATTGAGCTGTTGGAATCAACTGACCCTGATGGCCCGGTAGGTAAGTTTATCGAAAAAAAAGGCGAAGGTGTACATCATCTGTCCTTCAGGGTCTCTAATATTGAAGAAAAGCTCGAGCAGTTGAAGCAACAGAATGTAGCGTTAATTGATCAAAAACCGCGCTACGGAGCCGGAGGGGCAAAAATTGCTTTTCTGCATCCGAAATCAACAGGCGGGGTGTTAGTCGAAATCTGTGAACGCTAACCTGTAAGCAGAATCGTGAAGAAAGTGGTGAGTTTTATGAATGATAAATTAGAACACCTTGAAGCCCGGAGAATGCGAACTTTAGCGGGCGGCGGTGAAAAACGCGTTGAAGACCAGCATGGTAAAGGTAAATTGACCGCCAGGGAAAGGCTGAGTAAATTATTAGACGAGGACAGCTTTGTGGAAATCGGCACTTTTGCCCAAACAGGTCTGGAAGATGCAAGTTCACTTGACTACCCCAATCCCGGAGAAGGGGTGGTTAGCGGCTATGGTACGGTTGAAGGGCGACGCGTATATGTCTATGCGCAGGATTTTACAGTTGCAGGCGGTTCGCTTGGGGAAGTCCATGCAGCCAAAATCTGCCGTATTCTGGACCTGGCAGCCCAGAACGGAGCTCCCGTCATTGGGCTGAATGATTCCGGGGGAGCGAGGATCCAGGAAGGGGTTTACTCGCTTAATGGTTTTGGATCAATCTTTTACCGAAACACATTATGCTCGGGAGTTATTCCCCAGCTTTCAGTGATCATGGGCCCATGCGCCGGCGGCGCTGTTTATTCACCGGCGATTACCGATTTTGTCTTTATGGTGAGCAAGATTGGCAATATGTTTATTACTGGACCACAGGTGATCAAGGCTGTAACTGGAGAAGAGGTTTCAGCTGAAGAACTTGGCGGGGCAGCCACACATAACCAGACCAGCGGTGTTGCTCATTTTTTTGCTGAAGAAGAGGAAGAATGTTTTACCCAGATTCGGCGATTACTGAGTTTTTTACCCTCCAACAACATCGACGATCCTCCTCTCGCAATATACAGTGATCCTGAGCTTGACCCGGCAGAACTGTTAACAATTATGCCTGACAATCCAAATCGTTCTTATGATGTACGTGATGTGATTAAAAGGATCGTGGATAATAGCGATCTTATGGAAGTACACGAGGGTTATGCCCAGAATGCAGTTGTTGGTTTTGCCCGCCTTGGCGGGAAACCGGTAGGTATAATTGCCAACCAGCCAATGTTTAAGGCCGGGTGTCTTGATATAAACAGTTCTGATAAGATTGCCCGTTTCGTCCGTTTTTGTGATTGTTTCAACCTGCCTCTGATCACTTTTGTTGATGTGCCCGGTTACCTGCCGGGGGTAGAACAGGAATGGGGCGGTATTATTCGTCACGGGGCCAAAGTACTATATGCTTATTCTGAAGCTACTGTTCCCCAGATTTCGATTATTCTCAGAAAAGCCTATGGTGGTGCTTATATAGCAATGAATTCTCGCTCGTTGGGAGCTGATCTCTGCCTAGCCTGGCCAACGGCTGAAATAGCAGTTATGGGTCCCGATGGGGCGGTTAATATTGTTAACAGGCGAGAGTTGGAGACAGCTGAAGATCAGGCCGTAAAACGGCAGGAGCTGGTTCAGCAATACCGTGACAAATATGCCAACCCCTATATTGCGGCTGCCCGGGGCTGGATCGATGAGGTTATTGACCCCCGACAGACAAGGGCTTACCTGATAAGGGGGCTTGAAATGGTTGAGAATAAACGCGAACAGCGATTGATGCGTAAGCATGGCAATATACCATTATAGGCTATCCTGGTAAAGCGCCACATATCCTTGACAGCATTAAAGCGGTTGTTGTAAAATCTTCTAAAATAATATAATGCCTGTGATAGGGAGAGTAACCGTATTGTAGCGGTAGCAGCGAGCCGGAGTTGGTGAAAGTCCGGACTTTAAGCAAGCGGTGAAGCGCACCCTGGAGGTGGCTGTTGAAACCGTGTTTTGCTGCGGTGTGTAGGCTGTCCCGGTTTTATACCGTTATCAAGGCCGTTTTTCATGAAAACGGTTTAAGTGGTTCGGTAAGAATTTTACCGATCAATAAAGGTGGTACCGCGAGCCTCTCGTCCTTTAAAGGACGGGAGGCTTTTTTAAATTTAGTAAAAATATTGGCTATATGAGGAGGGCGTTTAAAGTGGCTCGAGAAAAAGTGGTTCTCGCTTACTCTGGAGGGTTGGATACATCGGTAATTGTAAAATGGCTGCTCGAAAAATACGATTATGAGATCATCACTATGACAGCCAATGTCGGCCAGGGCGATTCCGAATTGGAAGGCCTGGAAGAAAGGGCTATCAAAACCGGTGCAGCACAGGTCTTTATTGAAGATCTGCGTGAACAGCTTGTAAGAGACTACATCTTTCCGATGGTACAGTCCGGTGCTGTATACGAGGGTAAATACCTGCTGGGAACAGCAATTGCAAGACCGCTGATCGGCAAAAAACTGGTTGAGATCGCAGAAAAAGTTGGAGCTACGGCAGTGGCGCATGGGGCTACCGGTAAAGGCAACGATCAGGTACGGTTTGAATTTGCCGTGAAAGCGCTTAACCCGTATCTGAAAATAATAGCACCCTGGCGTGAATGGGATCTAAAAGGCCGCAGCGATTGTATGGTTTACGCTCGCAACCATGGTATAAAGATTCCGGTAACGGCTGAAAAACCCTACAGTATTGATCGTAACATTTGGCATATTAGTTTTGAAGGCGGAATTTTGGAAGACCCGGACCGTGAGCCAGATAGAGATATGTACCGCATGACAGTTGATCCGGTTGACGCACCGGACCAGACTGAAGATTTGACGATCTCTTTCGAAAATGGGATCCCCTTTGCAGTAAATGGCAAAAAACATAGTCCGGCGCAGTTAATTGATGAGTTGAATATTATTGCCGGACGCCATGGAGTGGGGCGAATTGATATGGTAGAAAACCGTTTTTTGGGCATGAAATCACGTGGCATCTATGAAACTCCGGGTGGTACTCTGATTTCCTTTGCCCATCGTGAATTAGAACATTACACCCTTGATCGCGATCTGTACCATTATAAAGAAGGGATAGCCTTGAAATATGCAGAAATGATTTATTACGGTCTCTGGTTTACTCCACTGCGTGAAGCGCTCGATGCGTTTATTCAAAAGACACAGGAGAAGGTGACAGGTACAATCGGGATGAAACTCTACAAGGGAAATATCACTGTCAGCGGAAGAGAATCGGTCCATACTCTTTACCACCACGGGATGGCCACGTTTGAAGATGATGATCTTTTTGAGCAGAAAGATGCTCAGGGTTTTATCAACCTCTATGGGCTGCCTATGGCGATCAGGGGTATGGTTGAAATGAAAGCAAGGAAAAAGAAAGAGGAGGCTTCGAAAAACTGAAAAAACCGTGGCAGGGCCGTTTTGAAAAAGAAATTGATGACCTGGTTTTAGAGTTTACCGCATCGCTGCCTTTTGATCGTCGCCTGTCGCTTTACGATGTAAGGGGTAGTATCGCCCACGCTGAAATGCTTGCTGAGCAGGGTATTATCTCTGTTTCTGAAGCTGATGATATTGTCGGAGGGCTCAGGATAATAGCAGTGGAAATAGAAAGTGGCACTTTTTCGGATGATCTTGCCTGCGAAGATATTCACATGAACATTGAAAAAAGGCTTTTCGAAATAATCGGCCCTGTAGCGGGAAAACTGCATACCGGACGCAGTCGTAACGACCAGGTGGCGCTTGATATGCACCTTTACCTCCGTGAAGAGCTTGCTCACATTGATCAGCTACTTAAAAAGCTACAGGTGACGATCATTGATCTGGCCCGGGAAAATGAAGATCTGATCGTTCCCGGGTATACTCACTTGCAGCGGGCACAGCCACTATTGTTAGCCCATCACCTGCTTGCCTACTTCTGGATGCTCGGCCGTGACCGCGAACGGATAAAAAGTGTGGCGAAAGGAATCGATCTGATGCCCCTCGGCGCTGGTGCTTTAGCCGGTACCGGTTTTCCGGTTAATCGGGAACTGGTTGCTGAAAAACTAGGTTTTTCAGCACTCTATGAAAACAGCATTGATGCAGTTAGCGATCGTGATTACCTGATTGAGTTTTTAGCTTTCGCATCAATTCTAATCATGCACTTAAGCAGGTTCAGTGAGGAGTTGATCCTCTGGAATAGCTCGGAATTTGGCTTCATTGAGATTGATGACGCTTATACTACCGGCAGCAGCATGATGCCGCAGAAAAAAAATCCGGATGTTGCTGAACTGGTGCGCGGTAAAACAGGCCGAATTTACGGTGCCCTGTTTGCCATGTTAACAATGATGAAAGGGATACCCCTCGCTTACAACAAGGATATGCAGGAAGACAAAGAAGGCCTTTTCGATGTCGTTGATCAGCTGAAAGTGATTTTACCCATTTTTGCCGGGATGTTGCAAACCATGACTATCAAAAAGGAACGGCTATTAAATGCAATTGATGACGATTATTTATGCGCGACAGACATAGCCGATTACCTGGCGTCCAAAGGTGTCGCTTTTAGGGATGCCCATCATATTGTCGGGGAAATGATTGCCTACACGAACCGGGCCAGTAAACGTTTGCGTGAGCTGAACGATCAGGAGAGGTCCAGTTTCCATCCTTTTTTGGCAGTTAAAATTGACGAGCTTTATAATCCGGCCCGGGTGGTCGAGGCCAGGAAAAGCCGGGGTGGAACATCTCCCACAGCGGTGAAGCTGCAAATTGAAAAAGCAGTTAAGTCTCTAAGCGCTTAAAAGATCAAGGGGTATCCTTTAGTCAGGTTGGAATCGCTAAAAAGAGCGGCTAGATGATGGAGATTGGTTATGCCGCGATTGTCTAATTCGGGTAACAATTTTAAATACAGTTCGGCGGCAATACGGGCATCGCCGAGAGCATTATGCCTGCCACTTAAATCCAGTTTAAAAACAGTGGAAAGATTTTCAAGAGAATAATCACCTATAGAATAATATAGTGCCGAAGTAAGCAGCACAGTGTCAATTACCGGGTTTATAAAACGTCTCCCGGTGGCTTCACTGATCTTTATGTTGATAAAAGCCAAATCAAATGGTGCATTGTGGGCAATACAAATCCGCGGCCCGCAATATTTCAAAAAATCAAGCAACACAGGGATAATTTGCGGTTTATTTTTTACCATGTTATCATCTAAGCCTGTAATGCGTCTGGCAACCGGTGGAATTGGACGCCTGGGGTTGACGAGGTTATAAAAGTGATCATTATTGGAAATTATAGCATGTTCGATCGTTACTGCTCCGATGGCCATGATTTCGTCGCACATGTAAGGGTGCAGACCGGTGGTTTCAGTATCAAAAACTACATAAGAAGCGTTTAAAAGATCTTGCTCCCAATCAATACCCGTTTTAATCGCGGATATCTCTGCTGAAAGTTTCCCAAAGACAGCTTGATCATTGGTGATCGGTTCCGGTTGTTTTGCTCCGGTTAACAAATAGCTAAGTAGTTTTTCGCTGCTGCTGGTCCGAGGTGCCGATCCGTTTTTTTTCGCTTTGCGATTTAGCAGGTTATAATCTGGCTCATAATGGAAATGTTTATTTTTCATCTGCTTTCCCTCGCCCTCTTCAAGCTTTGTGAACATGAAAAGAATGATCGGTCAGAGTTTGCAGACGGTTTACTACAAGCATCGCTTCCTTAAGCAAAGTGCGCTCTTTTTTATTAAGTTGCCCTAGATCGATTACATTATCAGGAGTGTGCCCTATCCGCATCCTGTCTACGGAATTTCGGATTCTGAACATCAATAATGACTCAAAAGCCGCTTCGACAAACTCTGCATCATCGGCCTTGAATACTCCCCTAGATTTTAGACTGTGGATCCGGTCGAAACTGTTTGTTTCCCGAATTCCTTCCCTAAGTGCAAAAAGGCGGATGCAATCAACCAGGTGAACCATAACCTCAGTTTTTAAGTTTACTTTACGTTTCTTGCTGCTGGTTCTGCGGGTAATAATGTTCCCGAATATACTCAGTGGAACCCTGTGTTTCAGATCGTCTTCGGCTATAAAGAGAAGGGCGTGCTTTGATTCTTTAATAAGCGCAGTACTGTAGTTTTTTAGCTGTTCGTACAGTGTATATTCTCCGTAAAGGTAGCGGTAGTCCAGGAAAATAGTCATGTTGCGGATATCTTTCGGATCAAGGGTCGTGGTCCAACGGTTTAGCATAGCTTTCCATTCGGAGAAGGGCCGGCACCACTGGGGGTTGTCAGGCAGGACAAGGCCGCTGCAGCGATTGAAACCACACATTTCCAGGCCGGAAACAATTATTTTACCGAGGTTCAGGAAATATTCAGCAGTTTTATCTTTTTCATCGGTGTTGACGTCTGCATAAATAATACCATGATCCTGATCGGTTCGCGCAAACTGTTCTTTACGCCCGGCACTACCCATTGTGATTAAACAATAATCTATCGGTGGTTTCCCCCAACCTTTACTGACCATCTCAATTTCGGCTATCTCAATGACCCGCCGGGTGATCCGATCATATAATTCTGTCAGCAGGGTACAGATTTCCGAAGCAAAAGCTCGTTCAGTCAACAGGGCTTGCTGAACCTGGTCTATTTCCCTGATTAAACCTGCTAACCCGGCAAAGTTATCCTGGTATTCGATTTGCCTGATAATCGACAACGCACCACTGTTGCGGTTACGGATTAAATCTTTGACTGTGATTATGCCGTGTAAAATATCGTAGTCATCGGTAATAACTATGTGTTTTATATTGTACCTTGTCATCATTAAAAGAGCCCGGTAACTAAAATCGTCGGGTTTAACTGTGATTAAATTGCCGGACATTATTTCGTGTGCTCTCCGGCTTAAATCTGGATGAGTAGTGGTGAGGACTTTGTGAACTAGGTCTTTTTCGGTGATAATACCAATAGGTTTGCCATTAAAAGCTGCTACAACCACCGAACTGACCTTGTATTTGCGCATTTTTTGAGCTACATCGCTTATTTTATCCATCGGCAGGCAGGTAACTACCTGATCCCGGGCAATATCAGCTACCCGTCGGCGAAGACTTTGGCCCTGGAAGAATTGTTCTTCATAACGGCTGTCTGCAAAAGTCAAGTAGAGTTCTTTCAATCTGGCAGCAAGAGTCTTGGTGAAAAAATCGGCAAAGCAGCTGTTACCGGCCAGGGTTTGTTGAAAGTTTTTCTGGCTGATTAACATGCAGGTTAAATCATCGGCAGCGATCATGGAAACTGGATAAGCATCATCTGATAGCAGCACCGTAACCCCGAAAAAATCTCCCTTGCTTCTTATCGTGGCTACAGATTCTTCGTTGCCTAATCTGGCCAGCGCTTTAGCTTTACCGGCCAAAATAAAAAAAAGGATATGCTTCGAAGGTTCTCCCTCGCGAAAAATAAAGCTATCCTTAGGATAATATTTGATCGTAGCTTCATCAATAATTGCGGAGATAGCTTTATCTTCGATAAATGTAAAAGGCGTAGTCATTTTCAGGATATTAAACAGTTCTTCTTTACTGTAATCCGGAACCGGAGCATCCATGAAATTTACCCTCATTGTTTTGAAATCTCTGTTGTTAGGATTATAACGATAAAGATTTGCAGTGGCAATAATAAAGAGGATTCACTATGTAAGGGAATCCTCAGCATAAACTGTCAGCAATAAATCATGTTCCTTAAAAAAGCAAAGATGTTGCGTTCTAATTAGCTTGCTTGTTTTTAGTTTCTCCTTCTTCCCAGAGCATGCGGCGCATAACTTTACCAATCATTGTTTTGGGCAGCTCTGTTCTGAATTCGATCAGTTTCGGTACTTTATATGAGGCTAAGTTAGTTTTGCAGTGCTCGATAACTTCTGCTTCAGTCATCATTTCCCCTTCTTTGAGGACGATATAAGCTTTAAGAGTCTCGCTGCAATAAGGATCGTTGATTCCCGCTACGGTTGCTTCCATGATTTTTGGATGAGCATAAAGAACTTCTTCTGCAGCGCGTGGATAGATGTTTAAGCCACCGGCAATCACCATATCCTTTTTGCGGTCAACTATAAAAACGTATCCTTCTTCATCGGCTCGGGCGATATCACCTGTACAAAACCAGCCGTCACAAAAGTTCTGTGCAGTCTCTTCAGGCATATTCAGATAGCCTTCTATTACCTGAGGTCCACGCAGGCATAGTTCCCCTATTCCACCGATTGGTAATTTTTCTTTGCCGGTTTCAACATCAACAATTTTATATTCTGTATCAGGCATCGGCAAGCCAGTGCTTCAGGGTTTCCGTTTGCCGTAAACCGGGTTGGCATGAGTAACCGGTGATGTTTCAGATAAACCAAACCCTTCAACCAATCTGCCTCCTGTGTTTTTTTCAAATTGCTGCTGTACCTCAACCGGCAGCGGTGCAGCACCGCTAATACAGATTCTGATCGATTTAATATCGAAATTTTTAAGGTTTTGTGCGTTGTTAATGGCTACATAGATAGTTGGCACACCAGGGAAAAGGGTTGGCTTTTGCTTGTCGATTATTTTTAATACATCTTCTAAAACAAAGCAAGGCACTAACACCAGTTTACCGCCATTCAACAGGCCAGGTTTAAAACGGTGGTCAGGCCATAGCTGTGAAAGAATGGAAGAACGCCTAATGCGATCTCTTTTCCATCCTGGTAATCCGTGCACCAGGCTTTAAACTAGGACATGTTGGCAACCAGGTTACTGTGCTTTAAAACAGCCCCTTTGGAGATGCTCGTTGTTTCTCCTGTTTAGAGGAATAATGCGCGATCTTCAGGTTTAATTTCCACAACAGGCGGTTTTTTCCCACTATATTTTTTAAGCAGTTCAACAGGCGAATAGTCTTCCTTGTGAAGCGTAACCCGGTCCCCTTCTTTTTTTCTTTAAAAAGCGTGTAAAGCATATATAAGAAATTGGGGAGGAAATCTTTAATACTGCCGGCTATGACGTTCTTTATATTTGTGTTCAATTGGACTTCTTTTATTATGTTATAAAAGCGTGTTAGGGTAATTACTGTTTCAGCTCCCGGCCCATGAAATGAACCGCCGCTTGTTCACTGTATCGATACGCAGCTTTCCGGATAAGCTGATAGAGGGAAAGACGTGGGTAATCAATACTGTGTGGCTCTTGTGGTTCGTAATTCTTTAGCCATACTTTCTCCATAGCATAGATCTCCCAAGCGGTGTTTATTAATAAAGTTGGTAGGCTAAAAGATTATTCTGCACAAAATACAGAAACTATGCTAATATTTAAAAATATAATTAAATACATGTAAATATTGAATAATACAAAATATATGTCGATTTATCAAGATAGCTAATTGGTTCATTACTGGTGCCAGGTGGTTTAATACAGCTGCCGGTTTTCGCTGGTCCTTTAATTGCTGATATTGGTTTTCGGCTTGTGCTAGGGCGGGTTTGCGGGCAAAATACCAGGTGCTACAGCGATAAAATATTTTGTGCTGTTTTTAAACAGGCAGGATTACCTGATTAAGCGTAGAATGAATATATTTAATTTAGAGCAATATGGATAAATTGGGAAGGAAGCGGAAATAAAAATAATAATATACAAATAAATACAACACAAAATATATTCAGAAAGGAGGTGAAAGCATGTCGGACGAGAGCAGAAAGAGCTATAAACTGGAAGTTTGGGTTACGGCGATTTGTTTCATTCTTATTTCACTAACCGGTGGTTTCTTTAGTTCATTTGTAGTTATCTTAAACGAACAGTTTTTTGATAAAGTTCCTTCGCCGGAACAGCTGGTTCAATATTATGGCGAATCCATGTTTGTTGCAAAAGAGGGGATGTCCGTGCTCGGCTTTCCTTTACATTATTTCTTATTGATCATGCTCAGTTGGATTGGTGCTACACTGATTGGCGCGATTTGGTGCGTTATTATGGATCGGTTGGAAGAAAAACAGAGGGCTTAGAGCCTGTTGAAAGGAGGGAAAACTCTATATGGAACCAAGAGGTGAAGTATTTGTTCTCGGCTTAATCCTCAGCCTTATTGTTCTTTTAATTTCCGTGTTTATTAGTGTCTGGGCCCGTCGTTTTACCCGTAACCTGGGGGATTATTACGTTGCCGGACGCAGTATCGGCGCCTTAAACAATGGTCTGGCGATGGTATCGCTGGCGCTCAGCCTTACTACATTTATCGGTTTAACAGCCATGATTCTTAAGGGTGTTTATATTGTTATTGCACTTTCTGCTTCTTTTACAGCTGCTTTTATTGGGTTATTGCTGCTGGCTGCCCCATACCTGAGGCGCCATAAGTCATTTACCACAATGGCTTTTATTGCTGAACGTTATAATAGCAGAACGCTCCGCTTCATTTCTGTTATCATTATGCTGATCGTCAGTGTTCTTTACCTTGGAGGCAACCTGAAAGGGATCGGCATTGTTTTTTACTACCTCCTGGGGGTACCTGAAGTCGTTGGTATTATCGTTGGCGGCCTGGTTGTTACTCTCTATGTTACCCTGGGCGGAATGTACGGAGTTACGTACAATCAGACTTTCCAAACCATCGTGCTCATTTTTTGCCTGATGTTCCCGGTAGCAATTGTTCTTAAAGTACTCGGAGCTTCCGGTTGGGTCTTTCCGCCACTTGGCTACGGCAACTTGGTACCATTAATGAACCAGGCTGTGCCGCACTTTTTCTGGCCTATGCTGGTTCATCCAATTGTATATATAGCACTCTTTCTCGGTTCATTCTTCGGCATAATCGGTCTACCTCACTTCGTGATGCGCTACTTTACAGTGCGTGATGCCAGGGAAGCACGGTGGAGCACGGTGATCTGTGTATTCCTGGTTGGTTTGGTTAACACAACCGTTTTTGCTACAGGCTTTGCCGCAATGTATTACATGCGCAACCAGGGTATCGATATTCCTCAGGCTGCTTTTGATTATGTGGTATTCATTCTGATTGATGTCCTGGCAGGGCAGGGATGGCTGGCAATTGTCGTTGCCGGCTCTGTGGCAGCCGGTTTGTCTACAGTTGCCGGGTTACTCCTGATTATGGGGGCCGGTTTGATTCACGATTTATACGGTGAGTTAAAGCCAAATGTAGACGATGAAAAGAAGCTAAAACTCTCTTACGCAGCTATGTTTATTGTGGGTGTGTTGGTGACCCTTTTCTCGCTTAACCCACCCCAGTTTATTCTGGAAGCTATTATGTGGTCTTTCGGGATTGCCGCTGCCGGTCTTGGAGTGCCTATTGTGTTAGGTATCTGGTGGAAGCGAACAAACAAATACGGTGTTGGTGCTGGTATGGTTATTGGAGCCCTTGTCGGTTTCTACGGTTGGATTTTAATTGGCTACCTTGGCATGGACCCTGTCACCATTCCGTTCCCTATTTTTGCCAAGTATTTCTACGGACCGCTCGGCTGGATAAAAATTATTGCCGTTGCTGTACCGCTGTCATTTATTCTGACCGTGGTGGTCTCCTGGTTAACACCGGCACCACCTATGGAACTGCAAAAGCAGGTCGATGTAATGCACGGTTGGCAGGATTATGATGAAAAACGTTACAACGGAAAGGGTTTTCCGATCACTGTAGTTATTTTGTCCCTGGCGATCATGTGGTTTATGACCACGCTTTATGATGTTTTCCCCAAATAGATAAAAGCATAGCCAGGTTCCCCGCAGGCAGCGGGGAACCTGGCTATGCAGTTTTGATTGATACACCCGGGAGGTGATGGCTTTATGGAGAATTGGGATAAGTTATGTAAAATGCCTTATAAAGATATTAAAGAAATGCAAGATCGTAAATTCCGCGCTTTTGTTGCCAACCAGCTTTATATTTATAGTCCTTATTACAGTGCATTGCTAAAAGCACATAAAATTGATCCCTTAAAAATTAAAGGCATCGAAGATCTGAAGCACTTGCCTTTTACCTACAAATTGGATATTGCACCAACTGATGAGAATCCCAAAAAACACAAAGATTTTGTCATACGCCCCGATGAGGAAGTTACAGAGAAATATGGCCATTTAGCCAAGATGTCGATGACTGGCGGAAAAGATCTGGTAGAGGAAAGGGTTTACGATTATCGACCGGTTCACATCCATTTTACAACAGGCAGAACAGCTTTGCCGACACCTTTTGTTTATTCAAAACGTGATTTGGATAACCTGCGTGAATCAGGGTCTCGTCTGATGAACGTTTTTGAACTTACCAACAAAGATATTTTCATAAACTGTTTTCCTTTCGCTCCGCACCTTGCTTTCTGGACCAGCTATTTTGGAGCAGAAAAAATGAATGTTGCTGGTTTTCATAGTGGTGGAGGAAAGATTGTCGGAACGAATAACCTGATGGATGCATTTGAATACATGCGCCCGACAGTGTCGGTTTTTATTCCGGGCTATTGTTATTACTTCTTACGCGAAGCTGTTAAGCAGGGCCGGGATTTTTCTTCGATTAAAAAGATTTTCTTCGGCGGCGAAAGAGTCCCGCCCGGCCTGAAAGATAAAATAAAGGAGCTGCTTTCCCAACTGGGGGCTGAAGACGTGATGGTACTGGCCACCTATGGTATGACCGAAGCTAAAGTAGCCTGGGGCGAGTGTCCGTCTCATGATGAATACTTTGGTTACCATACTTATCCGGACATGGAGGTAATTGAAGCCATTGACCCTGAAAGTGGTGAACCGGTCGGAGAGGGTGAAGAAGGCGAAGTAGTCTGTTCTGCTATTGATTGGCGGGGCACTGCGGTATTGCGCTACCGGACCGGGGATATCGCTAAGGGTGGTTTGCTTTATGAACCATGTCCCAACTGTGGGCGGACAGTACCTCGCATCAGTTCAAATATTCAACGCAAATCAGAAATGAAGGAATTCAGCATAACTAAAGTTAAGGGAACTCTTGTCAACCTGAACAATTTTTTCCCGCTATTAATGAGCCACCCGGATGTAGAAGAATGGCAGGTTGAAATGCGTAAGCGCAACAATGACCCGTTTGACTTAGATGAAATAGTTCTATATGTTGCGCCGATGGGCGATATTGATCGCGACAGTTTTGTGGCCGATATTAAGCAGAAAGTACTGCGGGATACAGAAGTTTCTTTGACAGATGTTATTTTTAAGTCGGTTCCCGACCTTGTTTCACAGCTGGGTATGGAAACCGAATTAAAAGAGAAGCGCATTGTCGACAACAGGCCTACAATATAATCTTTAATGGATAGGTGAAAGGAGGAAGAGCATGCAGGCATGGAACAAGATTAGCCGGATGCCGGCGGCGGCAATCAGCAAAATGCAGGATGAGTTACTGCGGACGATGGTTGTGGAACAATTAGCTGTCAGGCATCCTTATTATCGAAATTTGTTCAAAGAGAAAGGGATAGACCCTGCTGAAATAAAGGGAGTTACAGATTTAAGCATATTACCGTTTACTGAAAAAAAAGATATGCTGGCCCCCCCTGGCGAGTCTCTTTATCCGAAGCAGTTTGTTCTTGATCTTCCGGCAGAAGATGATGTGAGAGATAAGAAAAAAGGGTTTAGTCTTTTTGGTAAAAAAGACAGCAGTGACGATGCGGATAAATTAAAATTTGCATCACTTTATTTTTCTGCTGGACGGACAGCAAAAGCAGTGCCTATCGAGTACACAGGCTATGATATTGACAACCTGAAAGAAGCCGGCCTCAGGGCGTTCGATATTCTTGGGTTGACCCGGGATGATACGCTGGTCAACGCTTTTTCTTATGCGCCGAATGCTTACTTTTGGCAGATGTTCTACAGTACCCTCGATCTAGGCAGTACAGCTTTACAAACAGGAGGCGGTCGGGTATTGGGGATGGAAAAAATTCTCAAAGCAGTAGATAACCTTGAAGCGCCTGTGTTAGCTGCTTCTCCAGGGTATGCCCGATTTGCTTTGCAAACGCTTGAATATTATAATCTAAGTGCTTCAAACCTGGAAAGGATCATCATCGGTATCGATTTTGCGCCGTTAGCAGCAGTTGAATGCATCAAAAAACTAATGGAATCTGTCGGCACTAAAAACAACCTGGTACAGCGTATATATTTTAATTCCGAAGCGAAATCCGGGATTGCGGAATGTGCGCCGGGTTTTGGCTACCACTTAAATCCCGACCATCTGTTGGTTGAAATTGTTGATCCGGAAAGTGGGGCCCTGTTAAGTGAAGGTAAGAGAGGCGAAATTGTTATTACGAATCTTGATGCCCGTGGTACCGTCATTTTGCGCTTTAGAACAGGCGATATTGCAACCGGCGGATTGGTAACAGAACCTTGCCCCAACTGCAAGCGCACTGTGCCGCGGATTATGGGTGATATCGAGCGCAAGGAGCATGTCCTTGAATTGCAGGGCAAAGGCGGCGCTGTTATATTAGACGGCAATCAACTGCGCCGTATAATGTTTGCCAGGGAGGATGTTCTAGTTTGGTTTGCTGAAATTAACAGGAGCGAAGCCAGTGATGCTTTGAGGGTAGTAATAAAGAATGTATCGGGAACAGACGAAGCAGCTGTATTGAAGATGGTTGAAGATAATCTCAAAGCGAATTACGACCTGCCAATTACGGTTGAGATCAGCAGTCTTGATGCTATAGCCAATAAAATTGGTCTTGAGAAATCGATTACTGAACAAAATATTTTTGATTACCGCGGAAATTAACTCCAATTTTATGCAGCCTCCTGGTAGCAGGAGGCTGCTTTGTTTATCTATTCTCAGGGTTAGATCACTTGCCTTTTCAAGGTAACCCAATGATGATATAATCAGGAAGCAGCGCAAGAGCACAGGGTTTCCCTTAACTATTTAAGGATGAAAGGCGGTTATTTACTTGAGCATTTTACCCGAACCAGTAAATCTCGAGACGATCACTGGCAATCTCGCCGATGCTGTAATGATGGTGGATCATGATAAAAAATTGGTTTGGTTAAACCGAAAAGCAGAAGATTTTTTTAATACAGTAATTACTGAAGCGATTGAAAAGGACATTGTGGAGATTACTGCTATCAAGCGACTCAGCTACCTGCTTGATGAAGTATTTGAACGGCAGGAAGCTTTAAAGTGCTCTTATGAAGAAGCTTCAGTAAAAGTAAAGAAAAAAGACGAGCGGTTTTTCTTTAAGATAGCTATAAACCCGGTTTTTCACCAGAATAATTTATGGGGTGCACTGGTTCAGCTAACCGATGTAACACGTTTTCATGAACTGGAAAAAATTAAAACAGATTTTGTTTCCATAGTATCTCATGAATTTCGCACTCCGCTTACAACGATTATCGTTGGGGTAGAGATGTTAAAAGAAGGGATGTTGGGAGATCTTACACCCAGGGGCAAAGAAGTGCTCGAAGCAATTGGATCCGATTGTGAGAGACTAAATCGGTTGATTGACAATCTGATGGAATTGTCCCGAATAGAATCAGGAACCATCTATGTTGAAGCGGAATCTACAGACATTGCCGACCTGGTTGAAGAAGCGGTCAGGCCGTTAAAAATTCAGGCCGATAAACAGGGTGTCGAACTTATTACCGATCTGCCACCGGAATTGCCACCAGTTGCTGCCGATTTTAATAAAGCGGTCTGGGTACTGGCTAATTTGGTTGGTAATGCCATGCGTTACACCGATCCGGGCGGAACTATTACAGTAAGGGTCCGGCAGCGTGGTAAAAAGCATTTTTTCTCTGTCGAAGATACCGGCTGTGGAATCCCAAAAGAACATCAAGAGAAGATTTTCCGTAAGTATGTCCAAGTCAGCGGGCCGGGTCGCAAAGGTGCCGGTGGCGTTGGGCTGGGGTTAGCTATTGCCAAGGATATAATGATGGCCCATGGCGGTGAAATATGGGTAGAGAGCGAAATTAATAAAGGGACCAAGTTTACCTTCACCTTCCCTGTTTACCAGGAAAAAGATTCTGTCACCTTACCGGAAGCAGATCTATAAGGAGGACAAAAGATGGGAAAAAAGGTTTTACTGGTTGAAGACGAAAAAAATGTTATTTTAGGTGTGCGAACCTGTCTTGACGCTGTCGGCTATGATGTGGAAATAGTCGAGGACGGGGAAGAAGCCCTAAACGCCGTACGCAAGGAACCCCCCGATTTAATTTTACTCGATTTACTATTACCGAAACTCGCTGGTTTTGAAGTGTTAAAAGTATTAAAAAGCGATCCGGAAACCGCCAAAATCCCGGTGATTGTCCTTACCGCAAAAGCGGAAGAAGAAGATCGTCAGCGCTCGCTTGATTTGGGTGCGGATAATTATATGACCAAACCATTTAAACCGCAGGATCTTTGGGATCGGCTCAAAAGTTACTTGAGCGAATAAATAGCTCAGGTTAACTGCCGGTTAAAGGGCACACTTGGTGTGCCCTTTAAAATAAGCTTTTAGTGCCGAAAGACAGCAGTGATTGCCGGATGGTGGTTTATAGTGGCCTTTAAAATATTTGAGTTCGAACAGGGACCGATTCGCCCTCCCAGCGAAGCTGGAAGCTTGCTGATTCGCCTAACCCGTAATTGCCCCTGGAACCGTTGTTTATTCTGCCCTATATATAAAAAAGAAAATTTCAGCCGGCGTTCAGTTGCTGAGATAAAAACAGATATAAGTGCTATGGCTGAAGCAGCTGAGTGGATAAGGTCGATTACCGGCAGTAGCCACCCACCTGGCGATAACAGCCGGATTGATTTTGCCAAGATTCAAATTGAACATCCTGAACTGGTGCGGATTGCATACTGGCTTTACAATGGGGGCAAAAATGTTTTTTTGCAGGATGGAGACAGTTTGTTAATGCCTTTACATGATTTACTTGAGATCTTGAGTTTCCTGAAAGAAAAATTCCCATCAATCAATCGCATCACAACTTATGCCCGCTCGAAGACGTTGTTGCGTTTTTCTCAGCCTGAATTGAAGTTGTTAGGGGATTACGGCTTAAATCGTATCCATGTTGGTTTGGAAAGTGGATGCGGCAAAGTTCTTGATCTGATGAAAAAGGGTGTTACCGGCGATCAGCACACAGAAGCAGGGTTACGGGTAAAAGCTGCAGGTTTATCGTTGAGCTATTATGTTATTTTAGGGCTAGGCGGACAGTTGTTCTGGCGCGAGCATGCTCTCGATACAGCAAAAGTGATTAACCAGGTTAACCCTAATTATATAAGAATGCGAACCCTGGCCATTCACCCGGCTTCCCCTCTATATCAAAACTATCTTAACGGCACCTTTGCACCGCTTGATGATGATCAAGTGATCAGGGAAGAGCTGCTTTTTATCGAAACCCTTAAAGGAATAAACAGTTACCTGGTCAGCGATCATATCCTAAACCTGTTGGAAGAGGTAGAAGGCCAGCTTCCAGCAGGTCAGGAGCAAATTCTTGGCACTATGAAGCGTTATCTTAGCTGGCCTGCAGAAAAGAGGGAAATTTTCAGGCTTGGACGCCGGATCGGCAATTTCCGGTGCTTAACTGATGTTGATCATAAAGAGCTTGCCCGGCCTGTCGAAGAGTATTACAGGCAGCTGAAAAGTCAGCATATTACTGTCGAGGATCAAGTCCGGCAGTTAATGCTACGATTTATCTAAGGAAGGTGGGAGCCGGTGCGGGTTGCTGTTTCAATATTTGAGCTATATATTCCGGGAGTTACATCACTGAAAGGTAAGCGGAAAGTTATAAAAAGCTTAATTCATCGGCTGCGCAATCGTTTCAACATATCGGTAAGTGAAATTGGCTGCCAGGATTTATGGCAGAGATCTGAATTGGGCATGGCTGTAGTCTGTTTTAACGGGGCAGGTGCAGATAGCATAATGGAAAACATTTTTACTTTTATTGAATCGGAAAACGGTATTGATATAATATCGACAAAAACAGAGAATTACTGACTTCTAGCGGTATGGGGCGGGTTATGCTGAGAATAAGAAAAATAACCGAATTTGCGCATTTTTTCTTGAGACAAAGTGTAGGAAACGGGGAAAAGGTCATTGATGCGACAGCAGGAAATGGATTTGATACCCTATTCCTGGCTGAACTCGTCGGAACTCAGGGCCGTGTTTTTGCTTTCGATATTCAATGTGAAGCTTTGTCTGCAACCAAAAATAAACTAAGTAAAAGCGGTCTTGACGATCGGGTAACCCTGATTCATGATGGGCATGAAAAACTTAACTTGTACGTTACGGAACCGATCGCTGCAGTTGTTTATAATCTTGGTTTTCTCCCGGGGGGAGATAAGAGTAACACTACTAAAACTGAAACTACTTTAAATAGCCTTGGTAAGGCACTGTCACTGCTAAAAAGTGGAGGTCTGGCTGTTCTTCTTCTCTACCCGGGCCATAGTGAAGGCAAAAAAGAAAAAGTAAAACTCTTAAAATACTGCCGTAACCTTTCACCTCAAACTTTTACTGTTCAACATTTCCGGTTGTTAAACGTAACAAACAATCCTCCGGAGCTTTTGGTTATACAGCGCAATCTTTCAGTGCAAACCTGTGATGGATAAAGGAAATATAATGTAAGCTGTCGAAATTTGCTTGGTATGCTTTTTTAATTTTTTTAGAATTGAGGTATCTTAAAACTGAATCAGAAATGGCGCCTGATTGGCAAAGAACTAAGCCTGGTAGAAAAACAATTGCAATACGTTGTAAATTCCAGCGGACCCGATCTCAAAAATGTTGGTAAATATATCTTCGATGGCAAGGGTAAACGAATTCGCCCGGCGCTTTTCCTGATGGCTGCTTACCGTTCAGGCCAAGAATCAGTCTCCCTGATTGATGCTGCCGTTGCCCTGGAATTACTACATACAGCATCACTGCTGCATGATGATGTGATCGATCAGGCGTCAGTTCGCAGGGGAAAAGATGCGGTACATACCAGGTGGGGGAACATGATCGCGGTCCTTACCGGTGATTTTTTACTAAGTCAGGCTTTTAAACTGTTGGTTGCCTATCGCAATTATCAGCTGTTGGATCTGGTTGTTGATATAGTCGAAAATATGGCCAAAGGTGAAGTAGAGCAGGCATTTGCGACTTTTGAAACAGAACAATTGGAAGAAAAATATTTTCAGTGGATCGGGAAAAAAAGCGCTTTCTTTTTTGCCGGTTGCTGCAAAGCTGGCTCCCTGATGGCCGGTGGTGATTTGGCAGAACAACAGTTGTGGTTTGATTATGGCTTTAACTTAGGGATCACATTTCAACTTATTGATGATTTTCTTGATTACAACGGGAAAAATCATCTGACCGGAAAACCACTTTACGGCGATTTAGTCAATGGGGTTTTGACCCTACCTCTAATTCGTGCCCTGGAGCATAACACCGGTAACGGTATGTTGAAACACTATTTGCAGAGCGATCGGGGCGATCGAAATAATAGAGCAGCTCAAGTGGCTGAATTAATTCATGCGAGCGATGGGTCGGCATATACTTTGTTGAGGGCGAAAAACTATGCACTGCTTTCGGTAGCGGTTTCTGAAAAGTTAACCCTGGATAACGCGGAACAAAAATCACTGGCCGCCGGCCTGCCCCTGGACTTACTTAGACGCAGTAAATAGTGCGGACATACTGCTATAATATGGAGGATTGATATATGCCTGACCAGCACATTTCGAAATCAGTGGTGAAAAGGCTGCCAGTTTACCTTCGTGTTTTAGATCAATTAATTCACCGTAAAATTGAGCTGGCTTCTTCAAAAGATCTCAGCAGTGAGACGGGGTTCACCGCTGAGCAAATCCGTAAAGATTTCGCGTATTTCGGTGCTTTTGGAACCCGTGGCGCCGGGTATAATACTGTTTACCTAAGGGAGAAAATCGTTAAAATAATCGGGCTGGATCAGGTTATCGATACAATTGTAGTCGGAGCCGGAAACCTGGGGACCGCGCTTACCCGTTATAACTCCACAAAAAATTCTTATGTTAATGTCGTTGGCGTTTTTGATCTGGATCTGTCATTAATCGGTAAAAAAATTGGTTTGATTAGCATCTTTTCAATAGATGATATACCGGCTTTTATTGTTAAAAACAAAATCAAAGTGGCAATAATTGCCGTACCGGCTTCAGCAGCCCAGGAGATCGCCGATCTGCTTATAGCGTACGGAGTGATGGCTATTTTTAATTTTGCCCCAGTCAAACTCAGGGTGCCTAGCGGGGTTCATGTTCATAATGCTGATCTAACTATAGAACTTCAGAGTTTAATCTATTACAGCTCAGCTGAAGAAGATCGTCTAAAGAGGCTGAGGCAGGAGGTAAAAGGTTCTAAAACTCAAAAGTCATTGTCTTTGGATTAGGCGGAAACAACGTAATAAATTAATAAAAATAATTGCCTGGGAAGGCCTCAAGTTTTGTTGACTTTTAGCAGGGCCTTCTGTATACTTATTTATGCGTGTGGAGCTGTGGTGTAGTCGGTTAACATATCGGCCTGTCAAGCCGAAGACCGCGGGTTCGAGCCCCGTCAGCTCCGCCATTTGGCCGAGGTAGCTCAGTCGGTAGAGCAGCGGACTGAAAATCCGCGTGTCGACAGTTCAATTCTGTCTCTCGGCACCAGTTATGCGGGAGTAGCTCAGTGGTAGAGCATCGCCTTGCCAAGGCGAGGGTCGCGAGTTCGAATCTCGTCTTCCGCTCCATTATTTGGCGACATAGCCAAGTGGTAAGGCAGAGGACTGCAAATCCTTCATCCCCGGTTCGAATCCGGGTGTCGCCTCCATCTATCGCCGGAGTGGCGGAACAGGCAGACGCAAGGGACTTAAAATCCCTCGGCCATAAATGGTCGTACCGGTTCGATTCCGGTCTCCGGCACCAGAAAAAAAGTATGTCGAAAAAAGAAGTGGCTAATATTACAGCCACTTTTTTAGTGAATATTTTCCGCAGTCAGCATAAAAAGCTTAAGAAAGTCCTACGTGTTGAAATAAAAAGAACGGTTTGGGGAATTTCGCTAGCATTCGCTAAACCCGCAGGCCTCACATTTAAGGCAGCCTTCTGCACGGATGAGGGCGCAAGTTCCACAGTCGGGGCATATCTCCAGTTGGTGTTTACAATTGTTGTTGTTGTCGCCGGTTTTTACCTGGGCCAGTTTTCGTAATCCCTGGCCGATCGCATCAGGCACACTCATAATCCGGTTAGGTCCAAAACCAACGGAGCGGGCACCGCCTATCCCCTCTAATTGGGCAACTATTTCATCTACGTTAACACCGCAGCGCAAAGCTAGTGAGATTAAACGGGCGATCGCTTCGGTGAATGCTATCACGTCACTGCCGGCCTTTCCAATTTGGGCAAAAAGTTCAAAGGGTTTGTTATCGGCTGAGTTTACAGTTACAAAAAGGTTCCCCAGGGCAGTTCTGATGCTGGTAGTATGGCCGCTTAAAGTCACAGGCCTTTTGGTCGGTTTAAGTGTTTCGTCTGTTTTTCCATCGCCTACATTTAGAACCTGTTTGCTTCTTGAACCATCCCGGTAAATAGTGATGCCTTTGCATCCTGCTTCCCAGGAACTGATGTAGGCTTTTCTTACATCTTCAATAGTGGCATCCTGTTTCAGGTTGATGGTTTTACTGACTGCATTATCAGTGTACTTTTGAAACGCAGCCTGATGCCTGATATGCCAATCATAGTCGATTTCCATTGCTGTTTTAAAAAGTTCTCTATATTTGTAAGGAACTGCAGAAAATTCTGGAATACAACCAGTGCTGGCTATTTCCTGAATAAGTTCTTCACTGAAAAACCCTTCTTTTTGAGCTATTTCAAGGAATAACGGGTTGACCTCTGGTAAGTCGAGACCACCTAAAATATTTTTACGGATAAAAGCGATACTAAAATATGGTTCAATTCCACTGCTGGCGCTGGCCAGAATCGAAATAGTCCCAGTTGGAGCGATGGTTGTGCAGGTAGCGTTACGCACCCGGTCTTCGGCTATGCCGGTGTCAAATATGCTGCCGCTGAAGTTAGAGAATACTCCTCTTTCTATGGCCAGCATTACCGATTCCTTTTTAGCTTCATCTCTGATAAATTTCATCACTTTTTCTGCTGTTTCAATGGCCTGATCACTGTCGTAGGTAATACCAAGCCTAACCAGCATATCGTGCCAGCCCATAATTCCAAGGCCGATCTTGCGGTTGCCCTCTTTGTGCATTGCCGCTATTTCAGGAATCACGTAATAGCTGGCATCAATGACATTATCTAAAAAGCGGACTGCTGTTATGACAGTTTGCTGTAACTGCCCCAAATCTATTGCAGATGTTTCGTTGACAAAACGTCCTAAGTTAATGGAGCCGAGGCAGCAAGCCTCATAAGGTAAAAGCGGTTGCTCGCCACAGGGGTTGGTTGTTTCATAGATGCCAATCTGGGGTGTGGGGTTAAACTCATTCATTCGGTCAATAAAAATGATGCCGGGATCACCATTTTCCCAGGCCTTTTGAACGATTAAATCAAAAACAGTCCTGGCATCTAGCTGGGCAGGATTACCTGTTTCCGGATTACAATAGGTATGTTTCGTGCGGGGGTTGATCAGTGTATAGAGCGGTTCCGGATCTTCTCCGGTTGCTTTACGCATAAAGTCATCGGAAACAGTTACTGATAAATTAAAATTATTAATTTCATCTTCTTTTTCTTTGCAGCATATGAATTCAATAATATTGGGATGATTGTAAATCAGAGAACCCATGTTGGCCCCTCGCCTAGTTCCACCCTGCTTGACAGCTTCAGTTGCCGCATCGAATATTTTCAAAAACGATAGAGGGCCGCTGGCCACACCGTTGGTTGATTTTACTATATCGTTGCTCGGCCTGAGTCGATCAAAAGCAAATCCGGTTCCTCCGCCTGTTTTCTGAACCAATGCCATGTTTTTCAGAGCAGTAAAAATCCCTTCCATGCTATCTTCCAGGGGAAGCACAAAACAGGCGCTTAATTGCTGCAATTCACGTCCGGCATTCATTAAGGTTGGTGAGTTAGGCATAAACCGGCCTTCAGCCATCATTAAAAAGAAGTTTTCCGTAATAGTTTTTATTTCAGAATCGCTTTTATCATACTTTTTTTCAACCGCTGCAATGTTGGCTGCAACCCTCTGTAAAAGATCTTCCGGTGTCTCTGTCGGAATTCCTTTTTCATCTTTAATTAAATACCTTTTTTCATAAGTAATGCGGGCATTGGAACTTAAATCCATCAGTAATAGTCCCCCTCAGCTTGCGGTGTTTAATGCGGGATTATAAGCGTAGAAAATCGCCTTATTAAGAAATTTTTCTTTATATCTTTCTATTTTTATTTAGTATTTCCTTGTTAGATTTCTATTTTACCGGTCTGCTTTTCAGGTTAACAGCAAATTTTCTCTTTTTTCACTGCATAAGCAATGATATAATAGCAGTTGAGTTTTTTAGGCTTTTTTATGATATGTGAAGGAGGGATAGGTTCAGGCTATGACAAAAGAAAAATCACGTAAAGCTCTAAAAAGGCAGCGTAAGAAAAGAAGAAGGGCCAAGAAAAGAAAGAGATTGAAGGGCCGGACCTAATTGGCTGCATTGCGGCGAATAAAAATAAGAGAGGAGGTGCAGGTTTGCCTTTATATGAATTTTATTGTTCGGACTGTTTAAAAAGAGTCGAAGAGTTGTGCAGCAGTGATATAGTCAGTATCAAATGTCCTGCTTGCGGAAAAGATGCCGGTAGAGTTATCTCAAATTTTCGGACCGGCAGAAGCTCAACCGGAGGCGGAACCGCCTCCTCCAGTTGTGGTGGGTGAACTAAAACCAGCTGCAGCAGTTGCTGAGCCGGTTTTATTTTTAAGAATTTTGTGCAAGGGGGGCCCACATGACTAAGTATATATTTATAACCGGTGGTGTAGTTTCTTCTCTGGGAAAAGGGATCACTGCAGCTTCTCTCGGTTGTCTTCTAAAGAGCAGAGGTTTAAAACTAACCATCCAAAAATTTGATCCTTACATCAACTACGATCCCGGCACTATGAGTCCTTACCAGCATGGAGAAGTATTTGTTACAGATGACGGAGCAGAAACAGATCTTGATTTAGGGCACTATGAGCGCTTTATCGATGAGAATTTGACCCGCAATAACAATGTGACAGCAGGCAGGGTTTACTGGTCGGTAATCGAAGGTGAGCGGAAAGGTCACTACCAGGGCAACACAGTTCAGGTTATCCCCCATATTACCGATGAAATAAAAAATAGTGTTACAAAAGCGAATGGTAATCGTGATCTTGATGTGATCATTACCGAGATCGGCGGAACAGTCGGCGACATCGAAAGCTTGCCTTTTATGGAAGCAATACGTCAACTGCGTTATGATTTAGGCTGGGAAAATGTGATTTTTATACATGTAACACTCGTACCCTACTTGCCGATGTCAGGAGAATTGAAAACAAAACCAACCCAGCATAGTGTTAAAGAGCTGCGCAGTATAGGCATTCAACCTGATATCATTGTTTGCCGCACCGAATATCCGCTGGGTGAGGATTTGCGTAAAAAGATTGCGCTGTTTTGTAATGTTAAACCAAACGAAGTCATCGAAAATTTAGACACCCGGATTATTTACAAAGTACCGCTTCTTTTAAAAGAACAAAAGCTCGATCAACTGGTTTTGGAGAAACTGGATTTATCCTGCCGGGAAGCGGATCTGGATCTATGGGAGGAAATGGTCAAACAGGCCGGCAGTTTTAAGCAAAAAATAAAAATAGCAGTAATTGGCAAATATGTTGCTTTGCGCGACGCCTATATCAGTATCAATGAAGCTCTCTTTCATGCCGGACTGGCGAATGATGTGGAAGTTGAAACTGCTCTAATCCAGGCTGAAGACTTGGAATGTCAGGATGCAATAGATTTAATCGGCGATGCTGACGGTATAATGGTCCCGGGTGGTTTTGGCGAACGGGGTATTGAGGGTAAAATTTATGCGGTAAAATATGCACGGGAAAACAAAGTGCCTTTTTTAGGACTCTGTCTTGGAATGCAATGTGCCGTTATTGAGTTCGCTCGGAATGTAGCCGGGTTGCAGGGGGCTCACAGTACCGAGTTTGATCCGAATACTCCTTTTCCGGTGATCGACTACCTGCCGGGTCAGAGAGAGAATACCCGCATCGGCGGGACCTTACGGCTTGGCGCATACCCCTGCACCATTAAGCGGAACAGCCTGGCTGAAAAAGCTTATAATACAAGCAAAATAATGGAAAGACACAGACACCGCTATGAATTTAATAATGATTACATTTCACGTTTTGAACAGGTTGGCCTGATATTCAGCGGCATCAACGAAAAAGATAATCTGGTGGAAATGGTAGAGTTAAAAGATCACCCCTGGTTTTTAGCTGTCCAGTTCCATCCTGAGTTTAAATCAAGGCCGACAAGAGTGCATCCTCTTTTCAAAGAATTTATTGGAGCAGCTATGAAGAAGAATAATAATCAGGGTTAGCAATTACTGTCCTGGCCATTTCGATCATAGTAATTCGCTTTTCCATACTGCTGGTTTGCAGGAAACGGTAAGCCCGATCTTCATCGATTTTCATGCTCTGCATTAAAATACCTTTGGCTTTTTCAATTTCTCTACGAATTTGTAACTTTTTTTCTAGACCGAGGATCTGGTGCTGAAGAGCCTTTTTGCGGGCAAATTCCAAGCATAGCGTTTCTGCAACAGCGCATAAAACCCGGGCTTCAACAGGCCATTTTAGCATCATGTAGTTATTCATATTTGTTTTACCGGTATCAATAAAGAGCGCTGCTGATAAGCCATCTTCTTCGATGCTTGAAATCAGATGCCAAATATTGCCAGGTGGAAGCGCCGTGTCGATAATTGCCAGCCATGGCTGATTTAAGCGTAAAACCCGTAAAAATTCAGGGATGTTCTTACCTTCACCGCTACTATAAAAATCAGCCTTACTTAAATATGCAGCTACCGCTTTCCTTAAGCCGGAATTGGCGGTGCCGATACAGTAATCATATCTATTGTTGGCCATGACTTAACCTTCCGGAATGCAGAGTTCTTTTGGTTTCTATAATAATATTGTTTTTGCTGTTTTCTGGCAACAGGTGGGTTAGGGGAAAATACTCCCTCCCCGTTATCTATGACCGGTAAGAAAACCCCTCCCCTTGAGGGGGAGGGGTCGGGGCAAGGATAAAAAAGTTATATCTCTCATACCTGATCCAATATTCAATAGCTCTATCTTAGTTTATCCATACAAAGTAATTTAAAAACGGGAGAGATACTGTTTAACTTCCCAATCGTGAACCTGGATCCTGTACTCCAGCCATTCCTTAATCCTTCCCTCACGAAAACGCGTATATATATGTTCGCCCAACGCTTCCCGGATCAGTGGGCTATTATCCAACTCTACTACCGCATCATAAAGGTTTTCTGGTAGACGGTCGATTCCGTATGCATTTTTTTCTTCATCGGTCATATCATAGATGTTTAAATTGACCGGTTCCGGGGGGCTAATCTGATTATGAATCCCATCCAGTCCGGCACGCAGCATAACGGCAAAAGCGAGGTATGGGTTACAGGACGGATCCGGGCTGCGCAGTTCAACCCTGGTCCCGATGCCGCGTCTGGCCGGCACTCTTACCAGCGGGCTGCGGTTGCGATAAGACCAGGCTATATAGACCGGGGCTTCATAACCGGGTACCAGGCGTTTATATGAGTTGACCAGTGGGTTGGTAACTGCAGTATAGGCCTTGGCATGTTTTAACAATCCACCGATAAAATAATGCATTTCCCGGCTCATTTCTTCTGGGGCATTCTGGTCATGAAAAATATTTTTCTCGTTGGTAAAAAGAGAGAGGTGAGTGTGCATCCCGGAGCCGCTAATCATAGCAATCGGTTTCGGCATAAAAGTGGCATAAAGGCCGTGACGCTGGGCGATTGTCCTGATTACAAAACGAAAAGTTGATAAACTGTCAGCCGTATGAAGCGCATCGCTGTATTTGAAGTCAATCTCGTGCTGTCCCGGGGCAACTTCGTGATGCGATGCTTCTATTTCCAGGCCCATTTCCTCTAAACTTAAAACCATATCGCGGCGGGCACTTTCACCCAGATCGGTTGGTGCGAGATCGAAATAGCCTCCCTGATCGTGTGTGTGCAGTGTTGGGGCACCGTTTTCATCAATATGGAACATAAAGAATTCTGCTTCGGGACCGCAGTTCATCGTGTAATTTTCTTTTTTGGCAAGCTCAATCATTCTTTTCAACTGACCGCGCGGGCATCCTTCAAATGGGCTGCCGTCCGGGTTGTAGACATCGCACATTAGCCTGGCCATGCCACCTTCACGCGGGTGCCAGGGGAAAACAGCAAATGTTTCAAAATCAGGTCTTAAGTACATATCCGACTCTTCAATCCGTACAAAACCTTCGATCGAAGAACCGTCAAACATTATTTCTCCATCAAGAGCTTTGTTCAGTTGATCTGTGGTAATTGCCACATTTTTTAACTGACCGGCCAGATCGGTAAACTGCATATGGATAAACCTGACCCCGGATTCCTTTACAGCATGAAAGATGTCTTCCTTTGTTTTGCCCATTGTTTTGCTCCTTTACAGTTTATAAAATGAGAAACGCCCGCCGGACAGCTTTGTTAGGCTGCTCTTGCGAGCGTCTTTGCTCACAGGAAGTATATACAATTATTTAAACAAAGTCAACCTAATAACAGGAATATTTTCTCTGCGGGGTGAATAATATTACGCAAATGATTAACCATGTTAAACCAATGCTAATAAACGATGACGAACCGCGGGATAAATGCGGGATTTTTACTGTCAATAACTACCAAGGACCCGGAAATGCAGGGATCGTCACCTGTTTAGGGTTACTGGCCCTGCAGCACCGCGGGCAGGAAAGCGCCGGTATGGCTTATAAAGGTTCTTCCGGCATTGAATTGGTCAGAGGAATGGGTTTGGTTGAGCAGGTTTTTGACCGGCTGACCCTTGAAGCGGTTAAAGCCGTTTCTATCTTAGGACATGTTCGCTACTCAACGACTGGCTCCAGCAACCCTTATAACGCACAACACCGGCACCGGGGGTTATTAAGGCAATCGAAAAGACGATGACGGAAATCAGGGGCGCTTATGCTGCCGTGTTAATGGATGAGAATCACCTTTTTGCATTTCGGGATCCCAAAGGTTTCAGGCCGCTGGTGATCGGTAAACCTGATCACAGTTTTTGCCTGGCATCGGAAACAGCTGCCCTGGATACAGTTGGAGCGAGCCTGGTCCGCGAAGTAGAACCGGGTGAAATAGTAACATATGGCCAGGAAGGGCTGGCCGGTTGCAGTGGTAAAGAAACAGTATACCGGTTGCCGGTGACCTGGCATTTGGCAGATCGGGGTTGGCACTTATGGCTGAACAGATTGGCGCGGACAGTATTACTTTTTCCGAACCAGAAGATCTTTACCGGGCGCTCGGCCATGGCGGCAGCGGCTACCGCACAGCCTGTTTTTCCGGGGAATACCCCGGTTTAAGAGCCAGACGAAGAAAGGCGTGTTGAAATGAAGCACTTTTTGAATGATGATTCAGGCAGCTTGCGGGAGAAAGTGGTTATTCTCGATTTTGGCGGTCAATACAGTATGCTGATTGCCAGGCGGATCAGGGAAGCAGGTGTATACTGCGAGCTGTTGCCTTACGATACGTCATTTAGTGATATTGTCGGTTTAAAGCCGGCCGGGGTTATACTTTCCGGAAGCCCGGCCAGTGTTTACAGCGATCAGGCCCCTCGCTGCGACAAAAAAGTTTTTGAGGGGGATATCCCGATCTTAGGTATCTGTTATGGTATGCAGCTCCTGACCAGGGAACTGGGTGGTGAAGTTAAAAGAGGCGATCGCTCCGAATTTGGCCGCACCTCTTTTACAATCGTTGAGAAAGAACCACTATTTATTGACCGGCTTTTTTTAAAAAGTGAAAATAACTTCGGCTGGATGAGCCACCAGGACGAGGTTCTTAAACAACCACCAGGTTTCAGTGTTTTAGCCATTACAGAAAATGCCACCCTGGCGGCGATTGGTGATCATGATCGCAAAATATACGGTGTTCAGTTTCATCCCGAGGTTTTTCACACACCCGGGGGAAACCAGGTGCTGCAGGAATTCCTTTTTAAAGTCTGTGGTTGTCATAAAAGCTGGACACCCGGTAATTTTATTAACGATGCTGTAAAAAAAATCAACGAGACGCTCAGTCCTGTTGATAAAGTAGTCTGTGCATTGAGTGGTGGCGTTGACTCTTCTGTCGTAGCCTTTATCCTGGACCGGGCGGTGGGAGAGCGGGCGGTTTATATCTTTGTAGATCATGGTCTGCTGCGCAAGGATGAAGCCGAGCAGGTGACCAGGCTTTACTGTGAAAAGCTGAAAGGTGAATTTATAAATATTAATGCACGCGAGCGGTTTCTTAAACGCCTGGTCGGGGTGACGGAACCGGAAGAAAAACGGATGATCATCGGCAAGGAATTTATCGATGTCTTTAAGGATAAAGCTCTTTCAATTGGCGATATTACTTATCTTGCCCAGGGTACAATCTATCCCGATGTGATCGAAAGTGGTTCAGCAAGCGGTGCTGCGGTAATTAAATCGCACCACAACGTCGGAGGGCTGCCTGCTGAACTTGGCTTTGAACTGGTTGAACCTTTGCGGGAACTGTTTAAGGATGAGGTGCGGTTGGTAGGTGCTGAACTCGGTTTACCGGAATCAATTCTAAAAAGGCAGCCTTTTCCAGGCCCAGGTCTGGCAGTACGGATCATCGGCGAAATAACTGCTGAAAAGTTAGACCTTTTGAAACTCGCTGACGCTATAGTGCGTGAAGAAGTGGTACAAGCAGGGTTGTCAGTTGGCTTGTGGCAGTATTTTGCTGTTTTAACCGGCGTAAATGTGGTTGGCGTTAAAGGTGATGACCGGCACTATGGGCCGGTAGTGGCAGTCCGGGCAGTAGTTTCGGAGGATGCTATGACAGCAGACTGGGCCCGCCTGCCTCATGATCTGCTGGAAAAGATTTCAACGCGCATTACCGGGGAAATACCGGAAGTAGCCCGAGTAGTTTACGACATTACCTCTAAACCACCAGGCACAATCGAATGGGAATAAAACCGCGACAAGGGGACGGGGACTTTGACACATCAATCAAGGATATCTGAGGGCTCATTTTTATACACTCTTACAGATCTCGATAAAATACTGGTGAACCCTTAAATCATTGGTTAATTCCGGGTGAAACGAAGTAGTTAACATTAGTCCCTGTTTGGCTGCGACGATACCTTCATCCAGCCTGGCTAGTAGTTCAACACCGGCTGATACCTTTTCTATTTTCGGGGCCCTGATAAAAACTGCGGTCAAAGTTGATTCAAATGAGTCAAACTGCAGTTCGGTTTCAAAACTTTCCCGTTGGCGGCCAAAGGCATTACGCCTTACTACAATATTCATAAGCCCCAGATGCGGTTGGCCGGGAAGCCCGTCTGAGATCTCTTCTGCCATCAGCACCATCCCGGCACAGGTACCAAACACGGCCAGGCTGCCTTCGTAGCAGCGCGCTTTAATCGATTCAGCCAAGCCAAATGTCTCAAGCAGGTTGCCGATAGTAGTGCTTTCACCACCGGGGATAATCAGGCCGCTGACTTTATCCAGGGCTCCTTTTTCTTTGACAGTTACGGCTTCAATTCCACACTGCCCCAGGTGGCCTAGATGTTCCGAAACTGCACCCTGGACCGCCAGCACACCAATTTTCATCTATTTATATACCCCGCTCCTGCATTCGGTCTGCTGCAGCGAGAGAAGATATTACCAGCCCGGGCATCGCATCACCAAGGCCTTTTGAAACTTTGGACAAAACTTTTGGATCTTCATAGTGCAAAGTTGCCTTAACAATGGCCTCTGCAACCAGTTCCGGATTTTCGGATTTAAAGATGCCGGAACCGACAAAGATCCCATCAGAGCCAAGCTGCATCATCAACGATGCATCAGCCGGTGAGGCGATACCCCCTGCGGCGAAGTTTACTACAGGCAACCTTCCCGCCTTGCGAACCTCTTTTAACATCTCAATGGATACGCCCAACTCCTTGGACATCACAACAAGCTCATCTTCGGCTTTGCCGATGACCTGGCGAATCTGCTCCATAACCTTGCGCATATGGCGAACCGCTTCAACAACATTTCCAGTGCCTGGTTCACCCTTGGTGCGGATCATCGCTGCCCCCTCTGAAATTCGGCGCAATGCTTCGCCCAAATCTCTGGCCCCACAGACAAAAGGTACTTTAAAAAGATGCTTGTTTATATGATACTGTTCATCTGCCGGGGTTAAAACTTCACTTTCATCGATGTAATCAACACCTAATTCTTCTAAGATCTGGGCTTCGGCAAAGTGACCGATGCGTACTTTGGCCATGACAGGGATCGTTACGGCGTCCATAATCCTCAGAATTATTTCAGGATCAGCCATACGGGCCACGCCGCCTGCAGCCCTAATGTCTGCCGGTACGCGCTCTAAAGCCATTACGGCAACAGCGCCTGCTTTTTCAGCAATCCGGGCTTGCTCTACCGTCGTAACATCCATGATTACGCCGCCTTTTTGCATTTGGGCCATCCCTTTTTTTACCCTGTAAGTACCAAGTTCCTTCATATTCTTCCTGCTCCTCTCAAAGATCGATATAACGTTCGGTGCCTGCCGGTCTGACCGGCAGGCCTCTCACGGTTAAATATTGTTTAATGTCTTTAATACTGTATGTGCTGAAATGTAAAATTGAGGCCGCTAACACAGCATGGGCCCCGCCTATAGTAAGCGCATCGTAAAGATGATCCGGGGTGCCGGCTCCGCCTGAGGCGATCACCGGTATTTGCACTGCTCCGGTCACTGATGCCAGCAGCTCCAGGTCATAACCTTTCAAGGTGCCGTCTGCGTCCATAGATGTCAGCAGGATCTCGCCTGCTCCCAGCTGCTCAGCCTCGGTGACCCATTCAATAACATCTTTACCGGTTGGAATACGTCCACCATGCGTAAAAACTTCCCAATACAAACCGCTATTTGATCTGCCAAATTTTTCGGTAGATGTAACACGTTTGGCATCAACAGCTACCACCATGCACTGGCTGCCAAAACGAGCCGCTCCGGCTTCAATCAGTTTTGGATTATTAAAAGCAGCGGTATTCAGCGAAACTTTGTCTGCACCAGATTGCAGCAGTTCCTGCATAAACTCCGGAGTGTCAATGCCGCCACCTACAGTGAGGGGGATAAAAACAGCAGCTGCAGTTTTACTGATAACATCTATAATTGCCCGCCGCTTTTCTACTGAGGCGGTAATATCTAGAAAAACCAGTTCATCTGCGCCTTCATTGCTATAAAAGCCGGCCCGTTCCACCGGATCGCCTGCGTCCCTAATATTAACAAAGCGGGTGCCTTTAACAACACGGCCATCCCGCACGTCCAGACAGGGGATAATTCTTTTTGCAAGCATCACGGTAAACTCCCGGCAAAACATGATTAACTACTGTCGATCGGCTATAATCTTACCAAAATTGCTAATCAGGCGCAAGCCTGCCGGGCCGCTCTTTTCAGGGTGAAACTGAACGCCGAAAAGGTTTTTTAACTGAATGGCAGAAGCGAATTCAAGGCCGTATTTAGTTTTAGCCGCAATGTGCCCCGATAATGCCGGTTTAACGTAAAACGAATGGGTAAAGTAAAAATATGCACCGTCTTCTAAGCCGTTAAAAAGCGGGGAATCAATAACCGGCCGGACCAGGTTCCACCCGACATGGGGTACAGGCAACCCACTTGGAAAACGTTTTGAAAACCCGTGTATTATACTTAAGCCTGAATTTGCATCTTCAGTTAAATCGGCTTCTTCGCTGCTTTCAAGCAACAGCTGCATCCCCAGGCAGATTCCCAAAAATGGTTTACCGGCAGAAATTGCCCTGCGGATCGGTTCACCTAAACCTTTTTTGCTGATCTGGGCCGCTGCGTGCCCGAAAGACCCCACACCTGGAAAAATTAGAGCTCTTGCGTTCTCGATCACTGCCGGAACATCACTGATAATCACCCTCAGGCCGGCTGCTGAAACTGCCTTGCAGACTGAATTTAAATTGGCACTGCTGCTATCGATAATCACGAGCTCAGCATTCATCGCTTAGTTCCTTTTCTTAAGCCAGGATAACAAACTATGCTGAAAACCTCTGCTGGTGCAGCTGTTGACAGGCCCCATTAGACATTATCTGGCCCGATATTGCCTGCCGGGTTGCTCTTAGGGAGATATAACTCCTGGCAGGCCAAATCGCCATCTGGGTAATCTTCAGCTATTAATAGTAAGCACTTTAGCAGTTAGTTTTTTATTTGTTAATGTTTCCGATAATAATACAGCCCGCCTCTGTTAAGAAACGGGCTTAATCCCGCGGTACCACTCCACTTGCTCCTTCCGGGGCTGCTTAATTTGCTTAACGATCTTTTGGACCGGCTGCACTTGTGAGCTTACTTTCCAATCAGTACATCAGCTTTGGGTCAGATTATATCTTAACCCTGTCGGATCCTTTCAGCCGGTAACGTCCCTCTCTGTAATTATCGGGTAAAGCTTATTTTCTTCATAGCCTTTGTTATTTGTTAGTACCGCATTATAGCAGACTGAATTCTATTATTCAAGCACCAGAGTGATAAATCAATGCTATTCTTTTGCTGGTCGCTTTCGATCAGTTATAATGAAATAACCCTTATATTGACGGAGGTGCTGTTGATGTCTTTTCCTTTAATGCGTTCCTGCCTGGATTTAATCAAACCCTATATACCCGGTAAGCCCGTTGAAGAAGTGGAAAGGGAACTTGGTTTGAGCAACGTAATCAAGCTGGCTTCAAATGAAAATGCTTTGGGGCCTTCGCCTTTGGCAATTAAAGCGATGCGGGATAATGCCCATAAAATGAATATCTACCCCGATGGGAACTGTTATTACCTGAGAGATACACTCGCCTCGAAGCTTAAGGTTAAAAAAGACCAATTAATCTTTGGTAACGGTTCAGATGAAATATTAAGCTTATTAACTTTGGCATTAATCAGTCCTGGCGACGAAGCAGTGATGGTTGAACCAAGTTTTTCCGAATATGATTTTGCCGTGCGCCTGATGGGCGGGGTGCCGCGCCTAGTGCCGCTAACCGGACCTGAATTTGCCTATAATTTTGAAGCGGTGCTGGCAGCAATAAACGATCAGACCAGGATTGTTTTTATTTGCAGCCCCAACAACCCAACAGGCAGCCATATTCAGCGCGCTGATTTAGAATGTTTTTTGAACAAGCTGCCAGAAAAAGTACTGGTCGTGCTTGACCAGGCTTACATTGAATATGTTTCCGATCCCGATCATCCTGAGGGGTTGGATTTAATCAATCAGGGGTATCCTCTGATTGCCCTGCGCACCTTTTCCAAAATTTACGGTCTGGCCGGTTTAAGGATCGGCTACGGGATTGCTTCTTCTGCACTGATTGCCGGACTTAACCGGGTACGTGAACCCTTCAATGTAAATGCAATGGCCCAGCTTGCCGCGTTGGCCAGTCTTTCCGATACAGTCCATCTTAAAAAAAGTGTTGCCCTGGTTGAAGAAGGACGGAAAATGCTGTCTGCAGGATTAGCCGAATTGGGCTTGATGCCGGTGCCGGATCAGTCCAACTTTTGTTTTATTGATATCAGGGTTGATTCACACCTGGTTTTTCAGGCTCTGCTAAAAAAAGGGGTAATTGTGCGGACAGGCGATATTTTTGGTTGTCCCAGCTATATCAGGGTGACATACGGTACGAAAAAGCAAAATGAAAGATTTCTATCGGCCTTGGGGGAAGTTCTGGCTGATCTCGGGCAGTGAAAACGTTTTCTTAAGTAGTTTTAGCTGCAACAATGAAAGTTAGTGCGGTGTCTCCATATCTTTTCATGCGGCAACCTGGAAAAGATTCTGCCCAGGCCAGGTTTTTGGCTGAGTGCTCAACTATAACAAGGCCTGATTGAGTGAGCAGGTCTTTGATAAAAATCCGGCAGACCAGCTTTTCAACATCGGCAAGTTCATAAGGCGGGTCGATAAAAATCAGGTCCGCTTTTATTTTTTCAGAGCTTAGATTGTCTATCGCTTTCAGGGCATCGCTGAACAGTAGCCTAGCTCTTTCGGATAATCTTGTTTTAAATAAATTATCCCTGATTAGCGCAATATTAGCCTTGTTGTGGTCAATAAAAACTGCCATTGCGGCACCGCGGCTTAAGGCTTCAATACCCACAGCCCCACTGCCGGCATAAAGATCGATAAAGAAACTGTCAATAATCCGGTTGCCAATTATGCTGTATAGAGCCTCCTTAACCCGATCGGCGGTTGGCCGCACAGAAAGTCCTTTTGGCGCTTTTAACTTTGCGCCTTTGGCACTACCGGCAATAACTCGCAATATGTTTGTTACCCTCGGTTCTCGGTTGATTATCAGCCTGTGGTTATTACTCTCCGAAAGCGGTACGTTCAATTATTTCGTCCTGAACTTCCGGCGAGAGATCGCAGAAGTACGAGCAGTAGCCGGAGACACGAACCATCAGCCCTGGATAGGCGGCTGGATTTATTTTGGCCAAACGTAAAATATTTGTATCTAGAACATTGATCTGCAGCTCCATACCGCCCTGCCTGAAAAAGCCACCGATCAGGCTTTTTAGGGTCTCACGGCCTTTAGTTCCGGCAACTAGGCTTTTTTCAAATTTTAGATTAAGAGCATAACAGTTTGCCCAGCGGCTGTTATTTAGACCGGCGGCTGAGTTGAGCAAAGCCGTAGGCCCATTTCTGTCAGCCCCATCTGCTGGGGATAATCCGTTGGAGAGCCTTATGCCGGCTTTTCTACCGTTAGGCAGTGCCCCGGTTATTGAACCGAAGCCGTGGTGGCAGGTCATAGTATAGAAACCGGGAATATATTTTCCTCCACGAGAATTATGCTGCCTGGTTATTGCTTCTGCAAAAATATCTGCAGCCTCCTGGACAGCGGTGTCAACTTCTGTGTTGTTATTGCCATAACGTGGCTGACGGTTTTGCAGCCTGATGCGTAGCTGTTCATGATCCTTAAAATTATTTTTTAGAATAGAGACGAAAGCAGGCAAAGTAAATTCCTTATCTTCAAAGATCATTTTCTTCAGAATGTATAAGGATTCACCGGCATCGGCCAGGCCTACACCCTGGATCGATGTATAATCATAAAGCGCCCCACCCCATGTGACATCTTTTCCCTGCTCTAGGCAACCTGCAGTGAGTATAGAATTTAAAGGCGATGGCCTGATCTGTCTGTACACTGTTTCCAGTTTGCTAATTACCTTTACCAGTTCGTTTACGCCATCTTCAACCTGATGGCGGAAGGCTTCAAGCAATTCATCATATGATTGTATCTCCGTTGGTGGGGGTGTTGCTGCGCCGAGCCTGCTTCCCCCTCTAAAACGGTGACCACGGTTCAGGGCCAGTTCCAGGCAGAGAGGAATATTAAACAGAGCGGCATCAGAAGAATTATAGGTGCGACCCTGGCTGCCCATTTCGACACAACCGATAACACCATAATCGCGGGCGTGCTCTTTAGAAAACCCGGCATTTTCAAGTGCTGTTACAATCTCTTCATCGTTAAAGAGAGCCGGCCTGCCGCTGCCGACCTGGATTAAATCAATACAGCTGTCAATAAAAAATTCGGGTGAGCGGTTATGTATCCTGGCATGCAGGCTTGGTTCCCTGGTCATCACCAGGCCATAGGCTTCGAGTACCAGACGCGATAAGTCATTGGTGGCATCTTCGCCGGAATGATTAACTCCGCCAAGGGTTATGCCTTGACCGACAGCATTGCCGCCAAAAAACCGGTTGATGCGCCTGGAGTAAAGTGGGATTGTTTCGCCGCATTTCAGGCAAAGACAGGCAAGAAGTTCTCTGGCGTCATCTTTTGTAAGTGTGTTGTTTTGCAGCTCTTTTGAATAAAGAGGGTAGAGAAACTGGTCAAGGCGGCCGAAAGATATACCCTGTTCAAAGTCTTCGAGATTGAGGGCCAGGTGAATTAGCCAGGCTGCCTGTAAACCTTCCCTGAAATTACGGGCTGGTTCAAAAGGCACCCACCGGCAGCTGCTGGCAATTTCAAGCAGCTCCAGGCGTCGTTGCGAGTTATTATTTAATTCAGCAGCCAGGCGCTCAGCTTCGGCTGCCAGATTGGTGGCCATCTGCCTGATTCCGTCAATAACAATGCAAACACCTTTATAAAAAGCTTCCTGGTCGCTGTTCAAAAGGCCGGTTTCCAGTTTGTTGATCGCCAGCTCACGATGTTTTCGTAAGCCATAGTTGATAACCGATTCATGATCAGGAACAAGGTGCGATATCCCTGCTTCTTCGGTGATGTAATAGCGCTTAGCCCTGAAAAAATCCAAGAAGTAGTGAAACCAGCCTGGTTTGCATAAGGCGCGGGTGGCCACGCTGCGCGGGAAGTTGCGAAGGGCTAGGATAAGAAGCTTTCTTTTCTCTGATGGTTTAAGGTGCAAGGGTAGAACCGGACGGCTGGCCAGGCAAAAAATGTCTTCCAAAATATTGATTGAGCCGCCTTCCGGGTAATAGTTGGCTGCAATCCTCTTTGAAGAGATATTACCAACAATCAGCTCATTACTATAAATTACTGGCCGGCGGTTGCTGTAAATATATGCCAGAGCTTCAGCCCTTCTGATATAGCTGTGCATGCCTTTTTTAGAACCAGAACGCCAGTAATGATCGAGCAGGATCAACCTTTCAAGGCAGATTGAATAACGCTCTTTGGTCAGTTCTGCCCTAATTTCTTTTATACGGCTGTATTCGCAGGTATCAGTTTTTCTCAATGCCATTTACAAACACTCCCTTCAGATGGTGCTAATCCTGCCAGTGCCAGCCGGGCTGCCGAATAGCCGAACAGAAAGCAATGTTTTGACTATGCAGGCCACAACTGCATTTACGGGCCTTGTCGCTGAAACACCATTGGAATTCGGCTGGAATTTCTTCTATACTCGGTATCTTGCAATAATTATAACAGGCAGAATTGGCGGCTGTGTAAATAAATATTACCGGTCGGCTGTTGTTAACGTCTCGATCACGGCAATAATCAATCAGGGCAGCTGCAGCTTTAGCTGTATAGCAGCCTTCCAGTTCAATGCCTTCAAGGTCACGGAAAAGGGTTATTGCTTCAGCTGTTTTAGCTGTCGGAAAGCCATATCCTTCCCCGAGGTAACCTTTTTCAAGAAGCAAGTTTTTCATTAAGTCCTTAGCATTCGGTGAATTGATGGTTTTTTCTTTACAGCTAAGAACTTTTAAAGCACCTGCTGCCAGGTTGACGATCCGTTGTTCATTTAAGATTGCAGGTTGGACTACCCGCACTGCATGCAGAGTCGTCGTCGCCTCGCCTGAGCCCGTGAGCGACAGTCCTGCCAGCAACCCAGCTGCAGTACCACCTGTCCCGGCAGCAGTAAAGATAGCTTCCGGCTGTGGTAGATTATAGGTTTCAAGCTGATCTTTTATTTCAAGCATACAGTTCAGGTAACCGATTGTGGTCATCTGGTCAGATCCCCCGGGCATCAGGATAAGTGGTCTTCGCCCGGCTAACTTACCCTGCAGGTAATGTTTTATGTAACCCCGGACCAGTCCGGGATAGTCCCTGACAAAATGCATTTCAGTGCCGAAACAAATCTCCATAAGCAAGTTTCGCCGTACATGTTCGTTTACCGGCTGGCAGAAAAAAAGTCCCGTTACCCTGTAACCGGCTTGTTTCGTGAGGGCAGCTGTAGCTAGAATGTGATTTGAACCTAATCCACCGGCAGTAATAATTTCGCCGGAGCCTAGGTCTTCTGCTCGTGCTATAACAAATTCAAGTTTGCGTGCTTTATTGCCACCATATAGATTATTCGAAAGATCGTCTCTCTTGATCCAAATTTGCGGGCCGCCAAGAGCATTTGCGAGCTTGTTCAGAGGGTGTAACGGTGTTGGCCAGTTGCCAAGTTGTTTGCGGGGCAGAACTTTTTCCAGCTGTGGAAATTTATTAAAGAGGGTGTATTCTGGCATGGCAGTCCTTGTAACCTACAATTGACAGATTATTTGTAATTTGATTATAATACAATCATCTATTTGCGTCAACAAACTGTTCATCAAAAAAGGGGTTGCTGGTATGTCGAAGCAGGATTACGGTTTAAAAAGGGTGCTCGGGTTGCCCCAGACGGTGGCGGTGGCGGCAGGGATGACTATCGGGGCGGGTATATTTGTTTTGACCGGTATAGCTGCCGGTTATACCGGCCCAGCGGTGCCGATCGCTTACCTGGTGAGCGTGGTCCCGGTAATTTTTTTGATGATGAGCCTTGCTATGCTTGGCTCGGCTCTGCCGACAACAGGTGGGAATTATAAGTATGCCAGCCGCCTTTTTTCGCCGCGATGGGCTTTTATCGGCGTCTGGGGATATATGGGTGGCACACTCGTTGGAGCTTTCCCCCTGTGGGCCTTAAGCGGGGCACGTTACTTGCAGTCCCTGTGGAATGTTCCAGCTGTTCCGGTTGCAGTGGCCGTGTTGACAGTTCTTTTTATTATAAACCTGTTTGGCATTTCTATGGCTGCTGCCTTGCAGGCGTTTTTTGTTTTCCTGCTCTTTGCGGCCCTCCTTTTGTTTGGATTTGCTGGGTTGGGGCAGGTTAACGCTGCCAATTTTTCACCGCTCTTCACGGGTGGTGCATACGGTTTTATTTTGGCAGCTGCGATACTCACCTTTACTCACCTGGGTGCAAATGCAATTGTTGAACTTGGCGGAGAAGTTAAGAACCCTGGCAAGACTATTCCGAGGACTTTTTTGATCTCCATTCCGCTGGTCACGATTCTCTATATACTGGTTGCTGTTACCGCGGTAGGGGTGCTGCCGCAGGAAGAGTATGCCGGGAAGACCCTATCCGTCGTTGCTGGCCAATGCCTGAGCCAACCAGGTTTTTACTTTTTTGTCCTGGCCGGAGGGCTGTTGGCCATCGTCACTACCCTCAATGCTGGATTTATGTGGGGCACCAAGTCACTCCTGGTAATGGCTGATGATGGCATCTTTCCCTCTTATTTAGCTGGAGTTAACCGGCGTTTTGGAACACCTCACCGTTTTCTTACCTTTATTTACCTGGTTTCCACCGTTTCTGTATTGATCTTCGGTGAGAAATATCTTGAGGCTTTTGCAGCCCTGGGCTCGATTGGTGGAATAATCATTTTTATTCCGATTCTCGGAGCAGCACTAAACCTGCCGCACAAAGCACCCAGGGCTTATGAAGAAGCCTATTTTAAATTGAAAGGTTTCTGGCTGCTTATAGCTGTAATAATTGGTGCCATACTTGCCCTGTTGGTTATGGCCATTTTGCTGATTGATCTTTGGTCAAAACCAGATGGTAGTTTCTTCAGTTACATTTTTATCATCTGGCTGGTTATTGGAATGGCCTATTACGAGTACCGGCGTCGTTTGCTGCTGAGAAAAGGTATTGATTTAAAAGAGTTGGCCGGAATACGTGAGGAAGAGTTTTAAGCCGGTTCGCCGCATGCAAAGGACCGGGGAGGGAAGGGAGGTATTCATTTGTGGAGATCTTGTGGTTCGGTACTGCAACTGTGGCATTTATTACAAGTGAAAATACATTAATTTTTGATCCTTTCATATCACGTAATGAAAGTTTGCCGCGACCAATACCTGCAGAGCTGGCAGCCTATGGTGATATCTATATTACCCACGGGCATTTTGACCACCTGATCGATGTTCCAAAGATTTTAGCCGTTGGCACCCAGAAAGTATTTTGTTCACGGGAATCCGCAGAAAGCCTGTTAAGGGATGGTGTTAATGAGAGCCGTATATCTACTGTCCGTCCCGGCGATTTTATAAATAGCGGTAGCATCAAGCTGAAGGTCTACAGGGGGGAGCATATAAAGTTTGATTTGCCATTGATCATTAAGACACTTTTTTGCAGAAAGACGATTGCCAACAGGGGCGCTTTTGCTAAATTAGCGAGGGAGGCAAGACGCTACCCGAAAGGTGAAGTGCTGATTTTCGAAATAGAAGCAGAAGGTAAAAGAGTATTACATTTGGGCAGTTTAAACCTTGCTGACCATATTGTGTATCCGATCGGGGTTGATCTGTTAACCATTCCCTTTCAGGGGAGAAGCGACCTCGATACTTATGCCTTAAAATTAATTGAGCGCATAAAACCCTCAGCAATTTTACTGCATCATACCTGTGATTCTTTCCCTCCTGTATCGAGCCCGGTCCGGACAGAAAACTTTATCCGGGTTATGGAAAGAAACTTTCCGGGGATAAAAGTAATCCGGCCGCACTACAACCGACCGGTATTAATTTAACCAAACTGTAACAGATTGCCATACAGTTACAGGAGAATGACAGCATTATACTGCATAACCTGCCGGCCGGGCTGAATTCCCGGTGTAGTTAGTTTTGGTATAACAGGGCTGGGGTCCAGTATGTATTATTATAGATATCAGTTAACCGGTAGGTCACCATGCACCTGGCGCTGCCTACATGCACATTGCTTACTTCCAGCTCACCATCCACAACCATCTGATCACCTAAGTAATAACTACTGTCATATTCCCCATCATAGGTGTAGTAATCACAGAGAAAATCAATCAGATCGCCTTTTTTTATAGAGATTAAACCCTTTGGGGCAGTATCGGTTAGCGCTCCGTAGTTTATCCTGGCCCCAGCTACTGTTCCATAAGGATATGAGTTATTAAACATCACAATAATGTCGACCAGCTCGTTGTTCAACATTGCCGGAATTCGCCCTGTTATCGACCAGTAACTGCCGTCTTCTTCAATGCTTTCTACATAGTAGGACACGATATGCCTGTCAAGGGCCAGCCAGGTGCCGTCAAAATTAACGATCAAGTCTCCGTCGCTGTCAAACTCGTAAATATTATCCAACCCCAAATCGATAAAACCTGCGCCATCGTCAAAGAATACGTTTAACTCAACCTTCTGGATCAGGCCCCATTGCTCATCAGTCAATTTTATTACGTAGCCGCTGCCTTTCCTGGTCAGCTGCAGGTTGCCGGCGTTAAGGTAATGCTCCCGATAATAATCCGCGTTGGATTGGATCAGATTTGGGTCAATCCAATCGGCCTGTTCACCGGGAAGAGCGCCGATAACACTGCCATAATCAGCATCGGCAAAAAAAGTATTCCAGGCCAGCGACCATAAATCAGCTGATGAAACCGATGAGCTTCCGCTGTTGAATTGACCAAGCAGGGATTCCAGTGGGTTGTTGCTCCCACTGGTTGTGATCTGACCGCCCACCACCATATTGGCAAACTTTTTGATCAGCATGGTGTATTCCCCGCTCATCCCAATCTGATCATAAATATTTACCATAGAAGAGATATTGCGTAACTCGTCGTAGGGGAAATATATCGAAACGCCATGGGCCTTTGAGATGTTTTCTGAAGTCCTGTTATACTTGATTGCCTGCTGCAGGGCGCCGACCAGGGCTAAAGCCTCCGGGGAGCCGATGTTTTGGGCCAGATCAATTAAGTCAACCTGATCTAAACGTGAGCGGTTAAATTCACGCGAATCACCACGGGCATTGGAAACAATCATGTAGTCGCTGTTAAGCTGTTCATCTATTGATGTGGCAAATTGCTTGAAAGGGTCGTCCACAATATTGTTTAAAGCCACCAAATCGATTATCGAAAGTGTGGTAATTTCCCGCGGTACTATCTTACGGCAAGTGGAAATAAAATCGTCTATAATCAGTTTGCCGATATCAACAGTATCCATCGAGGTATTAGCTGACAGCTTGCTGATCCAATTAGTGTAATACCAGCCTATGCCCGGCTCCGTTTCCTCCGAGGCAATCATATAATCGGCATGGTAGTTAAGCATATAAGCTGTTTCCAGGGTGGCCATCAGACAGGCGTCAAAACCAATAAAATCAAATTTAACCCCGGCCCCTTCCAGGGCAGAATGGATTTGGCTGATCGTCATCGAACCACTGTTTGGAAAAAGCTGATCATAGCCAAAGCCGCTCAAGGAACCGCCCCCGTGATCCCAAAAGATTAGGGCATAGCGGTTAGCTGGAAAATTAGCTGCCGCGTAAGAAATAAAATCTTCAAGTGTATTTGGATCTGTCATCGGCCGCCGGCCGAGGTTATCTTGCAGCAACCGTAAGCCGGCCGAGGTTACCTGGTAGCGCTGGTTGGTGTTGTTTTTTACCACGCTGTTTTGCCAACGCGCCGTGCCTCCGGTTTCAACTATAACATTGACCTGGTTGCTGATTGAGGCATGCAGCATTTCGTTCAAATCAGCAGTACCCATTCCATATTGTGATTCAAGGTCTGTACCGCACATGTAAATCATAATCGTAAAAATATCTCGGCCTCCACCTATAATCTCGGTTCTCCTAGTCCGGGGGCCAGTAATACCGGTCATCGGGCTGATATCGTTATTGGCTAGGTTACCGCTGACAACAGACGCACCGGGGGTATCTGCCGTAAAACCCTGGGAAACAGGCATTTCAGGTTCTGATATTATGCCGGAGCAACTTCTTAAGAGCAGGTAACCGATAACGATAAAAGAAATTAAGATAAGCAGCTTTTTAGGGGATATACCTCCGCCACCTGTAGGTTTCTGACGTTGTGAGTTAGGTGGTTTATTGAAACCGCCGCTACTACCGTTTCCATATTGTACCACGTTTTGCTGGCTGCCGATTGTTGCATTACTGGCTTGTTTACGTTCAGCATAGCCATCGGATTTACCAACAGGTTTGTCACCTGGGGTTTTAACTGCTTTGCCGCGCCGGTACACTCCGCCGCCGGCTGCCGGTCCCCCGCTAACCCTTTTCTTCCTTGACCCGCCGCTGCTCTTCCTGTCCACCGGTTTTCACCCTATCTTTATATAGCGTTTTGGCTACTATATTTTTATTCCTTAAATAATTAACTGTGATAAGCGGTTAAATAATTTTCCTCACTTAGATTCTTCAAACAAATTGTATCATTTTCACGGAATTACTGTCAAAAATCCAATGATAACCAGACATTCAACACCCTAAATCGCGGTTGTCCATTAGTTAATTTATGTAAAATGC
>CAYMDO010000005.1:0-87073 GCA_964389365.1 uncultured Syntrophomonadaceae bacterium
AGCCCACAGCGGACTTTCACCGCCAAGCTAACGCCCATGCCGGGCGCACCAAATACAAGCGGCCTCCTTCACTATTGAAGAAAGCCGCTTCTTCAGAATGGTTACTGATATTTATTTCACACGTTTACAATTTTTTCCTGCTGCTGCCGGCGTATCCAGGTTGGGGAATCAAGGTTTTCTCCACGATTGACAGCCGTCCCTCCAACTGACGCCACCAGTTTAGGCCGGAATGCCGGCTGGGCATCCCTGAAGCCGGTAGCTATAACGGTTACCCGGACCTGATCTTTGAAGTTGTCGTCGATTACTGAACCGAAAATAATATTGGCTTCCGGATCGGCGTAGCTTGAAACAATGCTGGCCGCTTCCTCAACTTCGTAGAGACTGATATCTGATCCGCCGGTAATGTTAATCAGCACACCCTTGGCTCCTTCGATTGAAACCTCGAGCAGGGGGCTGCTGGTTGCCGCTTTTGCCGCCTCTGCCGCACGGTTTTCGCCTGTGCCCTGGCCAACACCCATCAGGGCCGGCCCGGTTTCGGCCATAATCGTTCGCACATCGGCAAAATCGAGATTGATCAGGCCGGGAACGGCAATTAGATCAGATATGCCCTGGACACCCTGGCGCAAAACATCGTCTGCCACTCGAAAAGCTTCCAGCAGCGGGGTTTTCTTTTCAACAATCTGCAGCAGTCGGTCGTTCGGTATAGTAATCAGCGTATCGACCTTCTCCTTCAATACAGTCATGCCCTCTTCAGCCTGCTGCTTACGCTTATTGCCTTCAAAAGTAAATGGTTTGGTTACGACACCGACTGTAAGCGCACCAATCTTGCGGGCAACTTCAGCAACTACAGGAGCAGCGCCGGTTCCGGTGCCGCCGCCCATACCGGCTGTAACAAATACCATATCAGCACCTTTAAGCATCGCTTCCAGGGCATCACGGCTTTCTTCCGCTGCCTTGCGCCCAATTTCCGGATTAGCCCCGGCGCCAAGCCCCTTGGTCAGCTGTTCGCCGATCTGGATCTTGGTTGCGGCATTAGCCAGGTACAGCGCCTGCGCATCGGTGTTAACGGCGCAAAAGTCAACACCCTTTAACCCGGCAGCAATCATCCGGTTAACGGCGTTGCCGCCTCCTCCTCCAATACCCACTACCTTAATGGAAGCATACTGTTCCATTTCAATGTCAAACTCGATCATAAAAAGCACCTCCCAATAATGGTCTGCTTTTATTCAATAATATCGGTCATCCAATCCTTCAGGCGCTGCCAGAAGCCCGGACCCTGCCTCCTGGCTATTTTACCTTTGTCAGCAGTAAACATCCGGGGTTGGTAGTGCTTAGCGTAATACAACAGGCCAATTACTGTCGAAAAGATGGGGTTTTGAACGCCGACCACATCAAAATTTGCCAACCGCACCTGGTCGCTTTCAAAATGCTGGCGGGCTACTTCGACTATCCCTCGCATCGAGGAAACACCGCCACGCAGGACAACCCCGGCCGGCGGCAAATACGGCCAACCTAGTTTAATCATTTCTTCCCTGGTTATTTGCAAAATTTCCCGGACCCTCGGCTCGATAAATCCAGTAAGCTCTCTTTCCGATACCAACCTGAGCTCATTGCTGCCTACTGTTTTAATTTCTATTTTCGGCTCAGCTTCGGTATTGGTGAGAATTGCCGAACCATGTTCTCGTTTCAGTTCTTCTGCTTTAAAATAATTGATACGCAAACCGGCTGCCAGATCAGTGGTTATGTGATCGCCCCCAAGAGGGATCACTACCATTTTCCGGAGTTTTCCATGCTGAAAAAGCGATATCTCTGTCGTTCCGGCCCCGATATCAACCAGAAACACGCCTAAGTCTTTTTCATCAGGCGAAAGTGAAATCTCGGAGTTGGCCAGTGCCTGCAAAATCAAGCCCCTGATGTTAATCCCGGCTTTATTGATACAACGCAGCAAATTGTGCAGGGAAGTAATCAGGCTGGTCACCACCAGGGCATCAACTTCAAGCCTCACACCGAGCATGCCTAGCGGATCCCTGATCCCATCGAAACCGTCTACGATAAATTCCCGGGGAATAACGTCAACGATTTCACGGTCCAGCGTCAGGGCCACAACTCTGGCTGCCTGCATAACACGCTCGATATCCTCTTCCCTGATCTCACGGTCTTCGCCGCTTACCGCAACTACACCGCGATTGCTGATCAGCTCAATATTTAAGCCTTTCAGGCCAACGTACGCCGATTCAATCTTTAAACCGGCCATCCGTTCCGCTTCCTCTACCGCAGTGGCAATCGCATCGACTGTTTTGTCGAGATCGACGATAACCCCTTTCCGGACACCATCAGAAGGGCTCAGGCCTAAACCAATAATGTTGACAGAACCATCCGGGCGGGGTTCACCAAGTCCAACCCTAACTTCAGCTGTACCAACATCGATTCCCACCAGGTAGCTTCTTTTGCTCACTGTAAAACCTCCTTACCCTTCCTGTCATGGTTCCGGTTGCCCCGACTTCTGAACACTTCAACACATCGCAACAATTTCCTTTTTTATACCCGATAACCCTACGGTGCCACCTCCCCATCCCCTGCTGCAGCGCTGCCGGCCACAACCAAACGGCTGCCGGAACGAACATCAAGTTTAATCTGCCCCTCGTTCAGCAAATAGGGCATACTGCTTTCCACCAACAGTAATTTCTTTTCAAGTTCAGAACCGTCACCCAACCAGATCTCCATCTGATCGTCGGTATAGATAACCAGGTTATAACTGCTGCTCAAATCAATCTCCCGTAATGTTGCAAAATCCTTTTCCACCCACAGGGAAAAAAAGTCACTTAATAACCTTGCCCGTACCGGGCAGCTTAGCGGTTGGCCTGGCGCGCCGACACTGTCGCCAAGCCCGGTAATCAGTGGGTATTCCCGGTCTTTTTCGGCAGAAAGATTAAAACTGACCGTGTTTTCATCGATCAACCAGTAGCCGTCTGCTGTCAGTACAGTGGCAACCGGAATCCGCTCTGTGACCTCGATCAGCACCGAACCCGGCAAACTACGGGTTACCGCCACGGTTTCGAGCTGGGGGTATTTTTCTTTTAGCAGCTGGATTATCTTTTTCTCCTGCAGCATAAAAATATTGCGCGCTCGATCAGCGCCGGAAACACTGATGATCTCTGCCGGGAGCACTTTGCTGTCACCGGTAACCATGATATCAGTAATTGCAAAATATGATTCGCCATAAATCGCCAACACACAAAAACCTACCACAAAAGCCAGCCTGATCAGAACCCGCAGGGCTTTTTTCCAACCGGGCACTGTTTTGCGCTTATTTGTCAACGTGCGGTTTTTACCAATCTCTTTCACCCTGCCTGCTCCTCTCCGACTATTTTTACTTCCGGCTTCAGCTCTACACCATATTTTTCCATTACCATTTCCTGAACCGTCTTTATCAGTTCCAGAACATCTGCTGCGGTGGCTGTGCCGGTATTAACAATGAAATTTGCGTGCTGGGTTGATACTTCAGCGCCCCCGATCCGCATTCCCTTCGCCCCGGTTTGCTCGATGATCTGGCCGGCAGGTTGGTCGGGCTGGTTCCTGAATACCGACCCCGCGCTTGGTAAATTTGGATGGCGGCGCTGGCGTTCGGCAAGGAAATAGTCGATCAGCCGTTTTGACTCCGCCTGCTCTCCCCTAACCAGTTCCAGCTCAACCTCATAGACAGCGCCTCTACCGACCAGGTTGCTGGTACGGTAACCAAAATCAAGCTCATGGCGCCCCAGCTCAATTAACTTCCCTTCCGGGCTGACCAGCTTGACCAAACTTACTTTATCGCCGATATAGCCGCCGAAAGCCCCGGCATTCATGATTACCGCGCCCCCGAGCGAACCGGGAATCCCCACGGTGTATTCCAGCCCGCCCAGCGACTCTTCAATGGCGGTGAAAGCAAGCAGGGTCATCGGGGTTCCGGCCCCGGCAACCAGTTTTTCACCAGCGGGTTTAACATATGAAAATGAGGGGCCGATATTGATCACCAGGCCCCTGATCCCGCCGTCCAATACCAACAGGTTAGTTCCGTTGCCGGTGACTATGAAGGGCACCCCGGTTTCATGACAGACTTTCAGTACTTCCACCAGTTCCTCCAGCCCGACAGGGCAAACATAGTAATCAGCCGGCCCCCCGACCTGCCAGGAGGTATGATTGGCCATCGGTTCGTTTACCAAAACCCCGTTTACCAGCTTGTCAATCAGCAGATCAGCGATCGTCATGACAGGACCTCCTCCAGGGAGCGGAAAAGTCTTTCCGCGGCATCAGCCACTCCGATAGTTTTGCTTTTTTCCCGCATCGCGCTTCTTATGCCCGGGTCGCTGATCAGCCGGTTGATCTCCAGTTCGAGCTTTTTCGGGTTAAAATCTTTCTCCTCGACTAAAACTGCCGCCCCGATTGCCGCAAGCATCCTGGCATTGTAATACTGGTGGTTATTAACAACGTTGGGCGATGGAATCAGGATTGCCGGCAAACCTAATACTGTCAGCTCAGCCAGAGTAGTCGCCCCGCTGCGGGTAACAGCGATATCTGCGGCAGCCAGGGCTTCCGGCATCTGGTTTAGATATGGATAAAGCTTAACCTGCTCCGGTAACGGTTTAAGCTTGTCTTTGACTTCCTGGAAATAATAGTCCCCGGTGATATAGACAACCTCTACCCCCTCAGGCAGGGCTACTTCCTTCAGGTAATCGGAAACCACTTCATTCAGACGTAAAGCGCCTCTGCTGCCTCCATAAATTAAAATGATCAATTTATTCCGATCAAGCCCTAGCGCCGAGCAACCCTCCTGACGGTTTAAATTTACCACCTCCGTCGAGCGCGGATTCCCGGTATGCACAACCCGGCTGAAACGGGATAGCTTTTTGGCAGTCTCGGCAAATGACAGGCAGACCTTGCTGACAAAAGGTGCGAGCAGGCGGTTAGCCAGGCCCGGTATGGCATTTTGCTCGTGAATCACAACCGGTACCCTTTTAAGCAGCGCGGCAACAACCAGGGGCGCCGCCACGTAACCTCCGGTTCCGAGAACCAGATCCGGTTTGAATTCATTAATAATAATACCGGCCTGCCTGATTCCGCCATACAGGCTGCGGATAACAAGGTCAAACTGCTTATAGCTGCGCTGAAACCCTTTAGCCGGAATAGTTGCCAGCCTAAAACCGGCAGCGGGAACAATTTTCTGTTCCAGCCCAGCTTCACTGCCGACGAAAAGAACTTCACTGCCGGTTCCGGCTGCGAGCATATACCTGGCTAATGAAAGCCCGGGATAAATATGCCCCCCGGTACCACCCCCACCAATCAGCAGTTTCATCGGGGTGCCCTCCCGCTTGAAGCAGATACTTCCCCGGTATAGCGAGAAATACTGAGTAAAATACCAATTGAGAGCAGGGTGAAAAAGACCGAACTGCCGCCGGCGCTGATCAACGGCAGATTGATCCCGGTAACCGGCATTGAAGCAGTTACCACCGCAATGTTGATCAGCGTCTGCAGGCCAAAAACAAAGATTATGCCGGCAGCCAGCAGTGCGCTGAAAAGATCAGGCGCTTTTACAGCAATCTTGTAGCCGCGCCAGATAATGACAAGGAAAAGCAGTATAATAACCACAGCGCCAATGAAACCAAGCTCTTCGCCGATCACTGCAAAAATAAAATCATTGTGCGGTTCGGGAAGGTAGAAAAGCTTCTGGCGTCCCTGCCCGAGCCCGCTGCCAAAAATATGGCCCGGCCCCAAGGCATATAGCGACTGGATAATCTGGTAACCGGATCCGGTCGGATCAGCCCACGGATCGAAGAAAGTAAACAGCCTTTTCAGCCGGTACTCTTCATGGAAAGTAATCCATGCGACCGGTGGAATCGTAAATAGCGAGAGACAGGCAGCCCGGACCACCGGCACGCCGGCACAGAAAACAACCAGGAAAGCCCCGCTGAGCACTACCAGGGCCGTTCCCATGTCAGGCTGGAACTGAATCAGAGTAAATGCTGCAAAGGCAATGGCAAGGGGCATTACGGTAGCAGTCCAGGTGTGCCTGATATTAAGGCTGCGGCTGCTCATATATGCGGCAGTAAATATGATCAAAGCCAGCTTGCTGAATTCCGCCGGTTGCAGTATAACCGGCCCCAAGGCCAGCCAGCGTTGGGCTTCTGTACCCAACGTGGTACCCAGCGGGGAAAAAACCAGCCCTAGCAGCACAAAGTTCATTAAGAGAATAAAAAATGAAAACCGTTTCAGGATCAGGTAGTTGATGCGGGACAAAACAAAGAGGCCAAGCAGGCCGATAACAGTCCAGAGAGACTGGCGTTTCAGGAAATAGTAAGGATCGCCCATATTTTCGGCAGCAACTACGAAACTGGCGCTGAAAACCATCACCAGACCGATCGCCAGCAGCAAAACGGTGGTTACCAGTAAGATGTTGTCAGCCCCGTGAATATTAGGTCTGGCTTTCATTATTCTGTACCCCGCAGTTAAATTGATCCGGCGCCAGCTGCATGACCAGCTCTTTAAAAATTTTGCCTCGTTCTTCGAAATCCCTGAACATATCCAAGCTGGCGCATGCCGGCGACAGCATCACCACTTCGCCGGCCTCAGCAGTACTTGCAGCTATAGAAACCGCTTCTTCCAATGTATTGACGAAACGATACCTGCTAATGCCGGCGTTGCCGGCTGCCTCGGCTATCTTTTCTTTTGTTTCCCCGAGCAAAACCAGCAGCCGTACATCGCGTTTCATAGCAGCTGCCAGCTCGCCAAAATCAGCGCCTTTTTCCTTGCCCCCGGCGATCAGGATTATTTTTTTCCCTTTAAAAGAATTTAATGCTTTGATAGTTGCCCCGGGATTGGTACCCTTCGAATCATTGATATAATCTACCCCGTTAATCATTCTAACCAGCTCCAGCCTGTGTTCAATGGCTTTAAAAGCCTGGAGCGCCGACCCGATCGATTTGGGGTCCGCGCCGGCCGCCCACGCTGCTGTAGCTGCTGCCAGGGCATTTTCAAGGTTATGCTCCCCCGGCAGCGCCAGGTCAGAAACTTTGCATATTGCAACCGGGCTTGCTTTACCGTTAAAAAGCTTGATCAACCCGCCATCAACCCCGCAACCATAAGAAACAGGCCTGCGGCTGAACCAGAGCACTTCAGCCTTACAAGTCCCGGCCAACCCGGCTATTGCCTGGTCATCAGCATTTAAAACTGCATAGTTACCGGCAACCTGGTTTTCAAAGATCCTGGCTTTGGCTTGAAAATAGCGTTCCAGGTTACCATGGTAATCGAGATGATCTTCGGCAAAGTTTAGCCAGACAGCGACAACGGGCCTGAAGTGACAAATATTTTCCAGTTGAAAGCTGCTCAACTCCGCCACGATCGTGCCCTGGGCACTTATTTTACCGACCAGGCTGCTCAGGGGGTTGCCAATATTTCCGGCTGCCATCACCGGATCGAAACGGGCCTTTTTAAGTATCTCTGCAACCAGGGCTGTGGCGGTGGTTTTTCCATTTGTGCCGGTAATCCCGATCAGCGGTGCACGCAAAAAATGATAAGCCAGCTCTATCTCGGATTGGATCTGAACATTAAGTTTTGCGGCCCTTTTAAAAATTTCCAAATCCGGTGGAACTCCCGGGCTTTTCACGATTAACGACAGTCCGGGTGTTACCAAATCCGGAGGGTTATCCCCGGTAACCGTTACAACCTGCGGAAGCCGTTTCAACCTGGAAAGCGCTTCCTGTAATTCTGAAGCCGGTTTGCGGTCGGTTATGGTAATTTTGGACGCGCCGCTGCCTGCAAGGACCTCGGCAGCTGCCACCCCGCTTCTGGCCATACCGACAACCAGGATCTCTTTTCCCCGGATCAGGTCAATCAATATCGTTCCTCCATTACTTAATACTGCCGTCCGGCCGATATTAAAGCGCTGCAACCGTTAGGTTGTACTGCCAAATACCGGTCATTGCAAAAACCAAGCCGGCAATCCAGAACAAACTTGCCACGCGCCATTCCGACCAACCTCTGAGTTCAAAGTGGTGGTGGAGAGGGCTCATCAGAAAGATTCGTTTACCGGTTAACTGGAAGCAAGCTACCTGCAGGATTACCGAAAACGCTTCGGCTATAAAGACGGCACCGATGATCAATAAAAATAGCTCCGCTGCAGCAATAACCGCAACCGCGGCCAGCACGCCGCCAAGGGCGAGCGAACCGACATCACCCATGAAAAGCCGGGCCGGATGGCGGTTAAAAACTAAAAAACCGAGGCACGCCCCGGTCAGTGACGCGCAGAACAGGGCGACGGCTGGAACTCCGGCCCGGTAACCGATATAGGTAAAAGCTGCGAAGGCCAGGGCAGCCGTTCCTGCTGCCAGGCCATCAACCCCGTCAGCCAGGTTAACGCTGTTACTGAACCCGGTGATCAGCAGCAGTAAAAACAGTGGATAGAAGTACCCCAGGTTAATGCTCAGCTTTAGGAAAGGCAGTTTTATAACCGGAATATACAATTCTGTAACCGACAAAAGAATTATGAAGATCACGGTAACAACCAACATGCCGAAAAGCTTTGATCTGGCCTTAAACCCCAACGATTGTTTTCTGACAATTTTTAAGTAGTCATCTATAAACCCCAGCAGACCGCAGCCGAGAAATACCGGCAAAATTACCAGTAATGGCTCGGCCGGGCCGGTGGTAAATAATGCGGCAATCACTGCCGAAGCAATTATTACTAGGCCGCCCATGGTAGGGGTGCCGCTTTTTTGGGTGTGGCGGCAGGGGCCGTCTTCCCTTATCTGCTGGCCAAACTGCAGCTGTTCCATGCGCCTGATAAAAAGTGGATAGGCATGCAGTGAGAGCAGAAAAGCAATCAGCAGGGCGACCAGTATTTTCACTATCACTTTCCGCCAACTCCTTCCGGGCTGCCGCCTAGCAGGGCAGCAGCGATCCGGTCCATCCGCATCCCTCTGGAGCCTTTTATCAGGATATGCCACCCTCGAGCAAGGGGCAGCTTACCGAGCCGCAACAGGGCTTCTTCATGGCTGTGGTAGGAATAAACTGTCATACCGGCGCCAAGCGCTTCACATGCTGCAGCCTGCATCAGTTCTCCAACCGTTATCAGGTAGGTTACGCCGGATTCTGCCAGGTAACGGCCTATCTCCTGGTGTGACTCCCGGGCGGTAAAACCGAGTTCCAACATATCGCCCAGCACTGCGACACTGTTGCGCCCGCCTAATTCAAACAGCACATCAACAGCCGCTTTAACCGAACTTGGGTTGGCATTATAACTATCATCGATGACAACCAGGCCGTTATCTGTATGATAAACCCGAAGCCTTCCTGCCGATGTCCGGCTCTCCTCAAGCCCTTTTTGCATCTCCGGCAGGCTTAAACCCAGGATATAGCCGACGGTAAGAGCTGCCAGGGCATTGTGTGCCGACTCCCGTCCCGGTAAAGGCGCTTTAAACCACCCCTCAGATTTATCTGGAAAACGCACCCGGAAAAAGCTGTTTTCTCCCCTTTGAGACAACTCTAAGCCTTTTATATCGCCCTGGTTAAAGCTGTAGTAATAGACTTTTCCCGGGTAGCGTTCCCCAAGCTTTAGGAGGCGGGGATCATCGCCGTTTAAAACGGCTACCCCGCCTGAGCCGAGGTTATCAAGCAGTTCTCCTTTCGCTTTTTCAATCGCATCTATTGATCCTAACGTCTCAATATGGGCTTCACCGATATTTGTGATCACCCCGATCGAGGGATTAGCTATCCTGCACAGCGTATCTATCTCACCGGGCGCGCTCATGCCCATTTCCAGCACTGCCACCTGGTGGTCTCTTTCCACTTTAAGTAAAGTTAAGGGCAAACCGATCTCGTTATTCAGGTTACCCTCGGTTTTCAATACACTAAACTTTGCCGCCAACACTCCGGCCAGATAGTCTTTGGTCGTTGTCTTGCCGCTGCTGCCGGTTATCCCGATAACGGTAAGCGATAACTGTTTGCGGTACCAGGCAGCAATTTGCTGCAATGCCGTCAGGGTATTGCCGACTTCAATCAGGAGCGCTCCCTCTTTTACCGGCATGAAGTAGCTTACCCCTCTTTCTACCAGGGATCCGGCGGCTCCCTGGCTGAGAGCATCGGCAATATAGAGGTGGCCATCGGTTTTTTCTCCCCTGAAAGGAACAAACATTTCTCCCGGGGCAACCTGCCTGGAGTCGATAGTGAAGCCGGTTATCTGCTGTTCAGGGCTGCCCTGCAGCAGTTTGCCATGACAGGCTTCGATTATCTCGCTTCCTTTCAGGATCATTGAGCACTCCCCATCCTCAGTTTAAGTCTTCCCCCGCAGCGGTTATTGCAGATGGCGTAACCTGTAAATAATTTAGGGTGCCTTCCATGATCCGCTTAAAAAGAGGGGCGCTGGTAGCTGAACCAAAACGCGGGCCCGTTGTCACGCCGTCTACTGAAACAAAAAGCACGACTCGCGGATCTTCTGCCGGTGCGAATCCGACAAAAGAATAGATATATGAATCACTGCTGTACTGCCGGTCATCACCGATTTTTTCTGCAGTACCGGTTTTTCCGGCAGCGCGGTAACCTTCTAGGGCCGCGGTTTTTCCTGTTCCCTCGAGAACAACCGTTTCCATAAGCTCGATCATTTTTTCCGAAGTAGCGGCAGAAATTACCTGCCTGACCAGGATCGGCTCTCTTTTAAAGATTGTCTCACCCTTTTTATCTCTGATCTCTCCGACCAGGTAAGGCTGATATAGGTACCCGCCATTGACCATGGCCGACACCGCCATTACCTGCTGTAACGGGGTTACTGAAATTCCCTGGCCAAAAGAGGTGGTTGCCAACTCCAGCGGGCCGAGCATCGACTCGTCAAATACCAGGCCGCTGCCCTCGCCCGGATAATCGATACCGGTTGCATTGCCAAATCCAAAAGCTTTCGTGTACGCGGCTAATTTTTCGGCACCGAGCCTTCGGCCCAGGGCAACGTATGCTGTATTACAGGAAGCGCCAAGTGACTGCTGAAAAGATATAGTGCCACAGCCATTACGATCAAAAGTCCAGCAATTAACCTGATAACCGCTGACCATGACAAAACCCGGGCAGTAACTATATTCGTCCGGCTCGAACAGCCCTTCTTCCAGTGCGGCAGCCAGGGTAACCAGCTTAAAAGTCGAGCCCGGCTCAAAAGAAGCAGTAAGTGGTGCCAGCTTCCAGCGTTCCGGGTCATAATCGTTAAAATTCAGGGGATCATAGTCGGGACGGGCTGCGGCCGCCAGCACCGCACCGCTGTACGGATCCACGGCAATTGCCAGTGCCTGTCTGGGTGCAGCTTCAGCCATTACTCGTTCCAGTTCTTTCTCAACTAGATATTGAATTGATTCATCAATTGCCAGGTAAAGATTACAACTTTGCTCAGGCAGCAGATTGCCAAAATAGTTATGGGGAAGCTGACGGCCCAGTGCATCGGCCGGGTAGAGCAATCTGCCCTCACTGCCGCTTAAATACTGCTCGTAATAGAATTCCAAGCCGGACCACCCCTGGTCCATTCCGACAAAACCAAGCAGTTGAGAGGCAAGATTGCTACCCGGATAATACCGCTTCTCTTCATTGAAAAATACTATACCCGGCAAATTCATTTCACGCACCGCCTCGGCCGTTTCCGGATCAACCTTACGCTTAATATAAACCGCGCTGCGATCAAGGGTTACCAGTTCAGCGATTTCTTGTTCATCGATATTCAGGATTAGAGATAGAGCTCCGGCCACAATGCCCGGATCTTCTATCTGCTGCGGTATGGCAACCACCGTTTGCACATCCTTACTGCCGGCCAGCAAACGGCCTTGGTGATCGTAGATTGCCCCCCGCCCGGCCTGTACTATTATCTGATGATTCCACTGTTTCCAGGCCTGATCAAATAGTTCATCAGCCCGGACGATCTGAATCCAAGCCAGCCGGCCGATCAGGTAAAGTGAAAAAAGCAGGGTCATGACAAAAATAAACAGGATCCTGTTCTTTACCGTATTGCGGCTGACAGAAATACCCGGCAATTAGTTCACTTCCCCACGCTGGTCGATAGCACCCGTCCTGCTGCAATTATCTTCAGCTGGGCCAACTCCGGTTCAACCATCCCCAGTTCGGTTCTGGCAATTTCTTCAATCACTGTGACAGAGCTAAGCCCGGCTACTTCAAGCTCAAGCTGCCAGATACTGTCCCGGATGGCAGCAAATTCTTTATTAGCGCTGCTGATCCTGTAATTAGCCATCACCAGCGACGAATACTGGGCGACAACGACCAGGCTGAGCAGAAAACAGGCTATGAACAGGGCAGCCAGCTTAAATTTCGTTAGTCTTTGCTGTGGATCTTGCCGGTAATGCGGATGCCGGTACGGCCGGTTTTGTACTCCCCTGGACTGCTGGGGAGCTATCTGCCTTGCTGCCTGATGCATCCGTAACACCTACCTTCTGGTTATGGTTTCAGGTTAGTTTCTCTGCCACCCTCATGCGGGCGCTGCGAGCCCGCGGGTTATCTTCAACTTCAGCCGGCAAAGGTTTCAGTGCCCTGCCGGTTATTATCTTAAGCTCCGCTTTCTTGTCACAAACGCACGGCAAACCCGGTGGACAGCTGCACTGCCCAGCATGCGCGCGCATGTAATTTTTTACTAAACGGTCTTCCAGGGAATGGTATGCAATCACTACCATCCTGCCACCGGGAACCAGCATTTTCATCGCCTGCGGCAAGATTGAAACCAGGTTGTCCAGCTCCCGGTTAACCGCAAGCCGCAAAGCCTGAAAAACTTTCCGCGCAGGGTGGCCGCCCTGGCGACGGTAACGGGCCGGGATAGCCTCTTTAACAATTTCAGCCAGCAATTTGCTGTCTTCAATCGGCCCGTGCTGCTTTCTTTCCCTTACAATGCCGGCAGAGATTTTTTTTGACCAGCGTTCTTCACCATAAAGAAAAAATATTTCTGCGAGCTGCTCCCCGGTATACTGGTTAACAATATCTTTGGCTGTCAATGAGCCGCGGCGGTCCATTCGCATATCCAGGCTGCCTTCCTGGTGAAACGAAAAACCGCGTTCAGCATCCATCAGCTGTATAGTCGAAGCGCCGAGATCGATCAAGATCCCATCGATCCGATCTATCTTAAGATCATGCATAACTTTTTCCAGTTCAGTGTAACTCTCGTGTACTATAATCATCCTGCCCTGAAAATGATTGAGCCTTTTTTCCGCCCTCTTTATTGCTTCCCTGTCCCAATCCAGGCCTACCAGCATGCCCTGCGGTTCAAGGCTACCGAGGATTGCCCCGGCATGACCCCCGTCCCCCAAGGTGGCATCGACATAAACCCCACCCGGCTGCAGGACAAGATATTTCAGGACTTCTTTTTCCATCACCGGACGGTGCATTTCTACCATGGCATCCACCAATGCTAGAGGTCAAAGTCAACCAACTTTTCAGCCAGGACGGTATAATCCTTATTTGTTTCAATAAAGTATTTCTTCCACCTGGCCTCATCCCAGATTTCAACCCTGTCGGCTATCCCGACGATCATTACATCCCGATCAATTTCAGCATATTCGCGCAAAAATGGCGGGATCAACACTCTGCCCTGCCTATCGGGCTCAAGCTCCATGGCTCCTGAAAAAAAGAGGCGGTTAAAATCACGGTAATCTTTGCGGGTAAAAGGCTGCCTGCTAAGCTGCTGCTCAATGCGGGTCCACCGGTCTGTCGGGTATACAAAAAGGCACCTGTCCAGGCCGCGGGTCATCATAAACCGGTCACCCAAACTGTCACGCAACCGCGATGGGATGATGACTCGCCCTTTGGCATCCAGGCTGTGCTGAAATTCGCCCCTGAACATGTGTTCGCCTCCACCTGAAGCGTTTACAACCACTTTTCACCACTTTACACTACTTTATTCCCTTTTTCAACCCTTTTGTTCCATTTTCCTGCAAAAAAATAAAAAAAAATAAAAAAGGGGAAATTCGATCTATTTTCCCCTTTTTCTAAATAACTATTTGCCTGTTCCGGTTATGCGGCAAGCATGATAACCCTTACCTTAAAGAGGTTTCCCCAATAGGCCGTTAAAGATCAGCTAACAAGGTGCCTGATAAAAACCGAAGCTACCGTAAAGTAGATTAACAACCCGGTAACGTCTTTAATCGTAGTCACAAAGGGGCCTGCAGTGATAGCCGGATCGATATGGGCCATGTTCAGCAGCAGCGGCACCAGGGTTCCGATCAGGGTTGCCACACTGATTGTAACCAGCATTGACAACCCGACCACAAACCCGAGGTAAGGGTTGCCCTGCCAAAAGAAAGCGGCTATCGAAATCAGGCTGCCACAGACAATCCCCATCAGCAGGCCAACCCGAATTTCCCGGAAGAAATAGCTCCAAACATCGGCTTTGTCGATATCCCCTGTCGCTAGTCCGCGGACAAAAATGGTTGAGGACTGGGTGCCGGCATTGCCCCCCATGTCCATAATAACCGGGATAAAAACGGCAAGAGCCACTATTGTCTCAAGGGTGCTGCGGTAAGCGCCGATAACGCTGCCCGAGATCATGCCGCCCAGCATGGCAATGATCAGCCAGGGCAGGCGCATTCTGACCACTTTAGTCACCGAGGCCTCGGTTAAGCCAACCCCTTCAACCTCACTGGCCCCGGCAAAACGATAAATATCTTCATTTGCCTCTTCTACGAGAACGTCAATTACATCATCAACAGTAATGATCCCCAGCAGGCGATCATCATCATCGACAACCGGTATGGCAAGCAAATCATACTTGGAAACGATCCGGGCCACTTCTTCCTGGTCCAGTGCCGCATTAACGCTGATTACATTTCGTTTCATGATATCTTTCAGCAAGATGCCATCACTGGAAGCAATCAGGTCACGCAAAGAAAGCACCCCGATCAGGCGGCCCTTCTCATCAACCACAAAAACATAGTAAATGGTCTCTGCCATCGGAGCAATTTCCCGCAAACGGTGAATCGCCTCTTCTACCGGTATGTTGGCTAGAAGCGATATATACTCGGTTGTCATCAAACCCCCGGCGCTGTCTTCCGGGTATTTCAGCAAATCGCCGTAATCGGCCTGAACTTCGTCATCGATCAGCTCCAGCATCTCCTGCGCTTCTGAAGGAGTCAGTTCACCGATCAGGTCAACTGCATCATCCGCCGACATAGCGCCTAATATGATCTTAACCCGCTCGTCACTCAGCAGCCTGAGTATTTCGGCCTGCTCAAAATCCTCCATTTCCTGGAATATCAGGACGGCATCGGCCTCAGGCAGGCGTTGAATCAGCTCAACTTTTTGTTCGACAGTAAGTTCTACCAAAAGGTTGAGCAAATCGCCCGGATGGACCCCGGCTTTAAGCTCCCGGCCAATTTGAAGGTAAATGTGATTTATCGGCATCGTGATCACCGCCTTACCAGGTGTGTCAAGGATAAAAACCAGGCTGTGCAGTAAGGTTATTAAGCACCAAAAAGCCCCGCCATGCCGTGGGCCGTTGTTTTGAACTGTTCCCCGAAAGGTGGGTATCCTCTCGGCTGTTTAGCAGGTCCTCATTGCAAAGGCTGCTGCGCTGCAGTCGAAGAACGGATTCCCATAACAAAAGTGTTAGCTCAAAACTTTAGCGGTTGTCACGAACACAGCAGGGCATGTTCGTAAAAAGCTAACTATTCCATAAAAATGATAACACAAAAGCCTGAAAGGCGCAAGAAACAAGTTATGCTTCGTCTTCTTCACCTTCGTTGTACGTTAAGGTAAGCTTCAGTTCATCAAGTTGTTTTTCATCGACCGCTGCAGGCGCACCGGTCATCAGGCAGGCACCCGCTGCAGTTTTTGGAAACGGAATGACCTGCCTGATCGAATTGTCACCGGCCAACAGCGCTACCAGGCGATCCAGCCCGAGTGCCAAACCACCGTGAGGCGGGGCGCCAAAAGAGAGCGCTTCGAGCAGAAAACCAAATTTGTCGAGGCTTTCATCCTCGGAAAGACCGAGCAGTTTAAATATTTTGCCCTGGGTTTCCCGATCGTGAATCCTGGTGCTGCCGCCTCCTATTTCGACCCCATCGAGAACCAGGTCGTAAGCCTGGGCGCGAACGGCAAGCGGATCGCTTTCCAGCAGCGCAAGGTCCTCAACCCGCGGCGCAGTAAATGGGTGGTGATCGGAATCAAAGCGCTTTTCCTCGTCGTCGTAGTGAAAGAGCGGAAAGTCAACCACCCACAGGAAACACGGTTCCTCTGCCAAATCCTGCGGGGCCAGGTGGCGCCGCAGAGACCCAAGAACCTGGCAGCATGTTTCCCAGCGATCGGCTACGAACAGCAGCACATCCCCCGGCACAGCTTTCATCACTTTGGTAATTTCACCTATCAACTCAGCAGTAAAAAATTTGGCGATTGGAGAGCGCCATCCATCATCTTCGACAAAGGTCCAGGCCAGGCCTTTCGCTCCCAGCTGGCGGGAAAGCAGTGTCAAATCGTCTAAATCCTTGCGGCTCATGCTGCTGCCGCCGGGGACGCGCAAACCCTTAACCGCTCCGCCCCCGTCCAAAGCGCTCTTAAATACTTTAAAGCCGCTTTTTGCGGCAAGCTGATCAATATCAACCAGCTCCATTGCATAACGCAAATCCGGCTTGTCAGACCCGAAGCGATTCATCGCCTCACTGTAGGTCATCCTTAAGAACGGCAGTTCAAGATCTCTGCCGTGAATCTCTTTCCAGAGCAGGGCCATCAGCCCCTCCAGCAGGGCAAAGAGGTTTTCACTGCCAAAAAACGAGGTTTCAATATCAATCTGGGTAAATTCCGGTTGACGGTCTGCCCTCAAATCTTCGTCACGGAAACAGCGTACAATTTGAAAATAACGCTCTGCCCCGCTGACCATCAAGAGCTGTTTAAATAACTGGGGTGACTGTGGCAGAGCGTAAAAAGACCCTGGTCGCACCCGGCTCGGCACCAGAAAATCCCTGGCTCCTTCAGGTGTACTGCGGGTCAACATAGGCGTTTCCACTTCCAGAAAATCATAACTATCCATGTAATCCCGGACCAGTTTGACTGCTTTGTGCCTCAGCTTGAGACGACCGAACATTTCCGGGCGCCTTAAATCAAGATAGCGATACCGCAGCCGCAGGTTTTCATCAACGTTCAAATCATCTTCAATGTAGAACGGCGGCGTTTTAGACCGGTTTAATATCTCCATACCGGTCACGCGGACCTCTATCTCTCCGGTTGGCAGGGCAGGGTTAATATTGTCATCGGAACGGCGAACCAGATCCCCTTCCACCGCTACCACATATTCAGAGCGCAAACTTTCGGCAAGACTGAAAAGTTCTTCCCCGTTTTGCTGGTCAAATACAAGCTGCATTAAACCGCTGCGGTCTCGCAGGTCGATAAATATCAGCCCGCCATGGTCGCGGCGACGGCCCACCCAGCCGGCAAGTTTTACTTGCGAGTTTATGTAATCGGTAGTCAGTGACCCGCAGTGATGCGTTTTAAGGGCTTCCTCAGTTTGCAGAGGCAATCGAACTTCAGGAGCAAAAACATCACCGGCAGCTAAACCGGCAGCCTTTACCGGACCGGTCAGCTTTGAAGCCAGGTCGGTGCGTGCTACCTCACGCTGTTCCCCGTTTGTCATGTTGCGCAGGGTAACGCAACCGTCCTTTATCTCTTTATCCCCGATTATTACTACGTTGTCGTAATTAAGCTTTCCGGCGTACTTCATCTGGGCCTTCAAGCTGCGCTCCAGGAGATCGGCTTCGGCTGTGATCTTCTGCCGACGCAATTCCTGCGCCAGCTGCAGGGCTTCGCTCTCAAGTCCGCTGCCGGCTGTTGCCACAAAAACTTTACCTCCTGCCTGGCGTGGTTCTTTTTCCCAGTCAATTGCAAGCAAAATGCGCTCTTTGCCAAAAGCTACCCCAACACCAGGCGTTGGCGGCCCGCCGAGGTGCTCAACCAAATTGTCATACCGGCCGCCGCCGCAAACTGAAGCCTGGGCTCCCAAAGCTCCGACTGTGATTTCAAAAGCAGTCCGGGTGTAGTAATCAAGGCCGCGGACTAGTCGGTTATTTATGTTAAAGGGTATGTCAAGTCTTTTTAACAAACTTATCAACATGGTAAAGTGATCAGCACAACCCGGGCACAGGTTGTCGCTCATTTTTGGCGCACCGGCTACCAATTTCCGGCAGCTCTCTTCTTTACAGTCAAGCACTCTTAAGGGATTAGTTTTGTAGCGGCGGCGGCAGTCAGCGCAGAGACTGCTCTCCAATTTTTCAAGGCAGGGAACCAACAGTTCGCGATATGCCGGACGGCAAACCGGGCAGCCGACACTGTTCAGTTCAATGCTCAACTCTTTTAAATTAAGGATTTTGAAAAAATTATAGCAAAACGAGATTATCTCACAGTCGGCAGCTGCATGTTCGGCACCAAATATTTCCAGCCCAAATTGGTGAAACTGCCGATAGCGCCCGGCCTGGGGACGGTCATAACGAAACATCGGGCCGCTGTAGTAGAGTTTAATCGGCTGCTGCTTTTCATTTTGATGATGCTCCAGGTAAGCCCTGGCCACGGAAGCTGTCAACTCGGGGCGCAGGGTAAGATCACGGCCGCTGCGATCTTTAAAAGAATACATCTCTTTTGATACTATGTCGCTGTCTTCCCCTACGCTTCTTGTAAAAAGATCGGTCTGCTCAAAAATGGGTGTCCTGATCTCTCCAAAACCGTATAAAGAACAAAGTTCCCGGTATTTTGCTTCGATATACTGCCATTTCAAAGCTTCCTCCGGCAGTATGTCGCGGGTTCCGCGCGGTGCTTTGTAGTTCATCTGGTACCTCCGCTTTCTGTCAACAGTAAGGACCGGGCAATATCGAACCCCGCAGCCACAGGGCGCTTACCGAACAGTATGACTTAATAAACTCAAGAATAATTGATAAAACATAATAGCTAAAAGAGTTTCCTGCTGTCAAGCAAGATTGTCACCGGGCCGTCATTATCAACCGAAATTTTCATATCAGCCTGAAAGCGCCCTGTTGCGACTTCCAGCCCTTCCTTGCTCAACAAAGCACAAAAATAATCGTAGAGCTTCTCTGCCTCGGCCGGCATGGCGGCTTCGGTAAAACCGGGCCGTCTTCCTTTACGGCAGTCGGCAAAAAGGGTAAACTGCGAGACGGCCAGCACGGCTCCGCCGTTCTCTTTCAACGAAAGATTCATTCGCCCGCCGGAGTCTTCAAAAATTCTTAACCCGGCGATTTTTTCAGCCAGGTAGGCTGCATCGGATTCCAGGTCGCCCTGCCCGACACCCAGAAAAACCACCAGGCCCGGCCCGATTCTGCCGATTTTCTCGTTTTCAACAATAACAGAGGCGCTGCGCACCCTTTGGACAACTGCTCTCATCCGGACCGGCTCCTACTTATTATTGCCGGCCCCGTAAACATAGCGCCGGACTGCATAAACATCTTTAATTTTCTTGATTTTGCTCATAATATGTTCCAGGTGAACCTGGTCGCGCACCACCATGGTCAGGTGGATCGTGGCAATCCTGTTTTTATCGGCCCTGGCCGAAACGGCAGTCAGATCGATTTTACTTTCATTGACTGCGGTCATGATATCAGAAAGCAAATACTTGCGGTCATTAGCCGAAACTTCAACATCAACCGGGTAAGCAGCCTTAGCCAGGCTGTCCCAGGAAGCATCAATAAAGCGGCCGTTGTCGGCACTGTAATGAACCAGGTTTGGGCAATCGCGGCGGTGGATAGTTACCCCCCGCCCCCTGGTGATAAACCCGACTATATCATCTCCGGGAACAGGGTTACAGCAGCGGGCCACACGCATCATCAGGTTATCCATTCCGGAGATCGATACGCCTGCCGGCCCTGGTTTAACCTGCTTAACCGGTTTGAGCTCCGGCATGGTCTCCGTATCACCGGTTTCGCCTTTCCGCCGATGATGTTCTTCACGCATGCGGCTGATCACCTGGTGAACCGAAACCCCTCCGTAGCCTACAGCTGCATAAAGGTCATCTACCGTAACCAGGTTAAACGAACGGCCCACATCCTCCAGCATATCGTGCTTGATCGCCAGGCGCTGTTCTACATTAACCCGGCGAATTTCACGCTCCAGCATCTCCTTGCCTTTTTCTATGTTCTCTTCCCGGCGCTCTTTCTTAAACCAGCTGCGGATTTTGCTCTTGGCTTGATTGGTCCTGACCAGGTTAAGCCAATCCCTGCTGGGAGAACCATTTTTAGAGGTGACCACTTCAACCATATCGCCGGTATTTAGCTGGTAATCCAGCGGCACCAGCCTTCCGTTAACCCTTGCCCCGGTGCAGCGGTTACCTACATCGGTGTGGATTTTATAGGCAAAATCAATGGTTACCGAACCGGCAGGAAGGTCCAACACATCGCCCTTGGGAGTAAAAACAAATACCTCATCGGTAAAAAGGTCCCCCTTTAAATCTTTAATAAATTCCCGGGCATCGCGATAATCGTGCTGCCACTCCAGGAGCTGCCTCAGCCAGGCCAGCTTCTGATCAAGTTCGTCTGAATCCTTAATTTTAGACCTGTATCGCCAGTGAGCGGCAATGCCGTACTCTGCCGTCCGGTGCATATCCCAGGTCCTGATCTGTATTTCAGACAGCTCGTTTTCAGCAGCAAATACCGTAGTATGCAGTGACTGGTACATGTTCGGCTTGGGCATAGCGATAAAATCTTTAAAACGGCCGGGAATCGGTTTCCAAATCGTGTGGACAATACCAAGGGTATGGTAGCAGTCTTTAACAGAGTCAACAATAATCCTAACTGCGGTCAGGTCATAGATTTCACTTAAATCCTTGCCCTTTGTCTTCATCTTGTTATAGATACTGAAAAGGTGTTTGGGCCGGCCCTGGATTTCAGCCACTATATTTGCTTCTGATAGCTGATCCTGCAGCACCCATATAATGCGGTTAATAAAATGCTCCCGCTCACGCCTATTTTTAGCCAGCTTTTCAACCAGCTGGAAATAATCTTCGGGCTGCAGGTAGCGGAAGGCAAGATCTTCCAGTTCCCATTTGATCATATAGATACCGAGTCGGTGGGCGAGCGGCGCGTAGATCTCCAAGGTTTCCCGTGCGATCTCTTTTTGCTTGTCGGTATTAAGGTAGCGGAGGGTGCGCAGGTTATGGGTCCGGTCTGCCAGCTTAATCATCACAACCCTGATATCCTGGGCCATGGCAATAAACATTTTGCGCAGCGTTTCAGCCTGCTGTTCTTCCTTTGAGGTAAAATCGAGGCGGCTTAATTTGGTTACCCCGTCAACCAGCGATGCAACCTCGGGCCCAAATTCCTGCCGGATATCTTCCAGCGTAACGTCGGTGTCTTCAACTACATCGTGCAGCAGGCCGGCAACTATAGTCACTAGGTCCAGCTCCAGCTCGGCCAGGATCATAACCACACCCAAGGGGTGGATAATATATGATTCCCCTGATTCGCGCAGCTGGCCGCTGTGAGCCTGCTGAGAATAGTTGTAGGCTTGCTCGACTAGGGCCCAGTCTTCCAGCTTAGGGTAGTAACGCTGAACAGCTATTTTAAGATCGCTTAATTTCTTTTCTTTAACCGTCATCGGTATGGACCCCGGAAAATCAATAGTTTCCATTTATCTTACTAGAAAATGATGGTTAATACTACAGCCTAAGAACTTTCCGGGGAAAGTTTGCGCAGGGAATCGGCAATTGCATCGAGAGTACCATTCAGCAGCTGCAGTTGAAAACTTTCGCTGGCTGCGCGCGTGTTACAGGTTTCGGAGTAAGCCCGGGAGCGCGAATACAGTTCCGCCTGTTCAGAACAGCCTATTCCGGCCGGTTCTACCAGGCGCCCGTGCCGCATAAGGCCGCATTCGGTAAAAATCAGTTCCGCTTTCTCCCAGAAACGCGGTAAGGCCCGGTACGGGAAAATATCGTTCTTTATCTTTGACAACTCGCCCACAGCGCCAGATTCAATCACAGTCACAAGCGCTTTTAGGATCTCTTCGAGCTGCGTCTTTGACGGGAGCGACATGTCAAGCATTTTTTGGTTAACCTGGAGATCTTCGGAGCCGTAGAGCAGATAAATCATCAGATGGTCACGATCACCGTTGCTGCCTAAAAGCAGTCTTACCTGCTCGCTGCTGCTTGGCAAATCATAAAATATTAACCGGCCGGCTGCTGTTACACGTTCGGCGTCACCGTTTATCGCCCCTCCGCTGACAATTTTCACCTGGCTGCGGTTATTGCTGATCCGTGCAATTTTCTCCGCCTTGTCTTTTGTTGCGCAAAAGACGGTTGTTTGCAGCTGTAACCGCCCGGTGTCCAGAAGCAGCTGCTGCAGGCGGCTTTCCCGGTCAGCGCAGTCGCGGCTGTCAATTAGTTCCATGTTTTCGGTGCGGCAGCAGTCTGCATAACGAAAAGCCTTTAAGCAAATATCCAGCGTTTTAGCACCTTTGAACCGGCCTTCATTCAGCCTGAAGGCAAGATCGACCAGCCTGCCTTTTTCCAGTGCCGGTTCAAAAGCTGCACCGGAAAAATAGATCGGGGACAACAACCTTTTACCTTTCATAACATCAAGCTTGAGGTGCTTATTGTCGGCGCCGACAAGCCGCCAATTTATAACCTGCCACCGACGGCTGCCGAAAAGCGGCTCCGGATTGTTCTGGCCGTACGGCTTAAGCTGCTCCAGCGCAGAGGCCAGCTCGCCACTGATATCAGTTTCGCTTAACTCGGCTTCAAGCTCAATCTTTAACACGGGCACGCAAGGCTGATCATGCTGACGGGCATAGTTATTGATTGCTTCGCGAAGGGCGGAAATTTTTTCACGCTTTACTGTGAAACCTGCAGCCTGCTTGTGCCCGCCAAACCTTTCAAGCAGGCCTGCCTGGGCAGCTAGGGCGGCTGTAATATCAAAACCCGGAACACTGCGTGCAGAACCCCTGCCTTCACCATTTTCCAATGCGACCAGCGCTACCGGGCGTTTATACTTTTCAGCAAGGCGCGAGGCTACGATACCAATCACGCCGTGATGCCAGTTATCAGAAGCCAGCGTAAGGACCGGCTGATCGGTTCCGGCCAGCAACTCGGTTGCTGCCGCTATGGATTCTTTTAGAATATCCTGTTCAAGGGAACGCCGCTGCTGGTTTAGCTGGTGTAAATGCCCCGCCAGCTTTTGTGCTTCTGCCGGATTCTTCTCCAACAGCAGCCTGGCCGCCGGATCTGCTTCACCCATGCGCCCGGCGGCGTTAATGGCAGGAGCAATGACAAAACTAAGCGAGGCGCTGCTGATCCTTTCCGGATCAAGGCTGACCGCTTCCGCCAGGGCCCTTAAGCCAACCCTTTCCAGCCTGCCAATCTCTTTCAGGCCGGCGGCAACAATAACCCGGTTTTCATCCGTTAGCGGTACTACATCAGCTGCTGTTCCAAGGGCGGCCAGATCGAGAAGCGAAGCGGGAAATTGCTTTTCTTCCGTTTCAAAAAGGGCGCAAGCCAGCTTGAAAGCTACGCCGGCTCCGGAAAGCTCTTTAAATGGGTAAGGACAGCCATCCTGCATCGGGTTAATGACTGTAACAGGCTCCGGAAGCCTGACCAGCTGTTGGTGGTGATCGGTTATGATTAAGTCCAGGCCTATTTCAGCCGCATAAGATACCTCCGGCGAAGAGTTGATTCCGCAGTCAACCGTGACTACTAGGCGGGAACCTTGATCTATAAAACGTTTCAGGGCCTCACGGTGCAAACCGTATCCTTCGTCAAACCGGCTCGGCAAATAAAAGTCGACAGTGCCGCCCAAAGCCCGCAAAGCTTCGACTACAATTACCGTTGCTGTTATTCCGTCAGCATCATAATCGCCGTGTACCGTTATTTTTTCTCCCCCCCGCACCGCTTCCCGGATCCGCCCGACTGCCGCGCGCATCCCTTTCAACAACATGGGGGGATAGAGGCCGTCCGGATTGGGGTTCAAAAAAGCCCGCGCTTTCCGGGCATCATCAATGCCCCGGTTGATCAGCAAACGGGCCACCACCGGTGAGATCTCCGCCTCCCGGGCCAGGCTCAAGACCCGGCCCTGCTGTTCCGCAGGCCAGATCCAGAGCGGATCAGTTAAGTTCATCAGCGATCCTCATCTATCTCGGATTCAAGCACAGTTTCTACTTTATATCCTGGCACTGCAGGTTCATCCGGTCCGGTTTCTGCAATATCGGCTTCTGGCTCAGCTTCATCCTCACCATAATTTGAAGTATGCCTGCTCAGCCAGGCCCTCAGGAAGAGCAACTCTTCTTCAAGCTGCTTAACCTGTTTCCGCAAAGCTTCCTGCCTGCGGCGGCTTTCGCGGAATGCAAAAGCACTGCGGATTGCCCGAAAGATACTGAACAACCCCATGATCAGGGCGCCGACACAGGCTGAACCAAAGATCAGCAGGATCAGGGGCAGATCCGCCCGGCCAAAAATATAGCTTACCGTAACCGTATCATTATTTGCCAGGGCTATAATAGCAACCAGCAAGCTGCAGATTAAACCCAAAATCAGGTATAAAGAGCCCATCTCGAACCCTCCGTTTACTTGCCCCGCTTTGCTTTCCTGAATTGAATATCCTGCAGGTTAAGCCAAAACGGGCTGGCAATAAAGATCGACGAATAAGTGCCAACCACCACCCCGATAATCAGCGCTATAACAAAAACGATGAGATCAACGCTGCCGATATAGTAATGGAAACCGATGAGCAGCGTGATCAGGACTAACAGGGTGGTCAGCGACGTATTGATCGAACGCACCAGGTTCTGATTGATGCTTTTATTGACAATAGCCGCATAATCGCTCTTTTTCTTATGCTTGATGTTTTCGCGAATGCTGTCAATGATTACGATCGTATCATTAACCGAGTAACCAAAAACAGTCAGAATAGCTGCCACAAAAGGCACGTTGATCTCCATCCTCAGTATCGAAAAGACCCCGATCACTATTACGATATTATGCAGAAGCGAGGCAATGGTGGCTATGGCAAACTTAAATTCGAAGCGGAAAGTAATATAGGCTACCATTAAAACAGTAGCCACAGCCAGCGACAGCAGGGCCTGCCGTGTCAGTTCCCCGCCTACTAGGGCACCGACGCTTTCAATACGCAGGTCATCCGGATCGAGATTGGGCCATTTGTTTCTTAAGGTATCCATCAATTCGTTGCGCCGGCTTTCCTCGATGAAGGGAGCTTTGATCACCAATCCTTCATCGGCCAGGTCTCCATCCAGGTCACGTCCCTGGACAACCTGGAATGTTGCCCCGCCCAGCTCTTCAAATTCTGAAAGGACAGATTCAACTTCTTCCATCGCAAAATCATCACCGAGGTTTAAGTGCAGCACGGTACCCCCGGTAAAATCGATACCAAGGTTCAGCCCGAGCAGGGCGATCGAGATGATGCCGGCTACAACCAGGGCCAGCGACAGAGTATAGGCCTTGCGGCGGTTACCGATAAAATCAATCATGATAACTTCACCCCCACATAAGCCCCGCTGTGGATAAGCCCGGCCTGAAAAGCAAGCCGCATCAACAGGCGGGTTAATACAATTGTCGTGAACATGCTGCAGATAATCCCGATAAAGAGGGTTACAGCAAATCCCCTGACCGGGCCGCTGGCCAGGCTGAAGAGCACCACGGTCACAATCAGCGTAGTTACGTTGGCATCAAGAATAGCACGGAAAGCTCTCTGAAAACCGCTTTCCAGGGCACTGCGCGGCGTGCGGCCCGTTCGCAGTTCGTCCTTGATCCTTTCAAAGATAATCACGTTTGCATCAACTGCCATGCCGATTGAGAGAATCAATCCGGCAATACCGGGCAGTGTCAGGGTGGCGGGCAGGTAATCTAACGCCCACAAAACCAGTGACATGTAAAAAATAAGTGCAAAGCCGGCCAAAATCCCTGCCAGCCTGTAATAAACAGCCATGAAAAGAAAGACGATTACCAGGCCGACGCCGGCGGCGTAAACGGCAACCTCTTCCGTCCGCTGGCCAAGGGTGGGCCCGATCAGGCGCGATTCAAGCTCAACCAGCTGAACCGGCAGCGAGCCGCTGCGTAAAAGCAGTGCTAAATTGGCTGCTTCTTCAATTTCAAAATCACCCTCAATAACCGCCTGGCCATCGGTAATAACCGCCCTTACTACCGGGCTGGAAATAATTTCATCGTCAAGTACGATTGCAATCGGTTCGTTTAAAAACCTGGCCGTTGCATCACCAAACAACCTGGCCCCTTCGGAGTCGAACTCAATTGATACAAAGGGATAAGGGGTCATTTCCGGGTTTCGTTCCGCCCGGGCCCTGATCAAGTTGGCACCGGTAACAATTTCAACCCCATCCGGCCCGACAAATCTGAGCAGCGCTGTTTTGCCGATCAGGTTCCGTGCCTGTTCCACATCATCAATGTCAGGCAGTTCAATCCTGATCCGGCGCCCCCCCTGGATAGCGATAAGCGGTTCGGCCACACCCAGTTCGTCAACCCTCATCCGAATTACGGTCAGCGCCCGCTCGATGGCATCGTCATCAAGCTCCTGATCACCGGTTTCAACAGCCTCCAGTAAAACATAAAGCCCCCCGGCGATGTCAAGGCCGCGTTTAATCCCGGTTTGCCTGTCTGAAGCATTCTGAAAAGCCCAATAAGCAGAAATTAGGATTAGCAGGCAAAGCACCAGCAGGATAGCCAGGCGGCCGGGTTTGATCGCTGCTTTCATTTTTTCACTCTCCATTTCATTCGACCGTTACAACATTTCAACCGCATCTATGAACAGCGCAGAAGGGGGCACACAAAACGGAGCCCCACTGCGGCATGTTGCCAAAAACATTTCATGCTCCGGCCGCTTCAGTTCACAACTACTGAAGTAAAATGCTTTTAACGGCATCGTGCAGCAGCTGTTGATCTTTTACGGCTTTCAGCGAAACAGCGCCAATTTTGTTGGGCAATACAAAATAAATCTCGCCGGCGAAGCGTTTTTTATCCTGCATTAGTTTATCGATTACCGCTTCCGGGGTCAAGCCCTCCGGCGCTCTTTTCAGGCCGATTTGCCCGACCAGTTTTTCGATACGTTCCGCATCTTCCGAATTGATCTCATTCAGTTTGCGGGAGAGCGTAACCGCAGCCAGCATGCCGCACAAAACCGCCTCCCCGTGCAGGTAGTGCCGGTAAGCGGTGGCCGTCTCCAGGGCATGGCCGACAGTATGGCCAAAGTTGAGAACCCGCCTGAAGTCTTTCTCGTATTCATCAGCTTCGACCACTTTTGCTTTGTTTAGCACCGAAAGAGTAATTGCCTCGGTTAATAGATCCAAATTATACCTTAGCAGCTGATTGCATTTTTTTTCCAACCAGGCAAAGAATTGATGATCACCAATAATCCCGTATTTAATAACTTCGGCCAGCCCGGCTTTGAGCTGGCGCTTCGGCAGTGTTTCCAAAACACAGGGGTCAATCAGCACAAGCCCGGGCGGATAGATTGAACCGATCAGGTTCTTGCCGCGTGGATGGTTTACCGCCACCTTTCCGCCAACGCTGCTGTCAACCTGGGCCAGCAGGGTTGTCGGAATCATCACCAGCGGTACGCCCCGCAGGTATGTAGCTGCAACAAAACCGGCCAGATCGCCGACCACCCCGCCTCCTAAAGCAATCAGCGGTGAACTGCGGTCCAGCCCGTGTCCGATAGCCTGATCATACAGGCGGTCTGCGTTTTTGAGGCTTTTTGCCCTTTCACCCGGCTTAAGGAGGGCCACCGATACCTGCCACCCTTCTTTCCTCAGCCCGTTTATTACATCTTCCCCGTACAATTTATAGACTGTTGTATCGCTGACCAGCATAGTTCTGGCAGACGGAAACAGCAGTCGCATATCGCGGCCGACCCGGGCGATGCTTCCGGCTTCAACCACAACCCTGTAGTCCAGGTTTGCTGACTTTATTTTTATATCCCGTTTTACCATTAAGCAGCCCTCTCGTTAAAAAACTGTTCAGGTTAGACGCTGTTTAAGCCGACCCTCATAATAATGAAAGGCATTTTCCAGATCTCCAAGCGAGTCGCCCCCGAATTTCTCAAGAAAGGCAACCGCCAGTGTCCATGCAGTAACAGCTTCCAGCACCACCGCTGCTGCAGGTACAGCGCAAACATCCGATCTCTCCACCGCGGCAGCGGCAGCTGCCCCGGTTTCCCAGTCAATGCTGGGCAGCGCGCTTGACAGGGTCGGGATCGGTTTCATTGCCGCCCTGATTACAAGCGGCTGGCCATTCGTGATGCCGCCTTCCAGGCCGCCGGCCCCGTTTGAGGATCTTTCAATCCCCCGGGCACTCCTGATAATCGGGTCGTGTACTGCAGAGCCGGGCATAGCCGCTGCGGAAAAACCCAGTCCAACTTCCACTCCTTTAATTGCCGGCACAGCCATAATCGCCCCTGCCAACCGCCCATCCAGGCGCCTGTCCCAGTGTACGTGGCTGCCAAGCCCCGGAGGAACGCCTGTAACCTGCAGTTCGATTACCCCGCCCAGGCTATCCCCTTTGGCTTTTGCCTGCCCGATGGCAGCAACCATCTTTTCTGCCGCGGCTTCGTCGGCACAGCGAACCGCCGATGCTTCGACCTGCCCGTAGTCATCCGGCAGGTTAATACGCTCCCGGGGTGCCACCACATTTCCGATCTGAATTACGTGGCTGAAAAACCTGATGCCGAAATGTTCCAGTAAAATTCGCCCGACCGTGCCAACCGCCACGCGGGCCGCAGTCTCCCTGGCGCTGGAACGCTCCAGCGCCAGCCGTAAGTCTGCATAATTATATTTAAGCCCCGCGGCCAGGTCGGCATGCCCCGGGCGGGGGCGGGTTACTTTTTTTGCAGTACATGGTTCGCTGCCTTCAGCCGCCATCAATTCCCGCCAGTTTTCCCAGTCACGGTTTTTAATCTGCAGGGTCAAAGGGCTGCCTATAGTTTCGTTAAAACGCAGCCCTGATAATATCTCCACCCTGTCATTCTCGATGGCCATCCGGGCGCCGCGGCCAAAACCACCCTGGCGCCTCTCAAGCTGCCGGTTAATCTCTTCAGTATAGAGTTTCAAACCGGCCGGCAACCCTTCAATTACTGCCGTCAGGCATGGTCCATGCGATTCGCCAGCGGTAAGGAAGCGCATTGCTTTCACCCCGTTTTAAGGTTATAAAACTACCCCTTCAAGTTTAAGCAGCATGCCTTTCCAACCGGCAGGGCCGCTGAACCCGCCTGGCTTGCCATTGCTGCCGATAACCCGGTGGCATGGTACTATAACCGGGTGCCGGTTCCGGGCCAGGGCCTGCCCGGCTGCCCGCCAGGCCAGCGGCGATCCGGCCTGTTCTGCCATCTGCCGGTAGGTATATACTTTGCCGGCCGGAATTTGGCTGACTGCCTGCAGGAGACGGGCGCTAAAGGCCCCGTAACCGCTGCGGTCAAGCGGGTAACCCGCCCACGACACATCTTCGCCGGCCAGGCAGCGGTCAAAATCGTCCGCCAGTTGCGGCCAGGGCAGAACTTTTTCCGGGTAACTCTCAGCAGGTCCCGAACCGGGGAAAAAGATCTCGTAGATCCCCTTCCCGCTCCATAAAACCTTAAACTCTCCCCGGGTTGTTTGAAAGCTGCTTGAAAACATATTTTTTCTCGGCAATTTATTCACCTCCACCACTCGTCTCCCCCCCAAAAGGAAAATGTCAGCGCAGGGCGGCTGCGAACCTGGGGCTAAATAGGGATCATCTGCCTGGTACGGTTCGTGAAAGAAGCCACCTCCCCGTAACCAACCTCCCGCAGCAACTGTTCTGCTTCTTCAAAATAGCGGCCAACCTGCCCGGGTCCGTGGGCGTCGGAACCGGCTGTCACAGTTACGCCCCGTGCATAAGCCTCTTCCAGCAGACGACGATCAGGATAGAATTCGCCGACAGGAGCATCGCGGCCTGCTGTGTTCAGTTCAAAACTGGTATCGGTTTCAGCCAAAACCCTGGCTGTTTCCTGCAGGTAATGGTCAATTGTGCCCCGGGGGCGGTAACCAAATTTTTTGATCACGTCGATATGCCCGATGATATCAAATAAACCGCTGCGGCAGGCACTCCAGACCAGTTTAAAATAGGTTTCACAAAGTACATCCAGGTCGTATTCCCGGTAGTTCTCAGCATAAACCGGGTGGGTGAAATCCCATCCTTCAAGAAAATGGATTGAGCCGATCACATAGTCGAACTTGTAGCCGGCAAGCAGTTGCTCCAGCTTCTTTTCAGTTCCGGGCAGGTAATCTATTTCGATCCCGGTTTTGATCCGTACCAGCGGGGATGCAGCTTTGAGTTTTTCAACCTCGTTAAGATAACCGTCAAGCTCGTCAGGCTGCATCGTTACCTGAATCCGCGAGGTATAATCAAGCAGCCCGAGGGGAAAATGATCGGCAAAGCCGATCTCCCGCAGCCCAATCTTTTCAGCGGCGGCCAGGTACTCTGCGGTGGTTCCTACGGCATGACAACAACGGCTGGTATGAAGGTGATAATCAAGCATCCGGCTCTCCTTTCATCCCGGCAAGTTCCTGGTAAAAACAGGAATAATGACCGGTATGACAGGCTACACCACTGCCAAGCGGAACCACCCGCACCAGCAGTGCATCGGCGTCACAATCTGCGTTGATTGATTTTAATTCGAAAATATTACCTGATGCTTCGCCTTTTACCCAGTATTCCCGGCGGCTGCGGCTCCAAAAACAAACCTTTTTTTCAGCCATCGTTCTTTCCAAAGCTGTTTCATTCATGTAGCCAACCATTAAAACTGCTGCGGTGCGGTCATCCTGGATCACTGCCGGTATCAGGCCGTTTTGATCGTACTTAAGCTCTTTGCCGTGCAGGGGCTTTAAGGCTTTGTTGTTTGGGGTTTCCATACCTGACCTTTCCGAATTTAATGAAATACTGCCATGGCATCTGGCAGTGTCAGCTGGTTTGAATAGAGGGCTTTACCTATAATCACGCCCCGGATCCGCTCATTGAGAAACTTAAGGGCAACCAGGTCTCCCAGTGAGGATATGCCGCCGGAAACAATTATTTGCAGCGAAGTGTGGGCGATGATTGTTTTCAGGCCTTCAAAATCAGGCCCTTTAAGCGTCCCGTCGCGGCTGATATCAGTATAAATAATCTCTTTTACGCCCCATTCCTCAATCTGACCGGCAAGATCGAGCACGCTTAAGGCGGATAATTCTTTCCAGCCTTTTACAGCCACGCTGCTGTCGCGGGCATCAATCCCGACCAGGATTGCCTCGCCGTATTCCGAGACCAGCTCGCTGGCCAACCGAGGCTCTTCGACTGCCATTGTTCCCAGGATTATCCGGCTGATACCAACCGAAAGAGCTCTCTCCACTGAATCTTTCGTGCGGATACCCCCACCCAGCTGAAGCGGGACATGCACCGACTCGCCAATCGCCCTGATAATTTCGGCATTTTTTGTAAAACCGGTAAAAGCTCCGTCAAGGTCAACCAGATGCAGCATTTTGGCTCCAAGCTGCTCCCATTGCCGGGCCACCTCAACCGGGTTTTCACTGTACACGGTTTCCCGCTCGGGATCGCCCTGGTACAGCCTGACACAGCGCCCGCGATGCAAATCAATAGCCGGGATAACCAGCATGCCCTTCACCTCATTCCAGTTCACCTTTGGTGGAAAGAACCCCGCTTAATCCTTCCTTTTTTGTAGCCGCTTCTGCGACAGCATGCGCTGCCGCCTTAAAAGATGCTTCGATGATGTGGTGTTTGCTAATCCCATGATTTAATACCAGGTGCAGGTTAAGCCTTCCCTCATTAACATATGCCTGCCAGAATTCACGGAAAAGATCTACATCAACCCCGCCAACCTCCCCGGGAGGAAGGCCGATCCCGTAATGCAGCCAGGGGCGGCCCGAGAGATCAACGGCGGCGGTTACCAGTGTTTCGTCCATCGGGACAGCGCTGAAACCGTAGCGTTTGATGCCTTCCTTGCCACCCAGAGCCTCTTTAAGCGCCCGGCCTAGGCAGATGCCCAAATCCTCGATCAGGTGATGGGCATCGACTTCAATATCACCTTCAGCATCAAGAGTTAAATCGAAGCTGCCGTGCCGGCAGAAAAGATCCAGCATGTGCCCTGCAAATGGCAGTCCCGCGCTGATTTCAGCTTTTCCGCTGCCATCAATCACAAACTTCAGCTTAATATCTGTTTCGGCGGTCTTTCTTTCAACTACAGCTCGGCGGTTCATCCCTTGTCCCCCTTATCAGCACCGCCCTGGCGTGGGCTTCCAGGCCTTCTGCCCGGGCCAGTGCGGCAATCTGTGCGGCATCCCGGTAAAGTGCAGTATCCTTGCAGCAAACCACTTGTGATCGTTTAATAAAATCATCAACCCCGAGGGCAGATGCGTAACGGGCTGCCGCGCCGGTTGGCAGAACATGGTTCGTTCCTGCCCAGTAGTCGCCCAGTGGGCCCGGTGTATACGGGCCGATAAAAACAGTTCCGGTACAGGTAACCAGGTCCAGGTAGTCCCAGGGGTTTTCAAGGTGCAGCTCCAGGTGTTCGGGGGCAATCAGGTTGACAAGCGGCCAGGCCGCATCAAGGTCGGGCACAATGATAGCCGCCCCTTGCCCTTTTATCGAGCGAATGGAAACTTCACCGCGTGGTAAAGTCCGCAGCTGTTCCTCAAGCTCATCATTTACCCGGCACACCAGGTTCTCAGCAGTGGTGATCAGGATCGGTTTTGCAAGCGGGTCGTGTTCAGCCTGGGACAATAGATCTGCGGCAATATATGAAGCTTTTGCCTCCTGATCAGCCACGATGACGATCTCGCTCGGCCCGGCCAGCATATCGATACCCACTTCCCCGTAAATTTCCTTCTTGGCCAGGGTAACGAAAATATTGCCGGGACCCACGATCTTGTCGACGCGGGGGAGCGTCTCTGTGCCGTAAGCCATTGCTGCGATCGCCTGGGCCCCGCCAACCTTGAAAACCGCGGTCGCTCCCGCCTCGCCGGCCGCCGCCAGGGTTAGCAGGTTTACGGAGCCATCCCGGCCCGGCGGGGTACAGATATAGATCTCCTTAACACCGGCAACCCGGGCCGGGATAACTGTCATTAAAACTGACGACGGGTAAGCAGCAGTACCGCCGGGTACATAAGCGCCAACCCTGTTTAAAGGCAAAAAACGCTGGCCTATTTTTATACCCCGGTCTTCTACAAACCAGTCTTTCCGGAGCTGATGCCTATGGAATTTTTCTATGTTTGAAGCTGCTTCGCGCAAGGTCGCCAGCAGTTCGGGCTTTACTTTTTGCCGGGCCTGCTTAAGCTCTTCCGCGCTGACCTGCAAATCAGCAAGACAGGCCCCGTCAAATTCTTGGGCGTAACCGAACAAAGCTTTGTCGCCCTGTTGTTGAACATTCCTGATGATTTCCAAAACCTGCGCTCTTACTGCAGCCGGGTAACCCGACTGCAATTTAGCGCGGCGCTGGAAGTATTGTGAAACTGAACAGACTGCAAGGGGCATCGTATTTCTCCCGGCCTGGCCCGATTCCTGGAAAAGCATTGAAACAGGATGAGCGTTAATGGAAATAACAGCCATATATTAACATACAGTGCCTATAGCGTCAATTATTGCGGCCTGTAGGCCGCCGGAAGTTAAAATAATGCCAGTGAACGCAGGTTGGCCATAAACTGAGGGTAAGAAATGGCAACCGCTTCAGCTCCGAGAATACTGGTATCCCCGGAAGCAGTCAGGCCTGCGACAGCAAGCGACATGGCAATCCGGTGATCGCCGCAGGAATCAACCCCGGCCCCTCTCAGCACCGATGAACCTTCAACGATCATACCGTCTTCCGTTTCGGTAATCCGGGCCCCGAGTTTGCTTAACTCACGGCTCAGGGTGCGGATGCGATCGCTCTCTTTTACTCTCAACTCTCCGGCATCGCTGATGACCGTGTGTCCGACTGCCGCTGTTGCGGCAACCGCCAGCACCGGCAGTTCGTCAATCAAGCGTGGAATTATGGCCCCCGCTATAGTTGTCCCGTTGAGCCGGGCGCCACCGCGGATCATGATATCAGCAACCGGTTCTGCCCCGAAGTAACGCTGATTATTCAGCTCCAGGTCGGCTCCCATCTGCTGCAGCACGGTAATCACCCCGCTGCGGGTCGGGTTTACCCCTACATTTTTAAGCAGCACCTTTGAGCCGGGAACCAATGCCGCTGCAACCATGAAAAATGCAGCCGCCGAAATATCACCCGGCACCCGGACCGGAAGGGCTTTTAAAGACGGCCGGCCCCTGACAGCCACCCGGCAACCTTCAGCTTCAATCTCTGCACCAAAAGAGCCAAGCATCAGTTCGGTATGATTCCTGCTCGCTACCGGCTCTACAACGGTAGTTTGCCCTTCCGCAAAAAGCCCGGCAAGCAGGACCGCAGACTTAACCTGGGCACTGGCCTGGGGTGTGTTATAGGTTACAGGGCGCAAGTCGCCGCCGCTGATGGTCAGCGGCAGACGATCCCCGGCTCCGCTTACCTCGGCGCCCATCTGCAGCAATGGATCGACCACCCTTTTCATCGGCCTGCTGCTTAGCGACGGATCCCCGATAATCATGGTACTAAATGGCTGGCCGGCCAGCATACCCATCAGCAGGCGCGCTGTAGTGCCGGAATTGCCGGCATTAAGAGGCGCCCCCGGTTCACGCAAAACCATATTGTTTCCCCTGACCTGTAGCACTTTGCCGTTCTCGCTGATCAGTACCCCGAGCGAACGCAGGCAGCCAATGGTAGAGCGGCAATCGTTGGCATCCAAAAAATCATCAATTTTGGTGATCCCTTCAGCCAACGCGCCAAGCATCAGCGCCCGGTGCGTAATCGATTTGTCGCCGGGAACCTTCAATTCGCCCTGCAGTTTCCGTGGCGCTCTTATAATAATCTGCATCGCTGTCTCCCCTTAATATAGATAGCTGTTTCAAACGGTAAAGGCAGCTGTCCAAATTCTGCCGCCAGCCTATTGTGTTATAATAATAAAACAGTTTCCAAGGCGGGCGCAAGTAGCCCTGTTAAATCTTGATCCGAGGTGATAAAGTGGATATTTATGCCCTGATCGGACGCAGCGGAACGGGTAAAAGCCACCAGGCTCCGGTGGTGGCCCGCCAATATGGTATAGAATATATCATTGACGACGGCTTGTTGATCAAAGGCAGTGATATCCTGGCCGGGCGTTCCGCCAAGCGCGAGAACACCCGCTACGGAGCGATTAAACGAGCGCTGTTTAAAGACCCTGAACATGCACTGCAGGTAAAGGAAAAGCTGGCCGGTGAAAAACCCGGCAAGCTGCTGGTTCTGTCTACTTCGCGCAAAATGGCCGATGTCATCACCCAAAACCTGGAATTAAGCCACCCTACATACTATTTCACGATTGAAGAAATATCCGACCCTGAATCAATCCAAAAAGCCATAGCTGTGAGGACCAGTGAAAACAGGCATGTAATACCGCTGCCAACTTTTGCAATAAAAAAAGAGTTTCCCGGCTATATCATCGATCCCCTGCGCTCTTTTTTCAGCCTGCCCCAGCTACCCGTCGCCGCTTCGGTGGAACGCTCCGTTATCCGGCCGATCTACAGCACCCTGGGCAGTTTCTACATTGCCGAGCATGTAATTCAAGAAATTATGGTATATATCGCGATGCAGGTGCCGGGAGTGCATAAGGTTTTACATGTTGATGTTGAAAGTGGCAGCGGCAAAGTGTACCTTCACCTTGATCTGGCTATAGACCTGCAGCAGATTCCCGACCGGCGCATCGACCGCCTGCTTAGAAATATCCAGCAAACGCTGAAAGATGAGATCGAGTACCAGACTGGGTTTTACCTGGACCGGGTAAACGTAAACGCAAACAAATTACATGTCGAAAGCAAAGAGAAATCGGGCGGCACCATAGGGCACCAGTAGTTTAGACAGGCTTAAATGCCGCGTGTCATTTACGTGATCCGCCAGGGATGACTGTAAATATTCAACCGCCCGCCGCGGGCAAAGCCGATTAAAGTAATATTCAGCGCCTCTGCCAGTTCAGTACTGAGAGAGGTGGGCGCCGCCCTGGAAACGACGAGCTGTAGTTTAAGCTTGGCCGATTTTAACAGGATTTCAGAGGTCAGCCGACCGCTGGTTACAAGGATCTTGTCGTCGGTGGGGGTGTTCTTTGCCAGGCACTCGCCGGCGATTTTGTCTACAGCGTTGTGGCGGCCGATATCTTCATGGAAATAAAGCAGCCCTGCGCTGTCCGCCAGTGCTGCGCTGTGAACCCCGCCGGTGGCTTTAAAGAGTTCCGCTTTTTTTTGCAGATCCACAACCATATTCCGCACCGCCAGGGCACTAAGTTTCAGTTCTCCGGTCAGGGGGGCGCTGCGGAGGGAATCGAGAACATTATAAAAGATCGTGCCTTTGCCGCAGCCAGAGGTAATTGTCCGCCTGCCGAAAAGTTTTTCTTCGGCGAGCCGCTTGTTTTTAAGCTCTATCTCAATTATGTTTTCTTTAAGCATACGGACCGCGTCAACATCTTCCATTGAGGACAGAAAGCCCTCGCTGCGTAAAAAGCCGAGGGCCAGGTAATCAATCTGCTCCGGGGTACACAGCAAGGTAACCAGTTCTCTTCCATTTAAGAAGATGGTAACCGGAGTTTCGATCACAACCCGGTCGGTTACGCACTCTACCTGCCCGTCACCGATACGGGTAATTATCCTTTCGGCTATCCGCTTTGTTTCCAGCTGATTATCCCCCGGCACCTTTTCAGAACTCCAGCCCGTTACGGGCAATTACCTTTCTGTACCAATGTGCGCTGTTCTTCAGGTAGCGTTTCTGGGTCGGGTAGTCCACATACAGCAATCCAAAACGTTTGCTGTAACCGAAAGCCCACTCGAAGTTGTCCAACAGAGTCCAAACATAATAGCCTTTTAACGGGACCCCTTCATCAATCGCCTTCCAGCAAGCCAGCAGGTAGTCCTGCAGGTAGTTAATGCGCCGGGTATCGTCGACCGTACCGCCGGCACTGAGCTGATCATCAAAAGCGGCGCCGTTTTCGGTAACGTAGAGTGGAAGCGGGCCGTAGTCGCGGTACACCCTGGTTAAAAGCTCGTAGAGGCCAGCGGGGTAAACTTCCCAGCCCATCTCAGTATATTCCTGGTCAGGCGGGTTAACCGGGTTGCCCATGAAATCATCGGCATTGCCTGTTGATTCCACCAAAATACGCGTGTAATTGTTGATCCCGAGGAAATCAAGCGGTTCAGCGATAACCTTACAGTCGGCTGCTTCCTGATCCGGCAGTTTAAAACGGCGGGAAAATACCTCTACCATATCTTGCGGGTAGGCGCCTTTGAATAGAGGGTCCAGGTACCAGCGGTTCATAAAACCGTCAGAGTGCCGGGCCGCCACCAGGTCGGCTTCAGAGCCGGTATTAGCCTGAACCTGGGCCAGGTTGAGGGTAATGCCGATCTGTTCCTGCCCGCGCTTAGCCTCGCGAAAAGCCTTTACCGCCAGGCCGTGACCCACAAGCAGGTTATGGCCAACCTGCAGGGCTGTTTCAAAATCAGTTTCACCGGGGGCATGGACACCGAAGGCGTGTCCCAGGTAAGCCACCACCCATGGTTCGTTCAGGGTAATCCAGAGATCAACGGGAAGATCTAATTTTTCAAACATGCAGGCGGCATATTCGGCAAAGTAACGGGCGGTATCACGGTTTTTCCACCCACCCTGCTCCTGTAAAGCCTGGGGCAAATCCCAGTGGTAGAGAGTGGCCGCCGCTTTGATGCCGTGCTGATGCAGGTTATCGACCAGACGGCGATAAAAATCGATTCCGGGCTCATTGGGCCGGCCACCGCCGGCTGGGAAAATTCGTGGCCAGGAAACAGAAAAGCGGTAGGTATTAAGGCCTATGGAGGCCATCAGCTCAACGTCGTCCCGGTAACGCCGGTAGTGATCGCAGGCAGTATCGCCTGTTTCATTATCCCAGATTCGGCCCGGGCTGTGTGAAAACCGGTCCCAGATCGATTCACCTTTACCGTCGGCTTCCGGGGAACCTTCTATCTGGTAAGATGCCGTCGCCGCACCCCAGAGAAACCCCTCGGGAAATAAATACCTTGTCATTTTGTCGCCCTCCCCGTTAAATAATTATTTAAGGTTGCTGATTATCGAGCGGTTGCGCATACTATCGCTGAGACAGCTGCAGGGCGCATTTCCGCTTTTTTCACTGCAGCTCTTTTCCCGGCTGCGCGAAATATTCTCCTGATCGCCTGCACCTACCGGGGTAAACAGGCCCAGGCCTCGCAGGAAACGGCCTTCGTGGAGATACCTGGAACCCGGGTGCCCGGGATGCGGGCAGGGCCACTGCAGGCCTGTGCCGGCAATCCGCTCGTAAGATATGCCGGAATATAGGGGCGTGAGGGCAGCCATTTCAGCGAATATATCTTCCGGGCCACCGTATTCCCACCCAAAGCCGAGCCGGGCAGCCAGTTCAGCCAAGATCGCCCAATCGGGCCGGGCATCCCCGGGCGGATCTACCGCAGCCCGGTTTAGCTGAACCCGGCGCCCCACGTTGGTATAAGTAGCTGTTTTTTCTGCAAAACCGGCTGACGGCAATACAACATCAGCCAGCATCGCAGTTTCCGTCATGAACAGATCCTGGACAACCAAGAAATCAAGGTTGCGCAACACCTCTGCAGCAGCTTCATGGTTTTCACCGCAGGCCGCCGGGTTTTCACCCATCACCAGCATCGCCCTGACTTGACGGCATACACTTCCGCTAATAAGATCTGCGGCCGCCAGACCCTGGGTGCCGCTGATCCCCACTTTCCAGGCCCTGGAAAATTTTTCGCGCACTGCCTTATCTTTCAGCGGTTGGTAGCCGGGCAGCATTGCAGGCAGGGCGCCCATGTCCGCGGAACCCTGCAGGTTATTATCGCTGAACGGCAGGTAGAGTCCGCAGTTTTCCCGCCCCATATTTCCGGTCAGCAAAGCCAGGTTGGTGAGCGCTGTAACCAGCCGGATATCGCCTTCCTGCCCGACACCTCCGGCAGTTGATATTATTGCCGCATGCTCAACCGCGGCAAAAGCACGTGCGGCCTCACGCAGCTGGCCTTCACTGATTCCGGTCTTTTCCAGGGCCCTTTTTATTGCCTCCGGCCCCAGCGAACTGCCATAGGCGGCAAAGCCTTCTGTCCGCTTACTGATGAACCCCTGGTTTTGAAGGTTTTCTTCCAGGATCACAGCAGCAAAAGCATTGGCCAATGCTGCTGCGCTGCCCGGCCTGATCGCCAGGCTGTGGGCAGCCAGCTCGCTTAAACCCGCTTCCTTCGACTGGGCGGCGATCAGGCAGGCCCCCTTCTTAACCGCTTCGCGGACCCGGTAGCCGATAACCGGATGGGTTGATAGCGGATCGGCTTCAATTAAGAAGATTGCCTCGGCCGAGACCAGCTCCTCCAAGCTGTTGGTCATCGCTGCGCCGCCAAAAGCCCTCATCATGCCATTAACAGCCGGGGCATGGCAGTGCCGGCTGTAGCTGTCTACATTATTACTGCCAAGTGAGCGGAGAAGCTTCTGAAAGAGATAGCTCTCCTCGTTGCCGGCTTTCGGCGAACAGAGGCCCATCAGGGCCCCGGGGCCATAACGGTCCCTGGCCTCTTCAATGTTATCAACAACAAGGCCGAGGGCTTCCTCCCAGCTGACCGCAACAAAAACCCCGTCTGACCTGACCAGGGGGGTGGTCAGGCGCTCACTGCTCTTCAGGTAGTCCCAGCCAAACTTACCCCGGGCGCACAGATGCCCCCGGTTGACAGGACTGTCAAAATCTGGCACCACGTCAATTACTTCGCCTTCCCTGGTGATCAGGTAGATGCCGCAGCCAATGCCACAATAGGGGCAGATGGTTTTGGTTTTTTCCACCTGCCACAAGCGGCCCCTTCCGATTGACGCCTTCGGGATCAGGGCACCGACCGGGCAACTGTCTATACAGAGGCCGCAGAATACACAGGGCGAATCCTCAATTTTATCTTCGTAGGCGGGGCCAACATTGGTTATGAAGCCGCGTTTGGTAAAGTCGATCGCACCGGCACCGGCAACCTCCTGGCACTTCCCGACACAGATACCGCAAAGAATGCACTTGTTCATATCACGCACGAAAAAATAATTGCTGTCGTCCACAGGCAGCTCCTTAACTTCACCTGCATATCCGCTTTCAGCCACGCCGTACCGGTAACAGTAATCCTGAAGCTTGCAGTTGCCCGTCTTTTCACAGGTAATGCAAACCAGCGGATGATTGGCCAGTAAAAGGCCGAGTATGGATCTGCGGGCGCTGATTACCCGGTCGGATTCAGTGCGCACAACCATTCCATGGTCAGCGGGGGTGACACAGGAGGCAACCAGGCTCTTTGCTTTTTCCACCTCAACCACACACAGACGGCAGGCGCCGTTGGCCGGCAGTTCGGGATCATGGCAGAGGGTGGGGATATCAATGCCCAGTTCGCTTGCCGCCTGCAAAATAGTCCTGCCCGCAGCCGTTTCATGCTCTATGCCGTTGATGGTTAATTTAAATACTGACATCGGCTTCCCTCCCAACCGGTGTAATCAGGATGCAGTCCTGCGGACATTTTTCAATGCAGCTGCCGCAACGGGTACAGAGCTCCTGGATTATCCCATGGGGCTCTTTTTTTTCGCCTTCAATCGCCTCCACCGGGCAGACCCGGGAGCAGGCGGTACAGCCGGTGCAGCGTTCACGATCGATAAAATAATTAAATAGCGCCTTGCAAACTCCCGGGCGGCAGTATCGATCTGCGATATGTTCCTCGTATTCAGCGCGGAAATAGCGGATGGTGCTGAGAACAGGGTTCGGGCAGGTCTGGCCCAGGCCGCAGAGAGAGCTGTCTTTGATGCTTTGAGCCAACGCGTCAAGCGCATCAAGGTCTTCCGGTTTTCCTTCACCTTCGGTAATCCGGTTTAAGATCTCCAGCATCCGCTTCGTGCCCTCGCGGCAGGGGGTGCATTTTCCGCAGGATTCTTTTTGGGTAAAACTTAAAAAATAGCGGGCCAGATCTACCATGCAGGTCCGTTCGTCCATCACCACCAGCCCGCCTGAACCCATGATTGCGCCGGCCTGGTTCAAGGAATCATAATCGATCGGAAGGTCGAGCAGTTCGGCCGGGATACAGCCGCCTGACGGCCCGCCGGCCTGCACAGCTTTAAATGCTCGTCCGCCCTTGATCCCTCCGCCGACATCATAAATAATTTCCCTGATTGTAATGCCCATCGGCACTTCGCATAAACCGGTATTGCGGATCTTGCCGGCAAGGGCAAAAACCTTGGTGCCCTTGCTGCCCTCGGTGCCGATAGCGGAAAACTCGGCCGCTCCTCCTTCTTTTAATATCAGCGGGATGTTGGCAAAAGTTTCTACGTTGTTGATCGTGGTCGGCCTGCCGAATAACCCGGCTTGCGCCGGAAATGGCGGACGGGGACGCGGCATCCCCCGTTTGCCTTCTATGGAAGCCAGCAGGGCTGTCTCTTCACCGCAAACAAAAGCGCCTGCGCCTTCCTTTATATTTACTTTAAAATTAAAGCCGGAAGCAAGAATATTCCGGCCGAGCAGCCCGTATTGTTCAGCCTGGCCGATAGCAATCTTTAAACGCTTAATAGCCAGCGGGTATTCGGCACGGCAGTATATGTAACCTTCATCGGCCCCGATGGCGCGGCCGCAGATCAGCATCCCCTCCAGGATGGCGTGGGGATCGCCCTCGAGGATGCTGCGATCCATAAAAGCGCCGGGGTCGCCCTCGTCAGCGTTGCAGACCACGTACTTCTTAGCCCCGGGAGCCTGCAGGGTAAATTCCCACTTCAGGCCGGTAGAAAAACCGGCGCCGCCTCGTCCGCGCAAGCCTGCCGCCTTAACCTCGGCGCAGATCGCCGCCGGCTCAAGGTCCAGGGCCCGTGTAAATGCATGGTAACCGCCGCGCATAATGTACTCATCGATAACCTCCGGATCGATAAGCCCGCTGTTGCGCAGCACGTTAAATTTTTGCTTGGCATAAAAAGGTATAGTATCAAAAAAGCGTGCCGGCGCATCCACATCTGGTCCCCTGTAAAGCAGGCGCTCAACGATCTCGCCCCCAACCAGGTGTTTTTCCACCAGTTCCGCCATATCTTTCGGTTTCAGGCGGCAGTAAAACACCTCATCGGGGTAAACAACCATAATCGGCCCCACCTCGCAAAAACCGGGGCACCCACCCATTACCAGCCTGTATTTATTTCTGATCTTATACTTTTCAAGCGCATCAGTCAGCGCCGCTTCAACCGACTGCGATCCGGACGAGATACAGCCTGTCGCACCGCAGATCATCAAATGTTTTTCATACAAAATTTTAGGGCCTCCCTTGCCTATACATAACTGTCGAGAACCGCCTTGATTTTATCCGGGGTCAGCCGCCCGTGCGGGTTATCGTTAATCATAATCACCGGCGCCAAGGCGCAGGCCCCGATACATGCCACTTCTTCCAAAGTGAAGCGCAGATCAGGGGTTGTTCCGCCACTTTCGACCCCCAGGATTTCTTCAATCCGCCCGGCGATTTTCGGGCTGCCCTGGATATGGCAGGCCGTGCCCTTGCAAACCCTGATAATATAACGGCCCCGTGGTTTCATTTTGAACTGGGCATAAAAAGTGGCTACCCCATAAAGGCGGCTGAGCGGAATGTGCATCAGCTGCGAAACCCTTTCCATAGCCGGGCGGGGCAGGTAACCATAATGCTCCTGCACTTTCTGCAGGACAGGGATCACCATCTCTGTTTTATTGAAGTACGGCTCAACAATTAAATCGAGGGCGCTTAAATCGATCGGGTCCACATTTACCGTTTCGAATGCTGCTTCACTCTTCAACAAATCACCTTCCCGGAATCTGATTTACATTTCTTCTAATTATGCTTAAACCGATGGCAATCCTGCCTTGAGTGCGCAAATTTTGTCTTTCGGCGTAAAAGGTTAACGGCTGGGGGCAGTTTAGTCAGCTACCCGTTTTGGCCTGAATCCAAGACCGTCCGCAGCCACAAAGATATACTCGACGCCGCCTCGCAAACCCTGAAAGATCTGATCGCGCCATTTGTCGTGGATATGGCCAAACACACATTTTTTTACGCCGTATTCTTCAAGCAGGCCGCTGAAGCCGCTCGGCTGGTTGGTGCGGCTGAAAGGCGGAAAGTGCAGGGCACAGATGATCTGACCTGAACCGGCTCCGGCAGCGCTCTTCAGTGATAGCCTCAGCCTTTCGACTTCGCGCAAGTAGATTTTCTGGTCATGATCGTTGTCGAACCCTTCCCCGCCCGGGCAAATCCAACCCCTGGTCCCACAGATTGTCCATTCGCCCCAGCAAAAATGATCGTTCTGTATTGCATATAAAGAAGGTGGCAGCGCCGACCTAACTTTGCTAATTGAACCCCACCAGTAATCGTGGTTGCCCCTGATCATCACTTTCATTCCGGGCAGGCCTGCAAGCCAGTCAAAGTCAGGCTGCGCTTCAGCAAGCTGCATCGCCCAGGAGATATCACCGCAGATGACCGCCAGGTCGTTTTCTTTTACACTCTGTAACCAGTTTTCGCCGAGGCGGGGGACATGATTTTCCCAATGCCCGCCAAAAACATCCATTGGTTTTTGCTGGCCATGAGCAAGGTGTAAATCGCCAATTGCAAAAATTGCCACAGCGTTTCTCCCCGGTTTCGGTTGTTACTTGTTACGGTGAAATATTCGCATATCCCGCTATTTATACTACTAGAAGCTGAGACTAAATGCAAAGGGGGCCTTTTTTCTGCTGATTAAAACTGTTTACTTGCAAAATAAAGCTTTGCAAATATTTTAATAAAATGATATAATATCGCAGCAATAGTCCGTTTTCATTACTAAATTTAAGGAGGTTGACCGATTCGTGGAAAAAGCAGCCGAGATAAGACCGCGCCGCTACCTGCGCAGCCGTATTACCCGCAAATTGATTCTTGATACAGCGCTGGACGTTTTTTTAGCGGAGAGTTACACAAAAACCACCATTGCTAAAATCAGCCAGCAGGCTAAAGTAGGCTACGGGACCGTTTACAGCCACTTTAAGGGCAAAGATGATATCCTAAACAAAGTTGTTGACAATGTATTAACAGAATTTTACAACCTGCTGGCCGTACCTTTTGCCCCAAAAACCCTGCAGGAAGCGCGTAAAGCATACTACGAGCTGGTGCTGACCTCTTTCCGCCTGTCCGAACAACACCGGCCGATCATGAAGGTCTACCAGGAAGCGCTGGGCCAGTCCGACACGATTGAGGCCCACTGGCAAAGTATTATCGACCGGTTTATTAAAAGCTCTGCCAACTCGTTTTCATACGCGCAGGACAAAAAACTGTCTTCCAAGTTTGACATACAGGTGGTTGCCAAGGCTTATATCCTGCTGGTGGACCGTTTTATATGGGAAGTAGTGAACGAGCAGGAAAGCAATCTTGAATATATCGCCGATACCATTATCGAAATGCTCTTTCACGGGTTCTTAAATTCAGCGGGCAAAGCGGGTAAAAGTAAATAACCGGCAGCTCAGAGCGGCTTAATTTCAACCAGGCGCCGTTCGGTAATCACGAAGTCAACCGGCCGATCCCATTCATCAACCGGCACCTGGGGCACTATTTGCAGGTCAAATACCAGGGCCGCCACAGGAGTGCCCGGTTTTAGCAGTAAGAAGAAGCGATCATAATAACCGCCTCCGTAACCGAGGCGGTTTCCTTTTAAATCAAAGGCCACTCCGGGAACAAGCAGCAGATCGATCTGTTCGGGTTCATACGGGCGAAGGGCACCGGCCCGGGGCTCCAGTATATTATAGTAACCAGGCATCAGGTCGCTTTCCCAGCCAATGATTCGTGAGGGGATCAGTTCGCGGCTTTGGGGGAGGGCCTTGGGAGCAAGAACGGTTTTTCCCCTGCTAATCGCCTCTTCCACCATGGGCCGGGTATCGACTTCGCTGCCGAAAGATACAAAAAACATGACTGTTTCAGCTTGCTGAAAAGCCGGAAGGCTGTAGAGCCTTTCGGCAACAGAGGCGCTTTTCGCGGTTATTTCTTCGTCTGTCAGCTGGTCGCGTTCGGCAATAACCTGCCTGCGCAGCTCTTTTTTATCCAATTCCACTGCTCCTCTTGGGATAAGCTTCAATTTTCTCGGCCTTGCGCAGGCATATTGCGTCGATACACGAGGTTTCCCACAGGGAATCAAGCTCCTGGAACAGCCAATAAAGCCCCTGCAGCCAGTACTAAAGACCGAAACTGCTCTTAGTATGCGCGGGCAAAACAGGCTGCCTCGGCGGCCTTTTTACCGCAGGCAAAACAGCTTTCCCCTTCCGGTTTCATGCCAAAAGGCAGGCAGCGGATCGTAGCCTTTGTATCAATTTTAACCCGCTCCTCGCAGTCGTCGTTGCCGCACCAGGGCGCAATAAACAGGCCGCGCTGTTCTTCCATGATCTGCCTGAACTCCTGGTAATCGCTGCCGTAACGGGTATTGGCTTCGCGGAAATCAACCGCACGCCTGAGCATATCTTTCTGAATTGCCTCCAACAGCGCGGGCAGGTAAGCAACAAGTTGTTCTTCGGCTACAAATTCTTTTACACCGTTATCGCGCCGCACCGCTACCACCTGACCTTTGTCGAGGTCGCGGGGGCCGACTTCAATGCGCAGGGGCACGCCGCGCATCTCCCACTCGTTAAACTTCCAACCGGGCGAATATTCTTCACGATCATCGAGTTTAACCCGGATATTCGCCGCTTTCAGGCGATCGGCCAGATTGCGGACAGCTGTAAGGACCCGCTCTCCGTCTTTCCTGCTTAAAATCGGTACGATTACCACCTGGTGCGGGGCCATGCGCGGCGGTAAAACCAGGCCGCGATCGTCCCCGTGCACCATGATCAGCGCACCGATTGTCCTGGTCGACAATCCCCAGGAAGTCTGCCAGGCATGCTTTAACTGGTCATCCTGATCCAGAAAAGTAATGTCAAAAACCTTTGCGAAATGCTGCCCCAGGTTGTGGGAAGTTCCGGCTTGCAAAGCCCTGCCGTCGCTCATCAGCGCTTCCACCGAATAGGTGCGCAAAGCGCCGGCAAATTTTTCACACTCTGTCTTGCGTCCGGCCAAAGCCGGAATAGCCATCTCTGTCTCCAGGAATTCACGGTATACCTCCAGCATCTTCAGGGTTTCGGTTTCCGCTTCCTCCTCGGTGCGGTGGCATGTATGGCCTTCCTGCCAGAGAAACTCGGAAGTGCGCAAAAAAGGCCTTGTCGCTTTCTCCCAGCGAACAACACTGCACCACTGGTTGATCAATATGGGCAGATCGCGCCAGGATTGGACCCAGCGGGAATAGAAGTCGCAGATAATTGCTTCTGAAGTCGGCCTCACCAGCAGCGGTTCGTCAAGAATATCATTACCGCCCCTTGTTACCCAGGCTACTTCCGGGGCAAAGCCCTCTACATGCTCGGCTTCTTTCTGCAGCAGGCTCTGGGGAATCAACAGCGGAAAGTAGGCATTCTGGTGCCCGGTTTCCTTGAAGCGCCGGTCAAGCTGCTCCTGGATCTTTTCCCAGATGGCAAAACCGGCTGGGCGAAAAGCCATAAAGCCCTTTATCGGGGCGTAATCCATCAATTGTGCCTTGAGGATAACATCGATGTACCACTGTGAAAAATCGACTGACTTGGGGGTAATCTCCCTGACAAATTCCTTTTCGCCGGCAGCTTTGCCGTTTTTGTTGCGCTGCTCCAAAACAATCATCCTCCCTGCGACAGACCTTTGCGGCATTTTCAGACCATTCTATCACAGTTTATTTTCAGCCGCTATAGCCGTCCGGCTATTTTAGCCCTGGCGGACAGCCTGCGGCCGGTTGCGGGTGGCAAGCAGGCGCTGCCAGCTTTCATCGCTCAGAGGGCGGTTAAAACTGCGGAAGTTAGCCAGTTTAAAGCCATGTTCGGCAGCCAGGTACCTGGTCTTTAAAATTGATTCCAGGTTAACCCCTGACGAGCCAAGGCTGTAGTGCCTGTACTGCTGCTCCAGGGCCAGCATCATAGTTTCGGCCATACAGGCATAAGCCAACCCTTTTTCAAAGCCAAAATCCCAACCGAGGGACGGCTGGCCGGGCACTTCAATGACGCCGCCGTCAATCACCAGGACATCCGGCCTGGCAGCACCGACTTCTTCGCTGACATTGGCCGGGCGGGAAATGTCGCAGACTATGGCTCCTTCTTTTAAGTTGCCGGCGTTGATCACTTTCTCCGTAGCGCTGGTGGCGCTGATCGCAATATCAGCCCTGGCCAGGACCGCATTGAGATCGGTTGAAAAAAGGATTATGCCCAGGCGCCGCCCTTCGGTGGCGGCAAAAGCCTCAAAATCGCTCATCGGGGCACCGGGTTCGGGCAGTGCGGCGCAGTTGGCTAGCAGATGCCCCATGCTGCCCGGTTTTAGCGCTCTTCCCTGTTTAAGCAGGGCTGACTGGTAGCGGAAAATTTCTGCGGCAACCATCTGCAGCCTTTCGCTTGCGGACTGGTTGTTGGGATTGCCGATCAGGATCAGGCGGGGCACTGTCTCGGAAAGAAGCAGCGAAATTCCACGCCCGATTGAGCCGGCAGCGCCGACAATAGCGGCAGTGGAGTCAGAACGGTCGATACCAAGCTTCTCGGTTGCGGTATTGACGGCATCAACGGCTGCAACCACCGTGTAGCTGTTTCCGGTTGTAATCGGGATACCTTCGTTTTTCAGGTAAAGCCCGCCCATTGAGGCAACAGCGGTAAAAGCGCCGAGACCGACAATTTTTGCGCCCCGCTTCCGGGCCAGGGCCACCGCATTTTTAAGTTCAGCCAGCGCCTGGCTCCGCGGCATACTGACAAATTCATCAGTAGTGCGGGAGAGGGCAATAAACTCCCCGTAAGCTGCCCTGCCGGTGGCCGATACGATTTTGGTCTTGCCGGCCACAAAAGGTTCGACCAGGTCATTAAAACGGCCTGTCAGATCGGCCAGTTCGTTTTCATTAAAAGAAAGCAGGCTGTTGTCAAACTGGTGGTAGCTCTGCAGGTCGAGGGCGTGGATTAAAAAGGCGAAACGCCCTTCGTCGGCGCTTCCCGAAGGAGCGCACCCGGGAGCCCAGTACGGAACAAATTTTGTATAGCAGTCGTCCTTGGCTCCCGGTGTTCTGACCAGGTACGAAAGGAACCGGGCCGTATTCTTTTCGTTGAGCACGGCGAGCATGGACGCGATGCCACCTAAGGCTTCCCGGCACTGCTCCTCGCTGATCGTAAGCGGCGGCTCGATCCGTATTACCGCGTTTCCATTCAGCGTGGGCGCAACCCGCATTTTTTCAACGTTCAGCAGGTAAGAAGAGATCGCCGGGGTCAGCAGCTCCTGCTCGGCCATTACGCCCAGAAGGCTTCCGGGAAACAGTTCGCGGTCCAGGTTAAATTCAATGCCCAGCATCAGGCCGCGGCCGCGAATGGATCGGATTAGGTCCGGATATTTCTCCTGTAAGGCGAGCAGTCCGGATTTAAACAACTCACCTTTGCGGCGTGCTGCTTTCACCAGGGCGCCGCGGTTGGCAGTAAGCAGTTCGAGAGCTTTAAGGCCAACCCGGCAGGCCAGTGAATTGCCGGCAAAGGTTGAGGAGTGCTTCAGCGCAAATTCTTCGTTATAAGCTGCGGCACTGCTCAGGCAGGCACCGATAGGGAAGAGGCCGCCGCCCAAAGCTTTTGCCAGCACCAAGACATCAGGCGTAACTGCTTCAGCTTCACAGGCAAAAAGGGTGCCGGTGCGGCCCAGGCCGGTCTGCACTTCATCAAAAACAAGGAGTACCTTGTGCTGATCGCAAATTTCCCTTACTTTTTGCAAATACCCGGCAGGCGGTTCGACAATACCGCCCTCACCCTGGATCGGCTCCAGAAGAAAGGCCGCATAAAAATCAGGCTTTGCCGTCAGCTCTGCTTCGAGTACAGCGGCATCACCGAAGCTGATATGCGCGAAGTGCTCGGCCGGCGCAAAAAATGCCTTCTGGTATGCCGGGTTACCGGTAGCCGATAGAGCGCCATAGGTTTTACCGTGAAAACTATTGCCAGTGGCCAGGATCCCTCTGCGGCCCGTCGCGGAACGGCACAGCTTGATTGCCGCTTCAATCGCTTCGGCACCGCTATTGGCAAAAGTTACATAATCCAAGCCTTCCGGGGCAGCTTCAATCAGGCTGCGGGCCAGCTCGCCGGCGGCATCCAGCGCCGACGGCTGGATAAAACTCGGTTCTCCGGATTGCCGGAAGCGGTTAACCTCTTCCCAGATCGCTTCCGGGTTATGGCCAAAAGGCAGGGCCCCGTAAGCTGCAATACAATCTAAAAAGCGGTTGCCCAGATTATCGAACAGGTAGCAACCTTCGCCTTTGACATATTTCTGATCGAGCTTAATGCTTTCGAGCATTTCGCCCAGGTGCGGGTTAACAAAGCGGGTAAAACTATTCACGGACAGACCTCCCCGATCTTTGTGCACATTTATGTGCACGCCAATGAACATATTTTACCGCAGCCGGCTGCAAAGATCAACTCAGCAAAATCTGAAGCAAAAACCCGCTGCCTGGCTCCGCCTTATATCCCGTGCTCAGCGGCAACCCTTTCAAGGTCGGCATCAACCATCATCCTGATCAGTTCCTCCAGCGTGGTTTTAGCTTCCCAGCCCAATATAGCTTTTGCCTTTTCGGGATTGCCGATCAGGATATCCACTTCGGCAGGGCGGTAGAACTGGGGGTCAATCACCAGGTAATCTTCATAGTTGAGCCCGACATATTCAAAAGCAATCTTGCACATATCCCTGACTGAAGTAGTCCGCCCGGTGGCGATCACAAAATCGTCAGGCTTATCCTGCTGCAGCATCAGCCACATGGCCTCCACGTAATCCCCGGCGTAACCCCAGTCTCTTTTGGCGTCAATGTTACCGAGGCGCAATTCTTTCTGCCGGCCCATTTTAATCCTGGCCACAGCATCGGTAACTTTGCGGGTTACAAACTCGATGCCCCTGAGCGGCGATTCGTGGTTAAACAAAATACCGTTCGAGGTATACATGCCGAAGCTCTCCCGGTAATTAACCGAAATCCAGTGCCCGTAAAGTTTTGCCACCCCGTAAGGGCTGCGGGGGTGAAACGGGGTGTTTTCACACTGCACCTCTTCTTTAATTAAACCGAACATCTCACTTGTCGATGCCTGGTAGAACCGGGTTCTCGCATTGGTTACCCGCAGGGCGTCCAGCATGTTAAGGACCCCGAGTGCAGTTACCTTGGCTGTCAGCTTCGGCTGCTCCCAGGAAGTACCCACAAAGCTCTGTGCCGCAAGGTTGTAGGCTTCGTCCGGCTCAGATTTCTCCATGGCTTTGATCAGCGAAGGCTGATCCGTGATATCACCGTAGATCAGCTTGACATCCTTATCAACCTTTAAATATTCAAGCCGCCAAAAATTGGTGCTGCTGCGCCTAGCTACCAACCCGTGTACATCGTAACCTTTTTCCAGCAAAAATCTGGCCAGGTAGGCGCCATCCTGCCCGGTAATCCCTGTAATGAGCGCTTTTTTCATTTTTACTCACCCTTTTATGATTACTGGTCGTCCCTTCTTGCTGATCCTGAACACTCGTTTTTATGGAAAACTGGCTTTTTAACCGGGGAAAACACCGCATCCAGAAACCGGCGGTCATTGAATATTCAATAAAGGTTTTTTATAATTACCCACCTGCCGGTAAGATCAGCGAGACTGCGTGGCGATCCGGTTCCAAAATTTCTGCGGCCAGGGCTAAAGCTTCCTCCCTTTTTACCTCCTGTAAAACCGACGGCAGTTCAAAGAGATCGGCCCCCCTGAAGCGGTAAGCCAGGAAATTATTGGCGATAAATTCGAGGGAATTGAAACGCCTGATATAGCCGCCAAGTATTTTTCGCCGGTGCCTTTCGAACTGCTCCTGATCGATCCCGGCTTTTTTCAGGTTTTCAATTCCATCCATAACCCTTCCATAAAGCAGATCCGGATCCCTCGTCTCTCCGCCAACCATCACGTAACCGTAATTTGATTCTGAAGAATACTCGGCACCAAAATTTTCGTCGATCAGGTCATCATGGTATAAATCATTATAAAGCTTTTCGCTGGTTCCGAACAGAATATCCAAAACCAGCTCCATCAGGATCTCGCGGCGCATCAGTTCCCGCCCGCTTAAATCCTCAACCGCAATATCCTTGTAGCCGATAAAAAACAGCGGTTCGGACACAACCAGCCGCTGCTCCGCCCTCCTCTTAAAAACCTCCGGCGGTTCAACGGGAAAGCTGCGTACAATCTCGCCGAGAGGGCTGTATTTTCTGGCAGACAGGTTTTCAGCGGCCAGGCTGTAAACCTGATGCGGATCGAGATCGCCAACCACAAAAACCGCCATGTTGCCGGGATGATAGAATGTATTATAGCAAAGATAAAGCAGCTCCGGGGTAATTCGGGCAATGCTTTCCTCAGTGCCGGCAATATCGTTGCGCACCGGGTGGACAGAGTAGAGTGACTCAAGCAGATTGAAAAAAACCCGCCAGTGGGGATGATCCTCGTACATCTTTATCTCCTGGCCGATGATTCCCTGTTCTTTTTGCACTGTCTGCCCGGTAAAATATGGTTCCTGGACGAAATCAAGCAGTACGCCGAAGCTCTCCGCAAACCTTTCGGTACAGGAAAAGAGATAAGTAGTCTGGGCAAACGATGTGTAAGCATTGGCCGATGCCCCCAGGGCGGCAAAGTGGTCAAAAACATTGCCCCGTTCATCTTCAAACAGTTTATGCTCCAGGAAATGTGCCACGCCATCAGGCAGATCAGAATACTCCTGCCCCGGTTCAACCCTGAATTTATTATCTATCGAACCAAAACGGGTTGAAAAAATAGCGTATTTTTTTTGGTACCCCGGCCTGGGCAGCACGTAAAGGTCCATTCCCGGATCGACCCTGAAATGGTAGAGCTTTTCCAGTAAAGTTTTATTCTCAATCAATTTGTATGGTTCAGCCATTGGATTGCCCCCCCTTTAAGCCGGGCGCAGCAGGAAAACTGTGTCAGGCCTGACTCTCTCCGCCACTGCTATTATCTCCGGAAGGCCCACCGCTTCTATTCCTTCAATCAGCTGCTCAAAACTGTAGTTATAGCCGCTGGTTTTGCCATCCAGATGAAAATTAATCAGCTGGCTGGGGCTGTCCTGGCTCGACAAAAGCTGGTTGACCAGCCCTCGCCTGGTGTTCTCCAGCTCCGCAGCACTTATCCTGCCTGCGGCCATGTCATTTAACTGCTTCCCGATCATAGCCCGGACCTGATCCTGATCGTTATAGTTAATCCCGGCAGAAATCAGCATCAACCCTTTGTGCCGTTCAAGGCGGCTGTGAATGTAGTAAGCCAGCCCGGCCTCTTCACGCACTTTCATAAAAAGCTTGGAATGGGGAAAGCCGCCCAGGATACCGTTGTACACCAGGAGCGCACAGTACAGATCGTCCCTGAAACCGGTTGCGGTCCGGTAGCCGAGCACCAACTTGGCCTGGTTGACAGCCATCTGTTCCTCAAGAGAGAGCAGCTTAATGCGGGCATCCTTAAGCTCAGTCCAAGGCAGCACCGTTTCATTATCTTCCCTCGGGAAGCTGAAAGAACCCGACACAGCATCCTGCACCGCCTGTGCATCCAGGTCGCCGGCCACATAGATGTCAATCGGGTTGCAGGCCAGGATTTGCCTGTAATAATCATAAAGCCCTGCCGGGCTAATCCGGTCATAATCTTCGGCCTTACCAAGGCGGAAAACGCCAAAGCGTTCACCCGAGCACATTTCGGAGAGACAGCGTTCAACCGCGTAAGCTGACTTATCGTTAAGAAGCGATTTAATATTCTTAACCAGCTGGTTTTTCTCCTGCCGGACATATTTCTCGCTGAAAACCCCGTTCTCAAGCAGCGGATCAGTAATAACTGCGCTGAGGATTCCCAACCCTTCACCGAGCAGGTTGCCGTTACCGCCGAGATAGCGATCGTGAGCAGTTTCTAATGTGAAAGCCAGCGTATGCCTCTCCCCGTTCTTGATAATATCGGTCGAGAGATCCGCTCCGTAAAGGTTTTCCAGCTTACGCTGCAGGGTCAGGTACTCTGGATAAAGGCGGCAGCCTTTTTCAAGCACCGAAAGCAGCAGGGCGTTTGCCGAGGCAACTTCGCTGTTTAATTCCTGATGAATAAAAAACCCAACCGATATGGTTTTGAATTTTCGGGTCGGTAAAAAGTGAAGCTTGATACCGTTCGGTAATGTATGCTGCAGAAAACATGTTTCCAAAGCCCGCCCCTCCATTAAGTCCGCTTCGCTCGATAGCTCCATACAAGTATCTATTATACATGATTTACCCCCGGCTTGATTAGGCGATTGTTCTGTAACCTGCTATTTTTTACTTAACTGCAGCCTGTTTGACTTGATTCGTGCCTGATGGTATTATGTCAGTGGATCACCACTGTCAGGCGCCCGTGGTGAAAGGGATATCACGCAGGCCTCCGGAGCCTGAAGTCGGGGTTCGAATCCCTGCGGGCGCACCATGGTTAGGGGCAACCTGTTTCAAGGTTGCTTTTCTTATACCGATAATGTTGGGAGGAGCCCTAAACTATGCCGACCGTTAAATTCATGCCGTTTAATAAGGCAAAAGATCTAGGTGCCGGGACCAGCCTGTTGGCGGCGGCGGACGAGAGCGGTATTTACTTAGAAGGGGACTGTGCCGGCAAAGGAACATGCGGCAAATGCCGGGTACGGATCACCAAGGGCGAGGCGGGGGCTCCCACTGAAGCCGAAAAAAAACATCTATCCCGGACAGAACTCGATGACGGCTGGGCTTTAGCCTGCCAGCGCCCGGTGGGCGACAACTTAACCGTTGAAATTCCGAGTCTCACAGATGCCCACGGCCGCAAAACATCTTTAACGGGCGGGGTGTCACAGCTTGAGGCCGAACCGGCGATTCAAAAAGTTGCATTAACCCTGGCGCGCCCCTCGGTCCGGGACCAGAAAGCAGACCTTGAACGCCTGCTGGACGCCGCAAACCAGGAACAGCTGCTGGTATCCCCCGGTATTCTGGCCGCTTTGCCGGCTTTGCTGCGCAGCAACCGCTATGAAGTTACCGTTACCCATGACGGCCGCCGGGTAATTTCGCTGGAGCCCGGCAATACCAGAGACCAGCTTTTTGGGATCGCTTTTGACATCGGTACGACAACAATCGTTGGCTCGCTGATCAACTTGAGCAATGCCGCCGTGTTGGCAGTAGCAGCTGTTACCAACCCGCAAAATGTTTACGGCGCCGATGTGATATCGCGCATCACCCATGCCACCCGGACAGAGGAAGGCCTCGTGCAGCTGCAGAAGAAAGTTATTGATGCAGCAAACCGGATTATCGGGCAACTGCTTGAACAAACCGGCACTGCCCGCGAACGGGTTTACGAAATTACCGCCGTGGGCAATACAACAATGAGCCATCTTTTCATGGGCATTGATCCAACCTACCTGGCGCCGGCACCCTTTATACCGGCCTACAGCAGGGCGCTGGAGGTTGAAGCCTGCCAGCTGGGGCTGAACATAAATCCCCATGGCAGGGTTGTTTTCTTGCCAAGCATTGCAGGCTATGTCGGTTCCGATACGGTAGGTGTAATCCTCGCTACCAACATGGACCGGCGCACAGACAACTGCGCCGCTATCGACATCGGCACCAACGGAGAGCTTGTTTTGGCTGCCGGGGGCCGTTTAATGGCCTGTTCAACGGCAGCGGGACCTGCCTTTGAAGGGGCAGAAATTAAACACGGTATGCGGGCTGCGGCCGGTGCCATCGAAACGGTAAATTACACGGAAGGCAGCCTGGAAATAAAAACAATTGACACGGCGCAGGCATGCGGCATTTGCGGTTCCGGGTTGATCGATGCCGTAGCAGCGCTGCTGAAAGCCGGGTTGATCGAACCGAACGGACGCTTTGTCAACCCGCAGGAAAACCCGGAACGCATCCCCGGACAGCTCCTGGGCAGAATGAGGCCCGGTCCTGCAGGTTATGAATTTATTTTGACCCCGGCTGCAGAATCAGCAACCGGTGGGGATATTGTGCTGACCCAGGGCGACCTGCGTGAACTGCAGCTGGCCAAAGGTGCCATTTACGCCGGGTTGATGATCCTCCTGAAAGAAGCCAACCTGAAATTCAGTGATCTGGACCAGGTGCTGCTGGCCGGGGCTTTTGGCAACTACATTCGTAAAGAAAGCGCCCTGGCAATCGGCCTTCTGCCGGCCATTTTACCTGAAAAAATTATTGCAGTCGGCAACGCCGCCGGTGATGGTTCGCGCATGGCTCTTGTTTCACAGTCAATACGCAGGCGGGCATACGGGCTTCCGGCAAAAGTAGAGCACTTTGAGCTCTCCACCCGCCCTGATTTTCAGGATATTTTCATCGATGCCCTCTCTTTTCAGGTCGGTGAAAAAATATAGTTTCAGAGCTCTTTTTCATGTAATGCAGGAAACTTCAGGTTATTGTAGAATATTGCATAATCCGATAAATCCCACTGCAGGAGGTTGCCAATGCAAACAGCCAAAGAGATTATGACCAGGCCGGCCCTAAGTGTTCGTGAGACCGGTACTGTAAAAGAGGTGCTCGAACTGCTTGCTGAAAAAAAGATCAGCGGTGTACCCGTGGTCGGTGAAGACGAAAAAATAATCGGCATAATTTCCGATACTGATATTATTCGTTACGCTCATCAAATCAGTGTGGTGCCTTTATCGAACCTCTCCGGCTGGATCTCCCCCTACGCCGATATTTCAGACCTGGCCAGAGTACGCACAGGCTTTGATCTTCTGCACCGGACCAATGTTAAACAGATTATGACCAAAAAAGTCTTTTCCATACGCGGGGATGCACCGGCAAGTGAAGTGGCCGAACTGATGAACCGCCGTAAAATTAACCGAGTCCCCGTAGTTGACACCGAAGGCAGGCTGGTTGGGATTATCACTCGCTCCGATGTGGTCCAATGCATGGCCAACCTTTAGAAACGGAAGCTTAACTTTGAAAACAGCGCGCAAAGAAAGTGTGAAGGCAGGCGGTTTAACAAACCGCCTGTTTCAGGTTAAAAAGGCTGCTGCCGTTATGATCGGCAAGGCGCTGATCGCTGTAACACGCCTGTTGGGCCGCGGCGGCACCACCCTGCCCGGAAGGCTGGCGCTCAGGATAAAACCGGATCTCACTGAACTGCTTGCCGGCCAACTGCTGAAGGGAGCCCTTGTTGTAACCGGCACAAATGGTAAAACCACCACATCCGCACTGATTAAGAACATCCTCCGGGATGCCGGTTATACATGTATCCATAACCAATCCGGCTCCAATATGTCCTGGGGCGTTGCTTCAGCACTTGTTAATGCGGCCTCGCCCGGCGGAACTGTAAAGGCAGACTGGGCGCTGATGGAAGCCGACGAAGGGGCTTTTCCCAAAATTGTTCAGGCTGTCCGCCCTCTCGGCATAATAACTACCAATATTTTTCGCGACCAGCTGGACCGCTACGGAGAAATCGACCGCATTCAGGACGTTATCGGCCGCGGCCTGCAGGCGCAACCTGCCGGAGGATTTCAGGCCGTAAATGCCGATGATCCATCGCTGGTAAGCCTGGGCAGCCCGGAGGGTATAAAGCGGCTGACCTACGGGCTGGAAATCGAACTGATCGAAGGCAACTTTCAAAATACCGGTCGCGACCTTAAAACCTGCCCGCTGTGTAAAAAAGAGCTGACTTACGGGCTTGTACACTTTGCCCACCTCGGCCACTACCGCTGCTCGGCCTGCAATTTCAGGCGTCCCCGGCCCGATGTGAAGCTAACCGGCCTGACCGCTAACTCCGACGGGACGAGCCAACTGACCATCGATACACCCAACCGGCAGATAAACATCAACAGCCCGCTGTTGGGTTCATACAACTACTACAACCTGCTGGCAGCCTTAACTTGTGCTATAGCCCTCGATATACCGGAAGAAACAGCTGTCAGGACGCTCGAAACCGCCAACCCGTCATTCGGAAGGATGGAGAGCTTTTCGGTAAACGGTACAAAGCTGCTTATCGCCCTGATTAAAAATCCGGTAGGCGCCAACGAGGTGCTGCGCACCATCTTAAACAGGGCTGAAAAAGCGACCCTGCTTGTAGCGATTAATGATAAAATAGCCGACGGTACCGATGTCTCATGGTTGTGGGATGTTGACTTTGAACAACTGGCCGCCAGGCCCGAACTGCTGGCAGCCGCCTGCGCTTCCGGGCTGCGGGCCCGGGATATGGCCGTCAGGCTTAAATACGCTGGCCTGGACCGGCAGCATATTTTTATTGAAGAAAACAGCGCGAAGGCTCTAAGGCTCGCCCTGCAGGCCACTCCGCCCGGGGGAAACCTCTATATTTTGCCGACCTACACGGCTATGCTTGAAATTCGCCGCCTTTTAAACCGGATGGGTTATGGCCGGCCGTACTGGGGAGATCGCTGATGACCAGGCATATCAATATCTACCATTTATATCCTGCCCAGCTTAACCTTTACGGCGATCGGGGCAACCTGCTGGCCCTCGCCAACCGGGCCCGGTGGCGCGGGATCGGGCTGCAGATAATCCCGGTTGAGCCGGGCGATCAGATCAATTTTGAACGTTGCGATCTGCTTTTTATGGGCGGAGGCCAGGACAGCGACCAGCTGTTCGTAGCCGCGGATTTAATAAAGCGCCGTGTTGAAATGCGCCTGGCAGTAGAAGCAGGGATGCCGGTTTTCGCAGTCTGCGGATCTTACCAGCTGCTCGGCAGCTACTATACCGCGGCATCGGGCGAAAAGATCGGCGGCTTGGAAATACTTGATCTTTTTACCGAGGCCGGTGACAAAAGGTTAATCGGCAACGCAGTAATTAGCTGCCCGCTCTGGCAGCCGTCCAAGACCCTGGTTGGTTTTGAGAACCACGCCGGTAAAACCCATTTAGGGCCGCAGCTGCAGCCGCTCGGCAAAGTATTAACTGGTTTCGGCAACAACGGCCGGGATAAAAAAGAAGGCGCCGTTTACAAAAATGTAATCGGCACCTATCTGCACGGTTCGCTGCTTCCGAAAAACCCCTGGCTGACAGATTACCTGCTGGCCAAAGCTCTGGATTACCGCGGGCAGGACAGCTCCTTAAGCAGCCTGGACGACTCCACAGAAACCGGAGCTCACCGGGCTGCTATCAGCCTGGCTCGCTCCCGGCTTCACCGCCTGCGCTCAACCAGGGCATAAATATTACTCCGCTTTTTCAAGCAGGTACTCAATTTCTGCCGTTTCAAAAAGCTTAGCCACAAGCGCATTAATGACTTCGGGTATTTTCGATTCGATCAGGCTTTCCATAACTTTGTCGCGAATCGTGTCAAACTGCAGTTCTTCCTCTTCCCGGTAGTCAAGCAGTTCAATAATGTGAAAACCAAAACTGGTTTGCACCGGGGCGCTAATTTCGCCCACTTCCAGGGCAAAGGCAGCTTCCTCAAATTCCGGGACCATTACGCCCCGGCTAATAAAGCCCAGGTAACCGGCATTGTCCTTGTTGCTGTAATCGATCGAATACTCGGCAGCCAGCTCGGCAAAATCCCCTCCGGCATCCAAAAGGGCCAGTATTTCCTCGGCCTTTGCCTGATCTTCCACCAGGATATGGCGGGCCTCAACCCCTTCGGGTTGTGCGAAGAGGGGCCGGTTATTTTCTAAGTATTGCCGTGCCTCTTCTTCAGTCGGTTCAATCTCGGTCAGGGCAAGCTTGCGCACCAGCAGGTTAAGCCTGGCATCTTCCCTGAAAGACTCCTCGCTTAAGCCGTAAAGGGTAAGCACGGATAAAAAGTCTTCATACGAGCCGCCAAAACTCTCGGCAACGATGTTGTTTATCTCTTCCTCCATCTCTTCTTCCGTGATTTCCAGTCCCAACCGGGCAGACTCCTGGGCAATCAGCTTCTTGGCAATTATTTGGTCCAGGGCATCACGGCCGCCGGCAGCATACAGGGCATCAAAAAGTTCCGCTTTTGTAACCGGTTCGCCGTTTACCAGCGCTGCGTCATCACCTTTGGCCGCTCCCCAACCGCTAACCTGCAGAGCCAGCAGAACTGAAAGGACAATTACCGCCAGCAATAAAACTGCTGCCAATGGCAACAGGACCTTCGGGTTATAGAGTTTCTGCCACTGCGTACCTGCCTTTGCTGCCCCATTATCGCTATTATCGTTACTCAATATCGTCACCCCTCTTTTATTTATATATTAAAAACCTACGGTATGATTTTGTTCATCGGAAACTCGAGAATTCCTTCCGCCCCTGCTTCTTTCAGCTCACAGATCAGGGTGCGCACCACTTTTTCATCAACAACGCTCTCCACCGCCACCCAGTTATCGGCACAGAGGTTTGATATGGTCGGTTTTCTCAGCGCCGGCAATAAGTCGATTACCCTGGAGAGGTTCTCGCTGTGCACGTTCATTTTGATCATCACTTTCTGCTCGGCCAGCAAGGCCCCTTTCAGCAGGGTAATCATGTTTTCAACCTTTTTATACTTCCAGGGATCCTTTACACTATTGTGGTTCATGATCACCCGCGGCGTAGAAACAAGCAGCGTTTCGATTACTTTTAAATTGTTAGCTTTAAGCGAGCGCCCTGTCTCGATAATTTCGGCGATTGCATCGGCCAAAAGAGGCGGTTTAACTTCCGTCGCTCCCCATGAAAAGTAAACATTTACATTGATCCCTTTTTCCGCAAAGTAACGGCGGGTCGTTTCAACAAGCTCGGTAGCAATTCTTTTTCCTTCCAGGTCCTCAGCCTTCTGAAACGGAGATTCATGCGGCACCGCCAGCACCAAACGCACCGGCCTCAACCCACTCTTTGAATAGTTCAGATCGGCCAACTCCACTACGTCAGCTGCGGTTTCGGTAATCCAGTCTTTTCCGGTCAGCCCCACATCGAGCACCTGGTCCTCCACATATTTCGGTATTTCCTGGGCCCGCATCAGCAAACACTCAATCTCTTCATCATCTATGTACGGGTAATATGATCGTTCGCCGATGTGAATATTGTACCCGGCCTTTTTAAACATATCGAGCGTGGTGCCCTGTAAACTGCCGGCAGGCAGGCCCAGCTTTAGCTTGTTCAAAAAATCCACTCCTTTTATAACCAGTAGTAATAAATTAGCATGTAGCCCCGGCACTGTCAACGCGCCGCCATTTCACGGGCATTGCTTCGCCCGGTGCTGCAGCCGGCTTTTTTGCCGGCTTCATATTTCCCGGCAGGACTTCACGCCCGGTTTAAAGAATTAGGTTGCAGCAAATGTCCCGCGCAAGTTACCAGTCAGAAGGAGGCACCACCATGACCCAAAGTGAAATGAACCGGGCAAAACGCCACCTGGAAACAACTGCCAGGATGAAAGATATGCTGCCACGCTTTTTTATGAGGATGATGGAAAGGCGCTTCAGCAACGAACCCCTGGCCTGGTGTATGGTCGGGGTGCCGCCGGAACTGCTGAAAGCATTTGACCTGCTCTTTGAATGGCCGGAAAATTTCGGGACCATGTGCGCCAGCCGGCTGGTTGCCCCCCGCTTTATCGAAGTGGCCGAAGGCGACGGTTACTCACCGGAGCTTTGCTCTTATGTTACTAATACGATGGGTTACTGCAAACTGTTCAGGGAAAAGGGCGAGGCCCCCGATGAATCGCCGTTGCCGGGCGGAATGGGCACACCGGCGATGCTTCTAGGTTCCGGTTTTATCTGCGAGCCGCGCTGGAAGTGGTTCCAGTCGGTGGCGACCCGTTTTTTTGATGTTCCCGTTTACAGCACCGATCCACTGGCGCCCCCCTGGGACGTTGACCCCACAGACCCGCGGATCGAAAATCATTACCTGGCCCTGCTGCGGGAGGATCTGGCCGGGCAGATCGATTTCCTGGAAAAGCAGACCGGCAAAAAACTTGATTTAGCTGCCTTGCGGGAGATAATGGCCCTGTCGCACCGGGCGCTTGCCTACTGGCGCGATACCCTGGCGCTGCGCAAGGCCGTTCCCACCCCGATGGGCTCAACCGACTATTTCCACGCCATTATTCCCCAGATGTACCTGGTCGGCGACCAGGAGGCAGTTGATTTCTACCGGGAAATGTATGAAGAGGTAAAAGATCGGGTTGCGCGCGGAGTCGGAGTGGCGGAGGAAGAAAAATACCGGCTGATCTGGTTCGGGCTGCCGCCCTGGTTCAATATGGGCATCTTTAATTACCTTGAATCCCTGGGCGCCGTCTTTGCCTACGAATCCACTTACAACGTGGGCGACTGCTTTGAAGTTGATTTAGGCGATCCTCTGGAAGCGCTGGTCAGGCGCACCTGGCAGCGCGCCCTCAAGATGCATGAATACGGGGCGGAAGCGATGCCTGAGCTGTGCAACCCCGCCGTTTTCGGAGGTTTCGTCGGCAGCAGTTTGCTTGAAGAACTAACCCGCGATTTCAGCCTGACCGGCGCGGTGATGCACCTGACCCGGTCCTGCAGGGCAGTATCCTTCGGCGAAGTTCACACCCGCAACCGCTTCGCCAAGATCGGCCTCCCTTCTATGATTTTCGAAAGCGATATGGCCGACCCGCGTCTCTGGTCGGACGCCCAGATCAAAACAAGGCTGCATGCTTTCATTGAAACAATGGACAAAGCGCAGAAAGGGGAACAGCCGAGTGACCGCTGAAAAAGCACCCAACCTTATTAACTCCAGGGATTCCATCCTGAATGAGGAAACTATCCGCAGTATTAAAGCAGAAACCGGAAAGCCGGTGATCGGTTATCTTTGCTGCTTTGCCCCACCGGAGATAATCAGCGCCGCTGGGGCAATCCCCTACCGGATCACCGGGCTGCCCGGCGACAACAACTCCGCTGCCGATGCCTATACCGAACCCTATGGCTGCTCCTACGTGCGCAACATCCTGGCCCGGGCGGCCAGGGGGGAATATGATTTTCTTGACGGGCTGGTTATCTCCCACAGCTGCGATATGGTGCAGCGGCTTTACGGCATCTGGACCTATTACCACCCGCTGGCCTATTCATACCTTTTTAATGTGCCCCACCAGGTCAGCCCCCAGGCACAGCGTTTTTACAAACGGGAACTTGACTTTTTCAAAGAAAGCCTGGAAAAATTTACAGGGCATGCGGCTACCCGTGAAAAAGTGGCCGCGGAGATCGAGCTTTCCAACCAAAACCGGGCTTTGGTGCGTAAACTTTACGATTTACGCAGGAAAAAACATCCGGGTATCAGCGGCAGCAGGATGTTCAACCTGCTGATGGCCGGGGGAGTTTTGCCGGCGCCCGTATTCCGGGCCAAACTTGAAGAAGCCCTGGGCACAGCCGAAAAAGCGGCGGGCTCGGAGCCGGTTAAACCACGTATCCTGGTGTGGGGCAGCATTATGGATGACAGCGCCCTTTTCCGCATGATTGAAGCAGCAGGGGCGGATGTGGTTGCCGACGATACCTGCATCGGCTTCCGAACCTGGGAAAAGGATGTGCCCCTGACCGCTGATCCTAACGACGGACTGACCGGGCATTATCTGGTTAACTTCCAGTGCCCGCGTACCGACCGGGGCCCCGGCATTAAGCGTTTTGGCTACCTAGTGGAAAGAGCGCATGAATACAGGGTTGACGGAATAATAGGCTACGTGATCTCTTTCTGCGATCCGCACAAGTTCGATTACCCCGACTTGCGCGATTACCTGAAGCAGGAGGGCCTGCCGATGCTCCTGATCGACGACAATTATAGTTTTGAACCGGCCGGGGCAATCGAAACAAGATTGCAGGCCTTTGTCGAAATGCTCGTGTAAGTCGAAAAAAAACCTTGTATCATCGCATTATTTGTGCGAGAATAATACCATTATTTTTGCCTGAAGGGGCGTGAACCAGGTGGCCCTTATCGTCCAGAAGTACGGCGGCACGTCAGTAGCTTCGCTCGATCATATCCGTCGCGTAGCAGAAGCGGTTGCTGCACGAAGACAGGAAGGTAACGATATTGCCGTTGTGGTATCGGCTATGGGCGGCCAGACGGATCATCTGCTGGAAATGGCAGCACGTATTAGCCCCGATACACCAGGCCGCGAGCAGGATGCCCTGGTAGCCACCGGTGAGCAGGTCTGCGCCGCCCTGATGGCTATCACTTTAAACAGCATCGGCTGCCCGGCTAACTCGCTTATGGGTTTACAACTGCCGCTAATTACAGACTCGGTTCATACCAGGGCAAGGATCCTGGATTTGCAAACCAGTAAATTAAAACAGCTGCTCAACGATGGGGTTGTACCGGTAATCGCCGGGTTTCAGGGGATCAGCGAGGAAGGCAACATTACAACCCTGGGGCGGGGCGGATCAGATACAACTGCCGTAGCTATTGCTGCCGCGATCCAGGCCGACTGCTGCGAAATATATACCGATGTTGACGGGGTCTACACGGCAGACCCCAATATATGCCCCAAAGCCCGTCATCTCGACAAAATATCTTACTCCGAAATGCTGGAACTGGCCAGCCTGGGCGCCAAGGTGCTTCATTCGCGTTCTGTTGAACTGGCCCAAAAATATACTGTGCCGCTGGTCGTTAAATCTTCATTCGGGAGCGACAAGCAGACCTGGATTGTCAACGAGGAGGACATTATGGAATATTCTGTTATTCAAGGCGTGACGCTTGAGCGAAATGTTTCCAAAATATCACTGATTCGCGTCCCCGACCGGCCGGGTATCGCCCACCGGATTTTGTCGCCCCTGGCTGAAGCAGCCATCAATGTCGATATGATCATCCAGAATGCCAGCATCGACGGCCTGGCAGACTTCACCTTCACCATTGCCAAGACCGACCGAGAAAAAGCTACCCGGCTGGTAGAAAAAGTTGCCGCTGAAATCGGCGCGCCCGAAGTCCTGACCGCCAATAATATCGTTAAAGTTTCTGCTGTCGGCATCGGTATCAAGACTAATCCCGGGGTAGCGGCAAAGATGTTTAAATCGCTCTCTGCTGAAAATATTAATATCGAAATGATAAGCACTTCTGAATACCGCATCTCCTGTGTCATTGAGGAAAAATACGGCGAACTGGCGGTCAGGGCGATCCACCAGGCTTTTGAGCTTGAAGGCCCGCCAATGGCAGATGAGGGAAAGGGCTAACATGGGCGGGTTTCGGCAAAACCGGCTCTGGCAGGGCTTCTGGCAAGTTGCAGACCCTAAAATATGGATCGCTTCCACTATCCCCATGGCTGTAGGCGGTGCGTTAGCTTACGCCTCAAGCAGCAGCTTCAGCTGGCCCTGGTATTTAACCGGTTTGGCGGCAATCTACCTGATCGAAATCGGAAAAAACGCAATCAATGAATACGTCGACTATTTAAGCGGTGTTGACCGCTTTGTCGCCCCCGACAAGCGCACCCCCTTTAGCGGGGGCAAAAAAACTATCGTCGACGGCAAACTGAGTTTAAAAGAAAACCTGGCGATCGGGATCATAACCATTGCTGCCGGCTGCTTTTTGGGTTTGCTGATAATCTTTTTCCGCGAATTTAACGTCTTCTGGTTCGGGCTGGCCGGGGTTTTCTTCGCCCTTTTTTACAGCCTGCCGCCTTTTAAGTTTGCTTACCGCGGCCTGGGCGAGCTCGCTGTTGGCATATCGTTTGGCCCGCTGATCACCTGCGGCACTTTTTTGGTCCAAACCGGTACACTGATCCCGCTGGTAATCCTGGCCTCGCTGCCGCTGGGCCTGCTGATTGCCAATGTGCTCTGGATTAACCAGTATCCCGACTACGAAGCCGACCTGCAGGGCGGCAAAAGAAACGGCGTTGTGCGCCTGGGCAAGCAAAAGGCGGGTATCGTCTACACCCTGCTGTTTGCCCTTGCTTATCTCGCTATGCCGGTTCTTGCTCTCTACAGTAAAAACTGGTTCTGGCTGTTGCCGCTAACCAGTTTACCGCTTGCTTTCCGGGCCGTTAAAGTCGCACGCACGCAGTATGATAACATCGGGCTGCTGGTCGAAGCCAACGCCAAAACAATTCAAATCTACCAGCTTACCGGCCTCACTATGGCCGCCGCCGCCTTATTATCCTAAACCGCGACAAGGGGGCGGGGGCGTCTCGTTTACCGGGAACCAGACAATACGGTTAACATTCCAAATAATAAGAAACCGCACAGCTTAATTCGCATAAATGAGATATAAGTATTCGGCAATCTTCTCAATATAAGCCCAGGTCTGACAGCTTTCGGTACAAAGTTGCCTTGCTGATGTTGAGTTTTTCGGCTATCGTGTTTTTCCCTTCAAAGGAACTTCCGTAAAGTTCAAGGTATTCCTTTAATATAATCCGCTCATAATCGCGAACCCGATCTTTCAGAGGCATAAAAAGCTTCTGGCCCGTTTCGGCCTGCGAGTCCCTGACCCGCGGGGGCAGGCTGAGTAAAGTTATTGTATCGCCGGAGGACATATTTACCGCATACTCAACAGCATTTTCCAGCTCCCGCACGTTACCGGGCCAGTTATACTGCAGCAGGCAGTCCATCGCATCCGGCATAACCATGCTGAACCTCTTGTTTAACATCGGCCCGTACTTGTCAAGGCAGCATTGAATCAGGGCTGGTATATCCTCGCGGCGCTCTTTTAACGGCGGGATATGAATTGGGATCACGCTCAGGCGGAAGTATAAATCCTTGCGGAAATTACCTTCCTGCATCATTTTTTCCAAATCGCAGTTGGAAGCCGCAACAATGCGCACATCCACCGGGATCCTGCTGTTGCCGCCAACCCTTTCCACCGCCCGGTTCTGCAATACATGCAGCAGCTTGACCTGCAGGTGAAGGGGCATCTCCCCGATTTCATCTAGGAATACAGTGCCTTCGTCGGCCAGCTCAAATTTACCGGCCTTGCCTTCTTTCCTGGCCCCGGTAAAAGCGCCGCCCTCATAGCCGAAAAGTTCGCTTTCCAGCAGTGTTTCGGGGATCGCCCCGCAGTTGATGCTGATAAACGGACCTTTTGCCCTGGCGCTGGCCTGATGAATAGCGCGGGCAAAGATTTCCTTACCGGTACCGCTTTCCCCGGTAATCAGAATAGTCGCATTACCACCGGCTACGCGCCGGGCCTGCTCTTTTACCTGCTTTATAGCCTTACTTTCGCCGATAATGTCATTAAAAGTATAATCAATAAATGTAGCGCTGAAGTCATAGATCAGGCGTCTTGCTTCGGCTATATCCCGAAAAGAAACCACCGCTCCATCGGGTTTGTTTTGCCCCGGAATCGGGCGAACCGATACGATAAAATGCATCCTGTTTTTACCCCTGCCCTGATAAATCTCTTCTTTTTCGATATATTCAATACCGGTCTTCAGCACTTCCACAGCGGGAGTATCGGCCCAGAACTCGGCCAGCTTTCTGCCGATAATTTTACCCCGCTGCAACTTCAGCAATTTTTCCGCCGTAGTATTGCAGTGCGTAACAACGCCGTCGGCATCTATAGCCAGCGCCCCTTCGTGGATTGTTTCAAGGATAGCGGCCAATTCATTTGACAATCGGGTCAGCCTTTCCACGGCATCGCTTTCGGCTACCTTGGCCGCCAAAAGCCGGCTGAGATGCTTTAAGAAAGAGGCCACCGCATCGGGTTTTGACATCAGGTTATCTTTCTGCGCCGGGCTGAAAGCAACCAGCCCGATCACGCCAATTACCCGGTTGCCAAGCATAATCGGGGAACAAACTTCAGCCAATTCCGGGGTTGTGCCCTTGAGTGAAGAAGGATCATAGGTGAGATCATTTACCGGATCCTGCACCACAAATGACTGTCCGCTGCGCAGGGTCCGGGCGTAAAGATATTCGCTTTCCAGGAGGCCCAGCTCTTCTTTTTTACCGATTTTATCTTTATATAAACCGCTGCCGGCCACAACCGTCAGCTCGTGATCGACAACCTCCACTTCTATCGCCATGGCGGCGGCAATCGCATCGGTTAAATCCTGAACCATCGGTTGAATTGACATTAAACCCGCCATATTGAATACCTCGTTTAGCGGCTGTATAACTATGTGCTGATAGTAATTCTGCGCTGATTTTCATAAACCTGCCCTGCTGAGCCTGTTTCCAACTTTTTTCTCAAATTCGAGACTACGGCGAGCCCCGATACCCGGCAGCCGCAGCGCTGTTTGCAGCTAAAATACCCCCGTAAGCCGGCTAACCGCTGTTAATCCCGATTACCGGAATCACACCCTGAAATTGGCATAATTATTGCTTAATTTTATTGAAGGGTCAGCGGCCACGCTGTTTATGCAGGAATCCAAGCCTTTGCAGGAATTCAGGGAAATTTTGACGAAGAATATCAGCAATGGCCTTAACATGTATGTAATTTATCCTTTGAAAAACCTGAAAGGAGATGGTTATGCTTGAAAGCATTGGCTTTCCATGCCGAAAAGTGCATTGGCTGCAAATTGTGCCACCTGGCCTGCAGCGCCCAAAATGAAGGTGAGTTCAATCCCCGGCTCGCCCGCTTAATAATTACCTCCATTCATAATCGTGATGGCTTAATGGTTAAAGGACAAACCTGCGACCTCTGCCTGGCCTGTGTTGACGCCTGCCCGGAGGACGCGATTATTGAAAAAAACGGGCGTCTTTCTTTTTTGCCCGAACTTTGTACCGACTGTGAAATTTGCGTCGATAGCTGCCCTCACCAGGTTATTGTTAAGAAATCAAAAGGTATCGGGGTCTGTGTCCAGTGCCAGAGCTGCGTCAGCTGGTGCCCGGCTTCGGCCCTGGCTTTCGGGGAGGTGAAATAATGGCCTACATGGATAAAGTACTAAGAGTTAACCTGACAAACGGAAAGTCAGCAACCGAGCCTTTAAACAAAGAATGGGCCCGCGATTACCTGGGTGGAAAAGGTTTAAGCATTAAATATCTTTACGAAGAACTCAGATCCGGGATTGACCCGTTATCAGCCGAGAACAAGTTAATCCTGATGACCGGCCCAACGACCGGTACCATTATCCCGAACAGCGGCAAACTGGCCATCGCCGCCAAGTCACCGGCAACCGGTACAATTCTCGATTGCTCGATCGGCGGCCACTTTGCCCACGAACTTAAGTATTCCGGCTATGATGCCGTCATTATCGAAGGAAAAGCAGAAAAGCCGGTCTACCTTTACATTGAAGACGGAAAAGTTGAACTGTTGAGCGCTGAAGCGCTTTGGGGCAAGGGTGCCCATGAAACAGAACACCTGCTCAGCGAAGAGTTAGGCGATGTCATTACCCTGGCGATCGGCCGGGCGGGTGAAAACCGGGTGCCCATGGCCTGTATCAGTTCCGAACTGTACCGCCAGGCCGGGCGAGGCGGGATCGGCGCCGTAATGGGCAGTAAGAACCTGAAAGCAGTGTCAGTCAGGGGTACGGGCGGTGTTAAGGTAAATAATATCCGCAAGTTTACCGCTGCATTAAATAAGATAATGCGCGAAGACACTATGAGCGATAGCAATATGTGGGCCTATCATGACGGCACCCCGATGATTGTCGAGCTTTGCCAGGATACCGGTATCCTGCCAACCCGCAACTTCCAGGAAGGCACCTTCGAGGGCCATGCCGGCATTAACTCCGATGCGGTAAAAGGGGCGCTCAAAGCAAAGAAAGCCTGCTTTGCCTGTCCCCTGGCTTGCAGCAATTACGTTAAAGTGGGCCATACCGAGGTCGAGGGGCCGGAATACGAAACCCTCGCTCTTTGCGGTTCCAACTGCGCTGTTGGCGATTTGGAAGCAGTAATAAAATTTAACCGCCTCTGTGATGATCACGGCCTCGATTCAATATCAACCGGCAATGTTGTGGCCTTTGCCATGGAGCTGACCGAAAAAGGAATCCACGATTTCGGCATTCGCTTCGGCGAGGTGGACAGGTACCTGGAAATGCCAACTTTAATTGCGCTAAAACAGGGGGTTGGTGCCGATCTGGCAGAGGGTGTGCGGGCTATGTCCCAAAAATTTGGCGGCAAAGACTTCGCTATCGAAATAAAGGGCCTTGAAGTTCCGGGTTACGATCCGCGGGGTTCCTGGGCGATGGGCCTGGCCTACAGCACTTCAGACCGCGGGGCCTGCCATATGCGGGCCTGGCCGGCTGCAGTTGAAGCTTTCGGCGATATTGATCCATTTACCAGTGAAGGCAAGGCCGAGTTGGTGATCGGCATGCAAAATGACAACGCGGTAAAATTTTCGGCAATCTGGTGCGATTTTTGGGCGATCAGCACCGAACGGATGGCCGAAATCTTAAGCATGCTGCTTGAACGTGAAATAACAGCAGAAGAGCTAATTACCATCGGCGAAAGAACGTATAACCTGGCCCATCTGTTTAACGAGCGTGAAGGTTTCAGCCGCAAGGATGATTACTTGCCGGGACGTTTCTTAACAGAAAAACTGACTATCGGTTTTACATCCGGCAAGGTGCTGCCGCGCGAAGAATTTGAAAAGATGCTCGGGGAATACTACAAGCTGCGCGGTTGGGATGAGGATGGCAGAATCACGGACGAAAAGAAGAAAGAGCTTAACCTATAAATCACTTTACCGGGAGGCGTAAAGATGCAGATTACAGTCCGGCTAAAAGGGCCTTTGAGCAGGTATTCAGGCGGATCAGCCATAGTCGGGGTCGAGCTTGACGAAGCAACAACCACTGTCCGTAAAATACTTGATCAATTCAGCATACCAGCCTCTTCGGTTTCATTTGCCCAGGTTAACAATATCAAAACAGACCTTGACCAATTTGTTAAAGGAGGCGACACCATAACCTTTAACCCCCGGGTCGCCGGGGGCTAATAATAAGTTTATAGTCATTTACTCAAAAAGAGAAGGAATGAACCATATGGAAGAGAGTATTCTGACCGTATTTTCGACAGCTCCCTGGATCCTTATGTTGTTGGTCATTTATATGGTTGTTATTATCGTGCTCGGCATTGTTTACAGCCGCCGGGTCCATGAAGCGGATGACCTGTGTGTCGCGGGGCGGCAAATGAGCTTTACCTTTTTAATACCATCAATCGTTGCCACCTGGATCTGCGCCGGGGCAATGATGGGGGCAGCCGGTTACGCCCTGCTGTACGGCATGCAGGGGATCATATTTGACCCCTGGGCCCCGTCACTGTGCATGGTTATTATCGCTATCTTTTTTGCCTACAGAATGCGCAAGGCAAAGTATACCACGGTCACAGACTTCTTTAATCATCGCTATAACCATTTGAGCGGAATGTTATACACTATTATCCAGATCCTGTCGGCTATCGCCTGGTTGGGCGGGCAGCTGGTCGCGCTCGGAATTATCGTTTACCTGACCACCGGGTTTAGCATGGGCACCGCCGTGATCATCGCTACACTGGCTATTATCATCGTCACCGCATGCGGCGGATTGTGGGCACTTTCCAGGATTGATATGATCGGTTTTATCCTGATCATCCTCGGCCTGGTTATTCTGCTGCCCGCCGCGCTGAACCAGGTTGGGGGCTTTTCAGCGCTGATCGAAAATGGAGTGAACTGGGCAGAACTGCCGACCTGGTCAATGAAAATCGAAAGTGAGGCCAACGGCGGTTACCTCGGTTATGCAGGGCTCCTTGCTGTGCTGCTCTATATCTCGGCCTGGACGACCCTGTCGCTAGGTGATGTGCCAAGCCAGGTTCTCATGCAGCGCGCCCTTGCGGCAAAAAGCGAGAAAACAGCCGTTGCCGCTTTCTTTACCAGCGGCATACTTTACCTGACTATCGGTATGATGCCTGTTTTAATCGGCATCGCTGTATTTACAACCGGGATGCTAGATAATGTGCCAAATATTGAAACGCAGGCGGAAAACGTACTGCCCTGGGCAGCCTACAATTTCTTGCCACCGTGGGCCAGCATTCTTTTCATCTTATCCCTGGCCGCGGCAATCGTCAGCACCGCCGGCGACAACGTGCTGATTGTCTCCACCCTTATCGGCCACAACATCTACCGCTACATTAAGCCGCAGGCCGATAACGTGGAAATCCTTAAAGTTATCCGGATCTTTATCCCAATCACCGCCTTGCTGGCCATGTCAATTGCCCTTTACTTTGAGACGGTGTACAAACTGATTGTTTTATCCGGAGGCATCCAGCTGGCAACCATTTCCGGGGCCTACATCATCGGCATGTTCTGGAAAAAGGCAAACACCGCCGGGGCAATCAGTTCATTCGTAACCGGCCTGGTATCCTGGATCGTGCTATTCTGGTTCTGGGCAATGCCGGCAACCGGATTTTTTGAAGAAGATGCAATTTTTATTGCCATGGTTCCCGCCGCGGCTATCAGTTTCCTGACGCTAATCGTCGTTTCGCTGGCCACACAGAAAATGTTTCCGCCAAAGCCGATGCGCACACAGGATGGGGAAGATATGAGCGATATGCCTAAATTCTTCTGGTCCAAAGGCGCTTAACCCTCACCTGCGCTAAAGGCAATGGCCGCCGCAACCGGAAAGGTTGCAACGGTTTTCTTGAACTAAATTGACCATCAGAGCTGAGGTAATAACTATGAATCTAATGATAATCGGCGCCGGAGGCGTAGGGCAGTCTGTAGCCATGATCATCAAGCGGGCCGGCCGGGAAGGAACCTGGGCAGAAAAAATAGTTATAGCCGACTATAACCCGGAACGTGCCAAAGAGGTAGCGGTTATGTGCGGCGATCGCCGCTTTACGGCAGAACAGGTAGATGCCAAAAACCCCGGGCAGATACAAGAGCTGGTTAAAAAACATGGCATTACCCAGGTTCTGAACGCTGTTGAACCTGTTTTTAATGAGACTATTTTCGATGCCTGTTTCGAATGCGGCGCGGGTTATATGGATTGTGCTATGACCCTTTCAAAGCGGCATCCGGATAAACCTTTTGAACTGGTTAATGTTATGCTGGGCGATTACCAGCTTGCCAGGCATGAAAAATGGGAAAAAGCGGGGATTATGGCCGTTATCGGCTCCGGGGTAGAACCGGGCGTAGTAAATGTTTTTGCCCGTTTTGCAGCCAAACACCTTTTTGACACAATAGATGAAATTAATATCCGCGATGGCGACAGTTACGATATTCCCGGCTATGCTGGCGTGGCGTTTGGCTTTTCGGTCTGGACCACGATTGAAGAGTGCCTGAACCCGCCGGTAATCTGGGAAAAAGATCGCGGCTGGTACTGCACCGAACCGTTCTCAGAACCGGAGATTTTTTCTTTTCCGGGAGGTATCGGCGATGTCGAGGTTATTAACGTTGAGCATGAAGAAGTAGTGCTTATTCCCCGTGTAATTGACTGCAACCGGGTAACTTTTAAGTTCGGCGTGCCCCGCGAAATGAGGGCCCTGCTGCTAAACCTGCGTCAGTGCGGTATGGACGATGCCGAGCGCAAAATAAAGGTTGGGGACAGCGAGTTTACACCACGCGATTTCCTGGTAAAAGTGGTACCCAACCCCCTGGAGCTGGCAGAAAAAATGATCGGAAAAGGCTGCGCCGGGGCATGGGTCACCGGCACCAAGGACGGCCTCAGGCGGTCTGTCTATCTCTACCAGGTATCGGATAACCAGGAATGTTACGCAAAATACGGCACCAACTCGGTTGTGGCCCAAACCGCTGTCGGCCCGGTGATCATGCTGGAGCTGATCGCCAGGGGTATCTGGAACATAAAAGGGGTGCACGGGCCGGAGTCTTTTGACCCGGATCCCTTTATCGGGCGAATGGCCAAGTACGAGTTCCCGGGCGGCATGCAGGAAAAAGATTCGGCTTACTGCGAGATGCTAAACCGGAAACGCCTGTTAGAATATATCTGATCATTTGTGCAGGCACAGGGATAACAGAAAGCCGGCACCGTATATTGCAACGCTGCCGGCTATTCATTAACTGTTTATATGCTTTTTTACCGTTCGGACTGAACTTCCATCGGTTCATTGCAGCAAACCAGGGTGCCCGCACCTTCAGCTGTTACTTTTACTTCGTTGGTGCAAACCTGGCACTTGTAAACCTGCCCCGATTTGGTCGCCATTGTATTGCTCCTTTCGCTTTTATTTTAGCAACTGCAATCGCCGCAGCCGTGACCGGGGCTGCCATCGTTGATGGCAAAACCGCCGTGCGGCCCATCATGATAGTCGATTGACTTGCCTTCCATAAAATGCGATATCCCTTTATCGAATACCAACTTTATCTGCCCGTAATCCTCAACTATATCTTTTTCTTCCTGAATTGACTCTTCCAGAGTCAGCCCGTAACGGGGCCCGCCTCAGCCAACACCGCTGACATAGATGCGCACATAGGCGTTCTCTTTCTCTTCACCGCTCAGATATTCTGCAAATTTTTCTTTTGCTTTTTCGCTCACCGCAATCATTCTTGCCAACCTCCCATTCCTCTGCTATTTTTAAATACAACGCCGCTAATTATTAAATAGTACCCCTATTACTTCTGCCACCTCATCATTTATGACACTGTAATAAACTTCAGTGCCTCTGCGCTCACCGCTGATTATGCCCAAGTCACGCAGGCGCCCCAGGTGTTGCGATACCGTTGACTGCGACATTTGCAAGCAATTTTGCATTGATGTTACATTGCAGGCGCCGCGCTGAAGAAGCTCGCGGACAATACAAAGCCTGATCGGGTTTGATATAGCCTTTAGCAACAAAGCCTTCCTGTTGATCAACACAAGCTCGACGGCGCTGTCCAGAATATTACCCCCTCTCATGATATTATTATATCATAATATTATAATTATGCAACTACCGCTGATCAATTTTTTATTCTAGCGTAAATTCCCGGGCACAAAAGCTGTCATCGGGAACCTCATCCGGAAGGCAACACAGTCACCTTGTTTTAATCCGGGGATCAATCACCCGGGCAAAACCGCTGTACTCTGCCTGGCCGACCGGTTTACAGGGGAAATCGTCCATTTTTTCCGCCGGCGGGACGCTTGCACCCGGCAATCAACCATCCTAAAAATCAGGGTTTGAGGATCGGGCTCATCAAACCGCTGCTCGTTAACAAAAGCATAAAGCCAGTACTGCAAAGCCTGCTTCAGGGCCGGCAGCCCTCCTCCCGGTTCGAGCGCCAAAAAATCCATTGTCAGCCAAGCCATGTTCCTTTTCCACCTGCTGTTTTATTATTCACTGCAATTTATAAAGACAGCCCTCAAACGGGCCAAGCTTCAACGGTTGATAATCGGTATCCGGCTTAGCGGCGGCCGGCCCGGTCGAAAATAACAGCTGCGGGTAACCCGGTTCGCCTAAAACAAACTGCCGCGCCTGTTGGCTGAAATTAAGGCAGATTGCCAGGGTCTGGCTTCCGGCCTGCCGCAGGAAACAGTAGCAGTCTTCAGGTATGCCTTCTGTAACCGATTGATAGCTGCCCTCAAAAAGGGCAGGCAGCTCTTTGCGTAACCGGATCAGCTGTTTATAGAGATTTAGCAGTGAGTAAGGGTCGCCCTGCTGCACCTGGACATTGCGCAGATCAATCTCGGGCCCGGGTGGCAGCCAGGCTTCAACTGCTGAAAAACCAGCCTGGTTTCCGGATGCCCAGTGCATCGGGGTACGGCAGCCGTCGCGGCCGCGGTGCAGGGGGTACCACATTAAACCAACCGGATCTTTGAGCTTGCTTTTTGGCAAAAGCGCTTCTTTCATGCCTATTTCTTCACCGTAATAGATAAACGGAGAGCCTTTCAGGGTAAGCATCAGCAACGCCAGAAGCCGTGCCCGCTTATCAGCGTCCCGGTCATTTCCGTACCGGCTGATAGCCCTCACTACATCATGATTGCTGAGCGTGTAAGCCGGCCAGGCCCCTGCCGGCAGGGTTTTTTCCCACAGCTCCACGCAGCGCCTGAAAGCGCCCGCCTTCCAGCGGCAGTGCAGCAGCTCAAAGAAAAAATTCATGTGTAATTCATCATTGTTGCTGCCGTAATAGGAAGCAATAATGCCCGGCTCGTCGGCCAAAATCTCGCCAACGCTTGTCACCGCCGGGTAGGAATTATATATTTGGCGAAATCCCCTCAATACATTGTGTGTCTCCGGGATATGCTGGTTGTATTTACGTACCTGCAGTTCAGGGAGCGAAAACTTTTTCATGATATTGGCAAGCGGCAGGCGATCACCGGGCGCCAGGCCGCCCACCCGGCTTAGCCCTTTCAGCAGTGACGGGTTATTACGAAATTGCTGATCTTTGCAGTAAATATGGGCAACATCAAGGCGAAAGCCATCTGCCCCCCTGTTTAGCCAAAAGCGGATCACATCTCCTATAGCTTCTCTCACCGCCGGGTTTTCCCAATTCAAGTCTGGCTGCTCTTTCAGGAAAGAATGCAGGTAGTACTGGCCGGTTTTATGATCAAAAGTCCAGGCGCGGCCAAAAAAATTATTGCGCCAGTTATTCGGCGGCCGGTTGCCCTTTCCGCGCCCGTCTTTCCATATATACCAGCTGCGCTTCGGATTGTCTGTCGAGGAACGTGATTCAATAAACCAGGGATGCTGATCGGATGTATGATTAACGACCAGGTCGAGAATCACCCTGATTTTTCTTTGATGCGCCTCTTCCAGCAGGCGGTCAAAATCCTTTAAAGTACCGTAGCGGGGATCAATGCCGCAATAATCGGCAACATCATACCCAAAATCGCGATCCGGGCTGGTAAAGAAGGGGCTAAACCAGATCGCATCAATCCCCAGCGATTGATCGGTACCGTCGTTTAAGTAATCGAGGCAGGATATAATCCCCCGCAAATCGCCGATGCCATCGCCGTTACTGTCCATGTAGCTGCGCGGGTATACCTGGTAAAATACTGCCCTTTTCCACCAATCTTCAGCGCCATCCATCTTTCTGCGATCTGCAACCATCGCCAGCGGCCACCTTTCTGTTAACCAGCGTTTTTTATGGTCGGGGTCGGCTCCAGTATAGCCCAGTCTATTCGGCGGTACCGCATACATAATAAATACGAGCTGACTGCATACTGCAAAGCCGTTATCCACCATATATGGTAAATCTCAAACTGCCAGATATAGACTGCAGCATAAATCAGGGGCAGACGCAGCAGCAAGTTGGTATAGAGGCTGGCCTTAAAAGGCCCCCTGGTATCGCCAAGGCCTTTCAGGGCCCCGGAAAAAGCCATCGACACGGCTATAAAGGGCTGTTCGAAAGCTGCGATCTGCAAGCAGAGGATGCCAAGGCGCAGTACCTCCGGATCGGGCGGGTCGAAAAGGCTCATTACCAGGTACGGCATGAAATAAAATACCAGCCCGAAAAGGCTCATTAATATCGTTGCCAATACAACCGCCCAGTAACCGCTGTCACGGGCCTGTTTGACAAACCCGGCGCCTAACCGCTGACCGACCAGTGTGGTAGCGGCTATGGCAAAAGCCTGGCCCGGCATAAAGGAAAAGGCTTCGGCAGAAATTGCGGCAGCGTTTGCAGCAAAAGCCACCGGTCCCAGGTAGGTAATCCAACTTGTGGTGATCATCCGGCTGCCGCTGTTAGTCAGTTCGTCCGCCCCGACGGGTATACTCAGCCTTAACACTTCCCTGACTATCGCCTTATCAAACGGTACAAGCGATTGCCAGTTAATAGCTAAACTGCTGCGATGCATAAACAAGTATAAAAGTGAAAGAACAAGAGCAATCAGCTGGGCCGAACCGGTTGCCAAAGCCGCGCCTCTTACCCCGAGCGCCGGAAAACCGTAATTGCCAAAAATCAGCAGGTAGTCGCCGATTACATTATATGTATTGGCGATAAGGGCGATTATCATCGGCACCCTGGTATTTCCCACGCCGCGGATTATGCCGCTGGCCACCACCAACGGCAGCAGCGCAAAACCACCGCTGACCAGGGCGTAATAAAAATAATCCTCGGCCAGGGCCACTGTAATTGCATCGTTAATGATCGAGCTGAAAAAGTATTTGTAACCGGCAATACTGATTGCGGTAAAAACCAGGGTGATCAGAAAACTAACCGACAAGGCCTGGCCGCCGGTCTTGGCCGCTTTTTTCATGTCATTGGCGCCGGTATAGCGGGCGACAAGTGAATTGGCCCCGATACCGATCGCGCCTAAAATAAAGAGGGCATTGAATAAAATAATGGCCCCGAACTCAACTGCTGTTGCTTCACGGGCCCCCAGCCGCATGACCATTGCCGTATCGAAGATCCAGACAAAGGTGTGCAGCCCCATCTCGATTACAACCGGCCAGGCCAGGATTAATATGCTTTTTACCGGCTTGAAAGGCGCATGCCCGCCGTTAGTAAATCCGGCTTGGCCGGCTGGGTTTTTTCTGAATACCCTGAGGTTATTTAAATTCATCATTCAACCGCCGTGAAAAAAATATATAAACTAAGAAGGAACTTTGATGTTCCTCCTCTGCCCAAACCACTGGCACAAACCTGCAAAGCCGTCTAACTACTCCCTAAGATTACCCGATAAGGTGGTTTTTTGTCAAAACCAACGGCAGTGATGTTTCGAAACAAGCTTTTCGATGATATATTTACTTTACCTGAGTTTTGGTGTTATTATTAACCAGGTGCTAATAGCCATCAAAATGCTCGTACCCGGCAAAGCTGCTGGTGTTAGTAATTAAGGTTAAGGAAGGGTCATGAACCGATGTATACGGTTTTTATTCAAAATGTTACTCTTCTGGTTTCAGCAGTAGTTGTTTATACCCTGATCATCCGGCGCTGGCAAAAGGGAAGCATTTATCACTCCGTTTATTCCGGCCTGCTTTTTGGCATAACAACCGTCCTGGGAATGCAGATGCCCTTTATTTTGCAACCCGGTATTATCTTCGACGGGCGCACAATTATCCTGAGTATCGGCGCTCTGCTGTGCGGCCCCCTGACTGCCGGCATTGCAGCTTTGATCAGCGCGCTCTACCGCCTTTATATCGGCGGTGCCGGGCTGAATGTAGGGTTGGCTGCGATTGCGCTCGCCTCTCTTATGGGTACAGCCTTTTATTATCTTAACAGGCGCTACCGGAACCTGATAACGGTATTTAACCTGGTTGTCTTCAGCCTGCTGTTACATATGATCACCTTATATCTTTTTACCTTCGTCCCGGGTTTAAATGCAGAAATAGTTTTAAACCGGCTGGCCGCGCCCATTTTGCTGCTTTACCCGCCGACAACCCTGGTCATTGCCTACCTGATCTTCAATCAGGAATCAAGTTTTAAAACTGAAAAAAAACTGCAGGACAACGAACGCCGTTTAAGAAAAACGCAGGAAATTGCCAATATCGGCAGCTGGGAGCATGAACTGCCTACCGGCGAGCTTATCTGGTCACCGAAGGTTTTTTCCATCCTTGGGGTCGATCCAAAAGTAACTAAACCGAATTACAGCCTCTTTCTTGACCTGGTCCATCATGAAGACAGGTCGGCAGTCCACCAGGCTTACCGGGACTCCCTCCGTGAACATAAAGGCAGCTATGAAATACAGCACCGCATTATTCGCATGGATAACGGGGAAGTGCGCCATATTCATGAAAGGTATGAGCATATTTCTGACCATACCGGAGCTGTTATCCGCTCAGTGGGTATGGTTCAGGATGTCACGGAACAGAAACTGTATGAACAAAAACTGGAATATCTCAGCCTGTACGATCAGCTAACCGACCTTCATAACCGTAATTTTTTTGATACGGAACTGAACCGGTTGGGAAAAAGCCGTGAATACCCGATTACAATTATTTCAGCCGATCTGGACGGGCTTAAATTAATCAATGATACCCTGGGGCACGGCAAAGGCGATGAGATGCTGATAACGTGCGCCAATACCCTAAAAAGCTCTCTGCGGCAGGGCGACATCCTGGCGCGGATCGGCGGCGATGAATTCGGCGCCATTTTGCCAAATACCGATACGGCAAGCGGCGAAAGCATCTACAAGCGTATTAATGACAACATTAAGGCGTTCAATCACAACCACCCTGATTTGCCGCTGAGCCTTTCGGTCGGCCTTGCAACAGCTTACAGCGCAGAAGAAAAAGGATTGCCCGAATTGCTCAAGGCCGCGGATGAATCCATGTACCGGGAAAAACTTTATCACGGCAGCAGCATGCGCAACCAGATCGTTCAATCTCTGATGACGGCCCTGGCAGAACGCGACTTCATCGCTGAAGGGCATGCCGATCGGGTTTATTACCTGGGCCATAAAATGGGCACCAAAGCAGGCCTGAACCCGCGCCAGCTTGCCGATTTGGCGCTGCTGTCTAAAGTTCACGACCTGGGCAAAGTAGGCATCCCGGATCATATCTTGTTCAAGCCGGGGCCGTTAACCAACGAAGAATGGAAAACTATGAAAATGCATCCGGAAAAAGGCTACCGTATTGCATCGGCATCATCCGACCTGGCTGTTGTGGCCGAATACATTTTAAAGCATCACGAGCATTATGATGGCCGGGGTTACCCGATGGGCCTGAAAAAGGAAGAGATTCCGATTGAATGCCGGATCTTAAGCATCGTCGATGCTTTTGATGCCATGACCAATGAACGGCCTTACAGTAAAGCAATCAGCCCTGAAGAAGCAGTCAGGGAACTGAATAGATGTGCAGGCAGCCAGTTTGATCCCATGCTGGTTAAGATCTTCATTCAGATCCAAGATGAAATAGCTTAGAATCGCAATCGAAACTGTCAACCCCCTTTTCCGGGTTGAGTCCCCCCCCTGCCGTCAAATTTGAATAGCTTTCATCAGCCTGCCAGGGTTTTTTTTAAGCCTGGTAGCGAAACGACTTATAAAGGTTTACCGCTGAGTCGACCATGAAACCGAGGGCTGCAACAGCGGTTATGCCGGTGATCGCCCGGCCCCGCAGAACCATGAAATCAACCCCTGGTGGTATTGCTCCTGCCTCGTTCCAAAAAGAGTAGAAAGCATTGTTCCAAAGGCCTTCTCCCCTGATGAAGAGAATAAACAGGCCGGTTGAAAAAACATTAATGGCAAGGTTGATCAAAGCCATCCCTTTGGTCCATTTTCCGGCGACCAGTTTAAGCAGCTCTTTTATAATCCCTAGGCCCAGCATAATATTTAAATAAGGCAGCGCTGAACGAAACGCTTCATGATTAAATAAGGGCACTATTATCACAGGCTCTGCGCTGCTGAAGCTGTAGATTGCGATCAGGTGTTCTGCCGTATTAAAAATAATTACTGCTACTGCTGCAATGATAAGCCCAAATATCGGCTCCGCAGGCTTGATCATCAAGTTACGGTCTGGTAATGCAGGCAAATCTGCCGGGCTCCAACATTCCTCCTTAAACTCCTTGCCGAGCGGGAGGCTCCTGTTTTCGATTATCGCAAAAATAACCGTTACCCAGGCAAAAACCTGCAGTAAGACCCCGAAAACAGAGCTAAAGTAATCAATAGCCAGTTGTAAAATGCTCTTCGGAGGTCCTGTAAAATAGCCTATGGTCAACGCCAGGGTTAAACCGAAGGCAACTGCGAAAAATATTATTTTAAGGAACAGGAAGTAAGTATCATAATTATCCGGACCGATTAAATAACTCTTTTTAGGCCTGTACTGGTCAGCTAGTAAAGCCGGATCGCCAAGTTCAAGCAATACTGAGGCGACGTCTTTTGCTGTGGAGGCGCCATTCTTTGCCTGCTCCGAAAGCATATCTTCAATCAGGCTGCGCAGTTCCTGCTCGATATCACCGCGCTGTTTTGCCGGCAGTTTTTTAGTCACTGCATAAATATATCTCTCGATCATTTCCATTTATTATTCCCCTTTCACCATTACCAAAGATGTAATGCTGCCTGAAATTTTCTGCCACTCTGTCACCAGCTGTGCGTATATTTTCACCCCTTTATCGCTTAACCGGTAATACTTGCGCGGGCGATTTTCGCTGGTATCCCAGCTGCTGTCAAGCAGGCCCTGTTTCTCCAGGCGCCGCAGCAGCGGGTAGAGCGTTCCGGGTTCAACAGTAAAACCTTCTTTTTCGAGGGTCTGCACAAGCGAGTAACCGTATTCTGACCCGGAAAGCCTGCTGAGAACACTCAGTATTACTAACCCCCTGCGCATTTCCAAGACCATTGAGTTTAATAATTCATCGGTTTCACTCATCATCTCACCACCTGTTGAACATTATAATGTGCATCACACACTATTGTCAACTATTTTTTATTAAATATTTTATAATATATAGTACACCTGATATTAAGTAGCCGGAAAGCCTGATCGCTCATCGTTCATTTTCTTTTCATTGTTTGAACTATCTTAATGTTATATTTAAAATAACAGATTTAAGGGAGGGGCTTGATCATGGCCTGGCAGGAACAGCTGAAGGGAAATACCCTATCATGGCTTCTCGAAGAAGATAACCCGGGTGTGCGCTACCTGGCCCTGCGCGACCTACTTGACAAGCATCCTGCCGATAAGGGTTTCTCTTCGCTTGAACCAGGTGCAATAGCCCGTTCTGTCAATTTACAGCGTCTCGGTTCAATTCGCCGGGGGATACGCAGGGTTATTCTTTATATGCTTGCATATCATTTTTGGTGTTTAGAAAAGCAGGCCGCTGCCTTTTAACATGCCACGCTCCATCATGGCTTCCGCAAGCTGCCTTGTTGGGCAATTGACTAACCGTTTTCGGTGTAATACCATATAAATATGTTTAAGCCGAAAGGGATGCTGCTACTTTGGAAACGGTATTCAAGCCGCAATGACCGAGCGGATACATAACCCGATGTCAGAACCGCGGTATTGCGGAATACCAACGTTCATGCGCACCCCCCTGGCAGCTGATATGAACAATATCGATATAGCCCTTGTCGGGGTACCCTACGACGGCGCGGTTGAAGCCAGGTCGGGCGCACGCCAGGGCCCCAGGCAGATCAGGGATATGTCAAGCATGATACGCGCCATCCACCATGTTACGCGCATAAACCCCTTTGAACTGTGCAGCATTGCCGATGCCGGCGACGTTCATTTCAGCCGTATATTTGACATTGAAGCCAGTCATGCCGATATAAAAGGCTTTTACAAAAAACTCCATGAATCGGGTACTGCCCCCTTAAGCGCGGGCGGGGATCACTCGATCACCCTGCCGATCTTAAGGGCGATTGCCGGGGATCACCCAATCGGGTTGGTGCATATCGACGCGCATACCGACTGCTGCGATGAAGAGATGAACTCCGGGTACTCGCACGGCACACCCTTCCGCAGGGCTGTCGAAGAGGGGTTGCTTGACCCGCATAGAATGATTCAGATAGGGATCCGGGGAGCCGCAAACTCTGATGATTGCTGGGCTTTTGGTCCCGGGCACGGCATCCGCACGGTATACATTGAAGAGTTCATTAAACTGGGCGTTGACCGGGTAGTGGCCGAAGCACGTAAAACAGCAGGTGAAGGCCCGGTTTACATTTCCTTTGACATAGACAGTATCGACCCCGCTTATGCCCCCGGCACCGGAACTCCCGAGATTGGCGGCCTGACGTCAAGAGAGGCGCAGGGGATAATCCGCGGCCTGAGAGGCTTAGACCTTGTGGGCGCCGATGTCGTCGAGGTGTCGCCGCCATTTGACCCGTCCGGCAACACTGCCCTGATCGGCGCAACAATCATGTACGAAATCCTTTGCCTAATGGCAGAGGCGATCAGAAAACCAGGAGCAACCCGGTATAATAGGTGACCATGATCAGGTAAGATAGGTATTTGCGCGGATGGGCAAACCTGGTGGCGATGATCAGGTCGGATACGGCCAGCGACAGCAGGCCGAGGCCCGTAAGCGGCATCCCGCTGTGAAAAAGGTGCCCCATGGCGTTAACCACCAGGCCGGCAATTACAACAATACCGTATGCCAGCAGGGGAAAAAATACTTTTTCCCTGACCAGGCCTTTGCCGATTAAGAATACAAGTGCAGCGCAGGGCAGGATGGCCAGCAGGTAAAGTGGCGAGAAATGGGCAAAGGTTACCAGGTTTAAGGTACTGTAGGCGATCGCAAAAACAGCTGCGCCCCAGAAGAATTTTCCGGGATGGGTAAGCAGGTAATCGCCCGCTCCGGCCAGAAGATACACCAGGGCAAACGGCAGGTTGCCGCAGTAAAGCGAGTAACCGGCAAGCGTAAGTGCCGGCAGCACCTTAACGTAGGGGCCGGCTTTCTTGTTGTCGATTAAAAAGAGATAAGCCAGGCCAAAGAAGATAAAGATCAGTATGACAGTTGTCTTCAAATTGCCCTCCCGTTAACTACCATTGTTTACTTCAGCACCTTGTTACAAATTACCTGCCCGGAAAGGGCTGCTGCCGCAATATTTCCCGTATCATATCATTGCGCGAGGCCAGGAGTGGGTATCCTGATACGCTGCATTGTTCCGCAATAACTTGACAACTAGATACACAGTATTGCAAATGATTGTGTTGCAAACGGTTAGGGTTAGCAATGCCAACGGATTGATGGTATTATTATAGCAATCCGCCGGGTAATCGCGCCGGGTCGGCTTATTGCCGGCATTTATACCCGGTTGCCTGGCATTCCCGAACCCCGGAGAGGAAGCGCCGGAATGAGCCTGCAGCAAAAAGTGATAGCAGTAGTCGTATTGCTGGTTCTGCTTATATCTACAGGGACAGCGGGTTATATGTTCCTTGAGAATATGAGCTTCGTGGACGGCCTTTATATGACGGTTATTACAGTTTCAACGGTTGGCTTTCGCGAAGTGCACGAACTCAGCGTGGCAGGCAGATTTTTTACCATTATCCTGATTATCAGCGGCCTTTTCATTGCCGCATTTGCCGTTACCGTTGTCAGCTCACTGGTTATTGAAGGTGAGTTTAGCCATATACTGCGGAGGAGAAAGATGGAAAATAATATTGCGAAGCTAAAAAACCATTATATAATTTGCGGGGCCGGCCAGACCGGGCAGCATGTTGTCAACCAATTCAGGAAGCGCGGCGTGCCTTTCGTTGTGATCGAGTCTGATCCGGCAAAAGTCGATCACCTGATAAACCAGGGCGACCTTGCCATGGTCGGGGATGCCACGGCCGAAGAAGACCTGCAAAAAGTAGGGATTGAAAGAGCAAAGGGATTGCTTTGCTGTCTTTCCAATGATGCGGAAAACGTATTTACTGTATTGACAGCCAGGGAAATCAATAAGGGTTTGATAATCGTTGCACGGGCGATAGAGGACAAGTCTGACCTGAAGCTGATTAAGGCCGGGGCCGATAAAGTTGTATCACCTAACGAAATTGGCGGTACCCGCATGGCGTCATTGATCCTGCGGCCGGCAGTTGTATCCTTTCTGGATGTAATTACCCGTTCCGGGCAGATGGTTATCGACCTGGAAGAGGTAACCGTCAGCGGGGCTTCCACCCTGGCCGGGAAAAGCCTGGCCGACGTAAAGATTCCCGAGCAAACCGGATTGATTGTAATGGCTGTAAAAAAAATTGACGGCGAAACCGTAATCAACCCGGGGCCCGGGTTGGTGTTGGCAGGGCAAGATACCCTGATTGTGCTGGGAAAAGAAGAACAGGTAACCCGGCTGCAGTCGCTTGCCGGGTATGATATGCCGACCAGCTACGGGCTTTAGCGGTTCGCATGAATTACTTTTATAAGGCGATCTTTTAAAATAACTTGATACACAGTGTAGTAATAATGATATCCCTTTTGAAAAAGTATTTAAGGGAGGGCATTGTATTTTTCATTATATTTAACAATTCGCTCATAATTTCTCCATAAGTTATAATAACCAGCAATGAAGTGTTCTATATCATCAATCCTTATCCGATATGCATCATGTCTAATAACAAAAGTCCCCAAATATTTGCTAGGATTACTAAAATACATGCAGTACTCCGGAAACATATAACTATTAAGCATATGGTCCGCTCTATGAAATATAGTTTTAAAAAAGTAACCAGCATCAAATTCTTCAACGTACTTATTATTAATTTGGTTAATCGTCATTCTATCAAACAGTTCATATGTAGCCATAAGTAGCTCAAGATAGGTATGGTAAGAAGTGTCCCTGTAATATATTTCGTCCAAATTGTTTTGAACATTTTTCAGGGCAAACTCATAATATCGTTGATCGTTAACATGCTTTGTTACTGAGTTCATCGCATAAGCAACCCAGTGATCGCGATATTTTGTATAATCTTCTCGGATGAAATTCTCAACTGCTGCTTTAGCTGCAGCTAACCATTTTTGATCTTTTGTTATTTCATAAAGTATTGCCAATGCGTATGTTGCCTCACCGTCATAATAAACAGTTCGATATTCAACTTTCTTAGTAAAATCTGGGTTTAGTACATGGTAGAAAGTACCTCTTTCCTGATCTAACAAATCTAAAATACCATTCCCAAGATCAATTAAAAGCTGGTTATACCTGTCGTTATTAAAAGTATCCATGTATTCTTTTAAAACGATTATGGCCACAGCATTCCCACCTAACTTAATTTCATTGTTGGGTCTGTCCACCACAAAAGCAGTAATATCATCACGGTATTCAATATTATATTCAACGACGTAATTAATAGCTTTTATTATTAGAGGCTCAATATCTTTTCTGCCTGTCAAGGTGGAGTACCAAATTAGTGGTTGTATAGATACTATATGACGTAAAATATTATAGTGGGTTAAACGCTCGTCATAAATCGGATAATAACCATAAACAAAAGACCCGTCATCTTTAATTTCATCTATCATCCACTCAGTTGAAGTAGAAATTATGTCTTTAATAGTATCCTTGTTCAGGTCGGTTAGGATCCGGCGGCCATAATTATAACCATGATCTTCATAACCGTACAATGTATACACCCGATCCTGTTCATCACACAACCAACCCAGGGTTGTAAATAATACAAGATTTTCCGGCAACATTTTTATTGCTTCCTTACCCTGTTCGTTTAGATATTTATTAATGTCATCGTACTTCAACCGGTTACCTTCATAGTCTATAAGACCACTGTAATTTAACTCAGCTTCTAATAATGCAATGTTGAAGGAAGAGTCAAATGCAATACCCTGCCGAAAATAATAACTGCGATAGTTTTTTAAAATATCAGACAAATCACCTGATTTAATAACTTTCGTTGAATCTACAATATCAACTTTTACCCATATTGGTTCGAGCTCATATGCACTCAAATATTTGACTGTTTTTATTACCGCATTTTCCCAGGCGCTGTTTAAGCTTTCTCCGGATGCCGCAAACACTTTAGCACGGTTTTTAGTATTACATACTGAAAAAAACACAATAAATTTATTACCTGTTCTCTCTAATAATATATTATCTGATTCAATATGCTTCTCTATATTTTCAAAAAGAATATGTTCTTGTAATAATAAAAGCTTACTATGAAATAGTTCAATATTGGGATTTAATTTATTTTCTTCAGCTAATTTATCATTGATTGTAAGCCCGAGGTATAGAAAAACAGAAACAACCGCAACAACTAAAAATATAGACCATTTATACCATTTACTCTCTTTTGTTTTTACTGCTTTCCGCTTTTTCCTCTTCTTATCCTTACCCATTACATTCCCCATGAAAATTAGTATTCTTGTGATTAAATAATATCAGGAGACTTCAATATAAACAAGGTAACAGGACAGTCCCTAAGGTTCGGAGAATGCCCTGTTATATAATGTAATAACTTGCAGTAATCTATTATCCAGCTGTTTTAGCCATGCGCTCGTTGAGTTTGTCAACCCAGTTGGTATAGCGCTGCCGGTTGACCAACGCATAACGCAGTTCGTCCGCGCTCAACAGGGTGTCACCTGAATAGATTGCCTTCTTCGCTTCCTTAATCAGGCCGCCCCTGAAGTCAACCATCACTTCGCCGTGCTTGGCCAGGTACTTGTCGAGTTCCTTCTCGATATCGACAAACCAGCGCTTGTCTTTGCGGCGTGCGAGCTTGCGGGCTACGGTTTCGTAGTCGCCTTCACGGTCAGGCACGCGGACCAGTACCAGCCTGGCCAGCAGGAACCAGAGCAGAGCCGGGATCAGGAGCAGGAGCAGCCACCAGAGATTAAGCGTGCTCTCGGGCAAAACCATCGGTTCCTCGGGTGGTGCGGCAGTTTCCTGGCTCGGTTCGGTTGCCGGCGGCGCCGGTGTTGCCTCAACCGGCGGGGTTGCCCCTGCGCCTGGAGTACCAGTGGTTACTGTTACTCCAGGAGGAGTTGTTCCAGGAGGGGTTGCTGGCGGGATAGTCAGGGGTAAA
>CAYMDO010000006.1:0-72805 GCA_964389365.1 uncultured Syntrophomonadaceae bacterium
CGGTTTTCAAAGAACGAAATGCTTAATGGCTGAAAAATCAGCCTGAGCAGATACATATTAATAAGGAATGGGATACGGTGAACCATGAAAGCGCTTAAAGAAGCTGTAAAAATAAGGAATATTGCGATCATTGCTCATGTTGACCATGGGAAGACTACTTTAGTTGACGGTTTGCTTCGCCAGGCCGGGATTTTCAGGGATAACGAGAGGGTTATTGAGCGTGTCATGGATTCTAACGATCTCGAACGGGAGCGCGGCATCACAATCCTCTCCAAAAATACTGCAGTTATCTACGGCGGGACAAAGATCAATATCGTCGATACGCCGGGGCATGCCGATTTTGGCGGTGAGGTTGAACGTGTGCTGCGGATGGTTGATGGAGCGCTGCTCCTAGTAGATGCTTTTGAAGGCCCGATGGCTCAGACCAAATTTGTTTTGCGCAAGGCCCTGGAAGTAGGTCTGCGCATTGTAGTAGTGATCAATAAAATCGACCGGTCTGATGCGCGCCCGACTGAAGTTCTAAATGAGATATTTGATCTTTTCGTGGAACTGGACGCTGAGGACTGGCAGCTTGATTTTCCGGTAATATATACTGATTCCCGCCGGGGTACGGCATCAACAGATCCTGAGACGCCGGGGGAAAGCCTTCAACCACTGTTTGAAAAAATAGTCGATGAGGTCCCATCGCCGGCTGTCGATCCTAAGGGGATACTGCAGCTGCAGATCAATACCCTTGATTATGACGACTACGTGGGCAGAATCGGTATCGGGCGAATCAGAAACGGTTTGCTGGAGAGCGGGCAGACGGTTGCTCTCTGTAAGCAGGATGGATCGCTGGAACAGCTGAAAGCCGGAATTCTCTGGACATATGAAGGCTTAAAACGTATAGAGGTGAAACAGGCTTCAGCCGGGGATATAGTGGCTGTAGCCGGACTGGGAGACGTTAATATTGGTGAAACAGTCAGCGATCCCCTGCACCCGCTGCCGCTCCCCCTTTTACTGGTGGACGAACCTACCCTGATCATGAACTTTATGATCAATGACAGCCCTTTTGCCGGAAAAGAAGGCAAATACCTAACGTCACGCCATTTGCGTAATCGCCTGCTGAAAGAGGCGGAGACAAATGTCAGCCTGAAAGTTACCGAGACTGCTTCACCGGATTCGTTTGAGGTCGCCGGCAGGGGTGAACTGCATCTTGGGATTTTAATTGAAACCATGCGGCGGGAAGGGTATGAACTGCAAATTTCAAAACCCAGGCCGATTTTGAAAGATATCGACGGGAAGGTTTGCGAGCCCTACGAAAGGGTTTACCTGACGGTACCGGAAAGTTATTCCGGGCGGGTTATCGAAAACCTGAACAACCGTTTTGGAGAACTGCACCACATGCAGCCGGCAGGTGAAAAAACAATTAAGCTTGAGTTTATGGTTCCGACCAGGGGTTTGATCGGTTTTCGCTCCGAGCTGCTGACCGATACCCGGGGCGAAGGCATTATGCATCACCTTTTCAGCCACTACGGATTGTGGAGGGGTGAGCTGCCCGGCCGCGGCAGGGGTGTGCTGGTTGCTTTTGAAACCGGGGAGGCATCCGCGTACGGGCTGCATAATATTGAAGACCGGGGAGTGCTGTTCATAGTGCCCGGTGAAAAAGTTTACGCCGGTATGATCATCGGTGAAAATTCCAGGGATGTTGATCTCGATGTCAACGTCTGCAAAAAAAAGCACCTGACAAATATCCGTTCTTCCAACGCTGATGATGCGATTAGGCTTGCGCCCCCGGTTCAGTATTCGCTGGAACGGGCCATGGAGTACATCGCAGAAGACGAGCTGGTAGAGGTGACGCCATTGGCAATCAGGATGCGCAAAAAAATACTTGACCGCAACCATCGCGCCCGGATAGCAAAACGCGGCACATAAAGTGCTTATCGGCCTGCTGTTTCCCCCGCCCGGCTGATGGCGGCATTTAACCCAGGGTCATCGCAGATATGCAGATTTTTTACTGCTGCTATCTGTTGAGGCTAAGATCTGCGTGCCGCTGTAGAGGATTATGGCGCCTGCAGGCGAATTGGTTAACAAAGCTGCAGGGAAGGCGGGAAACGATGAAAGAACCGGGGATCACAATTATCGGCGGTGGGGCAATCGGAGGCATTACCGCTGCCTGGTTGGTTCGTGAGGGGTACAGCCCGACTGTTGTTGAAACCTGGAGTGAACACCGGCTGGCGATGAAAAGCGGCCTCAGGGTGAGCGGATGCCGGGGCAGTTTTAATGTTCCCCTTGAAGTCATTGAGCCCCGGGCTCTGAAGGGGCCGCTTGACCTGGTTTTCGTAGTAGTTAAATCAATGCACACGGAAACTGTTTTACGCCATATTATGCCTTTGTTGAATGAAACATCTACTGTTGTTTCGCTGCAAAACAGCATTAACGAAGACTTAATCGCCGATCTAATCGGACAGGAGAGGACGGTTGGCTGCATCGTAGGCTGGGGAGCAATTACCGAAGGGCCGGGGCAGCTTTGCCAGGCATCGCCGGGAGAATTCGTTATCGGCCGGCTCAACGGGCAGCAGGATGAAAAATTAAAACAGGTTGGCGAGATCATGGGCTGTGTTGCGGATACATATTTGACAGATAATATTTATGGTTTTCTCTGGGCCAAGCTGCTGGCAAACTGTGCCATTTCAGTAGGGGCGCTGCAGGGCAAAACGGTGGCCGAAATGGTTGCGTCGCCGGAGGCCTGCCGGGCGGTGACCGGTATAGTTGGCGAGTTCCTGGCTGTTGCTGCGGAATCGGGCATTACCCTGGAAACGGTGAATGTGCGGTTCAGGCCGGAATTCTACCGTGATATGAAAGATTTTATTGCTGAAAGCCTGTTAAATATCCTAAGGGAAAGCCATGGGGCTATTTTGCCGACCGCATGCCAGGATTACCTGCAGAACAGGCCGCTGGAAACCGAATTTATTAACGGCTACCTGGTAAGGAAGGGCTATGAGGTTGGAATAAAAACCCCCCTCAACTCATTGCTGGTGGCTATGATGCAAGAGATCGAAGCGGGGCGGAGATCTTTCGGTTTTGAGAATATAATCGAGCTGAACAAAAAACAGGGCACCTGAGCTGTGCCCTGTTAAATTGCCAGTGCTGATTGGTATTGTCCCTACCAGGCTGGTTCAGCAATACCGGTGGCATTCCTGCGGTAAGGCGCCCAGCCCAGGGCGAATGCTCTCAGCATGATATCTTTTTTGAGCGGTTTTACGGTAAACTGGTCCAACTCTTCGGTAAGAGGGTCCATTTCTTCGTTCAGCAGGTCGGTTTCCCTGATAAACTCTTCTTCTAACTCCTGCAGCTGTTGGCGATATGCTTCAACATTTTCAGCTGCCCTCTTGGCATCTTCAATGCTGTTTGATATGCGGCCTGCGCCGCGGGCGGCAGTGGTGGCCCGCCCCAGGGTTGTTGCGCTGATTGCGGATTTGCCTAAAAAAGATCCGAGTATTGTTGCTCCAACCGAAACAGCAGTTTGAAGTTTATGCTGTTTTGCCCGGTCTTCTTTGTTCTTGAGGGTTAGCTCGCTGCGCCGTATTCGATCTTCCAGGGTATCAACCTGCGAACTGTATTTTTTACGCAGTTTGTCAAGATCTTTATCCCTCTCTTCCCGGGCGCTTTGCTGTAACCTGGCCCGGAAATCGCGTTCCGATTCGCCGGGTTCGGAAACCTGCTTAAACTTTCTGCTCTGCAATAAGTCTACTGTTTCATTGCGGTAGATCCATTCGACAAATTCACGTGACCAGGCGGTATGATTTTTAGGGTCGGATGCTGAAGCCGGCAGATTTTCAAATACCGCCCCTGGAACCGGTCCGGTTTCGAGATTGTTCAGGGCAAGCTCAAGCGATACAGCTTTATTCCAGTCTACCGGAAAGATATCATCCGTCACCGGCGTAGTCAGCAGCAGGTCCCTGCTTTTACGCAGGTTGATGCGGTCGTTGACAAAGGCAACCTGTGCACTGCCAAGCATCATCGGCCGGTAGACAATTGTTTCTCCCGGCGCGGCCCTTCCCCTGACCGGGATGTAAGCCTGGCTGATACTTGGGGCCAGGATTGGAGCGCCACTCTCTTCCGCCACCGATGCTGCCTCCTCAGTTACCGGCTTTGTAACCGGAGGAACAGCAGATACAGACTCTGCAGCAGATTCTGCTGCCGGCTGTTGTTGAGTAACTGCGGCAGGGGCGGCGGGCAGCTCAAAACTGCCGCGCAGTGGATCCATCAAATCCCTGATCTGATTACGGGTCAGCGGACCGCGAAGATAAGAGAGGCACCACCTGGTTTCAAAAATTACTGGGTCATCTTTGTGTACGTTATTCATCAGGAACACTCTCTGGCCGAGGCCGGAGATAATCTGTTCCATCGCGTTACGGTCAAACACGACCCCCTTTGCGGCGGTAGCGCCGGCCAGCCCGTCCATTAAGCGCATCTTATCTCTTTCAGTCTGCAAACGCCCGATAAACCAGGTGCCGGTGTTGGCAAGGCCCTTGTAATCGAGGTCAACCGGGTTCTGGGTGGTTAAAAGGATACCCAATCCAAACGCGCGGGCCTGCTTCAGCAGGGTTAAAAGCGGCGCTTTAGACGGCGGGTTGGCTACGGGGGGGAAAAATCCGAAGATTTCGTCCATATAGAGCAGGGCTCTCAGGCTGGTTGTACCCGTTTGGGAGCGGGTCCAGCTCAAGACCTGGTTTAAAAGCAGCGATACGAAGAACATGCGCTCGTTATCGCTGAGGTGAGCGATCGAAAAAATCGACATCCGCGGTTTTCCTTTTGGTGTATGCAGCAGGTTGCCAATATCGAGCGATTCGCCCTGCAGCCAGCTGGCAAAACTTGGCGATGCAAGCAGGTTGTTTAGCTGAGAGCTCAAAGCGAACCTCTCTTTTGACGGGTAAAAAGATTCCAGGTTCATAACCCCGACCTGCGTGATAGGCGGATTGTGGATTTGCTGAATCAGTGAAGCCAGGTCAAGGTTCCTGCCCTGCTGCCAGGCCAGCGACAAAATATTGGAGATAAGGATATGTTCACGGCTGTTTAGCGGATCGGCGGTAATCCCGATTAAACCGAGCAAACTGCTGGCGGTGCCGCTGACCCGGTCCTGCAGCAGTTCGCTGTCTTCAATAATAGCTTTCGAGGGGGCTGAGAACGAGTCTAGAATTGATACCGGGATACCGGCGGTGCTCCCCGGAGTGTAGATGGTAAAATCGACGGCATCTTTCAGGTAACGGATTCTTTCGCCATCCTGGTTCCAGGATGCCAGGCCGTTACGCCACAGGTCAGCCTGCTGAACGGCGTAATCTTCAGCTGAGAGGCCTTTTTTCCGGGCCTCATCAGCGTTAATCCAGGGCCTGAAGTCTTCCGGGCGCAGCTCGGGAAAAGTAAGCAATAAATTGGTAATATCGCCTTTGGGATCGATTATGATGGCCGGAATTTTATCGATTGCCGCTTCCTCTAACAAACCGATACATAGGCCGGTTTTGCCGCTTCCGGTCATTCCGACGCAGACCCCGTGTGTGACCATATCCTTGGAATCATAAAGCAGCAGGCTATCCCCGGACTTTTTTGTCTCCGGATCGTACTGCCTCCCAAGATAAAAAGCGCCAAGCTTTTCGTAGTGTTCCATACAGCTCTCTCCTCTCCGCCATGCAATTTTTTGAACGCGAGATGTAACTGTGATCTTTTTAATATTATTATACTATTCAGACCGTTTTCCTGCTTTGTAATTTTTTAATTTAGACGATGACGGGGTGTTTGCTATTGACACCGCCCAACTAATTGGCTACACTAACAACATATATCCTATATAAATAGTAGATTATTGTTTGACATAAAAAGGAGGCAGCTATGAATATTGTAAGTAATGTTATGGAGCTGGTTGGGCAAACTCCATTGATCAGGGTATCGAAGATGGTTCGGGACTGCCCGGCTGAGATCTTAGCCAAACTGGAATCTTATAATCCCGGGGGCAGCGTCAAAGACCGGATCTGCCTTGCTATGATTGAAGCGGCAGAGGAGTCCGGGCTTATTGGCTCTGACACTGTAATTATTGAACCGACTAGCGGTAATACGGGGATCGGTTTAGCGATGGTCTGTGCGGTTAAAAACTACCGCTGCGTTTTGGTGATGCCGGAAACTATGACAACCGAGCGCAGAAAAATAGTTAAAGCTCTGGGTGCCGAGTTAATCCTGACGCCGGGGCATGAAGGAATGAGCGGGGCGGTTAATCGGGCCACCGAGATCGCCAGGTCAGGCAGGAACTATTTTATGCCAATGCAGTTTGCCAACCAGAACAACCCGGCAGTGCATCGCCGGACAACAGCGGAAGAGATTTGGTCAGCGACCGAAGGGCAGATCGACATATTTATTGCCGGAGTGGGCACAGGTGGAACCATCACCGGTGTGCTGCAGGTGCTTAAAGCAAAAAAACCTTCCTTAATCGGCATAGCCGTTGAACCGTTATCATCACCGGTTTTATCCGGCGGAAAGGCCGGGCCGCATAAAATACAGGGTATCGGCCCCGGCTTTATTCCGGAAATCCTGGATCAGGGTTTAATTGATGAGATTGTTTGTATTTCTGATGACCTGGCGCTTGAAACAAGCCGGCAACTGATCAGGCAGGAAGGTTTGCTGGTTGGCATATCATCCGGGGCTGCCTGTGCGGCGGCACTGCAGCTTGCCGCGAGAACTGAAAACAGGGGCAAGCTGATTGTAACGATCTTCCCCGATCTGGCGGAGCGTTACATCTCAACTGCCCTGTTTAATGAGGATGATCAGATGTGAAATTATCCACCAAATCACGTTATGCTTCAAGGGCGTTAATTGAACTCGGCATGCATTACGGCGAAGGCCCGGTCAAGCTCAAAGATGTATCGGCGGCCCAGGATATTTCATTAAAATACCTGGAGCAGGTAATGTTTCCGCTTCGTATTGGCGGTTATGTTACAACCGTGAAAGGAAGCCAGGGAGGCTACGTTTTAGCCAGGCACCCGGACAGTGTAACGCTGCTTGAGATTGTCGAGTGTGTCGAGGGGGCCATTTCACCGGTCGACTGTGTTGATCATGCTGAAATGTGCGATCGGTCACAACTGTGTGTTACAAGACAAGCCTGGATTGCTTTGAAGGATGTTATAAGAAGAGAACTGGGCAATATTACGCTCGCCGAGCTGGTTATTAAACAGAAACAGCTAGACGGCTGATCGGGTTAACCTGCGCCTGCTAATTTGTGGTTTTCCCCCGGTGAGGCGCCGGTTGGCTACATGAAAAGAGGGTAAGAAGATGAAAAAGATCACCTTTTTGATAGATGACATGAGTTGTGCTTCCTGTGCCCTGAGTCTGGAAAAAGGGCTCCGGGAAGCCGAGGGTATAAAAAGCGCGTCGGTCAATTTCGCGGCGGCAAAGGCATATATTGAATTTGATCCGGGCAAGTTGACGGTCGATCAGATCCTGAACAAGATCGGCGAAGCCGGGTTCAGGGGTACTCCTGAAGAAAGGTTTTCGACTGTCGTCGAAGAAATTCTTGCCATAGAAGGGATGCACTGTGCTTCATGCGCCGTTGGGCTGGAAGGCACATTCAAGAATGCAGCCGGCGTCCTTGATGCAGCCGTTAACCTGGCAACGGAAAAAGCCAGCATCAGGTACGACCGGGAGAAAATAAGCCATTCTGATCTGGTCAACCTGGTAAAAAGCGCCGGGTACAGTGTTATTGAAACCGGCAAAGAAGGGAAGTCGCTGGACAGTTCCGGGCTACAGCTTGATCGCGACCGGCAGACAATGGCGAAAGCAGCAGGGCGAATGTGGATAGCAGTTTTTTCTGCCGGTGTGATCATGGTTCTTATGATGATCGATATGTTTGCGTTTCCAATCCCCGGTTATTTCGGTATATCCGTATTGTTGGCGATCCCGGCAATCTTTGTCGCCGGTTGGGAAACCCACCGCGGATCAATCATAGCAATGAAGCGTTTCAACGCGAACATGGATACGCTTGTTACCCTGGGCTCAGCTTTGCCGTTTTTCCTGAGTTTGCTGAATTTCTGGTTCCCGCTGACTACTTTTATCGAGATGGCTGCCAGCATCATGGCCCTCCACCTGGTGGGGCGCTTTCTGGAGGCTAAAGCCAAAGGGCGCGCTTCGCAGGCTATAAAGAAGTTGCTGGCCCTTGAAGCCAAAACCGCGCGTATTATAGACAACGGATCCGAACGTGAAATAGCGATCGAGGATTTGTTGCCCGGGATGGTGATGCTGATCCGTCCCGGTGAAAAAATCCCCACTGACGGAATAGTGATCAGCGGCAGCAGCAGCGTTGACGAATCGATGGCAACAGGCGAATCGATCCCGGTGGGAAAAAGCGAAGGCAGTGCAGTAATCGGGGCCACGATCAACGGCCGGGGGGCCCTGCAGGTAAAGGCCGACAAGGTTGGAAAAGACACTTTTCTGGCCCAGGTAATCAGGATGGTCGAGGAAGCACAGGGATCAAAGGTACCGATACAGGAATTTGCCGATCGGATTACCGGGTACTTTGTGCCCGCTGTAATTGTGATAGCGCTGGCCTCCTTTTTCACTTGGCTGCTATTTCCGGATTTTAACCGTTCTCTGGTTGAGTTTTTCAATCCGCCGTGGACCAACCTGCAAGCGCCCCTGCTGACGTTAGCATTTATGGCTGCTACAGCGGTTCTGGTCATATCCTGCCCCTGCGCGTTGGGCCTGGCTACTCCCACAGCCCTGATGGTCGGAAGCGGACTCGGAGCAGAAAACGGCATATTGATCCGCAGTGGCGAAGCGATTCAAACGTTGAAAGATGTAAGGGTGATAGCTTTTGATAAAACCGGTACCCTGACCAGGGGAAAGCCGCAGGTTACGGATCTGGTGCCTGCTAACGGCTTCAGCAGGGCAGAATTGCTCTCTTATGCCGCGGGGGTTGAAGCAGTTTCAGAGCACCCGCTTGGCGCTGCCCTGGTTGAAAAAGCGGTAGATGAAGAAGTCAGTTTTTCTGAAGTAAAAAACTTTGAGTCTTTTACCGGGCAGGGCGTCGTCGGGGCTGTTGATAACCGGAAAGTTATGGTAGGGAGCCGGCGCCTGATTGAGAGTAACAAAATTGATACGGCAGGGTTGTCGGAGCAGATGGTAACACTCGAAGCGGAAGGCAAAACGGTAGTCCTGGTAGCTGTTGAAGGCCAGGCGGCCGGACTGGTGGCCATAGCAGACACCCTGAAAGATGAAGCCGGTGAAGCGCTGGCGAAGTTGAAAGATCTGGGGCTGGTAACGGTGATGATTACCGGTGATAACCGGGTTACTGCCGAAGCGATAGCCCGCCAGATTGGAATCGATAAGGTTATTGCCGAAGTCCTTCCTGACGGTAAGGTCGAGCAGGTCAGAAAGCTGCAGGAGGAATTTGGATTGACAGCCATGGTGGGTGACGGGATTAATGACGCACCGGCCTTGAAACAGGCTAACGTAGGCATAGCGATCGGAACGGGGACCGACATAGCCATTGAGGCTTCCGATATTACCCTGGTCAGGGGCAACCTGAACTCGGTCGTCGCTGCTATACGGCTTTCCCGCGCCACATTCCAGAAGATACGCCAGAATTATTTCTGGGCCTGGTTTTACAACGGCATTGCCATACCGGTGGCTTTTTTTGGCCTGCTGCACCCGATTATCGGCGCCGGCGCGATGGCGCTCAGCTCTCTTAATGTTGTCCTTAACTCGCTGCGGCTGAGGAAAATAGAGCTGTAATTTGATTTTGACTTCCTTTCCCTATTGCTGGCCGGGAAGAAAACGATAAACAAGCGGTTTTCATTTCCGTTAACAACGAAATGAATTGGCCGCTTTTTTATGGCAATAAAATGGCTGATAAAAAGGTTTCTCGAGCAGGAATGTCGTATTTTCTCAAAATGGCTATTACGGGAGGATCGGCTGATGAAAGTTACTGCAGGTGAAGTAACCATTGAAATTACCGCAGGTGATATTGCCGCCCAGAAAGATATGCTGGCCGTAGTCAATGCAGCAAACGCCCGGCTGGTGAGCGGCGGTGGAGTTGCCGGGGCCCTGCACCGGGCGGCAGGCCCGGGATTGGAAGAAGAGTGCCGGCTGCTGGCTCCGATTAAACCGGGGGAAGTGGTGATTACCGGGGGGCATAACCTTTCAAACCGCTATGTTATCCACTGTCTCGGGCCGGTTTTTGGAGTTGATCGGCCGGAGGATAAACTGCTTGCCGCTTGTTACCGCAATGCGCTTTACCTGGCTGAAGAAAGAAGGATAAGTTCAATCGCTTTTCCTTCCATTTCAACCGGAGCTTTCGGCTACCCGGTCCGGGCGGCGGCGGAGATTGCTTTTAAGGCGGTAAAGGAAATGTTGAAGGTATTAAGGGAAGTGAAGCTGATTCGTTTTGTCCTGCATGATCAATCTGCGTTTGCCATTCATGAAGAGGTAATAAAAACGGTATTTGATACCGGAAAATTTAGCTAGCCGGAAGTTGGTGAAAGATCATGGCCAATCCCATTATGGAAGAGCTATCCAGGGCGGCAGAAGTTGCAAAAATTAAGCTGGATGAAGCAGAGCTTAAGATGCTTTACACACGGTTTACTACCTGCTTGCAGTGGTTGGAACCGCTTCTGAAGGCAGATTTCTCCGCGTTCGAGCCGCAGCTCTTTGGGCACGGGGCGATCAATGTGCTGCGCGAAGACAGGGCTGTGCAGAGAGAGTTACAGGGCCTGGAAGACTGTGCCGCCAGCTATGAGGACGGCTTTTATGTTGTTCCGCCAATTATCGAATAAGCGGCAGCCGAAGGAGGAATATTGTGGACTCGAGGACAATAAGCGCGGGACGCCTTGCAGATCAAGTGAACAGGGGCGAATTAAAGGCACGGGAATTGATTGAAAACGCTTTACAGAATGCCCGGGAACAGAACGAAAAGCTGAATATTTTTTGCAGCCTGGCCGGCAATGAAGCGCTGGAGCAGGCCGCCGCAGTGGATCAGAAGATTGAGGCCGGGTATTGCCTGCCCCTGGCCGGGGTGCCGTTAGCGGTAAAAGATGATTTTTTATACAAATCTTTGCCGACTACTTTCGGATCACAGCAATTTAGGGGATTTTGCCCGCCATACAGCGCCGCTGCGGTTGAGAGACTGGCTGCAGCCGGTGCTGTTGTAATCGGGAAAACCAATATTGATAACATGGGGGTAGGTTCGACCACTCTTGATTCTCCACAGGGACCGGCACTTAACCCCTATAATACGGGTAAAGTTGCCGGCAGCGCCGGCGCCGCGGCGCTGGCAGAGGGGATCTGTTTGCTTGCCCTTGAAAGCGACAGCGGCGGCGCCCTGCGACGGGGGGCTGCGAACTGCGGGGTTTTTGGCTTTCTTCCTTCAGCCGGCTTGGTATCCCGCCACGGCCTGGCTTTGCACTGCAGCTCTTTTGGCCGTGCCGGTGTTTCTGCCCTATTTCCGGAAGATCTACCGGTTGCCCTTAGGTTAATTTCTGGTTTCGACCCACGCGACGCCTCCACAGCAGTTTGCAGGGAAGCAATTGGCAGAGGGGAGAAAACAGGCGATCTTTCGAATGTTGTTATCGGCTGTATGGGGGAATACCCTGGTTCGACTGCCGCCAATCCCCTGAACCTGCTTCAGGAGACCCGCGATCGCCTGGCAGAACTGGGAGCCGGGCTGACCGATATAAAGCTTAAATATCTGCCTGAAGTTTTACGGGCTTACCAGGTTATCGCCTCAGCCGAGGCTTCTTCCAACCTTTTGCGCTATGACGGTATCCGCTACGGCCGGGCAATCGAAGCAGATGATCTGGAAATGATGTACAGTAAAACGCGCAAAGCCACTTTTAACGGTGAGGCACTGACCCGCAGCATCTTCGGTACTTATTTTTTAAGCCAGGGCGGCTACAACCTTTATTACCGGCAGGCTTTAAGGGTCTGGAACATGCTCAGGCAGCAGCTTACATCAGTTTTTGAACAATGCGATCTTCTGCTGATGCCGGTTGCCGGCGCAGAGATTCCTCTGGCAGCGGAAGAACCGGTTTTTACGGATCTATTTGAAGATGATATTTATACAGTTCCGGCCAGCATGGCGGGTAATCCTGCAATATGCCTGCCTGCCGGTTACCGTGACGGGCTTCCGGCAGGAGTTCAGCTGGTCGGAAGACATTTTGATGATGCATTTTTAATCTCCGCGGCTTTGAAAATTGCGCCGCTAATCAACTCAGCTCCGCAGGGGCCCGGTAAAGGAGTCAACTAAAGTGGAGCATGAAACAGTAATCGGGCTCGAAGTGCACGTCGAGCTGCTCACCGAGAGCAAACTCTTCTGTTCCTGCCCCAACCGCTTTGCAGCAGAGCCAAATGCCAACACCTGCCCCGGCTGTCTCGGTTTCCCGGGCATAATGCCGCAGCTGAACGGCGCTGCGGTTAAGAAAGCGCTTGCTGCAGCTTTGGCATTGAATTGTGAGATTGCCCTGTTCAGCTATTTTGACCGGAAAAATTATTTTTATCCCGATATACCGAAAGGTTACCAGATCTCGCAATTTCACGTGCCGATCGGCAGCGGGGGCTATCTTGACCTGGAGGATGATCAGGGCACATCAAAAAGGGTGCGCATCGGCCGGGTGCATATGGAAGAAGATGCGGGAAAGCTGGTTCATTCGCCGGTAAACGATACATCGCTTGTTGACTATAACAGGGCCGGGGTTCCTTTGATCGAAGTGGTAACCGAACCTGATCTTCGCACCCCCGGGGAAGCGAGGCGTTACCTGGAAAAGCTGAAAAGTATCCTCCAATATGCTTCTGTTTCCGACTGTAAAATGGAAGAAGGCAGCTTGCGCTGCGACGCCAATATATCCCTGAGGCCTGCGGGAAGCGAAACGCTCGGCAGCAAGGTTGAATTAAAGAATATGAACTCTTTTAAAGCAGTGGAAAAATCGCTTGAGCATGAGATAAAGAGGCAGCAAGCCGTTTTGAATAAAGGCCGGGAAGTGGCGACACAAACCCGCCGTTGGGATGAAAACCGCCAGGAAACGCTGGTAATGCGCGGCAAGCTGCAGGCCCATGACTATCGCTGTTTTATCGACCCTGAGCTGGCACCGGTTCAATTGACCGCGTCCGAGGTAGAAGAAGCACGAAAAAACCTGCCTGAAATGGCTGAAGACAGGGCGGCTCGCTTTGTCAGGGATTACAACCTGCCCGCTTACGATGCTGCAGTATTGACAGCTTCCCGCAATTTGGCCAATTATTTTGAAGACTGCCTGGCAGAGTACGATAACCCCAAAGTTGCAGGCAACTGGATTATGGGTGAGCTGACGGCCCGGCTGAACAGCGCCGGCATTGAGGCTGACAGCTGTAATTTTACGCCCCTCCACATGGCCGAACTGCTGAAAATGATCGACGCCGGTATGATCAGCGGCAAGCTGGCAAAAGAAATCCTTGAGCAGTCGTTTGCCGTCGGTAAAAGCCCGCGTCAAATTGTGGAAGAGAAAAACCTGACCCAGGTTTCCGATCAGGGCGAGTTGGAGAGGGTAATCAGGAAAATGATCGAAGATCACCCGGATAGCGTTGCTAACTATCGTTGTGGAAAAACCAAAGCCCTCGGCTTTTTAATCGGACAGGTGATGAAGGAAACCGGCGGCAAAGCCAACCCGCAGCTGGTTAATGAACTGCTGCAAAAGGCCCTCGACAGGTGAGCCGGGAGTTTCAGCTTTAAAAATGCACTTGTTAAAATGCAGGTCAGAATTCCATTTTGGAAAACCTGTAGCTGCTTAGGATCACTAGCAGGGTAATAAGCATAACTGTGACGGTCAGCGGAGCTGTGCTGTCGGTTGCGGCTGCTCTGCCATCGAGCAGCGGTTTCATCTGGCTCAGCAGGGTATTGGGGTAATAGTTGGCTGCAGCAGAACCGGCAACGAGAAGGTTTAAGATACCGCTTAAGAAAAAAATGAGCAGGGTTACCCCGCCGGCCTGGAGAGGGCTTTTCAGCACGGTTGAAAGGGCGAAGGCCAGGGTGGCAATTAGCAAGGTAAAGACAGTCAGGTTGGCCGTTGCCAGTGCTGATTCTGCCAACGGTGGTTGGCCGAGCAGGCTGGTTGTATAAAGATAGGCCAGGGCGCTGCAGGTAAAGATGCCGGCGATTACAAGCCAATACATGATAACCAGCTTGGCGCAGAGGTACTGCCGTCGGCTGACCGGTTTGCTGAGCAGCCACCCGGTAACCCCTGTTTCCTTTTCACGGGCGACACAACCCATCACCGTAAAGATCAAAACGAAGATACCGATTTGCGATACATCGTTGAGATATGAAAAGTACGCATCCTGCGGTGTAGGCTCGGGCACAATAATTTCAACCCCGGTCGCGAAATAACCGAGAAGTTCGTTCATGTGCTTAAGCATCAGGGGGTCGAGCAGGGCGAAAAAAAGGAGCACCAGCAGAAATGCCGGGTAACGGAAGCTGCGCCAGTTGGCTTTTAATTCTTTCACCATTAAGCTCTTCATTTGGTTTGCCCCGCCAGGTGATGTTCTTCTATAACCTTAAAAAAAGCGGCTTCCAAGTTGGTCCGGTTTAGCACAAATTCTCTGACCACGATGCCCTGACCGATCAGTTCAAAAAGTAAGCTGTCAGCCATCTCCAGGGATTGCCCGGGCTTAGAGATGACATGAAGCTGGTTCAGTTGAGAAGTTACCAGCTTTACATGACGGTTACGGCTGATCAGGCTGGCTGCCCGGGGATGGTCTTCAGGCCTGACCGTGATAACGTACTGTTCTATGGCATAACGTGTCAGCAGGTCAGAGGTTTTGGCGTCAAGCAACTTACGGCCTCTGTCAATAATTGTGATATAATCGCAGATCCGCTCCACGTCGGCCAGGATGTGGCTTGAAAAAAAGACAGTAGCCCGGCCTTTTAATTTATTGATGATATTTAGCACCCGCCTGCGCCCGTCGGGGTCGAGTGCTGATACCGGTTCGTCAAGAATCAATAATTCAGGTTCGGTCAGCAACACTGCCGCCAGGCCCAAACGCTGCTGCATCCCCCGGGAATAGACACCAACGCGGCGATTAGCATCCTGCTGCAGGTTAAAGTAATCCAGCAGCTTTTCAATCCTTATGCGGCTTTTATGACGATCAACCCCGTATATTCCGGCAACCAGCACCAGCGCTTCCCTGCCGGTCAGGCCTTCCGGAAATACCGGATCCTGGGGCAAATAATTTACATGCTGCAAATACCTGAGCCGGCGGCCGAAAGCAAGCGGTTCCCCAAGCACCCTGACCTGCCCGGAATCTGCTGCCGTCAAGCCGAGTATTATTTTAATAGCAGTGGTTTTCCCGGCACCGTTTGGTCCGAGAAACCCGTGAACCGAACCGCGAATTACCCTGAAGGCCAAATCTTTCAGCGCCTGCTGGGAGCCAAAGCTCTTTGACAGGTTGCTTGCTGCGATGGAATATTCCCCGATGTTACTCTTCTCCCCTGCCTGCTGCAAAATAGATAACCGGCCCGAACAGGTTTATAAAAATAATAATAAGCACCCAGGCCCATTTAGGTAGCGCTTTTACTTCGCGCCGCCTGTTCAAATCGATAAGGGCCCAGATCATAAGCAGGAGCTGCAGCAGCACTAGCGGCCAAAATAGTTTTAGCGCATCAAATATTTCCTGCACCGGTTTCTCCACCTTTTATCCTGATACTTGCCAGTATGCCCAGGAAAGCCAGTCCATGGCCAGGGCCAAATCTTCCTTTTCTACCGTGGCTCCGCACCAGAAACGCAGTCCCCCCGGTGCATCCCGGTAGGATGCAATGTCCAGGGCAGCTTCCTCCTCCGCCAGTGTTTTGACCAGCGCTTTTAACTGATCGGGTCCGAGATCAAGGGTCAGGCAGACACTGGTATTGGAGATGGCAAGAGGGTCGGCTGCCAGGAATTTAACCCAGTGGTTATTTTTGACAAAGCCTTCAACAAGCGCCAAATTTTCTTCGCTGCGCCTGATTAAAGCCGGTAATCCGCCGATTGCCTCTGCCCAGTCCAAAGCGTCAAGATAGTCTTCGAGGCAGAGCATAGACGGGGTATTGATAGTTGAACCCTCAAAAATATCAGCGATTATTTTGCCGTTTTTTGTCAACTTAAAAATTTTTGGCAGCGGCCATGGCGGAGTGTAGCTTTCAAGCCGCTGCACAGCTCCGGGTGAGAGGATCAGCATTCCGTGGGCCGCTTCGCCGCCGAGTACTTTTTGCCACGAAAAGGTGATGGCGTCAAGTTTTTCCCAGGGCAGGTCCATGGCAAAGACGGCCGATGTGGCATCACATAGTACCAGCCCTTCCCGGTTATCCGGAATAAAATTGCCGTCAGGCACTTTAACTCCGCTTGTAGTCCCGTTCCAGGTGAATACCAGGTCATGGCGGAAATCTAACTGCCCGAGGTCAGGCAGTTCGCCATAAGGGGCGGCGTAAAGGTTAACATCTTTTAGCTTCAGCTCTTTGGTGATGTCGTCGGCCCAGGTTTTGCCGAATGCTTCAAAGTATATAACATCGACCGGCCTGCTACCCAGCAGGTTCCACATAGCCATTTCAAAAGCGCCTGTATCCGAGCCGGGGACCAGCCCGACCAGGTAGCAGTCCGGTATGCCAAGAATTTTCCTTGTTTGATCGATTGCCTTATTAAGGCGTGCTTTTCCGGCGGTGCTGCGGTGAGAGCGGCCAAGCAGGGTCGGGTCAAGATTGGCAGTGCTGTAGCCCGGCCTTTTGGCGCATGGACCGGATGAAAACCGGGGGTTAAATGGTTTACTGGCTGGTTTGTCGCTCATTTTTACTAACCTCCGTTGATTGTAAGCTCAGCTGCCTAAATCATAGGGGAGTGCAGCTGTTTTGTAAATATAATTGCTGTTAAGAAAATGTTTGTCCAGTGATTTTGCGGGTTTTTTGGTATAAAAGGATGAAGCATGCTATTCAACCGAAAAGATATAGTAATACAGCGGCTGACCTCCGTACTGCAGCTCAATTTCAAGGGAGGGGTGTTTTTCGCCGATTATGGCTGCCAGTTTTGATGCATCCTGGCGGGAAACCCCCTGTCCGTAATAAATAGTGAATAAATCGTCTTTGCCGCCGGTGAGTTTTTCTGCGAGATCGAGCGCGGCCTGCGTCATATTTTCATTGGCCGAGACGATTTCGTCGCCGGCGAGTCCTAAAAAGTGGCCGGTTTCAATCGATTTGCCGCCGACTAGCGTATCCTTGGTCGCATGAGTGACCAGCCCGGTATTGACTCTGTCAATGCTGGCGGTCATAGCTTCCCTGTTTTCGGCCACTGTGGAGGCGGGGTTGTAAGCCATCAAGGCAGCCAGCCCTTCCGGCAATGACCTTGTTTCGAAAACTTCCACTGATTTTGCCGAAAGTATTTTAGCCTGCTGGGCAACCATAATGATATTTTTGTTATTTGGCAATATTATTACATCATCCTGGGGCAGTTTTTCAACTGCCTTTAACAGGTCTTCCACATTGGGGTTCATGGTTTGCCCGCCAAATACAATTTCGCCAGCCCCAAGGCTTAAAAATATTTCACGGAAGCCCTCGCCAAAAGATACTGAAATTACGCCTACTTTTCCTGCCTGATGGCGCGGATCCCCAGGCAGCAGCAAGGTCTTTTCCACGTGATAGCCGGTTCTGTACGCCTGGTGGTGTTGATCGAGCATGTTTTCAATTTTGATATCGTGTATGCTCCCGAAACGGAGGGCAGTTTGCAGGATCAAACCCGGAGCGGCCGTATGGATATGCACTTTGGCCAGGTTATGATCCGCCACAACCAGCAAGGAATCCCCCAGTGACTCCAGCTGCTCCTTCAATGTGCCGAAATTGCCTCCGGCAGAGCGGACAATTATTTCGGTGCAGTAAGGGAAATCCAGGTTAAAAGACTCCGGGCCGGCCAGGTTTGGCAATTGGAAATGATCCGGAAAAGAAGCAGGGCCTTCCTCTTTATGGCAAATAAGTTCATTCAGCGATTTTTTCAGGGAAAAAAGGCAGCCTTCCAGAAAGACCAGCAGCCCAAGCCCCCCAGCGTCCACTACCCCTGCTTCTTTCAGGGCAGGCAGCATCTCTGTCGTTTTAGCCAGGGTTTCTTTTCCGTTTGCTATTGCTGCTTCCATGCTGTTGTAAAAGCTTTCGCCTTTGCGTGCTGCTGCCCTGATTCCGCGGGCCATTTCCCGGGCAACAGTTAAAATAGTGCCTTCGACCGGTTTTGAAACTGCTTTGTATGCGTAGACAACTCCATATTGAAAAGCTTTGCTCAACTCACCGGGGGTAATCGCTTCCTTCTTTTGCATGCCGCGGGCGATACCGCGCAGGATCTGCGACAAAATTACGCCGGAATTACCGCGGGCCCCCATCAGTGCATTATAGGCGACAACCTCTGACAGTTCCCCGATTGACTCGCCTTTATAGTTTAGCGATCCTTCCAGGGCTGATTGCAGGGTCAGGCTCATGTTGGTACCGGTATCGCCGTCAGGGACCGGAAAAACATTCAGCGCGTTTATGCGTCCTTTTTCCCTGTCAAAAAAAATGTTGGCACCCAACAGCATTTTTTTAAAATCGCCGGCACCCAGGTACTTCTCAGGTAAGGTCTTTTCATTGCCTGTCAAAAAGGGTTTCTCCTTATGGTAACAGGTTGTATAAGTTTCTAAAAAGGATAATACCATAACCATCGATAGCTGGCGAATATTTTACAGAACGGTGAACCAGGTCAGTCTCCGTTTTTATTCTTTTTTTGCGACACGGGCATAGTTGCGCAGTATCAGCTCGGCCGGTTGCGGTTCCAGGTAGGTTTGGCCGGCAAGAGAGGCGATTTTGTACTTCCTTGCATAATGGCGGCTCAGGGTTAACGGCTCAACAAGCGGCGCGCTTTGGCTGGCATAACGTCCGATCAAATCAACCAGCTCTGCTTGCTCGCCGGGACTGTTAAGATCTTTAAAATAACTGCTGATACGATAAAGGACCCCTGCGTTTTTTTTAACTGTTGCCCTGAATGCGAGCGCCGTCATCAACAATTTAAAATATGCTGAAAAAAGCTCGTCAGCCGGCAGGCCTCTTCCTGACGCGACCAGCCGCCCCATGGCTGCAAGCAGCTTCGGGCTGTGTGCCATCACCTGCAATTTATGGCGATTATGGAATCCGTTCAATTCCTTGCAGCCTGCCCGGTTGGAGGTAAATTCATTCCAGCGGTGACAGCAGAATATTCTTTCGATAAAGTTTTCGCGCACTGCTTCAACGCGAAGCCGCCCTTCCTCTTCCAGCGGCAGCAGCGGAAACCGGCCTGCAAATGCGGCTGCAAACAAGCCACGCCCTTTTCGCAGAGCCGTGCCGGACTCTCCGTATACCTTAACCCGGTAAAGGCCTGAACTAGGTGAATTATTTTTAAAGATAAAGCCGCAGAGCCCCGCTGCTTTCAACTCCTCTACCCTCCTGCTGCAAAACTCAAGCATCTGCCCTGTCAGGTCAGCGCCAGTTCCGGCGCAAATCAGGCGTGGGCTGTCGGGACAGCCAACCAGGCGTAATGTTTCGCGGGGCACAGGAAGCCCGCATTCCACTTCAGGGCAGACCGGAATTAGATCAAAGTAGCGGCCCAATATATCTGTTATATAGCGGTCATGTTTATGTCCGCCGTCATAACGGACCGGGTTGCCGAGCAGGCATGAACTGACGCCTATTTTAATCTTTGCTGTCATTTATTGGCCCTCCGTTCTGAATATTTTCGATTGCGGGCGCTAATTACCTTTAAGCAGGTGTGCCGGTTATAATTATTGCGTAATTTAAGGTCAGCGGCAGCCATTTTATTTTGTTATAATTATTTTATCGTCACAAGCGGTGATTTTGAGCGCGGTCAGCTTGGGGGCTGGGTAAATGCAAAGCATTTCGGCAAGGTCTTTGGTTCGCGTGAGCATGGTGTTGTCGGCAGCAGCCCTGATTATCTTTTTTGCTGCAGCTACTGCCGGCGCACGTTCCCTGGAGATATTTCATATCGAGATTACAGCTGCAGTTTTACCGAACGGTGACCTGCAGGTTGTTGAACAGCGAACGATTAACTTCAACGGCCAGTTCCGCGGGGCGGACCAGAAGATTTATTTCAACGAGATCGAACTATTCAGTGAAATCGCGATCCGCGAAGGCGCGCAGTATTACACTTTAGTTGAGCAGTTCCCCACTTCTTATCCCGGGACTTATGCGATCAGCGTATTCGGCGAGGGTTATTTTATGGTTGACTGGAGTTTTGACGCTTACAATGAACAGCGAATTTTTACGCTTGAGTATATTGCCCGCGATGCTGTTGTTGTCCATGAAGACATAGCAGAGCTTTATTATACATTTGTAGGGGACGAATGGGATTTTCCGGCCGGCAGCGTCAGGGTAACCCTTTTATTACCGGCAGGGGCGGCGGACGGGGAGGTTTTTGCCTGGGGGCATGGCCCTGCACACGGTGAAGTGGAGATCAACAGCCCGGAAAAAGTAACCTGGTACGTGGCGCCTTTAGCGGCAAGGACTTTTCTTGAAGGAAGGGCAGTGTTTCCCCGGGAGCTGGTCCCGGAATCAACCAGGCGCAGCGGAAAAGAAGCGCTGGATTTGATCATGGCGGAGGAACAACGCTGGGCAATGCAATCCAACATCAGCAGGGCGGTGAAAATTTACCAGCCGCATATTTCCCTGCTGTTCTTATTGCCGGTGGGGATAGGAATTTTTAGAATGCGCCGTAAGGCTGCCAATAAGGGCTCGGCTTACCAGGGCGGCTACTACCGCGAGCTTCCGGGAGATTACCCGCCGGAGGTCGCCGGTTATCTCTGGAATAAAAAGAAGATACTTAACGAATCGTTGGCTGCTGGCATTTTGGATCTGGCCCGCCGCGGTCATATACAGATTGAACCGCTGCCTGAAGATGCCGGATCCGGTAAAGCGGACGACAGTGATTTCCTGATCGCTGAGCTGGTATATGAAGAGCCCGAAAGTTCAGTGGATAAAACGCTACTCAGGTTTCTATTCGGGCCGGTTTACCGGGAATTCAATCCTGACAGCAAAGAGGGTAAAAATACTGAGGTAATAGCGGCAGCTTTTAAAAAATCCATATCGTTCAGCCAGGTCCGGGATTTTGCCAAAAAAAAACCACGTAAATTCCATAAATTTTACACGGATTGGAAAGGCGCGGTTGAACACCTGGGTAAGGCTCAGGAATTTTTTATGGACCATAACTCTCTCAACCGGGGCTGTCTTCCCTTACTGCTGACGATTGTCGGCGGTATCCTGGCTATGGTTTTGGGAGAACTTTATTTCTTTGGCGCTGCGCTGATTGTTGGGGCGTTGCTGCTCTTAGTTGCGTCGCCTAGGTTGTACTATACCGGTTACGGGGCTGATCAACTTGCCAGGTGGCGGGCATTCAGGCGGTTTTTGCTGCATTTTTCAAAGATTGACCAATCAACGGTCCCTTCCCTGGCTGTCTGGGAACATTACCTGGTTTATGCGGTAATTTTGGGTGTGGCCAAACAGGTTATTGATCAGCTTGCTATATTATTCCCGCGCCTGGACCAGGATCCCGCTTTTAATCAGACCAGCTGGTCACGGATGAACGCCGCCCAGACAGCCATAATTATCAACAACCTGAACACGATGACCAGATCTTTAAATAATACAGTCGGCAGCGCTTCCAGGGCCGCATCGAGCGCCATTGCAGCCGCTGCGTCAACCTCAGGCGCCGGCTCATCGGGAGGGTTTTCTTCCGGTGGCGGTTCCGGGGGCGGTTTTTCCGGCGGCGGAGGCGGCGGTTTTGGCGGAGGAGGCGGCAGCTTCAGATAGTGCCGTTATTGCAGGATGGAACCGGTGATAGTCAAAGACTGTCCGTGCTGTAAAGGCAGCAGGGGGGGAAGTGTGGATCATGATCGGCACTAAATGGGCAACCTTCATTTTTTTGATAGTTACATTAACGATGGTGATCGGCGTATCGGGCTGCAAACCGGAACCGCCGCCCGCCGGGCTTGAGGATGTACAGATTTTTCAGGCCGAAGGTATCCTGGTTGGCCAAATCGACAGCCAATCGGTAGAAATTGAAGTGGCCGGGATACCCAGGGCATTCAGGCTTGAAGAAGGCGCCGTGATTACCGGCCTGGCCGCTGGAACAAGGGTAGGGTTTACCTATGTTGAGCCGGCTGCCAATACGGCTGAGAACAGCGGGGATACGCGGCCCCTGCTGCTATCGATTGAAGCTGTTGATTTTGTTCCGGAAGTGATTGAGCTTACCGGTGTCTTTATTGGGCAGATCGACAGTCATTCAGTAGAAATTAACGTTGAAGGAGAAGCAAGGGTTTTTGCCTTAGGTGTAAGCATGACTGTTGACAATTTGGAGAACGGTACGGAAGTTTTTATTACCTTCCGCCAGGACGGCCAGAGGCAGCTTTTGATTTCTATTGAACCTACTGCCGGGCCGGTTGGCGACGGAAACATTCTGCTGGTTGGTGAAGGTATAATGGTCGGCATGATCGACGCCCAATCAGTTGAGGTCATGATTAACAGGGCCTTTATTCTCGATCAGGGGATCAGCGCAGAAGGTATCGCTGACGGGTCTCTGGTCGCTTTTACTTACAGGGAAAGCGGCCTGCGGGCAGTTATCGAGTCAATTGAAGCGGTGGATCAGCCGCTTGAAGGAGAAGTTATGCATGGCATACTGGTCGGCCAGATTGACAGCCTGTCAATTGAGATCCAGTATTTCCAGGCGTTTGCCCTTGGGCGCGGTGTTTCAACTGAGGGGATTGACGACGGGTCCGCGGTGGTTTTTACTTACGATGAAGGCGATTACCGGCCTGTATTAAAATCGATCAGGGCAAAATAGATTGTGTGCGGCGCAAACGAAACCACTGGCTCTTGCCCGGCCGGTGGTTTTTGTCTGCCCGGTTTTTACTGCCTTTTATTACCTTGTTTTTGTCTGCCGGCACATGATAAGATAGTTAAGCGGTTGTTTGGCTTTGAGGCAGGAGCACATATGATAATGGTATAATCGGATTGGCATTTTAGGTTTGAAGGGGGTTATATAATGGCTGATTGTAAAAAATGCGGTATGAGCTATGATTCGAAAGATTACGATACATGCCCTTATTGCGGCGAAGGTTATGAAGCAGAGGCAGATATTGCGGAAGAAGCTTCTGCCCCCGGACCAAAAAAGCAGCCGGAGAAAGAACCTGTCGAAAAGAAGGCAAAACTGCCTCAAGAAAGCATACCGGCAAGAAAAAAAACCGGCGGCAGCGTGAAGTATATTTTGGCCGGTGTTGCAGTTGCGGCGATAATTGCTGCCGCCGTCTTTGGCTTTTCAGCTTTCAGCGGTTCTGGCGCCACCGTTCCCGATAAGTATGCGACCATTCAGGAAGCAATCGACGCCGCGCGGGACGGCGATGAAATTATTGTCCAGAGTGGGGTTTACCAGGAAAATATAGATTTTAAAGGGAAAAACGTTATTGTCCGCAGTATCGACCCGGATGATCCTGCGGTTGTTTCATCTACGATCATCGACGGCGACGGCCGGGGCCCGGTTGTATCTTTCAGAAGCGGTGAAGGTGAGGGAGCGGTTCTTAGCGGTTTTACAGTAACCCGGGGCGGAGGAATTCTAATATCCGGCGGCAGTTCCCCGTTAATTGAGAAATGCTCGATCGAGGACAATTCTGCCGAATTTGGAGCAGGCTTGTTCATTGTTGATTCGGATCCGGTGATTCGGGATAACCTGATAGTTGCCAACAGTGCTTATATCGGGGGCGGGATATTTATCGAAAAAGCGGCCCCGGTTTTGGAAGGCAATACCATAGCCAGCAACGCTGCTGAAATGGGTGCCGGCCTGGCAATTTACTCGAATTCCGATCCTGTCCTGACCGGAAACACCATTGTTGAAAACCGGGCTGCCCGCCTCGGCGGCGGGATATTGGTCACCCTTGATTCGGCGCCCGTTATAAAAAATAATACAATTGGCGGCAACTTTGCCGGGTTGAACGGCGGCGGGTTTTTTATTGAAGAATCGACGCCGCTCATCGAGGACAATACGATCGTTGGAAACGAAGCTGAGAACGGCGGCGGGATGATTATCGTTTTTGTCCTGGATCAAGGCCTTAGAATAAGCGGTAATACCTTCAGCAACAATTCCGCGTACCTGGCCGGCGGAGGTTTGTACATGGTCGGCTCTTCGCCAACCCTGGAGAACAACAGCTTTAGGGAAAATACTTCTGAATTCCTGGGTGGGGCTGTTGCTGTTTACGATTCTGCGCCTGTATTCCGCAGAAATATTTTCGAGAATAATACAGCCGCTACTGCCGGAGGCGGCGGGGCTATGTGGGTTAATAAAGATTCAACCCTGGAGATCAACGACCCTGATGACAATAGCTATCCGGGGAACAGCCCCGATAACATATTCAGGGAATAGTGATTGCACTGTAAGGAACAGCAGGCTTTTTAATGTCAACTTTGAAAGGGGTTATGAACATGTCTCAAGAAAACGGGAATAAACGCCGTTTTATTAAATTGCTCGGTACCGTCATCGGGGTGCTGGTTATTGCAGCCCTCGGTTATTATGGTTTCACCCAGTTTCTGCAATCAAGGTATGCCGTGCCTGATAAATACCCGACAATACAGGCGGCGATAGATGCTGCTTCCGATGGGGCCGTAATTGTGGTAGCGCCGGGAGTTTATTATGAACGGATCGATTTCCTGGGCAAGGATATTACTGTCCGCAGCACCGAGCCTGACGATCCGGAAGTGGTTGCTTCCACTATAATCGATGGGCGCAAAAGGGGCTCGGTTGTAACTTTTCAAAACGGGGAAAGTTCAAAGGCAGTATTGCTGGGTTTTACGATTACCGGCGGTGTCGGAACAAGATTATCAACAACACAGGAGTATCTGGGTGAAGTAACTACAAACGAAGGATACTACGGCGGGGGAATCTTAATAGACGGAGGAAGCTCTCCAACTATCAGCAAGAACATAATCAGGAATAACCAGGCTGATCTTGATGGCGGCGGCATTGCTGTTCAAGGCGGCTCAAGCCCGGTGATTACCGGTAATAGCTTTGAATATAACAAAGCGTTTAATGGCGGGGGTATCGCCATTTGGAAATCAAGCCCGATTATTGAAGGAAACACTTTTCTGGGAAACAGGGCGAACTATCTCGGCGGGGCTGTTCTGATCGATTTCGAATCAGCGCCGCTAATTAAAAATAATGGCATGCAGGAAAACAGCTCTACCAGCGGCGGCGCAATTGCCGCCTGGTTTGCCGAACCCCTGATCGAGGGCAATACTTTAAGCAAGAATGCAGCGATATGGTACGGTGGCGGGATAGCCCTGTTTGATTCAATTGCTACGATTAGCGAAAATGATATTTCAAGGAATTCGGCCGACAATAACGGCGGCGGGGTTGCCGTGGCGGAAGGGTCGCAGGCAACTATTGACAATAACATAATCTCCAGGAACTTTACCGATGAAAATGGCGGCGGTATTGCCGTGGTTGAACAATCAGAAGCGACGATTATCGACAATTTGATTGAAGGAAATGCGGTTATCTTTGGCGGCGGCGGTATTTATATTCATCAATCGGTGGTTGAAATAGAAAGATGCAACGTTACCGGCAACGTGGTTCAGCAGGACGGTGGCGGCGTGGCGGTTATGAACGAATCTAAAGCCAAAATCAGCAATACCATGGTTGACGGAAACAGGGCGGGTCGTGCCGGCGGGGGTCTTGTTCTCGGTGAGTCTTCATCAGCCGAAATCTATGATTCTACAATCGCCGGAAACCTTGCCAGCACCGGAGGGGCAATGATTGTCCTCAGATCAAATTTAATCATGGAGCGTTGTTTTATTTTAGAAAATACAGCTGACACCGGTTCGGGGGGCGGCCTGCTGCTGGTTTCTTCCTCGGTTTCAGAGATTGTTGATACAATTTTTAACAACAATGTTGCCTTCGAGTTTGGCGGAGGCCTGGTTGCTTTTGAAAATTCAAGGGTAACCTTATCGAGGAATGAATTTACTGCAAATGTTGCCCAAATCGGGGGAGCGTTTATTGGTTTTGGTGATGCCAGTATAAGTTTGAGCGAGCCGGATGACAATATATACCAGGGTAATGTTCCGGAAGATGAAGCAGCTAAAGAAGGAACCGAGGATGGAGAATAAATAGCTGCCATCCTCGGCATATAAAAAGAACCTGCCCGAAGGGGCAGGTTCTTTCACTATCATAATCAGCCAGCCTAAACAAACAGGTTAATATCCGAGCTTTCGGCGGCGTCCAGGTAGGAAGCCACGCCGGCCAACTCAACCCCATCGATCAGCTCGGCAGCAGTGATACCCATGATGTCCATTGACATGGTGCAGGCAACCAGGCGCACTCCGGATTTGAGCGCTTCCTGTATTAAAACTTCCAGTGAATCAACATTTTTGTTCTTCATCACCATGCGGATCATTTTTGGCCCCATACCGGCCATATTCATCCGTGAAAGACCGAGTTTTGAGGTTCCGCGCGGCATCATCATGCTGAACATGCCGTCCAGGAAAGGTTTTTTCACCTTTACCTTTTCACTCCTCCGGAGAATATTCAGGCCCCAGAAGGTGAAGTAAAGGGTAACTTTACGGCCCATCGCCGCAGCGCCGTTGGCAATGATCAGGGCAGCCAAGGCCCGGTCGAGATCGCCGCTGAAGACTACAATGGTTTTATTGTTTTCACCGCTTTCCAACCCGGCTTTTGTCTGCGCATTTGTCCCCACTGCGTTACCGCAGCCTTTCTTAATCGTTGCTGTGAATCCACGGCCGTCGTGGCCTTTTTCCATAAGTGTATTGCCGGTACGAAAGCACCATGAATCAATATCGGTTGAGAAGCCCGGGTCAGTGGCGCAGACCTCGATGATTGATCCTTCCGGCAGTTCATCTATCTTCTGATAAATTTTCATGATTGGCCCCGGGCATTGCAGGCCGCAGAGGTCAAGCTTAACCGATGCGCTGGCTTCGGGCTCTCTTTTTAATGCCGCAGTTTGCGGCGTGGTGCCGGCGGGCGCCTTCGCCCTGTCAGTTTTGTTTTCTGCCTCGCTGCGAAGAGCCTGGTAACTGCGATAGCCGCCGTTTAAATTGCGCACCGCGGTAAAACCGCTGTTTATGAGAATTCGTGACGCCAGGTACGAGCGCAGTCCTACGCTGCAATAAGTAACCACTTCCTTGTTCCGGTCGAGCCGGTTGAGCCGGCTTCGCAGCTGGCCCAGCGGAATATTGATACTGCCCGGTATTTTGCCCAGTTCATTCTCCTCTGTCTCCCGGACATCCAACAGCTGGGTGTTTTCACCCAGCCCGGCAAGCACTTCTGCCGGATGGATTATGTCGTAATCTCCCAACAGCAGGTTGGATGCAACAAACCCGGCCATGTTGACCGGATCTTTGGCCGATGAGTAGGGCGGCGCGTAAGCGAGTTCAAGCTCCTGCAGATCCTGGACAGTTAATCCGCCGCGCAATGCCGAGGCAAGAACATCAATCCTTTTTTCAACACCGCCAAAGCCTGCTGCTTGGGCTCCTAAAATACGTCCCTCGTGGCTGAAAAGCAGTTTCAGCGTAAGAGGGGTAGCGCCCGGGTAATAGGCGGCATGGTTGCTGGGATGAATAGTAATGGTTTTGTAGTCAATCCCCTCATCCTGGAGCAGCCGTTCATTGGCCCCGGTGGTGGCCACGGTCATTTCAAAAATCTTCAGCACCGAAGTACCCTGGGTGCCCTTGTAGCGGTCGCCGCGACCGCTGATATTGTTGGCAGCAATCCGCCCCTGTTTATTGGCCGGTCCGGCAAGCGGTATTAGTGCCGGTTGGCCGGTAATCAGGTTTTTCACCTCAACTGCGTCGCCAATTGCATAAATAAAAGGATCGTCTGTCTGCATTTTCTCATTGACAATGATCCCGCGATTAACGGCAAGGCCGGCTTCAGCGGCCAGCCTGGTATCCGGCTTTACTCCCATCGCCAGTATAACGATATCGGCATCGAGCATTTCGCCCCCGGTCAGCTCAACCTTCAGCCCATCCTGCCCGGTATGGTGAAACTGCTTGACGCCGTTGCCAAGCCGCAACTTCAAACCGAGCGCCCGCATATATTGCTGCACCGTGGCGGCAATGTCAGTATCGATTGGCGGCAGCACCTGTGGTGCGAGCTCTACTACTGTCACCTCGAGGTTACGGCGGTGCAGGTTTTCAGCCATTTCCATCCCGATATAGCCGGCTCCGACAACAACGGCTTTTTGAGGGTTCTTTTCATTTATAAAATTATAAACCCGATCAGTATCGGGCACCGTTCTCAGGCTGAAAATCCCTTCACTGTTAATTCCGGGCAGAGATGGCTTCAACGGCTCGGCACCGGGGGAAAGGACCAGGTAATCGTAGTTCTCAAAATATTTTTCGCCGCTGTCTCTGTTATAAATTTCGACCTCTTTCTTTTCCCGGTTGATGCTGACCGCTTCGTTATTGACGCGCACATCGACATTCATCCAAGCTTTAAATTTTTCAGGGGTCATTACAAACAGGCTGTCGCGCTCTTCAATCGCCCCGCCAATGTAGTAAGGAAGGCCGCAGTTTGCGTAAGAAATATAATCTCCCCGTTCGAGCAAAATAATTTCAGTCTCTTCGCTGAGCCGGCGCAACCGCGCCGCCGTGGAAGCGCCTCCAGCTACGCCTCCGATAATGATTACTTTATTTGGCATTGCTTTCCAACTCCTTTAATGTATTAAGCCTTAAATATAATTATAGCATAATATTATAATTATACAATAGATGCATGCAGAAAGGGGTTTCAATTGACAAATTTGTGCCGGTCTATTACGATAGGCGACGAAGCGGCAACGCATGCAACAGGTTTTTCAACTGGAGGTAAATTGCAGTGTATATTGAGAATATCAGCCCGGTAATCTTTTCGCTCGGCCCCCTATCCATCCGCATATATGGCTTAATGTTTGCTCTCTCTGTGCTGGCCGGCTTTTACTATATCCGCAAATACGGAACTGGAAAAGGCCTGAACGAAGAGTTCCTTTTCAACTTATTTATTATCCTGATTGCCTCGATTATTATTGGCGCGCGAGCTGTATATGTTGCGGCCAACCTCGGTTTCTTTGCCGCCAACCCGGAACTGATCATCAGGATCGACAAAGGCGGACTTGCCTTCCATGGCGGGCTGCTCGGCGGGATTATCAGCAGCTGGCTTTACTGCCGTTATAAAAAAACCGACTGGAACACCCTGGCTGATTTGGCTGTGCCCGGTATAGCTATCGGTATTGCCCTGGTCCGGATCGCCAATATATTCAACCAGGAGATACTTGGGCGTGAAGCGCTGTTATTTCCGTTTGAACGTCATCCGACCCAGATTTACGGTTCTTTGATCGGCATTGCGCTTTTAATTGTTCATAATCGCCTGGCCCGCAGGCCTGGACTAAAACCCGGTTATCTTTTTTGGAGTTTTGTTATCGGCTATACTTTGCTGCGCGGCGTAATCGAAGAGACTTTCCGTGACAATCCCCTGGCTGCCTGGGGTTATATCAGCGAAGCGTGGGGGGCCGGGTTTTTTACTGCCGTGCAGGTTGCCACCCCCTTTATCCTGGCCGTCGCTTTTTATATGCTGGCCAGGATCAGGCGAAGCTTCCGCTAGTTTCTTCTCCCTGGCAGGCAAAGCGTGCCGCTGCGGCACCCTGTTTGACGGTGGCTGAAACGGCAGTACTGCCTGGAAGTATCTATTATCTCTAAGTACAATTAAGTTACTCTTTTTAAAAATACGAAAGGTTGACAACCAATTAGTTAGAAGTTAAAATAACAGCTATAAATGATAGTAAACAGATAGGAATTATATTTATTACGAGGCTGCTGCAATGAAAGCATTGAAAATCTGCCTGAACCCGAGCTCTTCCCCCTACCGCTTTACAAATCGCGGCGGCCTTTCCTCCATGCGCCCCTCACTGGTCTATTAAGCATAAACTTAAACCAGATCACTGAGGAGGCTAGTTCTATGTCAGATAAATTTCACACTCTTTGCCTGCATGCCGGCCAAAAGCCGGATCCGGCCACCAGGTCACGTGCTGTACCGATTTACCAGACAACCTCTTATGTTTTTGATTCGGTCGAACATGCGGCCAACCTTTTTGATTTAAAAGAGCCGGGTAATATTTACTCGCGGATTATGAACCCCACCGTTGATGTTCTTGAACAGCGCCTGGCTGCCCTCGAAGGGGGAAGCGCCGCGCTTGCTCTTTCCTCCGGGCAGGCTGCGATCGCCCTTACGGTCCTTAACCTGGCCGGGGCCGGGCAAAACATAGTCAGCAGCTGTCATATCTACGGCGGCACCTATAACCTGTTTGCCTACACTTTCCCGAGACTGGGCCTGGAAGTTCGTTTTGCAGACCCTGCCGACCCGGGGGCGGTAGAATGCTTAATCGACGACCGAACAAGGGTGGTATATGCAGAGTCAATCGGTAATCCCCGGAACAGCGTTACCGATCTTGAAAAACTGGGTGATGTGGCCCACCGGCACGGTTTGCCGCTGGTTATAGATAATACGGTTACAACCCCTTACCTGCTGCGTCCGTTTGAAAGGGGGGCAGACCTGGTTGTCCACTCCCTGACCAAATTTATCGGCGGGCATGGAACCTCGGTTGGCGGTGCAATTATAGAAAAAGGATCATTTAACTGGGGCAACGGTAAGTTCCCCGGGTTTACCGAGCCCGATCCCTCGTACCACGGGATCAACTACTGGGAACAGTTTGCCGGCCCCGATGCGGCAGCCGGCTCAGCCGGGGTAGCTTTTACTGTCAAGGCGCGGGTTCAGTTACTGCGCGATCTCGGGCCCTGCCTGGCACCGCAGAACGCGTTCCTATTCCTGCAGGGTTTGGAAACCCTGCCGCTGAGGATGAAGCGCCATTCAGAAAACGCCCTGTTTGTTGCCAGGTGGCTCGAGCAGCAGCCTTCGGTCGCCTGGGTCAATTACCCCGGCTTAGAGAGTCATTGTGATTTCAGCCTGGCTGGTAAATATCTGGCCAACGGGGCGGGAGCAATTATCGGCTTTGGTGTCAGGGGTGGTTACGGTGCGGCGGTTGATCTGATAAACGCGGTAGAATTGATCTCTCACCTGGCAAATATCGGTGACGCCAAATCGCTAATTATCCACCCTGCATCAACAACGCACCGCCAGCTGTCTTTGCAGGAGCGTTTGTCATCAGGTGTCACCGAAGATTTTATTCGTCTCTCAGTCGGCCTGGAAGACCCTGATCAGATTATCGCCGATCTTGATCAGGCTTTGGCTGTATCACAAAAAGGTAAACCAAACAGGGAAGGTGCCGGTTGTGACTGATCCCCTCAATGTTTGCCTTGAAAAGAAAGCGCCGTTTGATCTTCCCGATTCGAAACGCTCCGTGGGTTGGATCAGCCCCAGGCGAGTAGTTTTGGCTGATCAGGCAAACCCCCTGCCTCTTGATTGCGGGGTTGAACTGGCCCCGGTTACTGTTGAATATGAAACCTACGGCCGGTTATCAGAGGTGAAAGATAACGCTATTTTTATTTTACATGCCCTTTCCGGTGATGCGCATGCAGCAGGCTGGGACAGGAATTGGGCCGGGGATAACCGGCCCTGGCGGAGGGATCGGCCTGGCTGGTGGGATGAAATGATCGGCCCGGGAAAAGCTTTTAACACCGACCGCTTCTTCATTGTCTGCGCCAATATCCTGGGCAGCTGCTACGGCACTACCGGGCCCTGGTCACCAAACCCGGAAAACAACGGCAAACCCTATGGCCTTGATTTCCCGGTTGTCACGGTTGAGGACTGGGTTCGACTACAGGTCCGCCTGCAGGATTACCTGGGTATCGATCAGCTCCTGGCAGTAGCCGGGGGCTCACTTGGAGGCCAGCAGGCGCTGGCCTGGGCTATTAACTACCCGGACCGGATCGGTTCGGCCATCATTCTGGCAGCATCAGCCCGCCTTGGGGCCCAGGGGTTAGCTTTTAATGCTGTTGGCCGGCAGGCCATCCTGAACGATCCCTGCTTTAACCGGGGGAACTACTACAACAGCAGTGCTCCGGCCGGGGGGCTTGAGCTTGCCCGCATGCTCGGCCATATCACTTACCTCTCCGCCGATTCGATGGAGGGCAAGTTCGGCCGTCGTTATAAAAACGGCATACAGCCCTGTTACCGGCTTGGCGATGAATTTATGGTCGAAAGTTATCTGTCCCACCAGGGGCGCTCATTCGTGAACCGCTTCGATGCCAACAGCTACCTCTATTTATCAAGGGCGATGGACTACTATGATGCCGCTTCCCATGGCGGGGGCGATCTCGAAGCGGCCTGTGCTGCCATCAGCGCGGATCTGCTGCTGATTTCGTATTCCTCGGATTGGCTGTACCCGCCGGATTCGACCAGGGCTGTTGCCGAAGCGGTACTGGCTGCCGAGCATCAGGTCTCATATATCGAGGTACCCTCCGGTTACGGACATGATGCATTTCTTCTGGAAACTGATAAAACAGCGCCCCTGATTGATTCCTTCTTAAGGCGGGGTGTGCAGGGGTGAAAAAACGAAAAAGGCTCGATCACCAATTGATCTTTGATCTGATCGAACCCGGTTCCAGGGTGCTCGATCTCGGCTGTGGAAAAGGGGAACTGCTGGCCCGGCTGGCAGCTGATAAAAAGATCAGGGGCCAGGCGGTGGAAAGGGATCCGGCCCGGGTTGCTGACGCTATCCGCAACGGTGTGGCAGTTTACCAAAAAGATCTCGACCGCGGTTTGCCGGAGTTCAAAAAAGGTTCCTTTGATTACGCTATCCTTGAGATGACCCTGCAGCAGCTTGAAAGGCCGCTGGCTTCCCTGGAAGAAACGCTGAGGGTCAGCCGGTATACGATAGTTTCGTTTCCCAACTTCAACTACCGGGAAGTTGTAGGCAAACTGGTCAATACCGGAAGAATGCCGGTTACTCCGGCTCTGCCCTACAAATGGTACAATACTCCAAATATCCACCTCTTTACGCTTTACGATTTTCTGGATTGGGCTGCGCAGAGAGGTGTAACAGTGGTCGCCGGCTATGCGTCCGTGGCCGGTTCCCCATTTAGGCCGCTTAAGCTGCCTGATGACAGTTCTGATGCGGAGGAGCTGCTGTTTGTTATCACGCTCTCTTTTAACGGCCGGTCAGCGGCAAACGAAGTGACTGATTATCACGATTATCACGAGAACTGAAAGCCGGCTTTTTGCAGTTTATTTCCCAGCCTGTTAAGGCGGTGGCTTAAAGCTTCCCTGCTTGTTTCACCGTCAGTAAACCCGTTAGATACAGTTTCTGCCAGGGTCAGGGCTTTTTGGGTCAGTTCAAAGGCTTTCCGGCAGTCGCGGCAGCGGTGTTCGTAATACTTTGCCAACTCTACATAGGGAGTCAGGTTGGCGGTTCTTCTTTCCACAGCTCGCATCCAGACCGAAACAGCCTCCGGCCAATTCTCTTCTCTTTTAAAAAAGCGGGCCAGCTCAAGCGCAGCCTCTAAAGAGAGGGACTGATAACCCTTTTCAGCGGCCTCTTTCAGGTACGACAGGCCTTCAGACGTCCGTCCGGCCGAAAGACAAAGACGGCCCAGGGCGAGCGCTTCGGCCGGGTGTTCGATGCATTCCCCGCCGCCGAGCAGTGCTATTCTCTCCAGCAGGGTTACCATTGACAGAATGTCAAGGGTATTATGGTGAAAAACAGTTTTAAGCTGGTCGGTTTTTCCCCGGCGCAGGTAGTCAAAGTAGACTGCCGGTATCTCCGCCCCGGGGATATCGCCGTAACGGCGTAGCCCGAGCAGGGATTCCTCGAGCGAGCGCAATGAGCGTGATTTTAACCTGTTTTTCCAGAGCAGCCGTGCACAGTGGAGCAGGTCGAGATGCAGTTCAGGCTCTGTCTGCATGAAGCCCGATAGCAGCTGGCGGGTTTGAATCAGTGGCAGGTCAAACAGTTTGCCGTTAAAGGTGATCAATGTCGGGAAAGCTGCAGCTTCCGAGGCAAAATGACTCAATATGGCCTGTTCCTCGGCCGGGCGGCGCAGGAAATACTGGCGCAAAAGAAATGTGCCCTGCTCTACCCGGCCCACACCGATCAAAAAAGCCCATGTCCCCGACCCGCCGGCCAAACCGGTGGTTTCGATATCCAGGAAGAGTGCCCTGCGGGGGTCAAAATTTTCCACGTTGCTGTTGCGGGCCGGTAGGGAAAGGTTTGAGCTGCAGCAGTTCAAGATCCCGTTCAGCGCCCGGCCCCCGTGCCGGTGCTCCAGGGAAAACCTGAGTTCACGCATGTAGCAGCGTCCAAAGGCGGTTTCTTCCTCACGCCCTTCACCGGGAAAAAGATGATCGCTATGGTTGTTTTTCTGCCCTTCAGCGAGTTGGCGGCCGCTTTTCAGCTCGCCGCTCTGGCGGAAAAACTCCAAGCGGGACTTAAAGTCGCGGGTCACCTTAAAACCACTTCAATCAACCGCAGGGCTGGCATTTTTTGTGCTTCATGCCAGTTCCCGGCGGCGCCGACACAGGAAGGGCAGCCGTCATGGCAGCGGCAGGAGGTGATTGCCGCGCCGGCAGCCTTAAAAATATTACGGTATTCGTTGTAGAGGATCTGGCTGTAACCGACACCGCCCGGGAAATTATCATAAAGGTAAAGAGTCGGCAGCCCGCTGGAAGGCGATTTTACGTAGCTTACGGTACGGAGGTCGCGCGGGTCGTTCATTAAAAAAAGTGCTGCCACCTGCGGTACCAGGTTGGCAAGTCCAAGCAGGCCCGACTGTACCTCGGACTGGCTCATGCCTTCCAGCGCAGCAGCGGTAAAACCAAGCCAGAAAGCGGTGGTGGTCATCTCCGTATCAGGCAGTTTAACGGGACCGGAACCGACATTTTCGTGGGTGTTGAACCTGATTTTTTTGAACATCGAAACCAGGGCATTAAGGTGTACATCGCCGTGGGCACAATAGAGGGCGCCGGTGCTTTCTTCGAAAATATCCAGCTCTTTCAGGTTCACATTCAGGTTGGCATCGGTAAAATAATCCACATCAACCTGCCGGACAAAAGCTTTCTTTTCATCAAAATCCAGTTTTTCCACCTGGTACTGCCTGCCGCCGTGAATGTAGATAGCCTCTTCGTGGACCAGCATCGGGGCGCCGAAACGGTCAACTTCGCCGATTGTTTTCGGGGCTGGCCCGCTGATATCAGTAATTACCACATTTTCCCTGGCTGCACAGCGCAGAGAAATTTCTTCAGCCGGATACGTGTCATCCATCCAGTGATAGCAGCCGTCGCTGAAGTAAAGGACGTTATTTTCAGCCAGGAAATCAAGCACATCGGTTACATCCCTCCTGCCAAAAGGCGCCTGATCCCGGAAAGGCAGTTCAAAGGCGGCACAGCGGATGTGGTTGGTCAGAATTACCAGGTTGTCAGGATCGGTTACTGCCCGTTCCGGGCTACGGCCGAAGAAGTAATCGGGGTTGGTAACGATAAACTGATTTAGCGGTTCGCTGTTGGCAACCAGCACGGCCAATGAAGCACCGCTGCGCCGGCCGGCTCTTCCGGCCTGCTGCCATGCGCTGGCGATAGCGCCCGGGTAGCCGGTCATAATGCAGGCATCCAGGGCGCCAATATCAATGCCGAGCTCCAGGGCGTTGGTGCACACTACGGCCCTGACCATGCCGCTGCGCAGGCCTTTTTCGATCTCCCTCCGCTCACTGGGCAGGTAGCCGCCGCGGTATCCGCGGATCGCGCTGTTCTCTCCCGGCCTTGCTTTTTTCAGCTGCCGCAGGTAGGTCAGCAGAACCTCAACAGCAATTCGGCTGCGGGCAAAGACAATAGTCTGAATGTTTTTGGCCAGCAGGGAACCGGCCAGCTGCTTAGTTTCAAGCAGGGAACTGCGCCTGATGCCGAGATCCGGGTTAACCAGCGGCGGGTTGTAGAGAATAAAATGTTTTTCAGCCCGGGGCGCCCCGTTTTCAGCGATGACGGTTACCTGGTCCTCGATCAGCATCTCGGCCAGTTCACCCGGATTGGCAATAGTTGCCGAACAGAGGATAAAGCGCGGTTCGGCCCCGTAAAAAGAGCAGATTCTTTTCAGGCGGCGGATCACATTGGCTACATGGCTGCCAAAAACACCGCGGTACTGGTGCATTTCGTCGATCACAATATATTTAAGGTTGTGGAACAGTTGGGTCCACCCGTGATGGTGGGGCAAGATCCCCGAATGCAGCATGTCGGGATTGGTTACAACAATATGCCCGCTTTTCCTGATCAACCGGCGTAAGCCCGGTTCGGTATCACCGTCATAGGTATGGATTGTCAGCGCAGTATCAAGCCCGGCGGTCAGGTCGCGCAGCTCTGCAACCTGATCCTGGGAGAGGGCCTTGGTGGGAAAGAGATAGAGGGCCCTGCTTGACTGGTCTGAAATGATCGAATTTACCACCGGCAGGTTGTAACAGAGGGTTTTCCCCGATGCGGTGGGGGTAACGATTACTGTATTTTTCCCTGCCGCCACGGCATCGACCGCTTCAGCCTGGTGGCTGTACAGCCGTTCGATTCCCCTTCCTTGCAGCGCCCTTACCAGTGACGGGTCAAGGTGCCCCGGAATATCGGCATAGCAGCCTCCACTTTCGGGAATAACTTCCCAACGGGTCACATTGCTCATAAAGGCAGGGTCTCCCCGCCATTCTTTCAGTAAATCTGCAAGCTCTTTCATCCGCATGCCCCGCTTTAAACACCAGTTTGCTATACATTAGGTATATTCGGCGCTAAATAAAATTATCCTACCTGGCAGGCAAAATCTGTGCGAAAAGCAAAGGAATTAAGGTGTTCCTGAAGAATAATGTAAGCAGTCGAGGAGCCTGTAAAAGCACATCAAGTTTTATGGTGGGTGGCTGTCCCAAACTGCAGGTAAAGCAATCATGGTTTAAATAAATATTTATTATGGAGGTAGGACCATGCGCAAAGGATGCCCATACGGAAGTCACCGGGTAATTGAACCGAAAGGCCTTTTGCCCCAGCCGGCCTGGCAGATAGACAATGATACGGAGATTTATGATAACGAGGTTTTAATTGATGTCGAGGTGCTTAACATCGATTCGGCCAGTTTCACCCAGATTGAAGAAGAAGCAGGCGGCGATGAGGCCCGTATAGCGGAGATGATGACCGGTATCGTGGCTAAAAGGGGTAAACACCATAACCCGGTTACCGGTTCCGGCGGCATGCTGATTGGCAGAGTGGCGCAAATCGGTTCAAACTGGAAAGGCAAAACGCCCCTGAAAGTGGGGGATCGCCTGGCAACACTTGTTTCGCTCTCCCTGACGCCGCTGAGGATTGATAAAATCAAAAAAATCCATAAAGCTATTGACCAGGTGGAAATTGACGGTCAGGCTGTCCTTTTTGAAAGCGGAATTTTTGCCGTGCTGCCCGCAGATCTGCCCCAGACACTATCACTGGCAGTGCTTGATGTAGCGGGCGCCGCAGCCCAGACGGCAAAACTGGTTAAGCCCGGCGACAAAGTGGTGATCATCGGGGCCGGCGGTAAATCGGGCCTGCTCTGCCTCTTTGAAGCGAAGAAAAGGGCCGGTGTCACCGGCCAGGTGATCGGGATTGCCCCGCGCGAAGCGAGCAAAAAACGGGCCGAATCAACCGGTTACTGCGATCAGGTGCTGATGGCCGATGCTTCAGACGCGCTTGATATCATGCGCAAGGTAGAAGATGCCACCGGCGGGGCGATGGCAGACGTGACCATTAACTGTGTCAATATCCCCAATACGGAGCTATCGTCGATTCTTGCCACCCGTGATGGCGGGATTGTCTATTATTTCAGCATGGCAACAAGCTTTACAGCCGCCGCCCTGGGCGCTGAAGGCGTAGGCAAGGATGTAACCATGATTATCGGCAACGGGTATACTAAAGATCACGCAGCGATCTCGCTTAACATTATGCGTGAAAGCCCGGTTTTGCGGACGATATTTGAAGATCTCTATACATAAAAAGCTTGGCACTGCTTGCTGCGGCACAGTTTACCGGTGCGCGCAGCCGCCGGGATAGGAGTGTTTTAGATGGCTTATCCAGAAAAAGTAATGCTCAGGATCCGGATCAGCGAGCAGGAGGTTCATTATGCCGGCGGCCTTGTTGACGGCGCTTTTATCATGAAGCTTTACGGTGATGCGGCAACCGAGCTGTTAATTCGCAACGACGGTGACGAAGGGCTTTTTGTGGCTTACGATTCGGTAGAGTTCAAAGCCCCGGTTTTTGCCGGCGATTACCTTGAAATATACGGGTGGATCGATAAGTCCGGAAATACATCGCGCCATATGAAGTTTGAGGCCTACAAGGTAATAACCGGCGCCGGGATCGAAGGCTGCCCTTCCGCATGCGACGTTTTAAGCGAGCCGCTACTGGTGAACAGGGCCAGCGGCACCTGCGTGGTGCCAAAAGAGCAGCAGCGCAATGTTCACGGCAGTTAACAAGGATTCGACAGGAGTGATGATCAATGGACAAACTGATAATCACAGCGGCGATGATCGGAGCCGAAGTAACCCGTGAACACAATCCCAACCTGCCTGTAACCCCGGGCGAGATTGCCGAAGCAGCATATGACTGCTTCAAAGCCGGAGCATCCATCGTTCACCTGCATGTGCGGGAGGACGACGGAACCCCGACGCAATCCGGGGAACGGTTCAGCGAAACAATTGAGCTGATTAAAGACAAGTGCGATATCATTATCCAGGTATCAACAGGCGGAGCGGTTGGAATGACTGCAGAAGAAAGGCTGCAGCCTGTATACCTGAAACCGGAAATGGCAACCCTCTCCACCGGTTCGGTGAACTTCGGGGACGACGTATTCTTAAACCCCCCGCAGTACTTGGTGCAATTTGCCGCGGTTATGAAAGCAAACGGTGTTAAGCCTGAGATAGAAGTTTTTGATGTGGGGATGATCGACAACGCCCGGCGGCTGGTTGAAATAGGCCTGCTGGAAGAACCCCTGCATTATGATTTTGTGATGGGTGTGCCGGGCGGAATCCCAGGTACTATGAAGAACCTGCTGCATTTGGCAGAAAGCATCCCAGCCGGCAGCACCTGGACCGTAGCCGGTATGGGGCGTTTCGAACTGCCTCTTGGAACGGCCGCGATCATCATGGGCGGCCACGTGCGGGTTGGATTCGAAGATAACATTTACTATGGAAAAGGGGTCCTGGCGGAAAGTAACGCCCAGTTGGTGGAAAGGATAGTGCGGGTGGCCGAAATTCACGGCCGGCCGGTTGCCACACCCGATGAGGCCCGTAAAATATTACGCTTAACATAAATCAGCTTTGTCAGGTGATTGCTTAAAGTTTACTGACGATAGCGGCACCCCTGATGGGTGCCGCGTTTTTTCAACTCTCCTGTAACAGCTGCGGCTATCTGCCCGGCGCTTTCCGGCCAGTGCGGGGCAGTGAGCAGGTCGGCGCTTGTTGCCTGGCTGGCCAGGCGGTGGACAACAGTGTCTGGATTGAGCAGTTCCAAACAGTCACAGATGTGGGGGAGGTAGTCAGCCAGCCTTAAATATACAGGTACCTTCCCTGCCCTGAATTCTTCAGCCAGGGGCGTGCTGCGGATAACCTGAAGGTGGTGGAACTTGATCCCTTCGATACCGAGACCGTTGATCAGGCCAACTGTTTCGGCGTGCATGGCTGCTGTTTCACCGGGCAAACCGAGGATGATGTGGGCGCAGACCAGTATACTTCGTGCGCGGGTTATCTTTGCAGCTTTTTTAAAATCTGCGACACTGTGGCCGCGGTTGATTTTTATTAAAGTTTTGTCATGGGCTGACTGCAGGCCGTATTCAACCCATAGGTGGCAGCGGTCATTGTATTCTCCGAGCAAATCAAGGATTGTGCCGGAGATGCAGTCCGGCCGCGTGGCGATGCTCAGTCCGATCACTTCGGAATCTGACAGGGCCTGGTTATAAAGCGATCTTAAGATTTCAGGCGGAGCGTAAGTGTTGGTGTATGACTGGAAATAGGCCAGATATTTGGCCGGATTTTTCTTTTTGCCTTTTCGGAGCTGCTCACAGAGGGCCGGCGGCCTGTTATTCCCGCAGTAAGGGGAAAATGAAGGGTTGTAACAATAGCTGCAGCCTTCTGTCCCGATTGTGCCGTCGCGGTTGGGGCATGAAAAACCGGCATCGAGCGGTATCTTATAGACAGGTTGGCCAAACATTTCCCTGAAATAACTGCTTAACCTGAAATACCAGCCCGGTTCTCCCCGTTTAATGACACTGTTCATCATCTGTTTCCCTTTTTGCCGGGCTTCGCGCGGCACCCTGTGCATGCGGGCGTTCAAGATAGAGAAGCAGGACGGTAATATCTGCAGGCGTTATCCCCTCCATCCTTGTAGCCTGCCCGAGTGTAGCGGGGCGGATCTCCTCCAGTTTTTGGCGGGCCTCGCGCGACAGGTTGTCCGCTTTCCGGTAATCAAAATCCGCAGGTATAGGTTTATCGTGAAGGCGGGCTGTTTTTTCCACCAGCTGCTCCTGCTTGTAGATATAGCCCGCATATTTAATCTGGTTTTCCAACTCTTCCAGTGTTCCCTGCGGCAGCAGGGGCAGCTTGCTACCCTCCCACTTGCTGTATATCCTGTAGCTGATCTCCGGCCTGCGCAGCAGTTCCAAGGCACTGGTCGGCTGCTGGAGGGCAGCCGAATTATTGGCAGCCAGAAACTTTTCTACAGGGCTGCCCGGATTGTACCTGGTCGCTTTAAGCCGGTTCAGTTCTACTTCAATATAAGATTTTTTTTGCCTGTAGGCTTCGTAATACCCGCCTCCAACCAACCCGGCCTGCCTTCCTTTTTCGGTCAGGCGCAGGTCGGCGTTGTCCTGGCGTAACAGAAGGCGGTGTTCGCTGCGCGAGGTAAAAATCCGATATGGTTCCCGGACGCCCCGGGTTACCAGGTCATCGATCATCACCCCGATATAAGCCTCGTTGCGTTTTAAAATCAGCGGTTTCCCACCGTTGATTTGGGCGGCTGCATTTATCCCGGCGATCAACCCCTGGGCGGCTGCTTCTTCATAACCTGTGGTTCCGTTGATCTGTCCGGCAAAGAAAAGCCCTTCCACTTTTTTTGTTTCAAGGGTTATTTTCAGCTGAACCGGTGGGGCATAGTCATATTCAATGGCATAAGCAGGCCTCATTATTTCAACCTTATCCAGCCCCCTGATCGTGCGCAGGAAAGCCTCCTGAACCGCCGGCGGCAGGCCGGTGGAAATGCCCTGCAGGTATAGTTCGTCGCTGTCTGCACTCTCCGGCTCGATAAAAACCGGGTGCCGGTCGCGGTCAGCAAAACGGACAATCTTATCTTCGATCGAGGGGCAGTAACGAGGGCCGCGCCCTTTGATCAGGCCGCTGTAAATTGGGGCAACATCAAAATTATCACGGATTACAGCATGGGTTTCACTGTTTGTATAAGTCATCCAGCAGGGAATCTGCTCCCGGGGTGAACCGCTTCCGGTCATGGAGAAACCGGGGGCTTCAGGTTCGCCGGGAACAGGGGTTAATTCCGAGAAATCAATGCTGCGGCGGTAAACACGCGGCGGGGTGCCGGTTTTAAAGCGATCAAATTCCAACCCCAGCTTCTGAAGGCTCTTGACCAGTTGAAAGGAAGGGGTCAGGCTGCCCGGGGCTGCGGTATAATGAAGATCGCCTAAAAAAATTTTTGACCCGAGATAAACACCGCTGCAGAGGATTACTTTTCGGCATTCGTAAACAGCGCCGCTGCGGCCTGCCACGCCCGTAACCGCTCCCCCGCCGGTTAGGATCTGCTCGGCCATGTCTTCACAGATCTTCAGCAGCGGTTCTTTCTCGAGGCTGAGCCGCATCGACCTCTGGTAGCCCCACTTGTCGATCTGGGCACGCAGGGCCTGGACGGCCGGCCCTTTGCCCGTATTCAGCACGCGGACCTGCAGCAGGTTTTGATCGGCCACTTTTGCCATTTCCCCGCCCAGCGCATCGATTTCTCTTACCAGGTGCCCTTTGCCCGGCCCTCCCAACGATGGGTTGCAGGCCATAAAGGCGATCATGTCCAGGTTAAGCGATAACAGCAGGGTACGGCACCCAAGCCGGGCTGCCGCCAGGGCGGCTTCGCATCCGGCGTGCCCGGCGCCGATCACCACTACATCATAACGGCCTACAATGTGGTTTCGCAAAATCCCCGCAGTCATCTTCTGCCCTTCCCTAATATTCGAAACTGCGCGCTATTGGCATACGCCTTCCGCAGTTGAAACCGCGCGTAGTGATCCGCAGCCCCGGCGCTGCCTGGCGCCTTTTAAATTCAGCCCGGTCTGCCAATTTTACTATTGCGGCAACGATCTCTTTTTCGTATCCCCTGTCACAGATCTCAGCGATCGAAAGGTTCTCTTCGCTGTAAAGCTTAATTACTGGGTCGAGCAGGGAATAGGGCGGCAGGGAATCCCCGTCTTTCTGGCCCGGGCGCAGTTCAGCAGACGGCGCTTTGTCAATGGTACTGCGGGGGATAATCTCTATCCCGCTGGCTTGGTTAACGTGATTGGCTAATTCGTAGACCATCGTTTTCGGCAGGTCGGCGATAACCGCCAACCCGCCGGCCATATCACCGTAGAGGGTGCAGTAGCCGACAGCCAGTTCCGACTTGTTGCCGGTAGCGAGGGCCAGGTAGCCTTCCCTGTTGGAGGTATGCATCACCAGGCTGCCGCGGATTCTGGCCTGCAGGTTTTCTTCAGCCAGATCCAGCCCCGCTTTTCCGTTTTCATTGAGCAGCCCTAAATATGCGTCGAAGGGCCCGTTTATTGCAATGACCCGCTTTTCCATCCCCAGGTTTTCGGCCAGTTCCAACGCATCTTTTACGCTGTGGTCAGGGGAATAGGGTGATGGCATAATCAAGCCCAGAACATTTCCGGCCCCGAGGGCTTTAACTGCGAGAACGGCTACCAGCGCTGAATCAACCCCGCCGCTTAGCCCTAACACAGCCTTGCTGAAACCGGTTTTGGCCGCGTAATCGCGCAGGCCGAGGGTAAGCGCCTGCAAAACTGCAGCGGTGTCTTCTTCAAGCGGAGGGCAAGCCTCCACCGCGGGTTTAAACAGGGCTTCACTATCGATATCGAAAAAATCTTCACCGAAAGCTGTTGCCCGGTAGAGCAGCTCGCCTGAGTTATTATATACAAGGCTGGAGCCTTCGAAAATTAGTTCATCGTTTCCGCCCACCTGGTTGACATATATAATCCCGGCACAGTATTTGCGCGCCAGGGAGGCTAAAAGATCTTCGCGGAGTGCTTGTTTGCCCAGGTGGTACGGGGAGGCGGATATATTGATCAGAAGGCGGCCCCCGCCTGCAAAAAGCCCTGCCAGCGGCTCAGAGCTGCCGGGGGGGATTTCAGTATAACCGCCGTTGTTCCAAATATCTTCGCCGACAGTAATAGCGGCCTGCAGGCCGCCGACAATTTCAACATACAGTTTTGGCGCGGGACTGTAATAACGTTTTTCATTAAAATAACCGTAATTTGTCGGCAAAGGCTTCCGGTGTGCTGTTTTTATCCTCCCCTCTTCCAGGAATAATGCAGAATTGTAGAGCCCGCCATTTTGGCAATGAGAGGAGCCGATAACCAAAGCCGGGCCATTTAATGTAAGCGGTAAAAGCTCACTTTCGAGCAGTTCCCTTTCCCTTTCAACAAAGCTGCTGTAGAGCAGAAGATCTTTGGGAGGGTAGCCGCTTAAGACAAGTTCGCTGAATATTACCAACCCGGTTCCGCTGTCGGTCGCGCGTAATATATAATCCTTCACTTTGGCTGTATTCTTGCTCAGTGCCCCAACGGTCTGGTTCAGCTGCGCTACTGCAATCCGCATTTCAGCACCTCTTGTTAACTAAAAAGCCCACGGGAAAGCGACTTTCCCCGTGAGCGTTTTTCCCGTTTTTTGATGTATTGTTCTGGCTGAATTATATTAAAGGGTTACAATAAAGTCAATAGCGGAGGCTTTTTAGCTGTATCTGTCCTGCCGGCTGCTCCTTGCTTATACAGCCGGGGGCTTTTATAATCTCAGGTAGAGGGTTTTAAAATCTTAACCAGCGGGGGTGCAACCATGCTCGAAGTTTATGTTAAAGACGGCTGTCCTTACTGCGAAAAACAGCTGGATATTTTTAAAAAGAAAGGCCTTGAATATAAACTCTATAATATAAGCGTTGACCGGGAGGCTCACGACAGGGTGCGCGACCTTTTTAAAGCGGATAAAGTGCCGGTGGTTGTAGAAGACGGCATAGTCACAAATATCGGGTTTGGCGGGGGCGGCTGAAAAATCTGATAATGGTTGCCGGTGGCAACCCTATCGCGGATCGAGGTGGACAACCGCATCGCAGTAAAAGCTGCTGCTGATCCGGTTTTCGACCCTGTTTGCAATAATATGCGCCTCATCAAGGCTGAGACGGCCATTGACGCCAATGTGCATAGTTACCACTTTCCATGAACCGTAGTCGTGGATTTCCAGATCGTGGGTATCGATTACACCTTCAACATCCATGGCGCACCTGGTCACTCCGCTTCTCAGGTCTGCTTCCGGAGCTTTGCCGAGGAGGCTGCTGCAAGACTGCATAGCTATCTTGATGCCTGCATAAATAATGAACAGCGCCACACCGAAGCCGAGGTAGGCGTCCAGGGTTTTTACCCCAAAATAGCCGCCAACCAGAGCGGCTAAGACTAAAACTGACGACAGTGAATCACTGCGGTGATGCCAGGCATCACCCGCAAGCGCATCAGAGTTAATCATTTTGCCGAGCAGGTCAGAAAAGTGGTACATAAATTCCTTTGCCATAATTGAAGCAACGACCACTGCTATGGCCGCTATGCTCGGCCGGGCATAAATGCCTTCAGCCAGGCGGTGATAAGAGTTGTAAATGAAAGCGATTCCTGCGCCGATCAGCATTATGGCAATCAGCAGCGCGGCCAGGTATTCGACGCGTCCGTGACCGTGTGGATGCTCTTGATCGGGTTTGCGCCGGGCGAGCGAAAAACCGGCCAGGACGACCATCGACGATAAAATATCCGATGCGCTGTGCACTGCGTCGGCAATCAGGGCAATGCTGTTCGTGTGCAACCCGAAAGCAGCTTTTACCAGGGCAATCAGCGTATTACCAATGATGCTCAGCCAGCTCTCGATCAGGCCAACCCGGTAGCGTTCTTCAGGTTTGCGCAAATCTTTTTCGGCAGTCAGTATCACTGCCAGTTTTTCGGCCAGTATTCTCAACAGGACCCGCCCTTATAAGAATTTACTCAATTATAACATAGCGGCAACAGATCTCTCAAATCTCAGTTAATTTTAATACATAGGTGAGCGAAGCTGCTGCCACGGCGCATGATGTTTTATCATTTCCCGCAGGGGGAGGGAATCGCGGCGCCCGTGTAGAAATTAGCCTCAGGTAAAAGGTTGCTTAAAGCATCTACAGAGCAAGGGGGTGTGGTTATCATTGCAGGTTAAAAAAGCGGTTATCCCGGCTGCCGGCATGGGAACCAGGTTTTTACCGGCTACCAAAGTTCAGCCGAAAGAGATGCTGCCGATAGTTGATGTCCCGGCTATCCAGTATGTGGTTGAAGAAGCAGTGAATGCCGGTATCACCGAAATTCTGATTATTACCGGGCGCAGCAAACGGGCCATCGAGGATCATTTTGACAAAAGCATTGAGCTGGAGAACCTGCTTGAAGAAAAAGGGAAAAGCAATGAACTTGCCGAGATGCAGAGAATCAGTAACCTGGCTGATATTTTTTATGTCCGGCAAAAAGAAGCGCTTGGCCTCGGGCATGCGGTAGCCTGCGCCCGCAGCTTCGTGGGCAATGAGCCTTTTGCAGTTTTGCTCGGCGATGATATTGTGCACGCCACAGTGCCGGTTATCGGCCAGCTGGCCGATATCTATAACCGCAAAAGCGGGACGGTACTCGGTTGCCAGAGAGTTGGACTTGACAACATCCGGAAATATGGAGCGGTGGATGCCGATGACTATGGCGAAAAAGTCGTGCGGGTGCGCAGCCTGGTTGAAAAACCGGAACCGTCAGAGGCAAAATCTGATTTAGCGGTCCTGGGCCGTTATATTATTGACCCGGCGATATTCGAGGTTTTGGCCGTAACCCCGCCGGGCGCGGGAGGTGAATTGCAGCTGACCGATGCCCTGAACCTGCTGGCTCAGCAGCAGCCCGTCTGGGCTTACAGTTTTGAAGGGCGGCGTTACGATGTCGGAGACCGGCTTGGTTACATCGAAGCGACACTGGAATATGCCCTGCGCAGGGATGATCTTGCTCCCCGGCTGAAAGCTTATCTGAAAACCCTGACCGATCAGGTTGGATAGTTTGGAAAGGAGGACTCCCTAATGTATCTTCGCCCTGCCCCCCTGGCCCCGCTGGCTGCAGGCTTAAGAAGCGGCGCGCTAAGCCTGAAAAAATATTTAAATGATCTCCTCGCTAGAATTGATGAGACAGATCAAAAAATCGAAGCATTTATCCCGGAGCAGGATCGCCGCGGTCGCCTACTGGCTGAAGCCGACCTGCTCCTGGCTACTTTTCCCGAATCACGAAGGAGGCCGCCCCTGTTCGGGGTACCGGTTGGGGTCAAGGATATTTACCATGTCGGTGGATTCCCAACCCGTGCCGGTTCCAGGCTTGACCCGGGCTTGTTAGCCGGGCCTGAGGCGGAATCGGTGCTGTTATTGCGCCAGGCGGGGGCATTGATCCTCGGTAAGACCGTAACTACCGAATTTGCCTATTTCGAACCCGGCCCGACCCGCAACCCCCACAACTTAGGGCACACTCCCGGGGGTTCAAGCAGCGGTTCCGCTGCAGCGGTTGCCGCAGGGCTATGCCCGCTCGCCCTCGGAACCCAGACTATCGGTTCAATCAACAGGCCTGCCGCTTTCTGCGGGGTGATCGGTTTTAAGCCGAGTTACGGCAGGGTTCCAGCTGCGGGGGTTATACATTTTTCACGTTCAGCCGATCATGCAGGCTGTTTTACGCAGGATATCCCGGGGATGCTTCTGGCTGCCGCAGTTCTCTGCTATAACTGGAAGGAAATCAGCGTCAATTACCTTCCGGTGCTCGGTGTTCCCAAAGGAAAGTACCTCGGGCAAACTGAACCGGAAGCTTTGTCATGCTTCTACAAGCAGCTTGATCAGCTGCAGGGCAGCGGTTACAAGGTTAAGGAAGTTTTGGCCCTGGATGACATAGATAATATTGCCTCCTGGCACCGCAAGCTGGTTGCAGCAGAAATGGCGATGGAACACCGTGATTTATTCGCCGGCAATGCCGCGCTGTACCGCCCGGGGACAGCAGAAATCATCAGGGAAGGACAGGCGGTTTCGAAAGCTGACCTGATAGAAGCACGGCGCATGCAAAAGGTTTTGAGGGACACGCTGGAGATAAAAATGCGCGATGCAAAAATTGATCTCTGGGTAACCCCGTCGGCGATCGGTGCTGCTCCGGAGGGGATTGGTGCCACCGGAAACCCGGCCATGAACCTGCCCTGGACAAACAGCGGGCTCCCGACAATATCGGTACCTTCCGGCAGAGCCGGTAACGGGCTGCCTCTCTCCCTTCAGCTGGTTGCCCCGTTTATGGGCGATGAGCTGCTGATAAATTGGGCAGGCGGTATATCCGGGGTGTTTGGCGCCTACCAGGCTTATAATCAATAACCCTATCTCCGGGCAGCCGTGAAGCCGCAGATGACGTTATCAGTCTGCAGGCATTCCAGGCTGACGCCTTCCGGGAAATTCGGTTAAGGGTTATATTGCTGCAGGAAAGATCGTCGCTATTTAAGGCCACATTACGGTTGAGGTGCCAAGATGCAAGAAATATTCAGCCTGCAAAATGTAAAGTACGGTAATATCCTGCAGGTAGATGAGCTGGTAATTCCTGGGGGGGCAATATTTACAGTTACCGGAAAAAGCGGCAGCGGTAAAACTACTTTCCTCAGGCTACTTAATAATTTGATCAGCTGCGAGCAGGGCGATATTTATTATCATGGCACCAACATCAAAGCCCTTGACCCGGTAACCCTGCGCCGCCGTATAGTGATGGTCCCCCAGGCCCCTTATATCTTTCCCGGGAATATCGAGGATAATATCCGGCAGGCTTTTTATTACAACCGTAAAGAACCGCCCGGGCAGGACATGATCAGGAAGTTGCTCGTGAGATTTGGCCTGCCCCCGGATCCCCGGCATGATACCCTTAATTTTTCGGGCGGTGAAAAACAGCGGCTCGCCCTGGCCAGGGCGTTACTGCTTGAACCGGAAACCCTTCTTCTGGATGAACCAACAGCTGCCCTGGACGAAGCAAATGCAACCGCAGTTCTAGACTGCCTGACTGAATGGGCAAGTGAAGCAGGCAGGTCATTGGTGATGGTTTCCCATGCGTTATATTTGGTTGAGGCCAGGAGCGGCACGGTAATTATACTGGAAGGCGGTAAAGTCGGTAAGATTTGGAAACCTGCTGTGAAAGGAAATGATCTTTATGCCTGAACAGCTTACAATCGAAATGTGGCGCCTGGTTGCTTCATATCTTTTTCTTGTCCTGTTGGTTGTTATGTCCTTCCTGCTCCGTCTCAGGCGCAGTAAAAACTACATCATCGCCACAGCCCGGATGACCGTCCAGCTGGTGCTCGCCGGTTATCTTCTTGACCTGGTTTTCGGGCAGCGCAACCCCCTTGTGACCGTGCTGATTTTTCTTGTTATGCAGGGCTTCGCAATTTTTACGATTATCAGCCATTCAAAAGGGGAAATTTCTCAACAGCTGAAAAGGGTGGTAGTTATCTCGATTTTTCTCGGCACCTCGGTGCCGCTTGCTTATTTTATGCTGGTTGTTATTGCCGCCAACCCCTGGTATGAGCCGCGCTACTTTATACCGATTGCCGGGATGACAGTCGGTAATTCCATGACCGGTATTACACTGGGGGTGGAGAGACTGATTCAGGGTTTTAAAAGCGGCCGGGCAAGGATTGAGGAAGCGCTGATGCTTGGCGCATCCCCACAGATGGCAGTCAGGGATCTCCTGGGTGAAACTTTCAGTGCGGCAATCATCCCGACGATCAATTCAATGCTCGGGATGGGCCTTGTTTTCATCCCCGGAATGATGACCGGGCAGATTCTGGCCGGCTCCACGGCCATCGAGGCCATTAAGTATCAAATTGTAATCATGATGGGGATTACAGGCAGCGTGTCGCTGGCTGTCTTTCTGGTAATCCATCTTGGCTGCCGCACCTTTTTTAATGACCGGGCCCAGCTGGTAAACCTGCAGCGCTAACCGTGCCCGCCGGCTGATATTAAATGCGGGGTTTTCCGTAATACTGAGCATTTCCCGTAACCCCGGCGAATAACCCTATTCTTCCCGCAGGACCATTTGCATCTGCATGAAGCGCATCATGTCAGTACGGCTGAGCAGGCCGACCAGGTCGCCGTTTTTCATGACCAGTGCCCTGCCGGTATTCTGGGCAGCCATCTTCTCCATTACTTCAGCAGCATCGTTTTCCGGCTTCAACACCATAACTTCCCTTAACGGGGTAAGGATTCTCGAGACCTTTGTTCGTGGCCAGTCTTCGCGAGGCACTTTTTTCATGCTCTGCAGCGATACCAGGCCGTGTGTTGTAGACCCGTAAACTACCGGAAAAGCGCCATATTTGTGTTGCAGGAAACATTCGGCCAGATCATCAAGGGTGTCGTCCGGGGAAACAGCGGCAAGATTTGTGCTCATCAGATCGGCAATTATTATTCCGGAGAATGTTTCTTTAAGGATCAGCTGCGAGTAGCTTGATTGACCGGCCTGATTGATCATCCAGCCGAGAAAAATTAACCAGAGCCCCCATAAATCACCCCGGATAAAAATCTGTAAAAACCCCAAGCCCATAGCAAGGTAGGACAACAGTGTTCCAAGCCCGACTGCAATACGCGTGGCTTTAAGCATATTTTTGCCAAACAGCCAGACGATGGCGCGGAAAATTCTGCCGCCGTCAAGGGGAAAGGCCGGAATCAGGTTAAACAGAGCCATGATCAGGTTCAGGCGGGCAATGAAGTAGAGAGCTTCGCTAACGATCAGGCCCGGGGTTAAAACCAGGTAATAGATGCTGCCAGATAGCAAAGCGATAATCAGGCTGGTAAGCGGTCCGGCGGCCGTAACCTTCAGCTCGGCAACAGGATCAGCCGGTTCGGCTTCCATTTGCGCTATACCGCCAAAGATAAAAAGGGTAATTTTTTTTATCGGGATACCCTCCCTGACTGCTACCAGCGAGTGCCCGAATTCATGCAGTAAAACTGAGGCCAAGAGGACCAACGTGGTTAATATGCCGGCCGCCCAGTATACAGATGGTTCATAGTTAACGGCAACAGTGGGGAAGTAACCCTGGGCCAGGGTTAAACTGAAGAGAAAAAAGATCAGCAGCCAGCTAAAATGGATTTCTACCGGAATTCCCCGGGCCACTGCCAGGCGTATTGAGTTGTTCATCGCCTCAGCCTCCCCTGGATCGTTTATTTAGTATAATATCATTATTAGTGGCAAAAGAATATTTTCCTGCCCGTATGATCTAGAAAAAGGTTGGTGATTTGAACTGAGAGATATGAAGCCGGGAGCTGTTGCGATTTTTATTGCCGCTGATCTGGCGGGCTGGCTGATTTTACTGTTGGTATTGAGTTATTATGGAATGAGTCATTTGCTGATTTTATCGCTCGGCCTGATTATCCTTTTTGCAGCGCTTTACGACCTGCAGTGCGGACAGCTGTCAGCGTTCTTTTCTGCTTTTCTCGGCCTGGAGGGCTCTGGTGATTTGGGAAGGTTCAGGTGGCTTCCGGTAATTCTGGCTGCCCTCCTTCTGTTCCTCAGCCTGCCGGTGGTTTTTGAACACGGTTGGGTTAATGAAACACAATGTTGGGCGATGCAGCAGGACGGACAGCTGATCAGGGTATTAATGCCGGCAGCCGTCGGAGGCCTGGCTGTTATTGCGATTGCTGTAGGCACAATTCTGGCTGGACTAAAAAAATAATGTTTGCTGCAGTGTATTTGCCTCATGCAGGTATCATGTTAGTCAGGAAAGAGCGCTTTGCCGGGGTTGGCTTCAGCTCTTATCAGCAGCTCAACTGCTGATTTCTCCGAGGGCAATTAGCGCTTCCCGGCGCACGCTTTCTTCCGGGTCCCGTTCAGAGCATTTGCCAAGGGCAAATGCTGCCTGCCTGCCGCCAAGTTGCCCCAAAGCCCAGGCTGCGTGAAGCCGGATCAACCGGCGCGGGTCGTTTTCAAGGGTCCGGGCCAGCGGTTTTACTGCATTCCCGGCTTTGCTGTTGCCGAGGGCGATAACAGCATTTCTCTGCAGTGTAGTCTTGCCTCTCCACCCGGCGGCAGTAAGCCTGATTGTTGTATCAAATTCGCGACGCGTCATTTTTAGCAGCGCAAATAGTTCCGGTTCAGCAGGGAATAATTCACGGCTGAATTCCGCGAGCGGAGAAACGGCAGCCTTCCGGTTAAGCGGGCATGCTTCCTGGCAAAGATCACAGCCGTAAAGCCTGTTACCGAGACTGGTGCGCCATTTAGAAGGGAAAATCCCGGATACCTGGCTCTGGTAGGAGAGGCACCGATCAGGGTTTAGGGTATAAGGTTCGGTCAGCGCGCCGGTGGGGCAGGCTTCCCGGCATTTACCGCATTTAAGGCAATCTTCACCGGTATCTTGATCCGGTTCGATTGTTATGTCAAGCAGTATAGTGCCGAGGGCAACGTAAGAACCGTAAAGGGGGTTGATAAGGCAGCAGTTTTCACCGGTTACCCCCAGGCCGCTTTTGCGCGCCAGTTCCCGCTCCAGGAGAGGGCTCCGGTCAGTTAAGATCAGGTGCCTGACAGGTGTGTCGGAAACCTCCCTGATTTTGCCTGCCAGCAGAGATGCTTTTTCTTCAACAACCAGGTGATAGTCAACCGACCTGGCGCAGCGGGAAACAAAACCCTTCGGCCCTTCCCCGGCAGGGGTGGGGAAGGGAGCTGGCCTGTTATAGGGGATCGCCAGGTTTATTATCGTGCAACAGCCGGGCAGCAGCCGGGCGGGTGAAAGCCGAAGCGCAGGGTTATGTTCTTCAAAAGGAGTCAGGCGGCCTTCCCTGATCCTTTTTTCCAGAGGGTGGCGCATTGATTCGAGCGGTTCGGCGGAAGCAACTCCAACCTGGTCGATATTGAAAAAGCGCCCCATTTTTTTTATTGCCGGCAGACCAATTGGCATATGCTTATACCTTCTGTCACTTCTGACGATTATACCGCGAATGATATTACCGGATCAGTAGTATCGCGGTGATGGCGCAGGGGAGTATAAACGCGGTACCCGGAATCGGCCGGTTTTTGGGCTTTAATGTGTTGCCCAAATGTAAATGCAGCAAATTTCTTCTTGCCTAGTCCGGGTTGTGGCAGGCAACCCACTGGTTTGTGCCGGTTTTGGTTTCGCCCGGCTCGGTTTCCCGGCAGATCGGCAGCACCTTATTGCAGCGCGTGTGAAAATAACATCCGCTTGGCGGGTTGATGGGGCTCGGAACATCGCCTTCCAGGATAATCCTCTTACGCTGCCGTTCAACTGTCGGATCGGCAATTGGCACGGCAGAGGTAAGTGCTTTCGTATAAGGATGATGGGGCGTGGTGTAAAGATCCTCGCTGGCGATCATTTCAACTATTTTGCCTAAGTACATAACAGCTACCCGGTCGGAAATATAGCGAATCATTGAAAGATCGTGGGCGATCACCAGGTAAGTCAGGTTAAGCTCTTTCTGCAGGTCCTCCAGCATGTTGACAATTTGGGCCTGTATTGAGACATCGACCGCTGAGATCGGCTCATCGCAGACGATCAGCTCCGGTTCCACGGCAAGAGCCCTGGCGATGCCGATACGCTGCCGCTGCCCGCCGCTGAACTCATGGGGGTAACGGTTCACATGTTCCGGGTTAAGGCCGACCAGGTCGAGCAGCTGCTGAACCCTCTCTTTTCTTTCCCCGTCACTGCCTGCCAGGCTGTGGATATCCAGCGGTTCTCCGACGATGTCGCCCACTGTCATCCTCGGGTTTAAAGAAGAGTACGGATCCTGGAAAATCATCTGCATTTCTCTTCGGTAAAGTATTTTATTGCTCTTCTTTGCCTGGAAAAGGTTTTCGCCCTTATAGAATATTTCGCCTGAGGTTGGCCGGTAAAGGCCTATCAAAGTCCGGCCGACGGTTGTTTTGCCGCATCCGCTTTCGCCGACCAGCCCCAGGGTTTCCCCCGGGTTAATTGAAAAAGAAACTCCATCTACCGCTTTTACGATCACTTGGCTGCTAACCAGGCCGGAGATTTTAATAAAATGTTTTTTCAGGTTCCTGGCTTCAACGATCGGTTCCACTGCCGGGTTTGTGTTCACTATTATTTTGCCTCCCTGCCGGTAGTCCTAGTTCTCGGGGCTTGCGGGTGTTCCAGCCAGCAGCGTACCAGGTTGGGGCCAAACGCTTCAGGCATTTCCCGGGCGCATATTTCCATAGCGTAATCGCACCGGGGCATAAAAGGGCAGCAGTTAAATTGCTGCAGAAGATCCGGTGGTTGCCCCCAAATTGGCTGCAGCTTCATTTTCTTTTTTATGTCAACCCGTGGCAGTGAACGCAGCAGCCCCCAGGTGTAAGGATGCTGAGGGTTTTTCAAAACCTCGTCTGCCGTCCCGGTTTCAATAACCTGGCCGGCGTAGATGACCAGTACACGGTCGGCAAGCCCGGCAACCACTCCGAGATCGTGGGTGATCAGGATCAGCGACATTTGCAGTTGATCTTTGATCTTTTTGATCAGCTCCAGGATTTGGGCCTGGATTGTAACATCAAGGGCGGTTGTCGGTTCATCTGCGATTAACAGCTGCGGGTTGCAGGCCAGGGCCATCGCTATCATTACCCTTTGACGCAAACCGCCGCTGAGTTCGTGCGGGTACTGCTTCAGACGGGCTTCCGGGGCCGGGATACCGACAAGCTTTAAAAGCTCTACTGCGCGGAAGTATGATTCTTTTGCACTGACTGACTTATGCTGGCGCAAGCATTCGTTAATTTGTGTCCGCACGCTGAGAACCGGGTTCAGGGAAGTCATCGGGTCCTGGAATACCATGCTGATCGTATTGCCCCTGATTGTTCGCATTTGCCTTTCGGACAGATTTAAAATTTCTTGACCGTTGAAAGAGATTGAACCGTCGGTTATATGACCGGGAGGTTCGGGAACTAAACGCATGATTGACTGGGCAGTCACGCTTTTGCCGCAGCCTGACTCGCCGACAATAGCAAGTGCTTCGCCGGTTTTTACCTCAAAACTGACTCCCCGAACGGCTTTTACTATTCCGGCGTATGTCTTAAATTCGACATGCAAATTATTTACTGTCAGTAAAGTGTTGTTCATTATTCCCCCCCCCTATTTGCGCATGCGTGGGTCAAGAGCATCTCGCAGGCCGTCGCCAAGAAAATTGAAGGCCAGTAGTGTCAGGCAGATAGCCAGGGCCGGAAACAGCAGAAGATGGGGAAATGACCTGAGCGATGTCAGGGCATCCGATGATAACATCCCCCAGCTGGCCCGCGGCGCTGAAACCCCCAAACCGATAAAGCTCAGGAAGGCTTCGGTAAAAATCGCTTCCGGTATGGAGAGAGTTGCTGTTACGATGATCGGTCCCATGGCATTGGGGATCAAATGCCGGAAAAGAATTTTACCCTTCGGGGCGCCAATTGTCTGGGCGGCAAGGGCGAATTCCTGCTCTTTCAGGCTTAAGATCTGCCCCCGCACGATCCTGGCCATCGGCAGCCAAAAAACCAGCCCCAGGGCAAGAAAAATACTGTAGAGACCGGCGCCGCCACCGGTTGCGGGAAAGATTTCCCTGAAAAGAACCATCAGCATAATCACCCAGAGCAGGAAAGGGATGCTGTAGAGAATATCAACGATCCGCATCATGATATTGTCCACTTTTCCACCGAGGTAGCCGGCTATCCCACCGTAAACTACGCCGATAAAAAAGGTGGTTATGGCTGCTACAAACCCGACTGCCAGTGAGATGCGGGCGCCGTGCATCACCCTGACCAGCTGATCGCGCCCCAGGGTATCGGTTCCGAAGGGATGCAACCTGCTTGGGGCTTCGTTTCGGTGGTCGAAATCCTGGTCCGAATAGGAATAAGCGGAAAAATAAGGGCCTATTATGGCAACCACAAGCAGCAGTATGATAAATAAAAGGCTGACCATCGCCACCGGGTTTATCTTAAGGCGGCGCCAGGCATCCTGCCAGTAGGTAATGCTTGGCCTGACTATCTCCTGTTGGGACGGTTTTTCCTTCAGCGGTGCGAATAATCCTGTTGAAATTTGCATGCCTCACTCCTCCTTGCCGATCAGTTTGATCCGGGGATCGACCAGTGTGTAAGCCAGGTCAACCAGCATATTCAAAACGATCAATATTGTGCTGTAGAAAATAGTCAAACCGAGAATTACAGTATAATCACGGTTATAGATACTGGTAACAAAGTGTTTGCCCAGCCCGGGGATGGCATAGATGTTCTCTACGATAAAGCTCCCTGTCAAAACATAAGCCAGCAAAGGTCCGGCATAAGTAATCACCGGAATGACTGCATTTTTGATTGCGTGGACCCAAATGATTCTCCAGCGGGGCAGCCCTTTGGCCACGGCGGTTCGCATGTAATCCTGGTTCAAAACATCTAGCATGCTGGAACGGGTTAACCGGGCGATAAACGCTGTGGGTAGCCCGGCAAGGGCGATAGCCGGCATGATCATATGCTGCGGCGTGCCCCACATTGCGGCCGGCAGAAGCCCCCACTTAAAAGCAAGGAAGTACATTAACAAAGTGCCAAGGATAAAGCTCGGAACCGATATGCCGATGGTGCTGAAAAACATCGTTATATAGTCAGGCAGGCGCCCCTGGTAGAGGGAAGCCACGATTCCGGCCCCAATACCGGCGATAATGGCGACAGAGAATGTGAGGAGCCCCAATTGGAATGATACCGGAAACCGTTCGGCGATGATCCCGTTCACCGTCTGGCCGCGGTATTTAAAGGAAGGGCCCAGGTCCCCGCGGGCCACGTTGCCTAGGTAATCGATATACTGGATGTGCAGCGGCTGGTCAAGCTTGTAGCGGGCTTCAATATTAGCCCTGATCGCTTCCGGGATTACCTTTTCCCGCTGAAATGGGCCGCCGGGGATGGCGTGCATAAAGATAAAAGTTATTGTTATAACAATCCATACCGCCAGGAGTGTTGAAAATATGCGCTTTAGCAGGTAGCCGAGCATCGGGGGAGGCACCTCCATCCTCAAATAAGAGGTATACCGGCGGATTGGAAGAGCCCCCCGGTATACCTTGGCGATCACGCTATAAACCTGAGCTTACTTTTCAATATATGCAGCTTTGAAGTCAATACCGCTGACCGCAGCCTTCGTATAGCCTTTGACGTGATCCTTAATCATCATCGGCAGTGTGTAGAAATAAATCGGGCAGATCGGCATCTCTTCCATCAGGATGCCCTCCAGCTGGTGCATCATTTCCATGCGCTGCGCTTCGTCATCAACCATCCTGACATCGGTTAACAGCCTGTCGTAATCGGCATTGCTAAAACGTGAGTTATTGTTGCCGCCGTCAGTAACCCACATATCAAGGAAGGTATACGGGTCCAGGTAGTCGCCAATCCAGCCGGCGCGGGAAATCTGGAAGCCACCTTCATCACGGGTGTTCAGGTAAACGCCCCACTCCTGGTTGGTCAGGGTCACGTTCTCAATACCGAGGTTCTGTTTCCACATTTCCTGGATTGCTTCAGCAATCATTTTGTGCATTTCGGAAGTGTTATAGAGAATCTCGATTGAGGGGAACCCCGCCCCTCCCGGGTAGCCGGCGTCAGCCAGAAGCTGCTGCGCCAATTGCGGGTCGTAGGCGAAGTAGTCGCCGCCGTTGTCACGGAAATCGCTGCCATCAAATTCGGAGATCCCGCTGGGCACAAAAGCGTATGCAGGTAGCTGGCCCCCCTGGGTTACATTGTTTACAATCGCTTCACGGTCGATGGCAAAAGTAAGCGCTTTGCGGACATTTATATCATCCAGGGGCGGCTTCTCGGTCTGGAAAATATAGTAGTAGGTGCCAAATTCAGGGAAAATGTGGAGCTCACCGGTTTCCTTCAGCCTGGGAATTTCCGGGCCTGGGACCGTATGGGTAACATCGATCTCGCCTGTTTCATACATTGTCAACTCGGTGCTCTCGTTTTCGATCATAGTAAAAAATAGGCGGTCCAAAACAACCGCGCCGGCGTCATAGTAGTTTTCGTTCGGCACGAATTCCATCTTGCCCTGGGCCCAGCTGACCATTTTAAATGGGCCGTTGCCAATAATCGTATCGGCGCTGGTATGCCATCCTTCCGGATCGGCTTCCATTGCCGGCTGGTACAGCGGGTAATAGGTTTTAAAGGCGCAAAGGGAGAGGAAAAACGGGGTTGGAGCTTCCAGGGTTACCTGGAGTGTTTTTTCATCGAGCGCTTCAACCATCACGTCATCGGCTGTTCCCTCACCGTTGTTGAATGCCTCTGCTCCCTTAATATAATAGAGCATATAGGCGTAATCCGCGGCCAGTTCAGGATCGAGGGCACGCTTCCAGGAGAGCTCAAAGTCCGTTGCCGTAAGCGATTCCCCGTTTGACCAGACCAAACCGTCGCGCAGGGTGAAAGTATACATGGTGCCGTCTTCGCTCATGTCCACGGATTCCGCAAGCGCCAGTACAGGCAGGCTTTCTTCGTTCAGCCTGGTTAGCCCTTCATAAATTTGCAGCATGATCGTTGCTTCGGGCAAACCGGTGGAAAGGTGCGGATCCATTGTTTCCGGTTCGGTGCCCACGTTATAGGTCAAAACCATCTCTTCGCCGGTTCCTGCGTCGTCAGTGCTGCCGGTGCCGCAGCCGCTGACCAGTAACGCTGACAAACAGAAAACCAGCAGCAAAAAAATAAGCTTTTTCAATTTCAGAACCCCCTTGTTTTTATGAACCCAATAAATCGGCCGCAATAACCCTTTCAGGCACCACCCCTCTCTATGTGCTTTCATAAAAAGAACAGCAGGGCATACAAACAAATACTGCTCTAGCAATTATTTATAGGCTCGTTGTAATTAAGTATATGTTAATACTAATGATATGTATCCCCTTTGTAAAGGGCATTAAAATATTTATAAGGGTTTTAATAAAAATTTAATATCTTAATCAGGCGATCAGTATAATCAGATAATGACGGGAAAATTACGGCCGCTGCGGGCAGAATAATATGGCCCTGTTTATCTTTCCCGCCAGGATCATATCAGTGTTCACTTCTTAATCTGCTTTGTCGCCCTGGTGATTGTCCGCCTGCTAGCGTTAAGCCTCGGTAGCAAGCTTTCAATTCCTAAGATCGTTGAAAGTTTGAACAAGGCTTCGGGTAGCCTACTTGAGCAAAACCGGTTTGTTTTCAATCATACAGATGAGGTTACGCGCTCTGCCTGTGAACAGCTTGGGGCAGACTTAAGCCGTAAGCTTAAAATTAGGGGAAACCAAAAAAAATCTGGGCAAAACAAAAAAAGCTTAAAAAAGCAACAGCTTGCTGTAAAATTAATAGGCCGCTCAACCCATACTGCATCAGGGTTAAGCGGCCTTTCCTAACTACTAAACTGCAAAAGTCAGGTTTTAGGCGGGTCGTCTCCGGTTGCGTTCCCGCCGTCCTCGCTCCCTAAGTAAACTTGCAAAACAGGTCAGTGCCGAAGGCTGACCCCACAATAACCCGGCAGCTTGCCGCCATTTCAAAGAGAGGTCTGCTGACCTTTTCTTTCCCGTGCTTTGTCAGCAGAACCGCCCGGCACCCCCTGAAAAAAGCCCCGCCAGCAGGCAAACAGCATCCTTCTTTCTCAAACCAGCCGGCCCGTTAGCCGGCTGATACGCTTAAGGCTTCCTTGGGACAGGCGACCACGCACAATCCGCATCCCTTGCAGCGCGCGTCATTGACCGCAATTTTTTTTCTGTCCTTAAAGTAGGTAAACACGTTGGGGTCCGGGCAGGTAAAAACACACATCCGGCAGCCGTTGCACTTTTCTTCCGCCAGCTTTACCGATACATACATAGTTCCAGCCTCCCTCAGGCGCTGACCGCGCCGGAAACCCGGTATTCCCGTACAGACTTGCGGCAGCTTTCCACGACTTCCATGTTTTTCTCCAGCAATTGCTCCAACTGGGCAAATTTACTCTTCAAAATATCATCTAGAGCCGCCGTCGTCCCGGAGGCCACGAACTTGCCGCCGCCGAACCGCTCAGCCAGGGATTCGCGCAGCGCTTCCCGGGAAACAAGTTCTGTCACACCCAGTAGTCCGCCCAGCATGGCCATGTTGGTTGCCAGTTCCGTTCTGCCTGTTTCTAGGGCCACCCGGGTGGCAGGCAGGTAATAGATGCTGGCCTTTAAGCCGGCAAGCTTCGCCAGTTCTTTACTGCTCAGGCTTAATGGCTGTTCGGCATTAATCAGCAAAATTCCTTCCTGCTCAAGCCCGTCAAAGAAAGGCATCGTATAGCACTTACCCATGGTAATAACATGCGGATGAAATATCATGATAATATTGGGGTTTAAAATCTCCCCGCGTTCATAAATAGGACGGTTAGAAATGCGCACGTAGCTTTCCGCAGGAGCAAGGCGCTTTTCAGCTCCAAAGAAGGGATTGACTGTGCTGATCAGGCCGTCCCTGGTAGCTGCGGCGCCCAAAATATGCGCTGCAGTCACCACGCCCTGCCCTCCCAGGCCGGACATGCGGATATTGATTTTTTTCTCACTCATGGCTTAACCCTCCCTCCAACTTGTTAAGCAGTTCCTGTGCTTCCGCACTGATATATTCCCTGGGCTGGAAGGTGCCGTCTTTTTCTTGTTTTTTCAGTCTTGTCACCGTTTCGTTCGGCTTATACTTAAAATTTGTCGGACACGGGGCAAAGATCTGCACGTAAGTCGGTCCGATCTCCCTGGCCACCAAAATAGCCCTGTGCAACATTTTTTCCAGTCGCTTGGCGTTTGCCGGCGTACAGGAAGCCACATAGGCACAACCTGCTTCTCTCGCAATCTCCGGCATCGAGATCTTGGGGAACTTTTTGCCCTTGGGAGCCATGTATAGCACCGCCCCCTCCGGCGACATCCCGCTCTCCTGCCCGCCGGTGTTGGCGTAAGCTTCATTATCCAGCATCACCGTGGTAATGTTTTCCCGCCTGAACCAGGAATGCATCACCATATCGAGGCCGATATCAGCGGTGGCACCATCTCCGGCAATAACCACCACATCCTTGACCTTGTCAGGGAAACGCAGCTTAAGCGCCCGTTTCAGGCCGGAGGCCACGGCGTTCTGATTGCCGAACAGGGAATGGATATTGTGTACGGCCACCTGCGGAAAGGCCAAGGCACTGCAGCCGGTTGAACCAACGATAACCGTATCCTGGGGAGCCGGCAGGGAGGCCAGAAACAAGCGCAGGCTCAGCGCCAGGCCGCAGCCGGCACACAGCGGGTGCTCCTCCAGCAATTCCTTGAAGGTGCCCAGGTCAACAACACCTACCCCCTTGCCGTAAGGCCCCTGCTCAATCAATTCCCGGTACTCGGCAGGCATTACCTCTTCAAAGCCAGGCGATATTTTAAACAAGCCCGTCGTCATGCATAGCACCTCCTGATTTCAGCAACGATCAGCTCTGCAGGCATGGTCATACCGCCGAAAACGCGCGGACCGCCCACTACTTTCGAATTGTCTGTGATGACCGCCTTAATCTCCCGGCTCAGCCAGCCTACGCGGTTAAACTCCGGCACAATGACCGCCTTGACGCCTTTGGCAGCCAGCCTGATTTCTTCCTCCGGGAAAGGCCGCAGGCTTTTGACTTTCACCAACCCTGCGCGCATTCCTTCCCTGGCGGCCAGCCGGATCGCTTCCCGGCTGATCGAGACCGCGGTACCTGAGGCAACGATCAATACCTGAACGTCACCGTCCTCCACGTCAATCAGCCCACCCAGATATTTCGCCAGATACTTACGGGAGCGCTCAGCTGCCGCCAGTATTTCCTGCTGCCAGGAGGCGTGGGCGGCGTAACTGATAAAGTTGCTTTTCATGACAAACGGGTCACGCATTTGCCGGAAAGGCACATTTTCCATGTCCATTACCGGTACGGGAGCACTATACGGGTTGTAGGGAGGCAGCTTCATGCCGGCCGGCGCCACCTCCACATTTTCTCTGGTATGAGTGACAAAAAAGCCGTCGGCAAAGACTCCCACCGGGATATGCACATCCGTTTTCTCGGCAATGCAGTAAGCTTTCAGCAGCATGTCATAAAGATCCTGGGCATTTTCGGCATGAAGCATAATAATACCGGTATCAAGCATATGCGCCATCTCAATCGTGTCAGGCTGGATGCTGAGAGGAGAATTGACGCCCCTGGTCATAAAGGCGCAGACAATCGGCAACCTGGAACCCGCCCAGGTTGGGAACATTTCAAAAGCTCGCAGCGTGCCGGGACCGCCGGTAGCAGTAAAGACGCGAACCCCTCCCATGGAGGCGCCGGCTACAGCTGCCATTACGGCGAACTCGTTCTCGCCGCGAAAATAATCCTTCAGAAAACCTTCCTTATAAATATCCCCCACCAGGTGCATGCTTTCCGACTGCGGCGTAATCGGGTAGGAAATTGCCATGTCCACGTTGGCACGCTTAATGGCCTCCCGTACCGCCTCGCTTCCGGTGATAAACATCTGCTCTCGCCCGGCCTCAAATAATAAGTGCTCCGGAGAAACTACCTGTTGCATCTTACTTACCTCCCGCCAGTTGCCGCTTCTTTTTACGCACAATAGCCGTCAGCCTCTCAATCTTTTCCAGGCCGGCATCTCGAAGGGAAATCATGGCATCCTCATGGCCCGCTTCGCCGCACAGCGCAATAGTATAGCAATCGGTACCGCCGCGGATGATTTTCAGGGCTACATTGGCATAATGGCAATGCACCCCGACAAAGACACAGGTGTCTATGTTGTTGTGCCAGATGGTCAGGTTCGGGTGATTAGGATTGATTTCCACGTCAGGATTAATCATCGGGTACTTTGGCCTGTAGTCAGGCATGGGAATAATCCTGGCACCGACTGCTTCAGCCAATTCCCTGATGGCCCTGGCTTTTTCCTCCACGCCGTCCCGCCAGGCCCACAACAACAGCGGCCCAGGGAAAAAAAAGGGGTTTTTGGCCTCCAGCAGTTTCCCGGCAATTTTGTGCAATGCTTCATCGTCCGAAACCACCTTGCCTTCTACCAGCGCCTCCCCTTTTTCGGGAAGCACAACCCCCATTGTTGCCGCCGCCGGTGGCAGGTATCCCTCCGGTCCGGTCAAGACCTGGTACTGAGTAGCCGTCATCTGCAAATCCCTCCATCATCTGAATACAGCTTTAGCTTTATCCGGTCAAATATCCTGCCTGATACCCTGTGAGGCTCAGGCGGTAACCCGCCCCCTACCCCCGGGGTAGGGGGCGGGTTACCAAATATTGCTACTTTGCTTTTTCCTTGTTTTGATTTTCGCGAAAGCGATACGATTCTCCTTCAAACAAAAACACATGCGGCCGGTGGGTCAGTCTGTCCGGCAATGCTGTGGTTAAAGCCGGATCCTTAGCACTACAGCGTAATTTAGTACCGAACATTTAAATCAAATCGATCTATCCTAGTATCAAGCCTAGTATCAAGGGAGCAAATTGACTGATAAGCCAACTTGATGCTAACAGATAAGGAATTAAACCTTGTGCCTGCTGCTCAACTGCTTCAGGTAGGATCATTGATTGCTGACATTAAAGACATTGTGCCCGTTAAGCTTTACCTTGTCAACAAAACAGAGCAGGAAGAAACCTGGGACCGGTTGGTGCGCAGCTACCACTACTGAGGGAATAAAAAGATAGATGTATGGGCCCAGAACAAAATGCCTGGCGATGCACTCTACCCAACCTGTAGCAGCACTGAGCCTTAACCGGGCCGCCTTAAGGGCAGGCGTCCGCAGCCGCTATATCGGCTGGGATTATCTATTAAAAAGCAAGCATTTAAACCGGCTAGTCTGCAACAACCGTTATCTAACCCTACCCTGGGTTGAAATCCCTAATCTGGCCTCGCATGTTCTGAGCCAAGCGATTAAACGCCTGCCGGAAGACCGGTTTAAACTTTACGGCCGCCGCATCTTAATGGTCGAAGCCTTCGTCGGCACAGCTAAGTTTAGCGGCACCTGCTACAAAGCGGCGGGGTTTAAACTGCTGGGTCAGACGCAGGGATTTTCCAAACCCGCTCTTACCGGGCCTGGTACAGACACATGCTTTTTGTGATGATGGCCCATCTTTTTACCATGATGCTCAGATTACACTGTTAAAAAACGGTTGTATTAACAATGCCGACGGCTAACAGTTTGATTGCTGCAGCCTTAACGAAAGATCAGCGCATTTACCGTAAAGCTTTAGGTGATATCGCGTATTATTTGAAGCACAACATGATTGCCTGCCATTCTCACCGCAAAAAAACGCTTCAAAAGTTTGCTTTGGGTGAGATGTGATGCTATGTTGCGCTGTAGTGCTAACTACTAAACTGCAAAAGACAGGATATGTGTTCCCTTTATAAAGGGCATTAAAATATTTATAAGGGTTCTAATAAAAATTTAATAACTTAATCCGGCGATCAGTATAATCAGATGATGACGGAAGGATTACGGCCGCTGCGGGCAGAATAATATGGCAGGCAGGACTCTGCCCGGATCGGGGTGCAAAGCGCCGGATGCAGGAAGAATGGATATTGCTAATCGAAACCGAGAGCGACACGGAAGCAGCGATCCTCAGCGGACTGATGGCTGAGCACGGCATCCCGGTCTTCAGGGAAGACAGCAGTCCCTATGCCGGGGCGATGCGCGTAATCGGCGGTATGGCTTATGGAGTAAAAGTAATGGTGCCCGGGACGTTTTATGAACAGGCAAAAAGTTTGCTGGACAGCCTGGAAGAAGGTCTGTGAACAACATGCATCAACTATTTTAATCCGGAAAGGGGTTCAAACATGGAATTACCGGCATTAAAAAGACCATTTTTCTCCGAAAACCCGCAGCGGGAAAAGCTCGTAATCGAGCTCTTAGTGGCGGCGGCAGCAATTGCCGGCATCATTTTGGTTATGGCCTGGCCGCAGACCAGAAACCTGGAGCTGATTGCTTATTTGCAGCAATGGCGCATCAAACCGGTCGAGCTGTTTTTCAGGGCGGTTACCTTCATCGGAGATGATCAGTTTTTCATGATCTTTTTTGGCATTTTAATTTGGTGCGTTAACAAAAGCCTGGGCTTCTGGGGCGCTTTCATGCTGTTGTCCTCGGCGGTTTACAGCAACCTGATCAAAGATTTAACCCTGCTGGAGCGTCCGGCGATTGAAGGGGTAGCCCACCCGCCGAAAAGCTACGCTTTTCCAAGCGGCCACACTCTTTCAGCAGTTACTGTCTGGCCGTACATGGCTGCGCGCCTGAAGAAGCGAGGTTACTGGATTTGGGCTGCCGCAGCGGTAGTAATGATCGGCCTGTCGCGCATGGTCCTCGGTTATCACTTTTTAGGGGACATCCTTGGCGGGATAGCGTTTGGGATACCATTTTTGCTGCTTTTTATGTTGCTGAGTGCTATGCTCAACGAAAAAGGGATGATTGAGAAATTTTCGACGCCCTTTCTGCTGGCAGCATCAATTATAATTCCAGTCGTGCTTCTGGCAGTCCTGCCGGGTGCCGACCCGCCTAAAGTCCTGGGATACATGGCGGGTGCATCGTTCGGCTATATCCTCGAGAAAGAGAAAATTAGGACCACAGTCAAAGCTCCGCTTACCAAGCAAATTATCAAGGCGATCATCGGGTTGGCGGTGCTTTTCGGGATTATCGCCGGCCTCGGCGGTTTTTTACCCTCGGCAATTAAGCCGCTTGGTTTTATCCGCTACGCTTTGGGCGGTATTTGGGTTACCCTGCTGGCCCCGTTACTTTTTTCGGTCACAGGGCTGGCTGACCGGGAGAGCAGCAGCAGGAATCAGCGCATAAAAAATTGAGATCGTAATTTATCGTGCTTTGATATATAATATTAGGCAGTGAGCCGGAACAAGTTGTTATTATTACGGCAGCACCCGGGGGTGAAGCATATGATTGGCGGAAAAATCGGCCTGTGGGAGATCCTTTTGATATTGGCGGTTGCCCTGATTGTTTTTGGGCCGTCTAAGCTGCCGGAACTGGGGAAGTCGATCGGCAACGGCTTGCGGGAGTTTCGCAAAGCAACCAGCGAGCTGAAAAATACAATATCGCTGGAAGACAATGAAAGCGATAAAGATAAAAAGGTTGAAAAAAGGCCGGTTTAATTATATGACGGCACGGGAATCCGTTATTGGCTTAAAGTAAAAACAGCAATTTGTTAAGGGGGGGACTATCGATGTTTGGTAAAATCGGACCATGGGAAATTATCGCAATTCTTGCGGTGATCCTCTTGATTTTTGGCTCTTCAAAACTGCCTGAACTGGCGAAGGCAATCGGTAAAAGCGTGGTAGAGCTGAAAGAAGGGCTGAAAGGCTCTGCCGGTTCCGATCAGTCGGCCGGCCGGAATTCCGAGCCTAAGAAGTAAAAGGTGAGCAAAAATAAAAACGGCATGATGCCCGTTCTCGAACATCTTGCAGAATTGCGACTGCGCCTGTTTATATCAGCAGGCGCTTTGCTTGTTGCCGCTATTGCCTGCTATTCCAACATAACTTTGATCCGCGGTATTCTTACCGGGCCGCTTGACGATCTGCAGCTGATCTTCCTGTCGCCTCCTGAAGCCTTTATGTCAAACCTGAGGCTGTCGATTACCAGCGGTCTGATCCTTGCTTTGCCCGTGATTATTTACGAAGCCCTGGCTTTTATTTTTCCCGGGCTGACCAGGCAGGAAAAAACATTTTTTCTTCTCGTGTTGGTTGGAACATTGGTTCTCTTTGGCAGCGGAGTACTATTTGCGTACTATGTTGTTTTCCCGATGGCATTAAAATTTTTCCTGCAATTTGCTGCTAATCAACTGGAACCGCGTTTTACGGTCAGCGAGTATATTGCTTTTGTTTTTTCCTTTCATCTGGGGTTTGGCCTGGCATTTCAGCTGCCGCTTTTAACCTGGGCGCTCGGTAAACTGGGGCTGCTAAGCTCGGGTTTTTTGAGAAGAAACCGTAAAATAGCCCTGCTGGTGATGCTTGTTATTTCAGCAATAATTACGCCACCGGATATAATATCGCAGGTAGCGTTGACATTGCCGTTGCTTTTTCTCTACGAACTGGGGATTATTATGGTGCTGATCAGTGAAAGAAAGCGTCTTAAAATGATGTCGCAGTGAACTTGTTTCAGGGAGGATTCGCTTGAAAGAAGGCGTGACAGAGATTATAACTGAAAAGGGTGCGATAATATTAGCCGGGGGCGACAGCAAGCGCCTCGGCCAACCCAAAGCCCTTCTCGATTTTAACGGCAGAAGCCTGGTCGAAATAATGGTAGATATACTGCAAAGCGTATTCAGCCGGATTACCATCGTGGCTGATCGACCGGAACTGTTCGGAAACTTGCCGGTGACAATAGTCGGCGATTTGATCACCGATCGGGCAAAAAGCCCCCTGCGGGGTATTCATGCCGGCCTTAGTGCTTCTTCTTTACCGCACCAGTTTGTTGTGGCCTGCGACATGCCTTTTCTGAACACCGGCCTGATCAGCTACATGGAAGAGTTTGCCCTAGGGCATGACGCGGTTGTGCCGAGGAATGGGAATTATTACCAACCACTGCATGCCATTTACAGCCGCAGCTGTATCGGGGTAATTAAACGGCAGATCGAAAAGGAAAATTATAAAATAATTGATTTTTATTCGAAGATAAAAGTAAAGTACATCGACAGGCCTGAGCTCAACAGGTTTGATCCCGAGCAGCGCGCCTTTATCAACATTAATACATGGGCTGATTATAACCGGGCGCTGCAGCAGTTTAGCAGGGCAAGATTAAATTTAAATGAAAGGGGAGGTATTTCAAGTTGATAAAAATACCTGATTATGTCGGTCCGATGGCATTTGGCGTTAAAATGGGCGTTATATTACCTGGGATGGATATCGTGGAAAAAGTGCTTGAATCGCTCGAGCGGTGCAGCAAAGACGGGCTGCTGTCCGACGGAGATGTAGTCTGTGTAACAGAATCAGTGGTAGCCAGATCCCAGAATAACTATGTTACCGTTGACCATATTGCCCGGGAAATAAGGGAAAAGCTGCAGCTCAAAGAAGACGGAAGGGTTGCAGTGGTTTTCCCGATCGCCAGCCGCAACCGTTTTTCTATGATCATGAAAGGAATTGCCCGGGCGGTGCCGAAAGGCGGGGTTGTAGTGCAATTTTCATTCCCGACGGATGAAGTTGGCAATATTGTCATAGCGCCCCTGTATGCCGCCAACCTTGGCAAAGATCCAATTACTGAAGATGATCTGAAAGGCCACAGCTTTAAGCATCCACTTACCGGGGTTGACTATATCAGCCTGTACCGCGAGGTTATCGCTTCGGAGGGGGCAGCGCCAACAATATTCCTATCCAATAACCCGCTGCAGTCTATCGAATACGAACCGGACGGCATTATAATTGCCGAAATTCACCGGCGGAACAAGACTTTTGAACAGGTTGCCGGAAGGTTTGAGAATTGCGTTTCGCTGGATCAGATCTGCAACGAGGGTGAGGCCTGCTCAGAGTGGGGCCTGCTGGGAAGCAATATGTCAGCAGGAGAGCGTCTCAAGCTTGCGCCCCGTGACGGGCAAAAAGTGGTCGAACAACTACAGGCGCAGGTAAAAAACAGGCTTGGAATTGAGCTTGAAGTAATGATTTACGGTGACGGCGCTTACCTGGACCCCTCAAGCGGTATTTACGAACTGGCCGATCCCCGTGCAGCTTTTGCGGCAACAGATGGCCTTAACCGCTTCAGGGAAGGCCTTAAATACAAGTTCCTGGCTGACCAGTGCTACCATGAGGAACAAAAAAAAGCTGACGAAATAGAGAAAATAATGGCGGAGCGGATCGGGCGCGATCTTCCGCAGGATTCAATAGACAAGGAAGGAACCACACCGCGGAAGATGGAAGATGTTCTGGCCAGCCTGGCTGACCTGGTCAGCGGCTCAGCAGATGCCGGAACTCCGGTTGTCATCGTCAGGGGGTTCCTCCGCTAACGGCGGCGGATCTGCTTGCATGAACCATTCCTGCTCTTATTGCTGTAGTGTTTGGATACGGAAATTCCGATTAACCCGGCTGACAGAAAGATAGCCCAGAAGGCGGGGAAGTAATCACCCCACAGTTGGTAGGGCGTCTGACGGTGGGCGAGCGGCAGTGAAACTGCAGGCGAATCTTCCACCTGCTTTTCAGTCCGGAACAGTTCACGGCCCAGGTAGTCAAAGGAGATGGTAATGCCGCTGTTTGCAACCTGGGTTACCCCGATGCCCATTTCTGCCGCCCGGATCGCTCCGGCCTGGGCATGCTGTTCCAACCCGATACTGCTGCCAAACCAGTTGTCGTTGGTTAATACAAACAGGTGCTCTGCCCCGGCCCTGGCAAACAGGCGGGTGTGTCCGCCAAAATAGGACTCAAAGCAGATCACCCCGGCCAACCTGGCTGAATCAATCTCAAATATTGTCACTTCGCTTCCCGGGCTGTAACTGCCAAGCAGCATATTGAGGCGTAATATTTGATTTAAGTATTGTTCTGCAGGGAAAAACTCGACAAAAGGCACCAGGCGCTGTTTATGATATTGCGCTATTTCGTTCCCGCCCGGTTGATAAAAAAGGATCGAGTTGTGCAAATGACCCGGGTAGCGGGTTCGCGCACCATAGAGCAGAGGCAGCTTTAAACCGTCTCCAGGCGCAGTCAGCAGGCTAAAGTGCTTGATCTGCCGCCTGAAATCGAGGTCTACAACTGTTTCGGGCCATACCGCAAGATCGGCTTCAGGGTTTAATGCCAGCGCTTTCCGGGTCTGGTTGAGGTAGCGCCTGCCGATAAGTTCTTTTTCGCCGGCCAGTATTTCTTCGGGGGTGCTGTTGCCCTGGATCAGGACAGCGTTAAGGCTCTGGTCAAGCTTATCCGGGCTGAAGAGGCCCGGTAAGCAAAGGCCGGAAAAGAGCATTAGGATAAAAAAGGCCGGGCCTGCCAGGGCGAGGCCTTTTTTTAGTTCTCCTCGCCAGTACATGATAAGGGCTGTTTGGAAATATACGATAACAAACGGCAGCCCCCAATAACCATAAAGGGCGGCGATACCAAGCAGGGCCGGGTAGCTCCACTGGCTGTAGCCGAGGTAGCCGACATTGTAGGCCATAAAGCCAAGCGAGCGCGTATATTCTACCGTCAACCAGATAGCCGGCACAGCCGGCAAGGTAAACCAGGGCTTGTTCTGCCGGCTGATAAAACTGGCCGCCAGGGCAAAGAAGCCGTAAAAAAGGCTTAGGTAAATAACCAGGGCAATCATTGCGGCCAGGCCCAGGGTGAAGCCGAGGTGGGGGAAGAGCACTTTTCCAAGGTAGTGGTTCAGGTAGAGATTAAAGGGCAGGGCAAAAAGAAAACCGGCAGCGAAGGCCTTTGCCGGAGGCAGCCTGAAAACGCAGTAAATTAGGGGGATTAAGGCTAACCAGGCTAGAAAGCCGAATTCGAAAGGCGGGTAGGCCGGGATCAGAATCAGGCCGGAAAATATGGCGGAAAGGTAATGGCGTTTTACTCCTGCCCTATTAAGCATCAGCAGCTCCCCGGGTCGGTTTTGCAAGCCTATCGCCCTGTTCGTCGGATACTATCTATCACAGCCAACTATTAAAACTTCCGGCAGATCAAGCAGTCTTGACCGGCGGGGCCGGCAGTGCTATAAGTAATTTAACTGTTTAACAATTTACCTTTAAAAATAACCGGACAGGGGAAGCAACCAATCAGCGAAGACAGTTTGATTGATTATATCAAAGAGCTGGATCATATTTTCAGCCGCCTGATTTACAGGGTCAGGGTCCTCCATAACCGTTATACAGTTGATGAGATTACTGATACCCAGTTTATTGTACTGCGTTCACTGCGTAAAGGGCCCTGTAATACTTCGTTCCTCGCCCATATGCTGGGGGTTACCTTAAGCGCTGTTACAGCTTTGGTTAACCGCCTGTACAGGATGGGCCTGGTTACCCGGCGCCGTCACGACAAAGACCGCCGCCAGGTGATAATTGCCATTACGCCCAAGGGCCTGAAGCTTCTGGGTGAGGTAGAAGAAAAAAGAAACCTGCTTCTGGCCCTATACCTGGCTAAAGTATCAGATGCTGAGCGAACGCAGCTGCTCGAGCTGCTGCGAAAAGCTGTAACCCTGTTTGAACAGGAAGAAATACCGGGCGAAGACAGCCTAAACCAGCAAAAAGATGCAGGGCGCTGATTTTTAGGTCGGAAGCCCGCATCTTTTTTACCCGGCCGGTTATTGCTTTTTCTCTTCCTCAGCCGTTTTCTTTTTGCGGATTGCCCTCCTGGTTAAAACCCAGATCAGGTAACCGACTAAGCCCAGCAGGATAATTGCCGGTACCAGCGCTACCAGGGCGATAACCAGCGATGATATTGCCCTGAATACGAAGTTTACTCCCCTGTTGAAAGATTCAAGCAACCTTTCGCCGAATTTGTCGAAAGCGCCCGGTGAGATGGTTTGGGTGGGGATAATCTCTTCTCTCAGGCTCACCTCTATTGTGGAATAATTTATCTGGTCGCTTAAATGCCTGAATTGAGCTGTCATCGATTCGATCTCGCCCCGTACCCGGAAAAGTTCTCGCTCAACTTCCAGCACTTCTTCAACGTTAACGGCCATCTCCAGTATTTCGACCAACCTGGCTTCCTGGGCCTTCTGGTTGTTGAGCCTTGATTCGAGGTCTACGTACTGCATCGTGACATCGTCCTGGCTGGTTTGAATATTCGCCGCTTTACCCAGAGGTTCAAGCTGGGTCATCATTAAGTCAAAACGCTCCTGGGGTACACGGATGGTCAGGTAAGCCCCGTAAACCCCTTCCATGATTTCAAAAACATAAGAATAGCTGATGATGCCTTCAGCCGCGTTCACCAGGTTCTGAATGTCATCAATTGCTTTCCTGGTATTTTGGACCGCTAACTCAATTGACCCGTTTCGGATAACATGGCGCAGCGCGTTTTCTCCAACATCACCATTGACTCTTTTTGCCTCGGTATAACTGTAATCATCCGTACTTTCGCTCATTTCGGCAGCAGGTGCGGGCGCGATGCTTTCCACTGCATCATCATAAGAAGCGCCGTCTGACTCCATCACTGTGGCAGGCCCGCACGAGCTGAGCAGTAATCCAAAGAGGCAGATTACCAAAAGCAGCGTTATTCCCAATCCGGTTTTTTTCGCTGACATATATTAACCCTCCTTTGTTTCTATGGACAATCAAATTGCATCCACGGTTCCGGGGGAGTAAAAATTTTGCCTGTACCCGGGATTAGCTTTTACCTGGTGGCTGAATCAGGCTACCCGGTGAACTAAACCGATCGCGATACCATTGCGGTGCAACAGGCCGGTGCCAAAAAAGATGGCCACCGCGCCATCCGAATGGCTTGAGTCGTCGATTAGTTTTTCCCGTTTTGAGGCAACTGCTGCTCTTTCCACCACTTTCTGCAAGGAGCTTAAGAATTCTCCCCCGTAGTCGACAGCCAGGGGCTAAATGCCTTGTTCCTGGTGCGTCTTCTTCAGCTCCGTCTCCGTCCCCCGCGCGGATGCCATAACAATTCCGATGGCTGCCTGGGCCACATCTCTGCTTGCCGTTTCAGGCCAACTCCCGTTATGCGCTTTTAAGCTAATTATCAGCCCTGGCAGCCTAAAGGGCAAGTTATATTTATTTAAAAAATTTTGGCTGTTGCAACGGGTTGTCGCAAATGATATTCGCAGCAAGTTCAGCCGGTTGTGCTATAATGAACGAGGAGGATTTGCTGATGAAAGAAAATTTTTGCAGTACCTGCGGTCAGGAACTCAGGCACGACGACCTTTCAATTCGCTGCCGTTTATGCATGCGCAACTATCATGCCCGCTGTTGGGAAAAAACGAGCGGTTGCACTACCTGGGGTTGTGCCGGAAAGCCCGAGCTGTATGACGGTGCCGATGCCCCTGAATATAAACGCTGCCCTTACTGCGGGGAAGATATAATCAGCTTTGCCGTAAAGTGCCGGTACTGCCGTTCTCTTCTTGATCCAGACACGGCAGCGCTCGAAGAGGCCCGATACCGGGATCAAACCACGGCAGAAAACGCGCATTTCCGGAAAGATCCTATTTTGACCGGCTTAATCAACCTGATTTTTCCGGGTGCCGGCTATATGTACATCGGGCAGTTCAGCAAAGGGTTGTTTTGGTTCCTGATATCAGTTGCAGCCTGGTTTTTTGCCCGCGGGCTCGGCCTGGTTGCCGTTTATCTCTGGGTGATGTACGATTCTGCTAGGCAGGCTGTAATCGTCAACCAAAGCAGCGGCGCTGAGCGCAAAAGAGTTTTAAAATAATTGCCCGCCTTGCCTTTTGTGCCGTTTTCCCCGTTTTGCCGGCCGGATCAACTGTTTCCAAAATTTTTTATTTTGAAAACTATAAAATTTATGCAGGAATTGCAAATAATATATTAAATAGGTTATTGCAGTAACCTGAAAACCTAACCTCCTACTACTGTTACAGGGTTGTCACCCTGTAACTTTTTTGGGAAGAATGTTTTGCCGGGGCACTAAAGAGCCTAGTTAACACAGGCATTCCGCAAATGAAATAGAATAATGCCTTTAAAGGCAGTTAAAGT
>CAYMDO010000007.1:0-71078 GCA_964389365.1 uncultured Syntrophomonadaceae bacterium
TGCATCAGGGTTAAGCGGCCTTTCCTAACTACTAAACTGCAAAAGTCAGGATATATACTCTGATTTATCAACACCTGAAAAACACGGGGAGGGAATTTTGGATTCTGGTCTTGAAAGGTCGCTTTTATCGACATCTTTAATCATACATCTGACTTTCCGCACCCTTGATCTTTGAAAAAATATTTTTCTTTATCCCATTTCCATGGAGGTACAAAAACCGCTCTTGTCGAATAAGGTATTAACCTTACCAAGTGGGAGTGCCTTTAACGGATATCGACGTCAGAGACGTTGGCCCGGCCCCGCTGCTTGCTGCCCTAGGCAGGGAACCGGGCATTGTCGAGAGCATCAATGAAACAGTCCGGTGGGAAGAAAAACAGCGCTTTGTCGATCCCGGCACTCATACCTTAACTACCGTTATTGACATCCTGCTCGGCAGAAGCCCCCCTTACCCGGTGGAAAAACACTATGCCGGGATGGATGTGGAGCTGATCTTCGGTAAAGGTTACAAAAGCAGCGACCTTAACGATGACGCTTTAGCCGGAACTTTAAATAAAATCTATGCTGCAGGGGCAAAGAAAGCCTTCTGCCATGCTGCACCAGAGGCTCTATTAAAAGAAGAGCTGCCCTTTGATGCCCTGTACGCCGACACCACCGCCAGGCTGGTTTACGGCGACTACCCTTTCGAAAAGGGCTTAAATATTGCCTTTGGCTGCAACAAAGAACGACGAATAGATCTTAAACAGTTCAAGATCGGCTTAGTGATTGACGCTTCAGGTTATCCCCTGTTAGGCGAGATATTAGACGGCAACTTAGACGATAAAAGCTGGAACCGGCTGCTCCTAAGTTCTTTGCCGGAACACTTTACTCCTGAAAAACTTAAAAAACCTGACTTATGTTGCCAACGCTGCCTTTGTCACCGCCAAAAATCTCCTCCTTGCTAAAAAACTTGGGCCGCGCTTATAAAGGATAATATTCCACTTGTTCTAGCTCCTATGCTATGCTGTCTGTAAAAGTCAGGACAACGTAAATGGCTCAATAATATTTGTTGCAGTATAAGACAACAACATGTGCTATAATAAAGAAAATACAGATTGTAGGGGAGCTCCGAGCGGGGCTGAGAGTAAGGCGCATGGAAGCCTTTAACCCTTTTAACCTGTTGCTGCCCGCCAATCAGGCCGGGCACTGGGTAATGCCAGCGTAGGGAACAACAAACCGGGCTCGAAACCGGTAAGATGCGGCCAGCGTTGGCGGCATCTTTTTAGTTTTATCTTAAAAACAGCTGTTAAGCGGAGTTGATCTAAATAGCCTGGACAAAAAAGCTTAAAAACATTGCTCCGGTCCTGACCCTGGCGGTTCTGGCAACCAGCAGCTGGGAGCTGATCAGCTACACGATTGCAATTCCGGATTACATCCTCCCTGCGCCGTCAGCTATTGTGAGTTCCCTTATGCAAAACATAAAGCTACTTTCATATCACAGCGGTTATACTTTTGCCGCAGTTTTACCAGGGCTGGCTATTGCCATGGTCATTTCACCGCTGCTGGCCCTGCTGATGGATCGCTTTACAATAATAAAAAAAGCGTTCTACCCGCTGCTTGTAGTTTCCCAGGCGGTGCCGATTTTCGCAGTTGCCCCGCTGATTTTAATCTGGTTTGGCGTCGGCATTCTACCCAAGGTCTTGATCGTTGCCCTGGTCTGTTTTTTTCCGCTGACCATCAATCTGGCCGAAGGTTTTAGCCAGGTTGATCCCGAGGCAGTTGAACTGATGCAAACAATGCGGGCCGGCCGCCTGCTAACCGCCCGTGCCGTACACCTGCCTTCCGCCTTGCCTTACTTTTTTTCAGGCCTGAAAATCGCCGCTACCTATAGTGTTTTGGGAGCGATTATTGGCGAATGGCTCGCCGCCAGGGCCGGTTTGGGTATCTATATGCTGCGGGCAATGCACTCATTCAGGACTGCCGACCTTTTTGCCGCAATTATTGTTGTCGTGGTCCTGAGCCTGATCCTGTTTAAGCTGGTCGAGCTGGCCGGTGTGCTGGCAATGCCCTGGCAGAAGGCCAACGGCGAATACTCTGAGAGGTGATTTAAATGATTCCCCAATGCAGGAAAAAGTATATCACTATAGTGACGGTGGTTTTGATATTGGCAGGCGTTTTAGGGGCAGCGGGCTGTGCCGGCCCGAAAGCAGAGCAGCTTGAAAATGTAACCTTACTGCTTGACTGGACCCCAAATACCAATTTCAGCGGGATCTATGCGGCCATAAAACGAGGTTATTACCGGGAAGAGGGGCTTGACGTCGAGCTAGTCCAGGCTCCCGGCAGCGTTATCCAGATGGTCGGTGCAAACCGGGCTGAATTCGGATTCAGTTTCCAGGAAGAAGTCACTTTTGCCCGCCTGGCCGAAATCCCTGTCGTTTCTGTTGCTGCCGTGATCCAGCACAACAGCTCCGGCTTTATCTCGCTAAAAAATCGCGGCATCACAAGCCCTGCTGATTTTGAAGGGAAAAGCTATGGCGGCTGGGGATCGCCGGTTGAAGAAGCGACAATTAAAGCGTTAATGGAGCGTTACGGGGCTGACTTCAGCCGAGTGGAGATGATTACCACCGGAGAGGCGGACCAGTTAATCAGCATTGAAAGAGAAGCTGACTTTGCCTGGATTTTTTATGGCTGGACCGGGATTGAAGCTGAGCTAAAAGGGCTGGACTTTAATTTCATCTGGCTGGGTTCCGAAGACCCGGCGCTTGATTACTACACCCCGGTAATCGTCAGCAGCGAAGCGTTGATTAAGGACAATCCGGAGCTGGTCAGGCGCTTCATGCGGGCCACCGCCAGAGGTTATCGACTGGCTATCAGCAAACCGGAAGAAGCTGCCCGCATTTTGCTCGAAGCAGTACCGGAGCTAAAACCGGAACTGGTAATGGCCAGCCAAATTTGGCTCGCTGATCGCTACCAGGCTGAAGCGGAAAAATGGGGCCTGCAAAAACTGGAAACCTGGGAAAAATACGGGAAATGGTTGCTCGAGAACGGGTTAATTGAAAAAATACCGGAGATGGAAAAAGCATTTACCAACGTATTTTTAGATTAGCCACCTGCCGCCAGAAAAGGTGCATTCTTGATGAAGAAATTATTATTAAAAGATATCTATTCCACCTATTATTCCGGTGATCAACTGCTGCCCGTTTTGAAAGGCATTTCACTGGAGGTAGGCACCGGCGAGTTTATCAGCGTGCTCGGCCCCAGCGGGTCCGGTAAAAGCACCATCCTAAAAATCGCTGCCGGCCTGCAGAAACCCGATCTGGGCCATGTATTTATTAACGGGGAAGAAACCGGTGGACATCCGCAGTTGGTCGGCTATATGCCCCAGCAGGACCTGCTCTTCCCCTGGAAAACCCTGCAGGATAATGCAGCCCTGCCGCTTTTAGCCGCCGGTTTAAACCAGCGTGCCGCCCGGGCCAGGGTCAGCGAACAGCTGCCTACATTTGGACTGGAGGGCTTTGCCGGCTACTACCCCCACCAGCTTTCGGGGGGGATGCGCCAGAGGGTGGCCCTGCTGCGCACTATGATGGTCGACAGTACCATAATGCTGCTTGACGAGCCTTTTGCTGCGCTGGACGCCCTAACCCGCGAAACCCTGCAGGACTGGCTGCTGAAAATCTGGTCGCAGTACCGCCGCTCGGTGCTCTTTGTCACCCACAGTATTGATGAGGCTATATATCTGTCCGACCGCATTTATGTAATCACAGAGCGGCCTGGCCGGATCAGGCTGGAACAGGCGATTACTTTGCCGAAACCGAGGGCCAGAAAGATCGTAACTGCGCCGGAGTTTTCACTCTACAAAAAAATCCTGTTAGAAGCGCTTCACCATGTCAGGGGGACGGGGGTTTGACAACTTCAGAGAAGATAACCTTAGTATTCTTTCCCTAGGGTGTGGGGTGATATCGTGTCAAGATAAGCCATATATGAGTTGTCAAACCCCCGTCCCCCTGACAATTTTAATCACCAATAGTATTCCCCGGGAAATAGCTACCCTGCCCTTGCTGCCGATTAGCTCATTGCTTAGACCGCGCGTGGAACCCGGGAATAAAGGCTCATCATGCAGGGGGTATTTTAGCCCTTCGGTTTTCACCCCATCCACTTCAGCCGTTACTGGAAAGAGCGAAACATAACTGCCGGGAAGACCTTCAATGTCTAGGCTGTCATTGATTAAGGTTATTTCCTGCCGGTGGTCGATAATCCGTGCCGGGACACCAGCCGCCAGCGGCAGGTGCAGCAGCGTCAGGTTAAAAAGGCTGTGATCCGCCCGGTTTCCGCCCAAGGCGCCGATCACAAGGATCTCTTCCGGTTTAAGATTCACAGCGTGATCAATGGCCAGTTCCAGATCGGAGCAGTCTTTTGCTGGTGGATAACTGATTACTTCCGGCTTTATATCGCCTGCTTTCGGCAGAACCTGCAGATCGACCGAATCAAGGTCACCGATAATCAGATCCGGGGTCAGGCCCAGAACCTTTGCGTGGCGCGAGCCACCATCGGCGCAGATGATATAATCACCCTCGCTGAGAAGCTTCCGGTAAAACCCGGGGTTCTCCAGGTCGCCGTTGGCAATGATCACAATTCTTTTTAACCGCATGGCCAGCCCCCGAAACGAACAGAATATAAAAGCTTAAACGATTTCATGATCCAAGCAAATAACTTATTAACTGGTACAAACCAAATACTGCTGCCAGCAGTATATACATCTTTACTCAGGGTGAAAGTTTCTTGTGCCACGGCTCTTTTACCATCTTTATCTCATTCATCGCTTTGTCTCACTCCTTCCCGCACATTTAAACCAGGGGCTGTTCCTGCAACTTTTTTATGCAGCCCGGGTTAAATAATAATATCGATCCTGCAATTTAAGCCAACTTGCTGAAAAAGCCCTCCAGCCGGCGGAGTCCTTCTTTCAAAGTTTCGGTTGAGCAGGCATAGGAGATACGCAGATAGCCTTCAACCTCGCTGCCGAAATCGATGCCGGGGGTTACCGCCACTCCGGTTTCTTTGAGAACCCGCAGGGCGAAGGCATAGGAGTCGGAAGTATATTTTTTAACATTGGCCAGCATGTAGAAAGCGCCGTTCGGGATTCTGGCCGGGGCAATACCCATCTCCTGCAGCGCTTGATACAGGTAGAGACGGCGATCATTATACCCGCTGAAACGCCCGGCCAGCTCTGCCGGGGTTTCGCGGAGAGCTGCAATGCCGGCTGCCTGGATAAAGGAGCAGGCGCAGATAAATAGATTCTGCTGCAGTTTCTGCATGTTGCGCACCATGGCAGGCGGGGCGATCAGGTAACCGAGCCGCCAGCCGGTCATGATATTGCGTTTGGAGAAGCCGTTGATCACAATAGCCCGGTCGGTGAACTCGAGAATCGAGTGATCCCGGCCTGAATAATTCAAGCCGTGGTAAATTTCATCTGCAACGATATACGGCCCCAGATCGGCAAAAGCCTTCAATTCTTCCGCATCAAGCACTGCGCCGGTCGGGTTGGACGGCGAGTTGAGCAGGATACCCCGGACACCGGGGCCGATCCGCTTTTTTACCTCTGCTGCCTGCAGTTTAAAGCCTTCATCTTCACGAGCCGGCACCAACAGCGGCTCGGCTCCGATATAGCAGACAAAGTTAGGGTAGCAGGCATAATAGGGATTAGCCATGATCATCTGCTCGCCGCTGCCCAGCAGGGCTGAAAAAGCCAGCAGCATGGCAGGCGATGAACCGGAGGTAACGATCACCTGCTCCGGGCCAATTGTTACATTATATGTGCGTTTGTAATAGGCAGCCACCTCTTCACGCAATTCGGGTTTGCCGAGGCTGTGCGTATAGGCTGTATCATTTCCAGACAGAGCGGCAATCGCCGCTTCTTTAATTGCCGCCGGTGTAGCGCCGCCAGGCTCGCCGACTTCCAGGTGGACAATTTTGCGGCCGGCAGCTTCAAGCTTCTGTGCTTTTTCCAGGATCTCCATGGCCAGGAACGGCTTTACCTGGCAGACTCGTTCCGGCGACAAGAGTTCCGGGGTATTTTTTTCTTTCACTTTACTTTTTCAGCTCCCCATCAGCGTTTAACGCCATCCGTCTCTTTTTCGCGGATCAGCTCGGCACAGTATTCAATGATCTCCCGTCTTCTTACAATTCCGATAAATACCCCCTGGTCATCAACAACCGGCACAAAATTCTGCTCGCTGGCCAGGGTCAGCAGGTCCACTACGCGTGAATCGATGCGCACCGGCTTGTTTGTGGTACGTGCCGGTATCTCCTGTATGGTAATCTTCTCCATATCAGACAGGCTGAGGCCGGTGCTGTCTTTCAGCTTCCAAAGCAGGTCGCCCTCGGTAATTGTTCCGGCGTAGCAGCCGGCATCATCAACCACGGGCACCGCGGTGTAGCTGTGGCGCTCCATCCGCTCCAGGGCCTGGCGCAAAGTGGTTTTCGTATTTAAAAAAACCACTTCATTCTTGGGAATCAGAAAAAAAGCAACCTTCACAGACCATCAAAACCCTTCTTTATTCTTTATCCTCCCGGTTATCGTCTTCATTATCAATCAGGCCGCCGCAAACAATCCTGAAACCGGCCTTACGGTAAAGTGGTTCAAGCTCCGGTTCAAAAAGTACATTTACGGTTTTAATCCGGTCTTTTCTGATCTCGGAAGTTACAATATTTAACAGCCTGGTGGCAACCCCCTGTTTCCGGTAGTCTGGATCCACCATCAGGCCCCGGATCATAGCATCATCAATCCCGTCACTTAAAACATCAACATAACCGATCAGGCGCTGCTCTTCATAGCAAGCAACTGAAAGGTATGTACAGCCAACAATTTTTTCCAGTTTATGTTTACGCTCGTCCCATCCAACAGCCTTGCGCAGCTTAGAAAGTTCGCCGGCATCCAAATCCGGGTTAATAAGGTATGTGCGGGCCAATCTTCCACCTCAATCCAGCTTTTCGTTTAACAAAATGACCGCCCCAAAAAAATAGGTCAGGCAGGCAGGGCTACTGGTTTTTGGACCGCTGGGCCATAATGTACAAATATACAATCAGGCCGAGCACCAGCAGAAAGGTCGCCAGCGTAAAAGGGTCGACATCAATACGCCCCGATGTAAAGACCAGGTAGACTCCGACTATGAAGATCATCACCAGCAAAACAACAAAAAGCAGTTTCTTCAGATTCAAAACCACTACCTCCCCAGGATATTTATAAACCTGTTCTCCGGGCAAACTGCCGATTAACAACCACCCATAACAGTTAGTAGATCGAGCAGGGCTTTGCTGCAGTTTTCACGCACGACCACTTCGGCTTTTCGATCATAGCTTGTCGGCTGCAGGTTGATGATCGCCATTTTTTTCGCCAGCCGCGGCAGGTCGGCAGCCGGATAGACAACCAGGCTGCTGCCGACTACCAGCATGAAATCGCATTCATCCCGAAGCTTATGCTGCAGCTCAAAAAAGAAGACGGGCATCGGGTCGCCAAAAAGGACCACTTCAGGCCTCAGCACGCTGAAACAGTTATGGCAAACCGGCGGAATCCGCTTTAACTCAACCTGCTGGACCAGCTCTTCAAAAGGGTATTTTTTTTTGCAACCCAGGCAGTAGCCGGAACGCAGGTGCCCGTGAACTTCCCAGACTTTTTTTGAGCCCGCTTTAATATGCAGTCCGTCAATATTCTGGGTAACCAGCCCCTTAATGAAACCCAGCCCCTCCAGCCGGGCTAAGGCCAGGTGGCCCTCATTCGGCTCGGCCAGCGTTATTTTTGAGAAGCGGCTGAAACCAGCCTCATAAAATAAACGGGGATTATTCTGCAGCACATCCACTGAGGATACGGCAATCGGGTCGACCTTCTCCCACAGGCCGGTGCCGGGAGAGCGAAAATCGGGAATACCGCTGTCGGTGCTGATTCCGGCGCCGGTAAAGACATAAACGCGTTCATTTTCCCTGATTAAATCTGCCAGCTGCTGAATTTGTTCTTCGTAGCTCACCATGTCACCCCTCCCCCGTTTTATTTAACTTTTACCCCTGAGCCAAGGGGACAGCAAAGAGCCACCGCCTCACGATCGGTCAGCTCCGGTTCAGCTATTATTATAATATCGTAAAAATCGGCCCAGGGCGAATAGGTGAAATTATAAATTTCACAGTTTTCCGCCAGTTCCTCCCGGGCACAGATCATGTCGGCCCAGGAAGCACCAAAGCGGTCGTTGCTGCCATCGCCGATATAAACCACCGGGCGGCCCGCCTTCTTCTGCTGCACCACTATTCGAGCCTTACAGTTACCGCATACCGTGCAGGTCGGATGGGCGTGTGGATTTGCAATTTCCAGCTGTCCCCGGCTATTGATAAAAGTATCGTTACGGTAGATCAGGTTAACCGCACCGTAAAGCCCAAACCGCTCAAGGACCGGTTCAATATAGAATCCCAGACCGTCGCTGGCGATTATTACCGGGTTATTGCCGGCATGCGCTTTGTGCAAAAAACTTTTAAAACCCGGCCGGATCTCTGCCCACTCAAATGCTTTTTTTTTGAGTTTTTCCAGATCCGGGGGCAAAAGCGCAACCTCTGCCTGCAGCCAGCTTCTAATCGGGATTTTTTTCGCCCTGTAGCTTTGATCAAAATCCATAAACTTTTTGCCGCCAAAAAAAAGGCCCAGCTCGGTAGTAATATCCCTTGTGGTAACTGTGCCGTCAAAATCTACAACGTATGCTGTTTCAAGTGCCATCGATACCTCCGCAATTATCCTTAATCCAGAAATTCTACTGAAAGAGCTCTGTAATTTCCACCGGGTGAGCCGCTAAAAACCCCGCGCCGGCAGCTTTCAGTTCTTCAGCCGGCCGAAAGCCCCAGAGCACAGCCGCCGGGAAAAACCCGCCGGCCAATGCTGTTTTCATATCAGTGTCGGTATCGCCGGCATAAACGATCTCACCCGGTTCGAGTTTCATCTTTTTCGCAATCTGCAGGGCCCCGGCAGGATCGGGCTTTCGGGGCATATCCGGACCGATGCCGATAATATCTACAAACTGCCAGCTGGCGAGCAGTTTTTTAACCGCAAGGCAGGCTAACTGATGCGGTTTATTGGAAAACACTGCTTTGGGCACCGCTGACTTTTCCAGCAGCCCGAGCATCTCCGGCACGCCGGGATAAGGCAGGGTATGATCGGCCCAGCGCCGGCTGTACTCTTCCTTAACATCTTCGATCAGCTGCGCGAGGTCACCTCCGGACCAGGCTTCACGGGGAAAAGTTCTTTTCACCAGCAGGTCAATGCCGTCTCCGACAAAATAGCGGTAGGCGTCTACCGGGTGCCCGGTGTAACCTCTGCTTACCAGAACGGCATTAACCGATAAGGCTAAATCCAATAGAGTATCCAGCAGGGTGCCGTCAAGATCGAAAATAATTGCTTTAAACTTCAAACATCGCTTCCTCCCGCATTGATGCCGGTTTATCTTCCAGTTTCCTTACTGTCCTTTTTATAGTACAAGGCACCCACCGGGCAGGCATCGACACAGAGCGTGCACTGTGTGCAGACTGATTCGGCCAGGGGCAGATCGTTAAAAGTGGTAACCGCTCTATTAATTCCCCGGTTTGCAAAGCCGATTGCCCCCACCCCGGCTTCCACCCGGTCAGCCCAAATACACCGGCCGCAGAGGACACAGCGGCTGCGATCGAAGGCAAATACTTCCGGGCTGTCGTCAAGTTTATATTTGCGGACGATTGAGGGAAAACGCTTCTGCTTCAAGCGAAGGCCGCGCTTTTTGGCAATCTCCTGCAGGGCACAACTCTTATTGGCCGGGCATTCACCGCACTTGAGGTTATGGGCTGACATGATCAGCTCAAAAGCTGTTTTAACCAGCCGGTCGATGCGCTCGCTTCTGGTTTTAACCACCATGTTTTCTTCAACTGTCCTGGTACAGGAAGTAACGGGGTAATTAACCCCCTTTATTTCAACAAAGCAGAGCCTGCAGCCGGCATTGGGCCTTTCTTCACTGGTCGCGCAGAGGTGAGGTATATAGATCCCGTTATCAAGGGCCGCCCTGAGCAGCTTCTGACCGGGCTTTGCCTCAACCTGCCGTCCGTCAATGCTGATACTGATCTTGTTCCGGTCGCTCACGCGTTTCTCCTCCCTTTCTCCGGAGGCAAAACGGGCGGGGATAGTTTCACCACGGCGTTGTACTCCGGCGGGCAGGCTTTCAGGCAGTTGTCGCACTTGACGCATTTATCCTGGTCGATTTCTTTTAACCCGTCTTCCCTGGTGAAAATCGCTTCCGTCGGGCAGCTGCCGACGCAAACATTGCACAGTTTGCTGCATTTACGGGGCAAGATATAGTAAAGGATCAGATCCTGGCAAACCAAAGCCGGACAACGGCCTTCTTTTACATGCGCTTCGTATTCATCCCGGAAATATTTCAAGGTCGTCAAAACCGGGTTGGGTGCTGTACGGCCAAGGTTGCAGAGCGAACCGTCACGCACATCTTCACAGAGCTCTTCCAGCAAAGTTAAGGTTTGCTCATCACCTTTGCCTTGCGTTACAGCGGATAATATATCCAGCATATGCCTGGTGCCGATGCGGCAGAAAGTGCACTTGCCACAGGATTCGTGCTGTGTAAATTCTAAAAAGAAGCGGGCCACCGAGACCATGCAGTCATCCTGATCCATCACCACCAGGCCGCCGGAGCCCATAATTGCCCCCGCTTCCCGCAGCGAGTCGAAATCGATAGGCACATCGAGCGCCGATTCGGGTAGGCAGCCGCCTGAAGGCCCGCCGATCTGGACCGCTTTAAACTTGCGGCCGTTTGGCAGACCGTCGCCCACGTCATAAATCAGCTGGCGCAGGGTAGTACCCATTGGCACCTCCACCAGTCCCGTGTTTACCACCTTGCCGACCAGCGAAAATACTGCCGTGCCGGGGCTGCCCGGGGTGCCGATCGCCTTAAACCAGGCCGCGCCGTTTTTGACAATCAGCGGCACATAAGCAAAGGTTTTGACATTATTCAGCACTGTCGGCTTGCCGCGGAATCCTTTTTGGGCCAAGCGGGGGGGCCTACTCTCGGGCATCCCCATCTTTCCTTCCATAGAATTGACCAGGGCGGTTGCTTCGCCACAGACAAAAGCGCCGGAACCCTGGAATATATCGAGATCAAAGCAGAAATCACTGCCCAGGATATTTGCGCCGAGCAACCCCCGAGAACGGGCCTGATCAATCGCTTCCCGTACGTGCTGAACCGCCCGCGGGTATTCTGCCCGGATATAAAAATAACCCTGGCTGGCGCCTACCGCATAAGCGCAGAGGATCATCCCCTCGATTACCAGGTGCGGATCCGATTCTAAAATGCTGCGGTCCATAAAAGCCCCGGGGTCACCCTCATCGGCGTTGCAGATCACGTAAACACTGTCGCCGCCGGACCTGATGCAGGCTTCCCATTTGAGGCCGGCCGGAAAACCGGCCCCTCCCCGCCCCCTCAGGTTGGCTTCTTTGACTTCATCAAGAACCGCTCGCGGTTCAGCGGAGAGAGCCCCGGGCAGGGTGCCGTAACCATCCTGTGCTAAATAGCTGTCAATGCTGCGGGCATCGACAAAACCACAATGCCCCAGGATCAATTTTTGCTCGTAGATACCGCGGGGAAACTCCGCAAAAGTGGGAAAAACATCATTCGGCTCCAGCGCCGCCATCGCGTATTCATAGCAGGGATCATCACCAGCCAGAAAATCTTCAACCAACCGGTGTACCAGGCCATCATCCAGGCGACCATAGCAGATCGGCGGAAAACCGGGTTTGGCTATTACCGCCAGAGGCTCGGCATAACAGTGCCCCATGCAGCCCACTTCGATTACTTCAGCCTCAAGCCCTTTGGCCCCGATCTCGCGGATAAAATCTTCTTTAACCTGCAGCGCTCCGGCAGCCACCCCGCAGGTAGCGGTGCCGACCAGCACCCTTGTTTTTGCAGCTGCCGGGTTAACAACAAATTCAGCCTCGCTGCGCAGTTTTTGATAGCGCTCTGAGGGAGCTAAACCGCTCATTTGCTGCCACCTTCTCCCCCGCCCGGCGAATCGGCTTTTATCCCGCCCTCTCCGGCGGCGCCCTTTTCCTGCAAGGTAAGCATGATCCCGTCCACCCGGGTCGGGGTAACTTTTCCTTCAACCACATCATCAACAACCACAACCGGGGCCATGGTGCAGCAGCCGACGCAGGCTACCCTTTCCAGGCTGTAAAGCCGGTCTGAACTGGTTTCGCCTTCCTTAATGTCCATTCTTCTTTCAAATGAATCGAGGGCAATTTTACCCCCCACCATGTAGCAGGCTGTACCCATACATACTTTAACCTGATGCTTGCCGGGTGGATTTAAGCGAAACTGGTTATAAAAAGTAGCCAGGCCGTAAACATCAGCGGCCGGGACCGATAAGCCATCGGCAATCATTTCCATAGCCAGGGCCGGCAGGTAGCCAAGACGGGCCTGCACATTTTGCAGGATGGGGATCAGCTTTTCAGCGGTTTTCACATTTTCCTTCAGCACTTCTTCAACACAGGCAATAATCTTTTCTTTTTCGCCTTCCACTAACTGCAACGGCTGCATCTCCCTCTGCTTCGATTCTGCTTCAAACGCTGTTATAATTATAACCTTTTTGCTCTTGTACTGCATCTGCAGGGAGTTGCCTGCGACTGCGCGAACAACGACTACAATGACCACAACGACTACAACCACAGCACCCGGGAGACGGCTGGTGCATCAAGTCTAATCTAGAACATTCAGCGCGGATTCAGGAACAAACGGTTCTGGCAGAAGTTTTTTCTCCGGTGAGAGAAGACTGCCTCTGGCAAATGCTATTACCGGACTTAACAGCTCAGCAGTCTTAGGGAGTTAAGTATCGTTACCTTTCAGTCCCACTTTCCGTTCCATTCCGGCCATACGGTTAATGATCGGCCTTGCCTTTTTTACCGGCGGGTAATATGCAGCGAGGTTTTATTGACTGCCATTGAAGCTTCCCAAACCGCCTCGTTCATCGTCGGATGCGGGTGGATCAGTTCCGCCAGTTCAGAGGCTTTAATCCCTTTGGCCACGGCCAGGGTGCCTTCCTGGATCAACTCTGAAGCATGAGCGCCTAAGATATGCACACCGATAACTATTTCATCTTCACCTGCGGCAATGATCTTGACAGCACCGTCCGGCTCATCCTGGGTTGCCGCCCGTCCACAGGCGGTAAAGGGAAACTTGCCAATTTTAATATTCTCCAGGCCTTTCTCCCTCGCTTCTTCCTCGCTCATCCCAACCGCAGCCAGCTCCGGGTCGGTGTAAAGGCACGAGGGTACGGCAGCCCCGTTAAAGCGGGCTTCCAGGCCGGCTATATTTTCAGCAGCGACAATGCCCTGGTGATAGGCGGTATGGGCCAGGAAATAACCGGGGCAGGTGGCATCACCAACCGCGTATATGCCGGGAACCGAGGTTTCCATCTTGCTGTTGACGCGGATGCCATCTTGATCATATTTAACGCCCAGCGCGTCAAGATCCTGATCGCCGAATGCCGGCTTACGTCCAACCGCCAGCAAAACGCTTTCAGCTTCAACCAGCTCTTCACCTTTTTTCCCGTCGATAATCAGCCTGTAGGCGCTGCCACTTTTTTCGACCGCCCTGATCGGCGAATTCATCATGATCCCCAGGCCGCCCTTACGCAGGTAAGTTGAGAGGCGGCGCACCATTTCAAGATCCATCCGGCGCAGAAACCTTTCGCTGCGATGGACTATAGTGACCTGTACACCCAGGCCCGTAAAGATTGACGCCATCTCGAGCGCGATCACCCCGCCGCCGATTACCGCCATCGTCGCCGGCAGTTCTTCTAATGCCAATGCTTCACGGGAAGTCATGATCCCCGGCAGCTCCAATCCCGGGGTGGGGGGCAGAATTTCATCGCTACCGGTAGCCAGGATTATATTTTCTGTTGCCAGCACAATCTCTTCGCCGCTGTGCAGCTTGACACTGACCATCTTGGGGTTTAAAGCGAGTGCAATCCCGTATAAAACAGTAATCTTATTGTGCTCCATCATCTCACCGATATGGCTTACCAGCTCGCTGACTACCGCTTTTTTTTTCGCCTGCAGGGTGGGAAAAGTGAATTTTAGGTCGCCAAAGGAAAAACCAAACTGATCTGCCGTTTGCAGGCGTCGTTTCATAGCCGCCCCGTGAGTAAGAACCTTGGTCGGGATACACCCGTGATTGAGGCAAATTCCACCTAAGGCTTCTTTTTCTATCACCGCAGTTTTAAGCCCCAGTGATCCGGCCCTCAGCGCGGCCAGATAGCCGCCCGGGCCACCGCCAATAATAACAACCTGATATTTTTCACTCATCTGAACGCACATCCCTTCGAGCCATGATCTGTTTATTTTTAAGCATCTAATCTAGCGGGCACCGGTGAAAACAGCCGGGATAACCAGGGAAAACGCCCTGACCAGGGCCCTGGTCATTTTATCGTAGCTGATATGGTAACCAAGATCGAGCAGGCCGGCCGCCTGCTCACTCAGGTCTGGTTCCCGGCCTGTTTCACTGTTATAATAGCTTTTTTTCAGCACCAGGCGGTAAAGATCTGCTGGCAGGCGGAACAAGATCGCCCCGTGCTGCAGAAGGATGCCATCGCGCCTCAACTGGGCACTGCCGACAACCTTTTTGCCGTCAACCTGGATCTCGTAGGCTGAAGGAGTATCAAAGCAAGAGCCGGGAGCCAGCCCCGCCTCTCTTCCATTTCCCGGTGAAAGCGAGGCGGTGATACCAGCCAGGTTAAAAGCCGTTACCAGGCCGCGGCTGATCGACCGGTAAGCATCCAGTACGCTACCCCGGTCAATAAAAGGGTGCATTTCCGGAACGATGATGCTGTAAGTCAGCTCTTCATAATGAAGCACCGCGCGCCCGCCGGTGGGCCGCCGGACCAGGTCAATGCCGGCCTGGCGGCATGCGGCAACGTCGGCCACTTCGTTCTCATCCTGAAAATAGCCGAGCGACAGCGCCGGGGGATCCCAGCGGTAGAGCCTTAAAGTTGGCGGGCATGATCCCCCTGCCACTTCTCCCATTATTTCAAGATCTCTATCCATATTGTCTCTTCCCGCCATGGGCGGATCGATAATCAGTCGCCACTGGTAGTGCATCTTAAATGTTTTTGCGGCAGGCCTGACCAGGTTATACAGCGTCGGCAACCAGGCTCAGCGCCGCCTCTGTTTCCTCCTCATCCAGCGAACGGTGATAGTTATAGATTGTCTTACCCGGCCGCTCGTTATAGTATGGACGGTTGCAGCCGGGGCAGCCGCTGGTCCTGAATGCTTCTCCCCCGGCCAGGTATTTGGTAAGTTCGTCTGCCATAAGGCTGAACCCGGTTAACCTGCCCCGCACGAATTCGAGCATTCCATAAGTAATTTTTTTCTCCCTCAGCAGGTACAACGCTGCCTGCACGCGCCGGTAGCGTTCAATAGCCGGTGGCTCAACCTTTTCAAGCCGGGTCCCCCTCAGGGGCACAAAGGCAAAAAGGGCCGGTGTCACCCCTCCCTTGATCAGTTTCTCTGCCAGGAACATTATCTCCTCATCACTTTCGCCAAGGCCGCAGATCAAATGGGTGCTGACCCGGCCGGGTAAAGCTGAGGCGCAGCTGAACAACAGCTCAAGCTGCCGCTTAAACGATCCGCCTTTAAGGCCGCTGTAAAGCTCCGGATTAGCAGCATCAAGCGAAACGGACAGCCTTTCTGCCCCGGCTTCGGCAACCGCTCGCGCTTTTTCCACGCTGTCGATCCAGGCGGAAAGCGAAAGCGGCAGTGAACTGGCTTCCTTGATTTTTTGGATCTGTCCAAGCAGCGGATCTATACCGGCGGGATGGCGGACTGACTGCAGGCAGACGCGTTTGATCCCTTTTGATTCTGCTTCGCGTAAGCCTTTTTCAACTTCCGGCCAGGTGTATTCAGGCCAGGTGACACGCCCAAGGCGGTTGAGCGCCTCGCTTTTACCAAGCCCCTGCGGGCAAAAAGCGCAGCTCATCATGCAGCTGTTGCCGGATAACAGGTAAGCCGTTGTCGGGTAAATATCCATCCGGTTATCACTTAGTCCCAGGCAGGCGGCAGTGCCGGCAGAAAGACGGATCATAGCGAACAGCACTCCTTGGAATATATTATATCCAAACCCATATCGGCTGCCTTATGGCGGGAAGAAGGGGCCGGCAGAACAATCTTATTCACCCCGGCTTTGAGGGCCAGCATGTCCAGGGCCTCGCGGTAACGGCCGCCCGGCCGCATGCAGCCAAGATATATCGGAACACGCGGGAACATCAGGCGGGCAGTCGCCAGCAGGCGCGCTGTATCTTTGAGCGGTGGCGCTGCTTCGGTTTCAAAGCTGGTGCCGGCAGTGGGGCGAAATACAATGAAACTGATCGCTTCGACCGCCTCGCCCTGCAATCTCTCTAACAGCTGATACTCCCCCCCGATTAAACCCCTGTTCAAACCAATACAGATGTGGGGGATAACCCTGGTATAGGCTAATAGATCCCGGTATGCCTGTAAGTACTGCGCAGCCCCGTACGGCAAGCCGTAAACAGCGGCGATGGTAGCATTATCGCCAGGCAGATCGAAAGAGACGACCGTGGCCAGGCGGCCCAGCAGTTCGGCATCTTCGCGCCCGACCAACCCGGTATGCAGGTTTAGCGATCCGCGGCCGGCCAGTTTCTTGATCGCTGCCAGGTTTTCGCTCAGCGGCACCCGGCCCTGCGCGGTGCAGCCGCCGGAAACGAGATAACCGGTCTGCCTGTTGTCACCCTGTTTCAGGGCTTTTTTTAGCGGGGTCATATTCTTTAAATATTTACCGCTGCAGTGTCCGCAATCAAGCTCACAGCTGTCTCCCGTTACGCTGATGGGCTGGGTCCGGACAGGGGTAACAAATTCGATCCGGTCTGGGAAAAAAGCGCGGCGCACCTGCCAGCTTTTCGCTAAAAGCTGTTTCAGCGGAACAGTTTGTAATTCGGTCTGCAGGAAATTCATCTTGTTCTCCGTATCTATGATGCCCCGGTAGGCCGTACTATCCGGCCCGGCTGCCATGTCCGGCAGCAATTCGGTTACCGGCCCGTTAAATCAGCGGGGCCAGCTCCCTGTAACTTAAGCTTGGCTGTTTTGCCAACGCAGTACCGGGCTGCGGGCGGCACGCACCTCGTCGAGGCGGCCAACCACGGTGTTGTAGGGCCCGTGAGCAATTGTTCCCGCATCCTCGTTAATGGCCAGGGCTATTTCTTCCATCGTCCGGGCAAAAGCATCGAGCGTTTCCTTGCTTTCGGTTTCAGTCGGTTCCACCATCAGCGCCTCTTCAACAATCAGTGGGAAGTATACTGTCGGCGGATGGAAGCCGCGATCGAGCAGCGCCTTGGCAATATCGCCGGCTCCGGCGCCTTTCTTCTTCTCCGGCCGCGCCGATAAAACAAACTCGTGCTTGCAGGTGCGGTCATAAGGTAGGTAATAGGTCTTTTTCAGCAGGTTCATCAGGTAGTTGGCGTTAAGCACCGCATCGCCGGAAACCTGCTTTAAACCTTCCGCGCCCAGCATCCGCATGTAGGTATAGGCTTTGATGACAACGCCAAAGTTGCCGTAGAAGGCGTGCACCTTGCCGATGCTCTCGGGCAGGTTGTAATTGAAGCAATATGTGCCGCCTTTTTTGTCCACCAGGGGCACGGGCAGATATGGCATCAACCGCTCCCTGACCCCAACCGGGCCTCCTCCGGGGCCGCCTCCACCATGAGGCGTTGAGAAGGTTTTATGAATATTCAAGTGCACGACGTCAAAGCCCATATCGCCCGGGCGCGTGTAACCCATAATCGCATTCATGTTGGCGCCGTCATAATAGAGCAGGCCGCCAGCTTCATGCACCGTTTTTGCCATCTCGATGATCTCTTCTTCAAAAAGGCCCAGGGTGCTGGGGTTGGTCAGCATCAGGGCTGAGGTCGTATCGCCAACGGCAGCTTTGAGCGCCTCGAGATCTACCAACCCCCGCTCGTCGCAGGGAATCTGCACCACTTCATAACCGGCCATGCTGACAGTAGCCGGGTTTGTGCCGTGCGCCGACAGGGGAATCAGCACCTTGGTGCGCTTATGGTCACCGCGGCTGCGATGATAGGCCTGTATAATCATCAGCCCGGTCAGTTCGCCGTGGGCGCCGGCAGCCGGCTGCAGGGTGAAGCGATCCATGCCGGTCAGCTCATTCAGGCCCTGCTCCATGTTATAAAGCAGTTCCAGGGCGCCCTGGACCGTTTCTTCGGATTGGCAGGGATGCAGGCAGGAAAACCCCGGCAGGGACGCGGCCTCCTCGTTTACCTTGGGGTTATACTTCATTGTACAGGAACCGAGGGGGTAAAAACCGGTATCGACTCCGAAGTTGCGGGTTGACAGCCCGGTAAAGTGCCTGATTACTTCAGTTTCCGAAAGCTCTGGCAAACCGGGCGCTGCGCTGCGCCTGAGCGGTTCGGGTAGCAGTTGGTCCAGTGGCTTTAAGGGAACATCACAGCCCGGTAAGGAGTAACCATGACCGCCGGAGCGGCTGATTTCAAAGATTAAGGCTTTCGGTTTTCTCATTTCCATCCCTCCAGTTCCCGCACCAGGGTATCGATCTCGGTTTTGGTACGTTTCTCGGTAAATGCCAGCAGCATCGTATTTTCAAGCTCCGGGTAAAAAGAGCTGATATTAACCCCGCCTAAGATATTTTTATCCAACAGGTATCGGTTCAGTTCAGCCGGATCACCGGGCACGGTTACGGCAAACTCCTTAAAGTTAATCCCGGAAAAGGTCAGCGAAAAACCGTTAATTGCGTTAACTTTTTCACGGGCATAGGCAGTTTTCTGCATGCATTGTTCTGCCACTTCGCGCATGCCCTGCGGCCCCATAACTGCCAGGTATACCGAGGCTGCCAGCGCTACCAGCGCTTCATTGGTACAGATATTCGATGCCGCTTTTTCGCGCCTGATATGCTGCTCCCTTGTCTGCAGGGTAAGGACATAGCCGCGGTTTCCTTCGCTGTCAACCGTTTCACCCGCAATCCGGCCGGGCAACTGCCGGATAAATTTCTCGCGGGCCGCCATGATCCCCAGCACCGGGCCGCCGAATGAAGCAGGCACTCCCAGGCACTGGCCTTCGCCGACAACAATATCGGCCCCGTATTCGGCCGGGGTTTGCAGCAACCCGAGTGAAACCGGGTCTGCGGCAACCAGGAACACCGCTTTATGATCGTGTATCAGGTCAGCCAGGCCGTTCATGTTTTCAATCATGCCGAAAAAGTTAGGCTGCTGCAGCACTACCGTGGCCACATCATCGCCAAGCTGCGCAGCCAGCCGATCGCGATCAGTGCAGCCGTCGCGAAGCGGAATCTCTTCCAGATCCAGGCCGCGGCTGTGGAAATAGTTTTTCAGCACTGCCCGGTAAAAAGGACTGACCGAACGCGATACCAGCGCTTTGGAGCGGCGGGTAGCCCCGCAGCCCATGATCGCCCCTTCGGCGACAGCCGTGCCGCCGTCGTACATTGAAGCGTTGGCGACATCCATACCGGTCAGTTGGCAGATCATGGTCTGGTACTCAAAGATCGCCTGCAGAACGCCCTGGCTGATTTCCGGCTGGTATGGAGTGTAAGAGGTGTAAAATTCGCTTCGCCCGGTCACATGCTTGATCGCCGTTGGGATAAAGTGATCGTAGATCCCGGCTCCCATGAAAGAAACAGCGTTCTGGAAATGCCAGTTTTTCTGGGCCAGATCAGCTAAGTGTTTCAGGGCTTCCAATTCAGAAAGCGCCGGGGGGAGATTAAGATCGCCTTTCAGCCTGACTGCAGGCGGAATATCCTTAAATAAATCCTCCACCGAGGCGGCCCCGATCTCCTGTAACATAGCCTGCCGATCATCGCCGGTGAGAGGCAAATAATGCTTACCGCCCATAAATTATTCCTCCTCCTCCTGTATGACAAAATCTTCGTACGCAGCCCTGTCCATCAAGTTGCCTAGCTCAGCTTCATCGCTGATCTCCATCTTATAGACCCATCCTTCACCGTACGGGTCCTGGTTAATAGTTTCCGGCTGATCGAGCAGGACTTCGTTGATTTCGGCAACCGTCCCGGAAAGAGGCGAATACAGGTCAGCCACCGCTTTTACCGACTCCACTACTGCTGCACTCTTACCGGCCACAACAGCAGCACCAACGTCGGGCAGCTCAACAAACACAATCTCGCCAAGCTTGTCCTGGGCATAATCACAGAAGCCTACTGCGGCCACACCACCCTCCCGGCGGGCCCATTCATGCTTTTTGGTATACTTCAAACCATCAGGCGCCTTATATTTCATTATTTTTCCCTCCTGTAAAATGGTAATTTGGTAAACCTGGCCCGGTAAGGGCGGTTGCGAATCATAATATCAACGGTCTCGGCGCTGTTGGCTGCCTGCGGATCGAGCAAAGCCATGGCTATAAACTTATCGAGGGTCGGCGAATATGAGCCGCTGCTGACCCAACCGGCTTCATGCCCGGCAACCTGCACCGGGTAACCTTCGCGAGGCACACCGCGCTCGATCATTTCGAGGCCGTAGAGCCTGTGTTTTAAGCCTTGCTGCTGCTGCTGTACAAGCGCTTCCTGCCCGTTGAAAGGGACCGTTTTCCCCAGGGCGACAAACCGATCCAGCCCGGCATTGAGAGGGGTAATCTCTTTGCTCAGTTCATGGCCGTAAAGCGGCATCGCCGCTTCCAGGCGCAAGACATCACGGGCGCCCAGGCCGGCCGGGTTAAGCTCGTGTTTTTGGCCTGATTCCCACAGCGCATCAAAAAGAATTGCGGCGGCATCCTTGAAACAATATATTTCAAAACCGTCTTCGCCGGTATAACCGGTTCTTGAAACCAGGCAGTTAACCCCGGCGACAGAAATATCTTTACGAAAATGATAATACTTCATTTTTGACAGCGGTTCGGCAGTCAGCGGCTGTAGGATTGTCTCGCTGTTTGGGCCCTGCAGGGCCAGCTGGGCATAGCCTGGGGATAGGTTTTGCAGGTTAACATCACCGCTCTGGTTTTCCTCAAACCAGTTAAAATCTTTGTCCGTATTGGCGGCATTGACCACCAGAAAGTAACTCTCCGCGCTGACCCGGTATATTAAAATATCGTCCACAACCCCGCCGTCGGGGTAACAAACCGGGCTGTAGATTACCGCGCCATCCTTCATCCCGGAGATGTCGTTGGTAACCATCTTCTGCAGGTATGCTTCGGCATCATTCCCTTCGACCAGTATTTCTCCCATATGTGATACATCGAAGATTGTTGCCCGCCTGCGGGTATCGTGCACCTCTTCAACCAGGCCCTTCGGATACTGCACCGGCAGCAGCCACCCGCTGTAATCGACTATTTTCCCACCCAGGGCTATATGTTTTTCGTAAAACGGGGTTTTTTTCGCTTCGCTCATCTTCATCGTTCCTCCTTTCTAAAAAGATTATAAAAAAGAAAAGAACAGAGAAAGCCACTTGGCTTAAACTCTGTCCCTGTTACCTGAGAGATTGCTCTCTTATGCTTAAGAGGCTTTCCCCGTCGGTGCACCGCTTTAGCGGCTGCTCTCCAGAGGTGCGTCACCCGATGGTACTGTGGCCTGAGAGTTTCCCCTGCATCCGCCAGGCGCAGGCTTTCTCCTTCGGCGTCCGGAATCCGGAACTCTCCCACGGGGCTCATTCGCCCTATTTTCCCATAACAACGGTAAAAGTTCTCCATCTTTCTCAAAACTCCTTCCCCCACCCAAAAAATTTCATCGCGTTGTCAGGGGGACGGGGTTGTTGACAACTAAATTCACCGCTTCACTGAATCCGGATATTAAGCCAGGCTGTCCGGCAGTGATGAATATGCGCGTTATTTGCTGCGAGCCAGAAAGCGCATGGCATTCTGGTCGGCGAGATGGATAAGCGTGTAACGGACATTCCATTAAGTGGGATAATAAGTCCTCTATCGCTTAAGAGCGGCGATCCGGACCCGATGGAGGTCGTTGTGCTTGATACCCCAGGGTCCTAGCTCGCGAGGCTGGAACTACAAAATAAGTGCTTAAAAGCAGATCGTAGCTAAAGTCATGGAGCAGGGGCTGCCCGGTTTCTTGGGGCACCAAAAAGACGAAAATCTACCATACGAATTCCCGACTCCGCTTACACATTGGGTAGGCGCGCTGTACACAGGTGAAGGGAAGGCGTATTTTCGAGGTGTAATTGACAAATAAGTATAAAATTATTGATAGAATCCTAAGTGGCAACTTGATTAGCAACACTGTCAATGTTGTCAAACCCCCGTCCCCCTGACAACAAAATGGGGGGGTTAAGTGGTATACTTTATGCGGTATATCAATTGCTGAAGATGCAAGGAGGCAGATTATGTCCAGTTGCTCCCCCGGTTTTAAAAAGGCGCTTTCTATTGGCAGGCCACCTAATATCACCCGGCTATTTCCCAACTCAAAAGCGCTGATTGTCAGCGGTAAATTTATTGACCGGGCGCTCTTAGCCAAGGGGAAGGCGATGACCATTGCCGCCAACGGGCGCAGCACTACGGTAATCCGCGGAACATTGCAAGCTGCTCAGCGGGCTAATGCGGCCGTGATTATCGAAATTGCCAAAAGCGAAGGCGGAGCCGACGCTTACTGCGCCGTCAGCTTATGGAATATTGCAGGCCATGTTGACCAGATATGCAACGAACTGGGCATCACCGTGCCGGTAGCCGTGCACGCCGACCATTACGGAATTAAGGGCGAAGCGGATATGCTGAAGGGCGAAGTGGAAATCCCGGGCCTTTTTGAGGCGGGCATTACTTCCATTGCCATCGATGCATCTCACCTGCCCGATGATGAAAACCTGCTGACCAGCATCGCCATAAACCGCTTTGTGCCCGCCTGGGCAGGCCTCGAAACTGAAGTGGGCGAGATAAAAGGTTCACAGGGCCTTTCCACCCCGGGTGAAGCAAGGTTTTTAATCCAGGGCCTCAATGCCCATGACATCTTCCCCGACTGGATCGCCCTTAACAACGGCACCACCCACGGCATTGAGGAAAGCGACGCCGGTATCCAGGTGGAGCTGACCGCCGAAGTTCATCGGGCACTTGAAAAGTACAGGGTTTCCGGGGCCCAGCACGGAACTTCAGGCAACAGCTCCGGGCGATTACGCGAGATTGCTTCAAGAACCAACACCACCAAGGCCAACGTGGCTACGGCCCTGCAGATGATCTCCTGGGGTGTGCAGGTTAATGACTACGGTAACGCTATATTAGACGGCGAAGGTAACTTTATAAAAATTAAAGGCGCCGGGGTAACCGAAGAGCTGTGGGCCGAGATGGTAGCCTATGCCGATGCCAAAAAGCTTAAAAAAGGCGATTACAAAAAGCTGAACCTGCCGTTTGAAAACCGGATTCTCGGCCAGGCGAGGGAAATCCGCGACAGGATGGCAAAAGGGGTGGAGGATTTTGTATTTGAGCTGCTGACCAACGTGTTCAATGCTGCCGATACCGCCCCACTGGCCATCGATGCTATTTTAAAAACAGGCTCGCACGATCCGGGGCCCAAAGTCGGCCGCTTAGAAGACCCGTCCGCATGGACGCCCGGGAAAATTGCCCAAAACGCGAAAGCTCTTGACGGCAATAAAGGACCGGCAGGAGACTTTGACGACTGACAAGCTCACGCATGAGAATCAAACTGTGAGGCTTTTTTGGCTACTTCTGATCAGAAACCATACAAACCCTGGTTCCTTTGGGCACCACACAGATAAAGTCGAACCGACCGCCCGGACAGATAAAATGGTGCTGTTCACCAGGGGCGACAAAAAGCGCCTGCCCGGGCCGGAGTTCGACTTCTTCTTCCATATTTTTAAATTTGCCTTTTCCGGTTACGACAAAAACCTGGTGCTCCCATTCATGGCTGTGCCAGTCGGTGCTGATATCCCCGCTCAGCGAGAAATAACGCATTTCAAAGTTAGGGGCTCCTTCCGGTTCCCCTAACAACCAGCGCACAGTCAGCTTTCCTTTGCCTTTCAGATCTGCCGGGGTCAGGTCGACTTCTTCGGTTGTCTGCAGATCGGTCAGGTACATATTCAGATCACCCCTCAATTCTCTTTTTTCGATTTTATATTCCTGCGGTTACGACAGCAGACCAGCCAATGGAGTATATCCGGTGTTCAGCGACCCGGCTACTGTCTCATGCACCAATTTCCCACGATAGGTATTTACCCCACTTGCCAAAGAAGGATCTTTGCGGATAGCCGCTTCCACCCCGAGGCTAGCGATTTTTTGCACATAGGGCAACGTTGCGTTGGTTAAAGCCAGGGTTGAGGTCCGCGGAACAGCCCCCGGGATATTGGCCACGCTGTAATGAATTATCCCGTGCTTTACTATAATCGGGTCGCTGTGGGTAGTTGGCAGTTCGCAAGTTTCAATACAGCCACCCTGATCAATCGCGACATCAACGATCACCGACCCGGGGCGCATCTGCTTAATCATGCCCTCGGTAACGATATGCGGAGCTTTCGCGCCCGGGATCAATACAGCGCCTATTAACAGGTCCGCATCGGCTACCAGAAAGTCGACCCAATAGCGGTTGGACATAACCGTGCTGACGCGGCCACCAAATATGTCGTCAATGTAACGCAGCTTTCCGGCATCGATATCCAGCAGGCTGACCCGGGCTCCCATGCCTATTGCTACCTTGGCAGCATTTATTCCGACCATACCGCCCCCGATAATCACCACATGCCCCGGAGGAACCCCGGGCACGCCGCCCAGCAGAACCCCTGAGCCGCCGCAGGATTTCTCGAGGTAACGGGCCCCGACCTGAACCGCCATCTTCCCGGCCACTTCGCTCATCGGCGCCAGCAAAGGCAGGAAACCATCGGCATTCTGCACTGTGTCGTACGAAATGCCGGTAACTTTACTGCTTAGCAGCGCTTCAGCCAGCTTCGGGGCAGCACCCAGGTGCAAAAAAGTAAAGATGAGCAGGTTTTCCCTGAAATAGCCGTACTCTGTCAGCTGGGGCTCCTTGACCTTCAAGACCATCCCGGAGCGGTTAAAAATATCGGCAGGGCTCCCTGCAATTTCCGCCCCGGCTTCCCGATACTGCTGGTCGGTAAAACCGCTTCCTACCCCTGCCTGCTCCTCAACTAACACATGATGCCCGCCTTCTACCAGAACCTCTACCCCACCGGGGGTTATCGCTACCCGGTTTTCGTCCGTCTTAATCTCTCTTGGAACTCCGACAATCATCTTCTGACCGCTCCCTTCACGACATAGATTTGAACCGGCATCGCCGGGTCCCTTTATATATCATCTTTTTAAAATATTTCCCGCCTGGCAAACGTATGAAAGCCTGACGGTTCGCGCCGCAGCAGCCAGCGCAGTTGATTGGTGCTGCCCTTCAGCCCATAAGCTGCGTAGTAACGGAACATCTCGATCAAGGTGCTGCGGGCGTATTCACCAAGCCCGAGGGCAGCAGCTTCCATGCACCAGTCGTCGATTGATATTTCTTCATAAACGACCGCAGCTCCTTTTATCTCCGCCAGGGCAGACACAATTTCAATCTGGCTCATTGCTGCTGTTCCGCAAAGTTCATAGGTTGTATTTTTGTGGCCTTCTTCAGTCAAAACAGTTGCAGCAGCTTCGCCCAGGTCATCCAAGTCAATCAGGCTTAAAGCGGTCGTTGCCGGGTACGGCGCCCGGTAAACACCTTTGTTGAGAATCAGTTCCCTGGAGGCCAGGATGTTTTGCATATAGGGCGCCGGCTGTAAAATTGTAAAATCGAGGCTCGCTTCAAACAGCATTTCTTCAACCCTGAGCTTGTTCCAGTGATGGGGCATTTTTTCTGTCTGAGGATGCAGCACAGAGTGGTAAACGAAATGTTTCACGCCGGCTTCCGCGGCAAACCTGATCATTGATTGACCGACCCCTGTTTCCGCCGGATACATATTGGGGCATATATGGCAGAGCGAAGATATGCCGTTGACAGCGCTGCGAAGAGCATCGCCGCTGGCAAAATCGCCAATAAGGGCCTCTGCTGCACCTGCTGCAAGCAGGTCGGCGGCTTGGTCCCTGCCGCGCACAAATACCCTGACAGCTGCTTTTCTCCTAAGCAGCGCTTTTAATACTGCCCGGCCGGTTTTTCCGGCTGCCCCTGTTACCAGGATCATATTATGCCCTAACCTCCGTCTGGAATTCTGGCAAGTAAATATCAAGCCGCAGCCCCGGGCGAAACCGGGCTGATATGTGTGAGCAACAAACCAGACACCCTGTATTACCGGCTGTTCAAACTTTTAAGGCCGCTTCAAGATCTTCCAGTAGGTCTTCTATATTTTCGAGCCCCGCGCTAACCCTGACCATGCCCTCGCCCATCCACTGCCCCCGAATTGTTTTCTTTTGGGCTTCGCTCAAATAAGCGGCCTGATCGATATAGAGATCAGTTGGATAATAAAATATAAGGCTGTGCGGGTGACCAAGGGAAGTGGCAAAGCTGAATACTTTTATCCGATCAGCCATTCTGATCGCCGCGCTTAAACCTTCGCGCAGTTGAAAAGCCAGCATGCCGCCGTAAGCTTTCATTTGGGCGGAGGCTACCTGGTGGTGCGGGTGATCAGGCAGCCCGGGATATAATACTCTTTCCACTGCCGGATGGGAAGCCAGATAACTTGCCAGGGCCATGGCATTGGCACAATGTTTCTCCATTCTCAGCGGCAGGGTCGCCGCCCCGCGTGCGATTAACCAGGCATTAAAAGGGCTGGCCGCCCCGCCCAGGTGAACGAGCATCTTCCGGCGCAGATCCTTGATGGCCGGCTGCCGGCCGATGACCACTCCCCCCAGCGCATCGCCGTGCCCGTTAATATACTTGGTCAGGCTGTGAATAACCAGATCGGCGCCGAGCGCCAGGGGCTGCTGCAGGTACGGCGTGGCATAAGTTGAATCAACCACCAGCGAAGCCCCTGCTTTCGCGGCTATGGCAGCGAGGGCTTTGATGTCGGCAATCCGCAGCACGGGGTTAGCCGGCGTCTCGGCATAAATAACCTTCGTGTTCGGCTTTAAGGCGGCAATTACCTGCCCGCTTTCACTGGTGTCGACCAGGGAGACCTCGATGCCATAGCTTTGCAAATATTCGCCGAAAAGTTCCTGCGCTCCCACATAGCACAATTCCTGGGCCACCAGGTGGTCACCTTTTTTTAAAAGCCCGAGGATCACCGCCGAAACAGCAGCCATGCCGCTGGCGGTAACCATTGCTGCTTCGCCGCCTTCCAGGGCGGCCAACTTTTCTTCAAGCGATCTTAAACTCGGATTGCTCCAGCGGCTGTAAGCGTGGGGCGGCCTATCTGATTCCAGCAGCAGGGCATCGAAAAGTTCCGGGCCAAATTCAGGCAGGGCAAACGAGGCGCTCATCTGCATCGGCCTGACCAGGGCGGGGCATCCTTCTTCCGGGCCGGCCCCGGCATGCACGGCAAGGGTTTCAAAATGCCGCTTGATTTCGCTTTGAGGTTCCTTCATTTGTCTCTTACCTGGCAGCCGCATCGCTGCCGGCATCCTTCTCAGCTATTTCGGCGCAAATACGCTCGTGTCTTTCGCGGGTCAGCGGGTACCGCCAGGCAAAAAGCACCGCGCCAACCAACAATAATGCCGGAACCGGGCCCATGAATAACCTGATCGCACCAACCGCCTCAGGCGGCTGAATGGGCAGTGGATCCGCTGCAGTGGGATTTATGTAATTGGCGAAGGCCAGCGCCTGCCCCATCGCCCAGATCGCAATACCGGCCGCCAGTTTCTGAAAGAAAGAGGCGAAAGCATAATAAGAACCTTCCCGGCGTTCGCCGGTGGAAAGCTGGTCAAACTCAACCACATCCGGGATCATTGACCAGGGCAGCACATAGGAGCAGGCAATACCGGCCCCTGCCAGGGCAGCAAGCAGGTAGGCCAGGGTCACCTGCTCGGGGCCAAGGCCTGAAATAGCCAGCAGTACCATAAGCCAGCTGAGCGCACCGATAATGAAGGCCCGGCTTTTATCCAGTTTCTTGGCTGCCCAGACCCAGAGAGGCACAAACAAGAGGGCGCTTCCCTGGGCAACCAGCACAAAATAATTGGCCTGGTCGGGGACCCTTAAGTAATAATTGGCAAAGTAGACGAGTGCTGCGGCAACCACGCTGGCGGTAGTCCAGCTCATGGCGTAAAGCCCGATTACCCGCCAAAAGGGCCGGTTTAACAGGGTGGCCTTAATTGATTCCCGGAATGACAGGGTCGATACGACGTTTTCAAGAAGCACCCCCCCGGTCAGCCGGAAAACGAGCAGCGGCGGCAGGATCACGAGAGCGCCCAGACCGATGCCGATAATCATGAAAAGAACGGCCGGGTCGGAGAAAAACCCGCGCAGCAGGGTAATGGCAATGATCGCCCCCAGCGAACCGCTGATCGAGTAAGCCATTAGGTAACCGTTAATCGAAATTCGCTCGTCATAGTCACTGGTCAGTTCGGGCACCATGGCGTAATAGCCGATGCGGATAAAGGTAAAAGCGCTGTTGAAGAGGATAAAGGTCAGAGTGTAATAGACAGTCAACCCCGGGGGGCTGAATGGGGGTACCTGCCACATCAGGGCAAACCCAAGGCCCAGGGGCAGAGCGCCAAAAAGAAGCACCGTGCGGCGCCGGCCCCAGCGCGTTTTAAGCCGGTCGGAAATTATGCCGAACCAGGGGTCGTTTACCGCATCCCAAAAGCGGCCGATGATCACCGCCCAGGCTGCATAATCGGGCCTTAAACCGGCTACATCGGTCATAAAATATAGCTGATAAAACATCAGAATCGCCAGCGGAACGCTGACAGAAATATCACCGGCGCTGAACAGCAGTTTCCAGCATGTTGAATAGCGTCCTTTTCCGGCCAGGTTATGCTCGCCTGCCATCAGTCGTAACACCTCTCGTCCCGTTATTGAATAACCTTCACCACATTTAGAGGTTATCGAAATCCTGGTTTTCTTCCTGCTCGGCCAGGTAAAATTCTTCCAGTTCGCGGCCGGCAACTTCCCTGCGGTAAGCATCCAGCGCCCGTTCAACCTGCGGATCGATCTCCAGGGGCCGGTGATTTTCAAGTATCGTGCAAACCATCTCTTTAGCCCGCTCCATGATATTTTTCGATCCCTGGCTGACCCAGGTGGCATGTGGATCGCGGACCAGCAGGGAAGGCAAGTAGTGTTCCCGCTTAAAGTGGTTGACCGTGTGCTCTTCAGCCAGGTAATGCCCGCTGAAACCCTTTTCCTTAATTAAATCCAAAGCCAATGTGTCGCCGTTTACTGTAATGCCTTCCCCGGCCCTGGCCACAGCGCCGCACCATTCATCATCAATGAGCAGCAGCGGCTCACTTTCGAGCATCGTGCTGTCCAAAGTGCCGGCGCAGGTAATATAGTTGACTCCGGCCAGGGCTGCCAGCATTAAGGTTCCGCAGCGCTCCAGGCCGGCCTGTATATCTTCAGCCTTGGCCTCGGTCCCCCCGCCCACCGAACGGATCGGTAAACCATAATGGCGGGCCAGCTGGGCTGAAGCAGCCGAGATCAGCCCGGTTTCAACCGAGCCGAGCGCTACCGTACCCAGTTTCATATTGGCTATGGTCGAAACGGTGCCGTACAGGACAGGTGTGCCCGGCCTGTAGATCTGGGCTAGGGTAATGTGAGCCAGGATTGCGGCATTTTCCTGGACCAGCAGCCCGGCCAGGGTAACCGGGGCAGTTGCCCCGGCTATTGCCTCGGGCGACATTGCCAGCGGCTGGCCGTAATCGGCACAGATCAACATGCCTTCCAGCTGTTCCTTGCACATCTGCAGCGGGCTGACCACTGAACAGATGCTGAAAAACCGCGGACGGCGGCGCAGCTCTTCCTTGCCGCCAACGGCAATGGCCATCATCTTCATCATGTCCAGGGTCGGCAGGTAGCCGTAACAACCCATGCCAAAGGGTTTCCGGCAGTGGTGTGCCCAGGCCCAGATCGCCTCGGCATGGATTGTCGTCATCGGGATATCAGTGGGCCACACATCCATCTGGGTATTGTTTATATGCTTGCAGGCGTTGACCAGCTTAAGGTGCCGCTCCAAATCATCCAATGTAGTGGGGCGGTATGCCCCGCTTTCCGTATCCAAAATCGCTGTCGGGGTGCCGAGTCCGGCAAAGTTGATTTTTTCTCCCCCGATCTCCATCTTGAAATCTGGGTCATTGCCATAAAGGGTAAAAGAAGAAGGGGCCTGTTTGACAGCCCATTGAACCAGTTTTGCGGGGATTAAAACCTTTTTTTCTTCTTCATCCACCTGGCACCCTGCCTCTTTAAATATCTGCAGAGCCTTGTCAAACTCTACCTTCAGGCCGGTTTCAGCCAGGACCTCCATCGAGGCGGAATTAATCTGCTCAATTTCCGCTGCCGATAAAACCTCAAACCGACTTCTCATCAAGCGCCTCCTTCTCCGAAACAGAATCATGCATAGAGCATGTGTGGTTACTATTCGACATGCCGTGGCCCGCTCCTTTATAATAGCATTGCACTAAAGGTGAAAGCAGCATGCTGCTGCCAATAAATTCTGCCGGATTTAACGGGCACAGGCGGTAACCTGTTTGAACTGTGGGGGGACAGAATAATGGGCTCACTAAAAGAAGTCAAGGATGACCTGCAGAAAGCGGTTATCCCCGGCAAGGCAAAAGACCTGATGCGTTTTTTTAAAACCGGGCCGGGGGATTACGGCGAAGGTGACCAGTTTATAGGCGTCACTGTCCCGGAACAGCGTAAAATAGCCCGCCGTCATTACAAAAACATCTCTACGGCCGATTTGGAAAATCTGCTGCGGGACCCCTGCCATGAATACCGGCTGACCGCCCTCTTCATGCTGCGCCTTCGTTATGAAAAGGAGAAATCAGATGCCAAGCGGGCCGAACTGGCCCGGCTCTACCTAAGCAACCTTGACTTTGTTAATAACTGGGACCTCGTTGACTCTTCGGCTCCCTATATACTCGGCCCGCACCTTTTCGGCAAAAACCCGCATATACTTTACGTGCTTGTTGAATCAGGGGATCTTTGGCGGCAAAGGGTTGCTCTACTCGCCACCTATTATTACATCAAACAGGGCAGGTTTAATGAAACTTTTACCCTGGCCGCAATGTTGATTGATCACCCGCATGACCTGATTCACAAAGCTGTCGGCTGGATGCTGCGCGAAGTGGGCAACCGCGATTTCGGCCAGGAACTGGCATTCCTGAAAATGCATCACCACAGCATGCCGCGTACCATGCTGCGCTACGCAATTGAAAAATTTGAACCGGGGCTGCGTGAACATCTGTTATCGGGCGCTGCCGGCAATGAGCAGAGGGCCGCGATCGCGGACCGCGGCAGTCAGGCATGACATGCCGCAGGCCAAAAAAAGAAGCCGGGCGGTAAAATTGAGCAATTCTACCATCATGTTACTCCACCGTAACGCTCTTAGCCAGGTTACGCGGCTTGTCAACAGGATGGCCGCGCTCCACAGCCGCATAATAGGCAATCAGCTGGGTCGGCACAACACTTAAAACCGGGGATAGAAGGTCATGCACCGGCGGCAGGAAGAAGGCTCCTTCAACCTGCCCGGCGACATCTTCAAAACCTTCCTGGGTAATTGCAAAAACAGCGCCGCCCCGGGCATTGATCTCCTGGATGTTGCTTAAGGTTTTATCAAGCACCGCCTTCTGGGTGGCAAGGGCTATAACCGGTATGCCTTCAACAATCAAAGCCAGCGGCCCGTGCTTAAGCTCGCCTGCCGCGTACGCTTCGGCGTGAATGTACGATATCTCTTTTAGTTTTAGGGCCCCTTCCAACGCTACAGGATAATCAAGGTTGCGGCCAACAAAGAATGCACTTTCCCAGCCTGCCAGGTGCCGGCAATATGCTTTAAGCCTTTCGGTGCTGGCTTCAGATAAAACCTCCCTGATCTGGGCAGGCAGGGCGATTAAGCCTTCAATCAGCTCTTTCGACGTGGAGCGCCCGATTGAGCCGCGCGTTTCGCCAAAGTAAAGGGCCAGCAGGTAGAGGGCAACCAACTGGGTCAGGTAAGCCTTGGTAGAAGCAACGGCAATTTCCGGCCCGGCCCAGGTATAAAAAACATAGTCCGCCTCACGTGCTACAGAGCTGCCCACCACATTGGTTACGGCCAGCACCTTTAAACCCCGCTGGCGGGCCATGCGCAGCGCCGCGAGGGTATCGGCGGTTTCGCCGGACTGGCTGATCACGATCACCATCTGGTTCTGCTTCAGAAGCGGTTCCCGGTAACGAAATTCAGAGGCAACGTCTACTTCTACCGGAACAGCGGCCAGCGATTCCATAACCATCTTGCCGACCAGCCCGGCATGGTAAGCGGTGCCGCAAGCTATAATGTAGATTTTTTCAAGAGCGGTGATCTCAGCGGCGCTGAGGCCTAAGTCGCCCAATTTTACCTGACCCGAATCCCGGTCAATCCGCTGGCGCATTGTTTCCCTCACTGCATCAGGCTGCTCCATGATCTCCTTTAACATGAAGTGATCAAAACCGCCCTTTTCCGCCGCTTCCAAATCCCAGTTTATTTCTAAAATATCGCGTTCAAGCACTGTGCCGTCAGCAGTCGTTATGGATACAGCATCAGCGGTCAGTGCCGCAAACTCACCGTCTTCGAGAATCTTCACCCTGCGGGTATGCTCCAGCAGGGCGGTAATATCGGAAGCAACCAGGTTTTCGCCCCTGCCCAACCCAATCACCAGCGGGCTTGACTGCCGGGTGCAAACCAGGCGGCCCGGTTCGCGGGCAGAAAGGGCCAGCACCGTACAGGAACCGACCACCTTTTCCAGCGCCTGCCGCATCGCTGCCAACAGGTCGCCTTCATAGAATTCTTCAACCAGGTGCGCAAGCACCTCTGTATCGGTTTCTGAGATGAAGCGGTGCCCCTTTTCACCGGCCAGCCAAGCTTTAAGCTCCTGGTGGTTTTCGATAATGCCGTTGTGAACAAGGGCAATCTCCTCGCCGCAGCTGCAGTGGGGGTGGGCATTAAGGTCGGTGGGCCGGCCGTGGGTAGCCCAGCGGGTATGCCCGATACCAACAGTCACCTGCTCCAGGTCACGGTCCAGGGCAGTTTCAAGATCGGCAACCGAGCCTGCTTTTTTTGCCACTTTAAGGGCGCCCCCTCGCTGCAGCGCCAGGCCGGCGGAATCATAACCGCGGTATTCCAGTTTTTTCAACCCGGCAATCAGTAAGGCCGGCGCCATCCTGCTGCCGGTATAACCAACTATGCCGCACATTGTTAAACCCCCAGTCAATAAGCCAGTAAATGCTATTTTTTTTCTATTGCTGTCATAGAGCAGGGGAGGCTTAAGTTCTCCTCCCCACGAACTAATATAATGATTTAACCTGGGCCCGTCAACTGCTTTTTCTAAACGGCTCCGGCCCCGTTTTTAGCCTGCTCGGCTGCGATCAGTTCGGCGAGCGAGTGGGCGTAAGCTTCCAGTTTATCTTCCGGCAGGGGAGCTTCCAGCATAACCCGGATTTTCGGTTCTGTTCCCGAGGGGCGCACCAGAACCCGGCCATATTTGCCCAGCTCCTGCTCCAGCTTTTCAATCGCTGCCCTGATTTTACTATTATCCGCCCAGCCATCCTTTGTGCTGACTTTCCGGTTAACCAAAACCTGCGGCAGCCGTTCGAGCATGGAAGCCATCTCTGAGAGCGGTTTCCCTTCATGATGTACTACTTTTAACAGCTGCAAGGCGGTTAAAAGGCCGTCACCGGTGGTGGCATGATCAGAAAAAATAATATGGCCGGACTGCTCGCCGCCCAAATTGTAACCACCTTCGATCATTTTTTCCAGCACATAGCGGTCGCCTACTGCTGTGCGCAACACACAGATCCCGTGTTTCTCAGCCAGGATATCAAGGCCGCCATTGCTCATCACCGTGGCTACAATTGTGCTTTTACTCAGCTGACCTCTTTTAACCATATCAACCCCACAAATAGCCATCACCGCATCACCATCTACCACCCGGCCCTTTTCGTCAACGGCGATCAGGCGGTCGGCATCCCCGTCAAAGGCCAGCCCAATCGCTGCGCCCTTCTCCACAACTGCCCGTTCCAGGTCGGCGGTATCGGTCGCCCCGCACTTAACATTGACCAGGCTGCCATCTGGTTCGTCATGAAGAGCCGTTACCGATGCGCCGAGCGACTCGAGCAACGGGGCGGCCATCCGGCAGACCGCCCCGTGGGCACAGTCAACCGCTACTTTCAAACCGTTTAAAGGGACGGCGCTGTTCTTCAAATGGTCAATGTAGCGTCCCAGCGCCCCGGTACCAATACCGGCCTGGCCCAAACGATCCCCCACCGGACGGGGCAGATCGTCGCTCCCGTAAAAATAGATCTCTTCAATCTCGTCCTCCAGGGCATCCGCCAGTTTATAACCCTGCCCGTCAAAGATTTTTAAACCGTTATCCTCGATCGGGTTATGCGAGGCTGAAATAACAACCCCTGCCGCAGCACCCAGCTTTTTTGCCAAGTAGGCCACCGCCGGGGTAGAAACAACGCCCAGCGTGCTAACGCTGCCACCGGCTGAAGTTATGCCGGCAATCAGCGCTCCTTCCAGCATCGGGCCCGATAACCGGGTATCCCTGCCTATAACAAAAAGGGGGCTCTCTTTTTCCCCGCCGAGCTTCCAGGCCGCGATGCGCCCGATCCTGAAAGCCAGTTCCGGGGTTAAATCGCGGTTTGCCACCCCCCTGATTCCATCAGTTCCGAATAATTTGCCCAAATGCAGCCCTCCTTATCTGCTATGCAAGGTGATTCCCGATCAGCCACGAAGTAATTTCATCAGACGATTCAGGCTCAATTACTTTTTTGAATTCAAGCCTGACAGTGATCAGGTTGGGTTCAATGGTTACCCCGACAACAGGGTTGCCGTCCTTATCATACGCCATGGGTACCAGTTCTATGGATTCAAACAGGCTCATTCTGTTTAAATCTATAACCAGCTTCACCTGACTGACTTTCTCGAAGAGCGATTCTTCGGCTCCAACAAGGACAGTTTCCGGCAGCAGGGTATAACTGTCCAGTTCCCACCCCGGGGACGGTTCGCCTGTAAATTCCAAATCGACCTCAAAGTCTTTGCTGAAGTAAGCTGCGATAACGATCCTGACCTGCTCCGGTTCAATCATCACCAGGTTCAAACCGCGCGGCGGCTGTCCCTGGACCCGGATCAGGTGGGTGCCGGCTTCCTTTCCCGCCAAATCAACAAAAGCGTCAATTTCCTGGATAGGCAGATCCTCAAAAGCGTCAGGCAGCCCTTCGAGTGTAATATCCACAACGGTTTTCATGTCGGTGATAACAAAATCCTGGTTCAGGTTTTCCACCCGGATCGGTACATCCTGCCAGACTTTGATGGCCGGGGTGGTCCTGGTTATTTTATCACCGGTAACAAATAACCAGAGCACGGTTGCCAGCAAAACAGAGAGCACCATGGCAAAGTTATTGCTGCGAAAAAAATTTCTCATCGTCATAGGTTGCTCCTCCGGGATTTTAATCCGATACCATCGCTTTTTTCAATCGAGCATAACTCTGATAGCAGTGAGCGCAGTTTTTTATCATCAAGGTAGCGGGTAAGCACCCCGTCGTGGGCAATTGATATGATCCCGGTTTCCTCGGAAACAACGATCGCTACCGCGTCAGATTGTTCGCTGATACCGATACCGGCCCGGTGCCTGGTTCCAAGTTCCTTGCCCAGGTTGGGTTCTTCGGTTAACGGTAGGTAACAGCCGGCTGCAACGATCTGGTTGCCCTGAATGATTACGGCCCCGTCGTGAAGCGGGCTGCGGGGGAAAAATATATTTATGAGGAGTTCGGCTGTAACCACCCCCTCAACCGGGATCCCGGTGTCAATCCACTCTTTTAAACCGGTTGAGCGTTCAATAACAATCAGCGCCCCCATTCTTTTCTTAACCATCACCGGAAGGGCTTTGTTCAGCTCATCGAGCATATTTTCAAATTCCTGGTTATTGAGGTTCCAGAAGGCAGATTTAAATATTTTGCCACGGCCCAGGTGTTCAAGGGCACGCCTCAGCTCAGGCTGAAAAACTATGGGGATTGCAATTAAGCCGACAGTCATCAGCTGGCGTAAAACCCAGTGCAGCGTGTCAAAACCAGCCTGATCGCTTAAAACCATCGCCAACAGAAGCAGGAAAAGCCCTTTAACCAGCTGCTCGGCCCTGGTACCGCGAATAATTAAGATCAGGCGGTAAAAGATAAACGACATAACTACTATATCAACTATATCCCGCCACTCGATGTTCAACTGTAATAATGCGGCTACGATGCGTTCCCAGATGGCCAATTTCGATCGATTCCTTTATTTTTTTAGATTGCCAATATCAGCTAGATCGCTTATAAACTATTTTATTCTCCAACTACAGACTAAACCCTTCACCGGCTTTAAAAGTTAATCACCGGCAAGCGGACAGAACAATTTGGATCCTTTTTCCGCATTTATTACAGCTGTTTTGCTCGAGCCCGGCTACTTTTACCCTGTACCCGTTCCTTATAACCAGCAGGTTGCCGCAGTGGGGGCAAACGGTATCGCTTGCTCCCGGCAGTTCAATATTGCCGGCAAAAACATAGCGCAAATGCTTGCGGGCAATTTCGATGACATTTAGCATGATGCCTTCGCCGGTGGGTGGCAGGTCGAGCTTATAACCGGGAAAATAGCGCGAATAGTGCAGTACCAGGTCCCGATCCAGGCCGGCCAACCAGGCGGCTAAAGCTTCATGTTCTTCAGGCCGATCGTTCAAAGAGGGAATCAGCAGGCAGGTAACCTCAACATGACAGTGGTTAACAGCTGTTTCCACAGTATTAAGCACCGCCGCCCGCTGCCCGCGGCAGTACTTCCGGTAGAAACGGTCGCTGAAGCCTTTAATATCGATATTCATAGCATCAATATAGGGCAACAGCTCTGCCAAAGGTTCAGGGTTAATGTAGCCATTGGTAACCAGGACGTTCCTGTAACCACGGGTTTTGAGCAGTCTGGCAGTATCAAGCACATACTCGTACCAGGTTAGCGGTTCATTATAGGTGTAGGCTATTCCCAAAACCCGGTCTGGTGTACCTTCCTTTTGCAGCATGGCGAGCAGATCGGCCGGTACCGTTCTCCGGGCTTCCGCGTTGGCAGTGGCGCGTGCCAAAGTCCAGTTCTGGCAAAAAACACAAAAAAGGTTGCAGCCGTAAGTGCCGAGGGACAGGATCGGCTGCCCGGGGCAATAGTGGTAAAGCGGTTTCTTTTCTACCGGGTCCCAGTGCGCGGCAGAAATAAGCCCGTAGTTATCAGCATAAAGCTTTCCGCTGCGCACGGTACGCACCCCGCAGGCGCCGCTTTTGCCTTCGCCGATCAAACAGCGGTGCGGGCAGAGGTTACAGCGTATTTTTTGCCCGGCTTTTTCATAATATAGCGCTTCCTGCATAAAAAAAGCTCCCGGAATGGTTTATTCTTCCTGATAGCGGGTAACGGTGAAGCGAAATAGCTCCGCCGGTTCCCCCGGCCTGATACCGGCTTTGCGTGTGGCAATGGCAACCTGCTCGTCAACGCTGGCCACCCCGTCAAGATCGGGCAGCAAGAGCCCGCTTCGCGATCCGCTGCGTACCAGTACCCCATACCGATCAGGATCAAGATCGGTTTTGCTCTCAACTTTTTCCAGGGGGCTTAAGATGTCAACCGATATGTCAAGCGAGGCCAGTTCTTCTTTCTGCAGGGGCATAAAGCGTGGGTCGCGCAGCGCAGCGCTGATGGCGTTGGCAATAATTTCTTCGGCCAGGTTTTGCCTCGCCGGTTCTACTGTGCCGATGCAGCCGCGCAGCATTCCCCCTTTTTTGAGCGATACAAAAACGCCGGCTTTTTGGGCAAGCTGAAGCGGCAGCCGATCGGGCGGGGCAGGTGCTTTTCCCTGCCCGAAGTAGTACTCGAGAGTGCTGCGGGCCAGCCCGGCAGGATCAAGCCTGTCAATGCCCCCGGGCTCTAAAACTGCCACCAGATAGCCAACGCCAAAAGGCCCTTCGTAAGAAATAATCTCACTTTTAAAGGGGCTGCCGTCCAGCATCCCGAGTGCGATAACAAAGGAGCGCAGGCCGCACTCCCCGGCTTCTTCAACCAGGTACGGATCAAAATTAAGGATACGGTCTACCTCCGGTCCGGCCAGATACTCAACCAGCTTTTGATCGAACTCGGCGCCGCGCCTGCTGTAACCGGCAGGCGCTCCCGGAACCAGGCGGTGCGAGAGATCTCCGCTGGCCATAACCACATACGGCAGCCCGCGCCTGTCTGCAGCCCGGCGTAAGCTTTGGCCGAAACAGTATAATTCCCGGTAGCTGTTATAACCGAATGTAAGGTGCAGACCCGGGAGATCGAGGCCTTCTTCTTTCAGGTAATAGAGGGGAACCATAGCGCCGTGATCGAGGTTTACAGTGCCGTGGCCGGGTTCATTGCCGTCACGCAGGAAAACCGGCCTGATGGCATCGCCTATGGTTTCCTGCCGCAGCAGGTCTAGCATCCCGGGGTCAGTTTTAAAGCTAATCCTGATCCGGGGAAAGCCAAACCGGGCAAAACTGCCTTCAATAAATTCAGCTGCCAGCACCGCAGGCCCTTCACGCTGTGCCGGCCCATGGGGGGTAATTATGATGATCAGCTCCGGTCCGGCTTCTTTTATTCTGCGGCTCAAGGCCTGCATACCGGCCACCGTTTCAGCTGCTTTATCCAGTTCTCCGCGGCCGATTTCAGGAATAATAATCGGGGGATGAGGGGCAATGCCTACCAGTTTAAGCATAGCAAACACCTGCTTTCATGCGGAAGGTTTCAGGCGCCTGCCACCAGTATAGCATACCGGTGTGATATGATTAAATAACAGCCGGATGCATCACAGCTTGACATGCTGTAATCTTTAGCCTAACCTAGCTTTGAGCGTCAATACCGCCCCGACAAAGGACTGGGATATTATGGCAGAAAGCCGGAATTACCGGGACCAGGAGCACTTTACTGAAGCAATCCAGGCAATCTTCCCCAAGTTGATGCACTACCTGAATACAGAGGAAAGCCGGGAGCTGACCGGGCTCGGCATCACTCCGGGCCAGATAAATGCCCTGCTGGTGCTTTATTTAAATGATGATCTGACCATGGGCAGGCTTAGTTCGGAAATATTCCTGGCGGAAAGCGCCGCCACACGCCTGGTTAACCGCCTGGTTAACTTAAACCTTGTTAAAAGGCGTGGCGACGAAAAAGACCGCCGCCTGGTACGCGTTACTTTAACTGCTTACGGCAGGCAGTTGTCCCGCCTGGTTTTTGAGAGAAGATCTATTCGGTTCAATAACCTGGCTGAAAAACTTGAACCAACTGAGCGGGAAAACCTGATTACTTCCCTTAAATCAGTGATACGGGTTTTTAAACAGCTGGACCTCGAAGGGTCGGCACCGGAATTGGTTATCAATACCCACGTACGGGATTAGCGCAAACCGATCTTTTATCACGGCCAGGCTTAGTGAGGTAAATTTTTTGACTGACGAAGAAATCACTGCCGTACATAACAGGCCCAGGGAATCACTCCTGACTATTCTGCTTGCTTTTTTAAAAGTAGGCGCTTTCACTTTTGGCGGGGGCTATGCAATTTTACCGGTGATCAGGCAGGAAGTGGTTATAAACCGCCGGTGGGTTGATGAGAATGTTTTTTCCGACATCCTGATTATTACCCAGGGAATGCCCGGGCAGCTGGCTTTAAACAGTGCCATCCAGATTGGGGTGAGGCTGAGGGGTACAGCGGGAGGGCTGGTAGCCGCCCTGGGGGTAACTGCCCCGTCAGTGCTAATTCTCCTGCTTATTGCCGCCTGGCTCTACCCCCTCTATCGCCATAACCAGTACGTGCATGCCGTTTTTTACGGCTTGCGGCCGGCAGTGGTGGCGCTGATCGCCGCCGCCGCGATTAAACTGGGCAAAGAAATTCTGCACGGCTTCAGGGGTGTTGTACTCTGCGCCCTGCTGCTGGGCGCCGCCATATTCAGCCAGGCACATCCGATCTTGGTTTTGCTTGCCGGCGGAACGGCCGGGCTGCTGGTCTGCAGGAAGGGGCGCCGCTGATGGCCCCGGTGGTTCTTTCTCTCTACTGGTCTTTTTTCAAGGTGGGGCTTTTCACCATCGGGGGCGGATATGCCATGATCCCGCTGATGGAAGCTGAAGTTATCGATACCTACGGTTGGCTGAGCGCCGCTGAGTTTTTGGACATTATTGCCGTGGCTGAAATGACACCTGGGCCGATCTCCGTAAATGCCGCCACTTTTATCGGCTACCGGATGGCCGGGGTATTTGGGGCGCTGGTTACCACCCTGGGCGTGATCACCCCTTCGCTGGTGCTGCTGCTGTTATTGTCGAAAATCCTTTTTAAACTGATCCAGAAACCGCAGGCCGAGAGCTTCCTTAACGGTCTGCGCTCGGCCCTGGTCGCCCTTATTCTGCTGGCGGCTTTCAATTTAAGCCAGGCAGCGCTGATCGACATCCCCACAACCGCTATCTTTTCCCTGCTGCTGGCTGCCAGCCTGATGAAACAGATCAGCCCCCTCTACTACATTGCCGCCGGAGCAATCCTAGGCCTGATCTTCTTTCCCTACTGCTAATCTATCACACAACCCGCAATGACGGGCCGGCACAGCAGCTTCTCAGCTGTACAGCGCTTCAATTGCATCGGCGTAATGTTCGAGTACTTCCCGCCGCTTGAGCTTGAGGGTCTGGGTCAGCATCCGGTTATCTACAGTAAAATCATCCCTGAGCAGGTGAAACTTCTCCGGTATTTCATAGCTGCCAAACGTTTTTTTCAAATGGGCCCGGATCTCATCTGTGAGCATCTGTTTAAAAGCGGGGTTGGCAAGCAGGGCATCGGGATCTGACGGTACTCCTTCCTGCAGGGCCCAGCGGGCAGTAACCTCAAAATCGGGCAGCACCAGGCAGATATTATAAGGCCGGCCGTCCCCGTAAATCATGGCATTGGCCACATTGGGCAGCAACTTAATCTCCTCTTCAAGCGCTACCGGAAATACATACTTACCGTTAGACAGCTTAAATTGCTCCTTGATCCGCCCGGTAATCCATAAAAACCCGTCCTCATCAAGCCGGCCCCGGTCACCGGTGCGAAACCCGCCGTCAGCAGTCATGACCGCAGCCGTCTCCTGCGGTTTGTTGTGGTAACCTTTCATCACATTGGGCCCGTAAACGATAATCTCGCCATCCTCAGCTCCATCTTCGGATACCGTTTTGTCAATAACCACTTTTTGGCCGGGCATCACGTGGCCGACGCTGCCGATTTTCCACGCCGTAGAGCTGTTCATGGTCACTCCCGGTGCAGTTTCGGTTAACCCGTAGCAATCATAGATCGAAATACCGATATCGAAGAAGAACTCTGCTATCTCCTTGTTCATCGCAGCGCTGCCGGTCATCGCCCCGGCTATGCGCCCACCGACAACCTTCCGGATTTTTGAAAAGACCAGTTTATCAAGCAGGGCTACTTTAAGGTTTAAAAACAGGCAGCTTTTGCCTTCTGCAGCCTTCTCGCGCTTTTCCCTCGCCGCAGTGCAGGCTGCATCAAAAAGCTTTTTCTTAATCCCGCCTTCATCGTTCATCCGCATCTGTATCGTATCGTGAACCTTGTTAAAAACCCTGGGCACCGACACCAGGAAGTGCGGCTTTACCAGGCGCAAATCCTCTGCCAGTGTGCTCACATCGCGCATAAACCCGATTATTCCGCCAAAGTGAATCCATGATGCCAGCTCTGCCGTTATGGCGTAAGAATGAGCCCAGGGGAGCATCGAAATCCCAACCTGCCCTTTTTGCAGCTCCGGGAAAAGCCGGCAGCCGGTCAGGACATTGTAGGTGATATTGCCGTGGCTGAGCAAAACCCCCTTTGGCTCGGCTGTAGTGCCGGAAGTATAGATTAAAACCGCAATATCATCGGGATGCGGAATCAGGGGCGGCGAGGGATTTTCTGCCCCCAGCTTCTCCAGGGCAGCAAGGCTGTTTTCTCCATCTGTATCGATTACATAAATTTTTTCAAGGGTGGGTATCTCTGCCGGAAACTCTTTAACTTCTTCATAGATTTCCGGCTTCGAAACGACCAGAAACTTTAAACCGCTGTCCCTGATAATATATTTCCATGTGTTTTTCAGCTCTTTTTCATACATCGGCACATACCTGGCGCTGCGGCCAAAGACAGCAAAAGCCAGCACCGCCCACTCCGGACGGTTGTTGGCAATAATGCCAACAGCATCGCCTTTGCCGATCCCCAGGGCCGCCAAACCTCCCCGGGCATTGTCAATCCGTGATCCGATTTCAGCATAAGTGATTTGATCGAGGCCTCCCAGGTTGTTGTGCACTAAAAACAGGGGCAAATCGCCAAACTTACTATAGCTTTCAATCCACAGCTCCACCAGGTTGTCGGGCTTTTCATACGCCCACATAATTATCATCTCCTGTATGTGTTATTAAACCGGGAAACCACTCGCTTTAAACAACAGTTTCAGCAAAATATTATCACTATTTGCTCAATTGGCTACTATTCGCCCTGCTAATAGGATTTCCTGCCTTGAGGTGAGCAATAAATTGTTAATAAGGCAGGTTATTGATTTAAATGTTTGTCTGGCATAAAGAATAACCATCGTAGCCATTTACCCCCTCCCGTTCAGAAGTTAAAAAACTCCCTCCCCCTTGAGAAGGGAGGGCTCGGGGTGGGGGTGAAAAATTATTGATCTGAATTTTCTTGGTCTCTTCCTCCGCGGGTAACCGGGTGACGAAGGACGGTTTTTTCGCCCGCATTCCTCCACGGCCCAATCGAAAACTGCAGGGGTAACAAATTCAGGCTGGCGAATCATTGAGATCCAGAGCCAGTTTTCACGCTGCTTTAAAGAAAACGCACCTCCGGCAATCCACCACAGACCCTCAAGCGGCGGCACCACGTAATCATAATAACCGGGTGGTTGCTTGCCACTCATTTTGCTCATCTTGATCGTGAAGGTCAGGCCATAGAGAATGCCGATTGCCTGCTGGTATGCTTCGCTGTTTGGATCGCCTGCACCATCGACCATTAAAAACTGCATCTGAGGCACATCAATCAGCACCGGTCTCCTCTTCGGCAGGTAGAGATCCTTATGTTCTTTTTTGAAATCAACCTTGGCAGTCATCGCTGATCACCTGCTTCTTTTAACCTGATCTATAGCTGGTGTATAGTGGTCTGCAAATATTAATTATCGGCTGGTTGAAGATTAGCGCATACTCATAAAAGGCCCGTACTTCACCTTTCTGATTGCCCGATAGCAAAGGTTATTTGTTACAATTTTTGATGTGGATATTATAGCAAATATTTGCCCATTAAACCATGAAAGAGTTTTAAAAAACCGTTCAGGGCTAACATATAAAAGAGCTTTACGTTGCTTAGTCCCGATCCTGAATGATATAATGCAATTGCCTGAAAATATTAAGCCTAGCCATTACTAAAATATGGAGATCACGATGAACCCTTCAGATGATACAAGGTGGAAACAACGCTTCCAAAACCTTGAGAGCGCTTATTTAAGCCTTGAAAAAGCTCTGTCAAAAAGCTCTTTCTCTGAACTGGAGAGAGCAGGGTTAATTAAAATCTATGAGCTCACATTTGAGTTGGCCTGGAAAACCCTGAGGGACTACTTAGAAGATCAGGCTATCGCAGTAATATATCCCAGGGAAACAATTAAAGAAGCTTTTAAATATGAGCTGATTGAAGATGGTGAGCTGTGGATGGAAATGCTGGGCAACAGGAACCTGATGGTTCACACCTACAATGAAGCCAGGGCAAAACAGGCGCATAAACTGATCACAGAAAAATACTTTAAAGCCCTGCAACAGGTGCTGGGAAAACTGAGGGAGAAAGATGAGTAATTTTGGCATCACTGAAAAAAGCTACACCATGCTTCTCGAACTATTTACCAGGCACCCCGAGGTTAAAGAAGTCTGGCTTTTCGGCAGCAGGGCAAAAGACACCCATAAAAAAGGCAGCGATATAGACCTGGCAATAAAAGGGGAGAACTGTAATCCTGATTTAGCACTAACTGTTGCCAACCAGGCCAACGAAGAGCTGCCCGTACCCTACCAGGTAGATATAATAGATTACGGCTCCATTTATAACCCAGACCTAAAAGAACACATTGACCGCGTCGGCAAACTTTTCTACAGCAAAAGTAAAGAAACAGCCGAAGTATAGACGACAACAATTAGTTTAAATTCTTCAGTAGAAGTCATGTTTATCTGCTTAAAAATCAGTAAAAATGCCATATTTTTACTAGACAGTAAAGCCCTTTTGTGGTACGCTCAAACCATAAAGAAGCACCTGTTGAAACTAACCACCATGAGTCATTACAACTTTTCCCCGGGAAGTGAATTGCGGTGAAGAAAAGGCAATTTATTGAACTCTGCAAAACCGACCCGGAAGAAGTATATAAGCTATTTTGCATGATGGGTCAAGCGATTACAACGCTTCAATCCCAGGTTATTGCTCTAAACGCGCAGGCAGAATCCCTGCAGCATAACCAGGGTCAGGCAAAAGATCTCCGGTGTTTTCCGCAGCCCCACAGGCGCCGATATGTTCAGCCGCATCCGTGGCTACATCTCCACTGCCAGAAAAAATTCGGTATCGGCTTTTTCAGCCATCACCGGTGTCTTTCACGGCACACCTTTTATCCCAGAGTTTTAGTGTTTTTTCAGTTTTCAAAGAACGAAGCACTTAATGGCTGCGAAAACCAGCCTGAGCAGTTACGATATTTTTTAAGCATGCTTATTCCTGACATAATAGCCCCAGGCTTCGGTAATCACCCGCTGGGCGGCAAAAGAAGTTATGTCGGCTTGGTCGAGAGGCGGGGCGACTTCAACCACGTCAAGCCCGATGATCGGCAGGGCGGCAAAATGCTTCAGGAATGTAAGCAGTTCGCGGGCTGAAAAGCCTCCCGGCTTGGGTGTTCCGGTGCCGGGTGCAAAGGCGGGGTCGAGAAAATCTATATCGATGGTCAGGTAAACCGCTTCACAACGCTGCAGGCCGGCGACAATGCGGGCCGCGGCAGAGGGGAGCCCTTTTTCGTAAATCTCTGCAGCAAGGATAATATTTGCCTTTTCGTCCTCCAAAAAGCTGTTTTCCTGAGCTTCAAAGGATCTGATCCCCGCGAACCAGACCTGCTCCAAGGGAAGGAGTCCGCCTTCATAAATCCGGCGGTGGGTGCAGCCGTGCGACAGGCGGTTTCCTTCCAGTTCAAAACAGAGGTCCAGGTGGGCATCGAGGTGGATCACCCCCAAGCCGCCGCCCCACTTTTTTGCGGCTGCCCGCAGGATAGGTATCGAAACCGAGTGATCGCCTCCGATAAAGGTCGGAAAAGTGCATTCGAAGAGTTCCGCCGCCTTCTCTTCGATTATCTCAAAAAAGGCTTCCTGGCTTATGCCGGCAGGCAAAAGGTTGTCCAGGTCGAGCACCCTGAGGTGCCCCAGAGAGGCGCCATTCTCGGTGGTTGGCGCGATGTGGTGTGATATGCTTCTGATCCGCTCGGGCGCTTCCGCCGCCCCCCTGCGGTAAGATGCGGCGCCATCAAATGGCAGGCCCAATACCGCAATGTCAGCTTGTTTCAGACTAAGGGCAGGGTTATGGAGCCCGTTCCACATAAACCGATCATCTCCCGGCAGGTTCTGTTCTAGCTTTTTTTCTCCTTACCCCTGCCGCCCTGTTCTCCGGCGCCCAGGGCGGCGACGGTTTCCGGGTCAAGCTCATAGCGCCTGAGCAATAAAATGCTGAGGGCCATCAAGGCCGCGGGCAGCAGGCTAAAACCGATCCTCACCCCGACCAGCGCAGAAGCCGGCTGTTCGATGATAATACCGCCTTCCGTCTCCATAAAACCGGTGATCGCTAAGATGGCGGCAAAGATCGCCGGGCCGACGGCAAACCCGGCCTTATCGGCTGCAGTCCAGACCCCGGTGTAGGTTCCGGCCCGGCGGAGCCCGGTTTTTAAAGTGTCAGCGGTAATCGTATCGGGAAGCATCGAAAAGGGGAAAAGCTGTGTCCCAGCATAACCGGCGCCCATCGTGAAAACAGCCAGGTAAACCAGCCAGAGGTAACCTGGTGGGATTAGAAAGAGGCAGAAACCGCCGGCAGCAAATAAAATAGTACAGATAATATAACCGGCCAGTTTTCCAAACCGCCGGCCTACCTTAACCCAAAGCGGCATGGTCACCAGGGCCGGCCCGATTAAACAGACAAAGAGAATACTAGTCTGGCCCACATCGCCAAGGATATAGCTTGAATAAAAATCTACCCCGGCCAGCGCCGCCCCGATGCCGAGCACCTGGATGATATAAGCACCGAAAAGAACAAAGAAGGGGCGGTTTTCTCCCGTGGCCCTGATCTGTTCTTTAAACGACACCGTGGAAGCAACAGGCTCGACAACCGGCACCCTGCCGGTGCCGAAGAAAGAGCCAATCAGTACCGCAAAAAGGATAACCCCAACGATCACCCCCATCAGGGCATAACCTTCACGGCCGCCCCCGCCGGCACTGACTATTTCGGGAGCCAGGGCCCCGCCGACCAGGATACCCAGGGTCAGAAAAGCAATCCTGAAAGACATGATCGTAGTCCGTTCGTTGTAGTTTTCGGTCATCTCCGCGGGCATTGAAACATAAGGCACCTGGTAGATAGTGTAAAATGTGGTGCAAAGTATATAGGTAAACATCAGGTACCAGGCTGCAGCAGCCCCGCTCTGTTCCGGCACCCTGAACAGCAGGGCGAAAACAATCGGCAGGGTCAGCGACCCGGCAAGCATCCAGGGTCGGCGTGAACCCCAGCGGCTGCGGGTCCGGTCAGATAGGGTTCCGGCAAACGGATCGGTAATAACATCCCACAAACGGGGGATAAGGATAACAGTTCCGGCAAGGGCAGCCGGAATCTGCAGGTAACGAACCATGAAACTCAGGAGCAGCAAACCGGGCACTGTGGAAAAAATCCCGGTTCCGACCGATCCAACTCCGTACCCGAGATAAGTGCCGACTGACAAAGTCCTGTCGCTATTTTTTCCCTTCATGATCACCATCTCCATTGGATTTATTTGACGGCAGAATCACTAAAATTTTAACCGAGATAATATTGCCTGTCAATTTGTATTTTTGGTAATATTGTAAATAATAATATTGCCCAACTCCCCGGCACGGTGGTATAATACCCAGTAAATAACAATTTGGAGGCTGATAGCAATGGGTGCCATGCTGCCAAAGGGAGTTACGGCAGAAGAAGTTGCAATGGAAATGACCCGCTTTACGGATAAGGATGTTGACTGGCGGACGGGCAGGGTGATGACCGGCTTATACGATCCGGGCGCAGCGGCCCATGCTGTAGCAGTCGAGGCTTATACCCGCTTTCTCCCGCACAACGCCCTCTATGTCAACATGTACCCGAGCATCGGCAAAATGGAGCAGGATGTAGTAGCCTCAGTGGCCGAACTGCTGCGGGCCGGCGACGACGTTGTCGGCAATATGACCAGCGGGGGCACCGAAAGCATCATGATGGCGGTTAAAACCGCCCGTGACTGGGCCAGGGCAAACCGGCCGGAAGTAACCGCCCCGGAAATGGTACTGCCTGTTTCTGCCCACCCGGCCTTTTTAAAAGCGGCACATTACTACAACCTCAAAGTAGTGCAAACGGCAGTTGAGTTGAAAGAATACCGGGCAGATATCGCCTCCTTCGAAAAGTCGCTCAATTCCAACACGATCATCGCCGTTGGCTCGGCTCCCAACTTCTCGCACGGTTCGATCGACCCGATCGGCGAAATGGCCGGAGCGGCCGCGGACCGCGGCATCCTTTTTCATGTGGATGGCTGTGTCGGGGGTATTTACATGTCAGTTATGCGACGCATGGGGTACGAGCTGCCTGCTTTTGATCTTTCAGTTCCCGGTGTAACCAGCATTTCGGCCGACCTGCACAAGTATGGCTATGCGCCCAAGAACGCATCGGTAATCCTCTACCGTAACCGCGACCTGCGCAAACATGCCTGGTTTGTCTGTTCTTTGACCACCGAGTATGTGGTGATCAACTCCACCGCCCAGAGCAGCCGCACCGGCGGCCCGATCGCTGCATCCTGGGCGATCATGCGCTATATGGGGGAAGAGGGCTACCGGGATATCGTCCGCCGCTCACAGGAAGCCACGGAGAGGATCATTGCAGCTATTGCGGGGATCGACGGCATAGAGGTGCTGGGCAAACCCGATATGTGCATGTTCACCATCGCATCCGAACAGGTTAATGTTTTCGAAATCGACGATGAAATGGGCCGGCGCGGCTGGCAGCTAATCCCGCAGTTTGCCTGCGGCGGCAGCCCGGAAAACCTGCACATAAGCCTGAGCCAGGCAAATGTCCCGCATACCGACACATTCATCAGCGACCTGGGCGAAGTGGTTGGCGATCTGCTTAAGAAGGGCAGCAGCATAGACTTAGAAGAGATAAAACGCGTTGCGGGGGAGGCATCAACCAAAAGCGCAGACGAGGCAATGTTCGAGATCATACCCCTGATCGGCCTGACCGGTATGGACCTGCCGGAAAATATGGCTCCGCTGAACACCGTGCTCAATCTTTTCCCTGCCAAACTGCGGGACGAGATGCTGACCATGTTTTTCAACATGACCGCCTGATACGCAGGATAATTTTGCGGGCACGGGTAATTGCCGGTCGGCTAAAGATGCGGGATTACAGCCGCCCTGCGCACATCTGCATAGTGGCAGGCAACAAAGCGGCCGGGTTTTGCCTCATAATAATCAGGCTTGGAGGTGCTGCAGCGCTCGCCGGCTACCGGGCACCTGGTATGGAAAACACACCCCGGTGGAGGGTTAACCGGGCTCGGCACCTCTCCCTCCAGGACCAGTGCCCTGCGCTTCCGTTCTTTTTGGGGATCGGGAATCGGAATGGCAGATATCAGGGATTGCGTGTAGGGGTGCAGGGGATCTGTAAACAGCGTTTCGCTGGCTGCAAGCTCCACAATATGGCCGAGGTACATCACGGCGATGCGGTCAGATATATATTTTACCATGCTCAAATCATGGGCAATAAAGAGGTAGGCAATACCCAGCTCTTTCTGCAAATCGCGAAGCAGGTTGACGACCTGGGCCTGGATCGACACATCCAGCGCCGAAATTGGCTCGTCACAAACAATGAAACCGGGATACAAGGCCAGGGTGCGGGCAATATTGATCCGCTGCCGCTGGCCCCCGGAAAATTCGTGGGGAAACCGCGCCGCATGGCCCGGCTTTAAACCAACCAGGTTGAGAAGACTATTTGTTCTCTCCCTGATTTCGCGTTGAGACAAGCGTGTATGGATCAGCATCGGTTCAGCGATAATCTCGCTAACCTTGAGGCGCGGATTGAGCGATGAGTATGAATCCTGAAAAACAATCTGCATTTTCATCCTGAAGCGGCGCAGTTCCTCAGGCTTAAGCAGGTTAAGGTTAGTACCTTCGTAATAGACAGTGCCGAATGTAGGCTCCAGTAAACGCAGAATTACCCTGCCCAGGGTAGATTTCCCGCAGCCGCTCTCCCCGACCAGGCCGAGTGTTTCATTTTTACAAATATCAAAGGTGACATTGTCAACCGCCTTTACGACCGGAACCCTGCCAAGTTTAAAAAAAGTGCTTTTCAGGTCAAAGTATTTGCTTACATTCTCAACCCGTAACAGTTTATCCACCTATTCCTGCCTCACTGTGGGAAGGTTTTTCCCGGAGGTCATAAAAACATTTTACGACCTGGCCGGGAGATATGGTTACGCCGGGTGGTGATTCTTCCCAGCAGCGATCAAAGACGTAGCCGCAGCGCCAGGCAAAGAGGCAGTGCTTGGGTTCCAAAAAGAGATCCGGCGGGGACCCTTCAATACTGACCAGGCGCTCTTCGCCGCGATCGGCGATACTCGGGATAGCGCCCAGTAAACCTTCGGTGTAGGGATGGCCGGGAGTTTCATACAGCGCATCAACCGGGGCAATTTCAACCCCGGTTCCACCGTACATAACCAAAACCCGGTCAGCAATGCCTGCCACAACCCCCAGGTCGTGAGTGATCCAGATTACTGCAATCCCGAGCTCCCGCTGCAAGCGCCTGGTCAGTTCCACTATCTGTGCCTGGATTGTAACATCGAGGGCCGTTGTAGGCTCATCGGCAATCAGGATATCGGGGATACATGATATGGCGATGGCAATCATCGCCCTCTGCCTCATGCCGCCGGAGAACATGTGCGGGTAAGCATTATAGCGCTTGTCGGGCTGTGAAATACCGACCATCTCAAGCAGCTCTACAGCCCGCCTGTAAGCCCCTTTTTTGGTATAATGCCGGTGTGTGATCAGCGATTCGCTGATTTGCTCACCGACGGTCATCACCGGGTTCAGGGACCGGAGGGCATCCTGGAAGATAATACCGATCCTGCTGCCCCGTAAACTGTTCAACTCTGCCTTCGAAACAGACAGCAGATCAATCGTCAAATCCTCCGGGGAAAAAATTGCGCTGCCGGTTACGCGGGTGCTCCCGGGCAGCAGGCCCAACAGGGAAAGCATGCTTACGCTTTTGCCGCTGCCGCTCTCACCGACTACAGCCAGGGTTTCACCGGCGTGCAGTTCAAAGCTGATATCGTTAACTGCATAGACGCTGCCGTCGAAAGTGTCAAAACGGGTTGATAGGTTTTTTACCGAGAGCAGTGGCTTCAATTCTTACAAAACCCCTTTTCCTACTTCTTCATCCTTCGCATGCGCGGGTCAAGGACATCGCGCAGCCAATCGCCGAACAGGTTCATGCTGAAGCCGGTAACAACAATAGCCAAACCGGGATAAATGGACATCCAGGGGTATACGGTCAGGTACTGCCTGCCCTCGGCAAGCATGTTACCCCAGCTCGGAATAGTGGGCGGGACTGAAAGGCCGAGAAAACCCAGCCCGGCCTCGTAGAAGATCATGGCCGACATTTCAAAGGTTGCCAGGGTAATCAGCGGCCCGAGCAGATTGGGCATGATATGTTTAAAAATGATAACGGGCGTTTTCTGCCCGATACTGACCGCCGCTTCCACATAACCCTCTTCCCTGATGCGCAGCACTTCGCCGCGGGTAACCCGCACAAATATCGGTATATCTGTAATGCCAAATATCAAAACAACATTTAAAAGGCTTCTCCCCAGCACTGCGGCGATAAAAACAACAAAGACAAGGTAAGGCAGCGCCAGGACCATGTTGGTTATAGTCATGATCATATTGTCAACCCGGCCGCCTTTGAACCCGGCAAACATCCCAATCACGATACCCAGCGAAAAAGCCATTGAAACCCCTAAAAAACCGACCATTATAGAAACACGGCTGCCGTATATAATCCTGCTGAAAATATCGCGTCCCAGGTTATCGGTCCCCAAAAAATGCTCGGGGTTCCCCCCTTCAACCCAGGCCGGGGGCTGCCTCGAAGCGTAGAGATCTTGTTTCAGGGGATCATGGGATGCAAGCAGCGGTGCAAAAATAGCGGTCAAAATTATAACCAGGAAAATGATAAGACCGATCATGCCTGATTTATCCCGCCATAACAGCCGCCAGAAATACACGAGCCTTGCCCGGATGCCGCGATCATCTTCCTCGTCGATGAGCAGCCCGGTTAAACCGTTTTTGTGGTTGTTGTTTTTATCATCTTTCATTATCGATCACCGGTAACGGATCCTCGGATCAACCAGGACATAAATCAGGTCGGTAAAAAAGTGCAGCCCAATCACAACCATGCTGGTAAAAAATGCTGTTGCCTGAACCAGGAAAAAGTCACGGGTGCTGACCGCTTCAGCCAGCAGGTTGCCCAGGCCCGGCCAGGAAAAAATGGTCTCAATATAGATCGAACCGCTGAGAAGGTAGCTGAATTGAACACCAATAATACTGATCAGGGGAATTGCGGAATTCTTCAGGATGTACTTGGAATAAATCCGTTTTTTCTTCAGGCCCTTGCTGCGGGCGGTGGTAACGTAGTCTTCGTTCATGACTTCCATCACGGCCGAACGGGTAAAACGGGCCAGCTGCCCCGTTGTAAACAGGCTCAGGGCAAAAGCCGGAAGAACAATTGATTTGTCAGGCAGAGTCAGGCCTAAAAAGGTAAAGGTTTCTCTTCCAAAAGACGGGAACCAGCCCAGCTTAAGCGAAAAAACAATAATAAGAATCAGGCCCAGCCAAAAAGTGGGTATGGTCTGGCCAAGCAAACCAATGCCCCGGGCAAGGCTGTCAAGAATGGTATTCGGATTGGAACCGCCCAGTATCCCGATCGTAACGCCCATAAGAATGGCCATCAGCAGGGCCGCGGTGGCAAGCTCTATTGTTGCCGGTATGCGCTGCAATACAAGGTTCATGGCCGGCTGCCGGTATCGAAAAGAGCTGCCGAAATCGCCCCTGAAAGCGCCGGTCAAAAAATCTCCAAACTGCACGAGGAGCGGGCGGTTAAAGCCCAGCTCCTCGCGCAGCGCTTCAATTTCAGCGGGGGATGTATGTTTTGATACCATTAAGCTTACCGGATCCCCGATTAGGTGCAGCAGCATAAACACCAGGAACAGGACCCCCAGCAATAGCGCCGCCGAGTAAGCCAGTTTCGTTAAAAGGTACCTCAATACTATCCCCCCTCACCGTCCGGTGGTCGCCGCCTTTTATTAATCGGCGCTGTGACAACCGAACGGTTTTTGTGCATCAAGGTAATTTACTCGATACTGACGCCTTTCAGGTAGTACTGCTCCGAAATCCGGGGATTGTAGTCTTTGACCCGGTTATTGATAGCTTCAAAAGCAGTAGGCGAATAAAGGTAGATAAAAGGCGGATCTTCGTACATGTATTTTAAGATCCTGGTATATACCTTTCCACGCTCGACTGAATCTGCAGTCATTTCAACTTCCTTTACCATGGCAACCAGCGCGGGATCAAGCCAGGCAGCGTAACTCGCGTCCTCGCCGCCCACAGAACCGACCAAACGGGGATAGGCTTCCCCGGTGCCTGAAGACCAACTGTCGCCGAAGAGCGGCGGCAGTTCGCGGTTGGCCTGAAGCTCCCAGAACAGGCCTGACTCCATAAACTGCAAATCTACTTCGATCCCTATTTCCGACCAGTAGCCGACTACAGCTTGCAGGACCTGTTCAAAGTTGGTATAGGTCTCCGCTGGTCCGGCCATTTCGATGGCAAAACCGTCTTGATAACCGGCCTGGGCAAGCAGGTCTTTTGCTTTTTCCGGATCATAAGTGTAAGGGGCAACGCTTGGATCATAACCGAGGTTACCGGGAATAATAAAACCGGATACCCGCTCGGCATAGCCATCGAAAAGCCGCTCTATGATCGCATCGTAATCGATAGCATGGCTCATCGCCTGCCTGACCAGCTTATTTTCGATCGGGGTGCCGATACCGGTGCTCATGTTGTTGAAGGTAATGTAGTATACCCGATCCTGGCCGTAGGTTACCAGGGTAACATCGGGGGCATCTTCGACTGCGCCGGCCTGTTCCGGGCCAAGGTTACTGACGATGTCAATATCATCGTTAATCAGAGCGGCAAAACGGGTCGCCGTATCGGGAATAGGCCTGAAGATCACCTTGTCAACCTTGGGGTATCCCTCTTCCCAGTAGTCTTCAAAGGCTTCGAGTACTATCCGGTCCCCGGCCAGCCATTCGACAAACTTGAAGGGGCCGGTACCGATGGGAAACTGGAGATAACCTTCTTCACCTACTTCATCGTGGTACTGCTTGGACAGTATGCCCCAGTGTTCGTTCATCAGGAGCAGGATAAAGGCGTTGGGCGCTTCCAGCCTCGCCTCAACTGTGTAGTCGTCAATCTTAACCATTTCGGCCACGGCCAGGAAATCTTCCCTGTAGGTTATATTGCTGCCCTTACCGCGCTCCCAGGTAAAGACAACGTCATCGGCTGTAAAGGGGTACCCGTTGTGGAAAACCACACCTTCACGAAGCTTAAAGGTATAAACGAGGCCGTCATCAGAAATCGTCCAGCTTTCTGCCAGGGCGGGGACGACTATCCCGTCATCGTTAAGCCAGACCAGCGAGTTGAAGATACTCCAGGCAACATTTGAAGCAGTCCTGGTATCGCCGGTAGCCGGTTCGATTGTGTTCGGGTTCGTCTGCAAAGCAACCCTTAAAACGCTCTCGCCCGGCGCATCATCTGCCGTTCCGGTGCCGTCCGGCGCATCCTGCCCTCCGCAACCCGAAAACACTGACAGGGCAAGGATCAGGCAGATTATTAAACCAAACCATTGAACTTTCTTGTTCACGTTCTTCATTTTTCCCCTCCTGAAATAATTTAATGTTGGCTGAATACAATAAACCTGTAAATCTCTGCAGTCGCTACCTTTTTTGCTGATCTGCGAAATAACAAATTCAATACCATGCAAACAGCATATTGAGGCTAAAAAACCCGGGTGTTACTTTTTACCTTATTCTCACCCCCTGTTTTTCGAGCGCACCCTGGACCGCACTGATATCGACTGAAGCTGTCGTTGTGCCTGTTTTTACGCTTACGGCAGCTGCTACCCCGGCACCCTGGCCGGTCAGGGCGCAGCACATCATCTGCCTAGTTGCCGAGTGCGACACCTGGTCCCCGGCCACACAGCGGCCGGCAACCAAAAGATTATCTACATGCCGGGGAACCATAATCCCGTACGGCACCTGGAAGTAGCGGCCGGTTGTGGGTATAATTACTATTCCGTAGGCATCGAGGAATTCGGGGAATATGCCGATTGAATCAGCAAATTTTGCCTCGCTCCGCACATCCTCACCGGTAAGATAGTAGCGGCCGATAATCTTGCGCGACTCCCTGGTGCCGATTGAGGAGCCGATCGTCCGCAGCTTCGCTTTCTCAAAACCGGGCTGATAGAGCCGCAGCGCCTGAAGGGCATCCAAAACCTGTTTTCTTCCCTCAATTTCCGCCCTGGTCAGGTCCCGGACATCGGTGCAGTCAACTCCCTCAACCCTGACTACATTGAGCCCGGTAGCTTCCCCGGCTTCGGTGATAGTGCTCCAGTAGCCTTCCAGGGGCGAGTCTGCAGGGATTACGCCGGCAGCCCGGGCTTTTTCAAACACATTTTGAAAATATGGGCTGAACAGCTCACCATCGCCTTTTTCTGTTTCCGTGGCCCAATCGTCAAGCTTTCCCGGGTTCGCGGCGACATCTTTCCGAAACGCAGCGGCATCAACCCCGCTGATCCCGAACCCTGTGGTGACGCCCATCAGCTTATCCTTTGACTCCTTGGTGTACGGCGCGCCGGCAAAAGATACTAGATCGGCATCACCCGAAGCATCGATTACAGCGGTGGCCAAAACTGCCTGGCGCCCTGATTTGCTCTCTGTTATTATTCCCTTAACCAGGCCGTCTTCCACGATCGTCCCGACAGCATAGCAATGGTAAAGCAGCCTGACCCCGGATTCCACAACAAGCCTGTCAGCGGCGCATTTAAACATATCGGCGTCAAGCAGGCGCCCAATTGACTGCGTATCGGGATAGGTTCCCCCGAAAGCGGTAGCATATTCTTCCAGTTCTCTGCCAATGCCGCCGGCTTCAACCGTTCTCTCGTGCCGGTACCAAACCAGGGTCTCAACCATAGACTGGGTAATATTTCCGCCGAGAAAACCGTAACGCTCCAGGAGAATGGTATCCATCCCTTCGCGGGCGGAAGCGATGGCGGCAGAAAGGCCCGCCGGCCCGCCACCGACAACCAGAACATCGGTTGTTGCCAGTACCGGTATCTGTTTTTCTTTTTCGTAAACTGTATTCAAGCCGGTTATCTCCATCTGCTGACTGAATCAGCACTCGTTAAAAATTGTAAACCATTTCACCAAAGCGCAGTCCTGGCAGGCTATTAACCACATCCTGATAATTCTCTGTGCCACACCCAATTACCTACCATAGATTCAGGGAAATTTTTATTTAAGGTTATAATCATTGTCTGGTCCCTAGCAAAAAATACAGACAATAAGAGTATAAAATGGTCTACATGACAATCCCGGGCGGTTGTTGCCCGGTATCCAGGATTTCGGTAATACCTGATTGGCGATCCACCGGCCGCCGTACGCTTTCTGCCAGGATGGCGGCTGAGCCGACGATTACCACCGATTTCCTGGCCCTTGTTACCGCAGTATATAGCAGTTCGCGCGAAAGCGGCCTGATATATTTCTCGGGCAGAATGATGGCAACATCATCATACTCCGACCCCTGGGCTTTATGCACGGTAACCGCCCAGGCAGGTTCAACCCTGCCTTTAAGCGCCTGCAGCGGATACGCAACGAAGTCCCCCCCACGCTGGAAAACAGCCATCGGTTCGGGCCGGCTTTTTATGGCTCCACGCACCGAAGAAACAGGAAGCACGATACCGGAATCGCCGTTATAGAGCCCTAAACGGTAATCATTGCTGTTGACTATCAGCGGTTCGCCGAATGCCGGTTCGCCGAAGGCCGGCTCGCCTGCGCTTTCAGGTAAATCGCGGTCGCGCAGCCAGGCAAGCCAGCGCTGGTTAAACCAGCGGTTCAGTAAATCCGAACCGGCCCCGGCGGCTGTGACCCTGGTGGCACAGAGAAGCTTGAAGCTTTCATAATGAGCGAAGAGCCGCGTTAAATCGCGCCGATCCCGGTCGTCAAACCCGGATGTCCCCTGGCAGCAGCTGTAGCCGCGCAGGAGCGCCTGCAGGTCAGCCCGGCCAAGATGCCTGCCGAGCCAGTTTTCCATAAACATTAGTTTTTGGCTTTCTCCGCCTAGCGATAAGAGCTCAACTCCTTCATAGGTTAGCTGATCGGGCGCGGCATATTCCCGGGGCATTCCCGCGATGCCCTTTTCAGGCGAATAGTCCCCGCTGTTCAGGGCTGACGCAAAATCAAGGATTTTGGCGCCGGCCGAATCCTCTTCCCGGGCCCGGTAGCTGTTTTCAAGCGTTATTACCCGGCCCTGCTTAACAGCCGCTTTTGAACGGCAGATATCGCGCAGCACGGCCCCCGCATCAACCGGCTGCAGCTGTTCGGCATCGCCGAGCATAAGCAGCTTCGCGTCCGGCTGCATAGCCCGCAGCAGGCTGTCTGTTAAGGCCAGATCGAGCATTGAACTCTCGTCGACGACAATCAGCTTTTCTGACAGGCGGTTGTGCTCGGAGTAAATGAAACGCTCTTCGCCCGGGGAGTAACCGAGCAGGCGGTGCAGGGTCCTCGCCGGGGGGCAGTTTTCGATCAGATAGCTGTCAGCTTCAGAAGGGTCGGAAATTGCAGTCAGGTGACGGATTACCGAGGCGCGAATACGGTCGGCAGCCTTGCCGGTGGGAGCAGCCAGCGCTATGGCGGCTAGCGGCGGCTGATGCAGCCGGGCGGTTACCCGCAGCAGGTCGGCGACAATAGCTGTCTTTCCGCTGCCGGGGCGTCCGCTGACCACGGTTATTCTTCCTTCCAGGGCCCTTTTAATGGCAAGCTGCTGTCCTTCATCGAGAACGACCTTTTCGCCCCCTGCCATCAACGGCGGGTTTTGCAGGACATCTCGAAGCGCTTTGTCGATCTGAGCCGGCTCAATTACAGCGCCAGGGTCGCCGGCATCCGGAAGCCCCCGGCTGATCCCGGCGCGCAGCGAGTCGCTCACCCTGCCCTCGAGCAGGTGGAACTTCTGCAAAAAAAGGTGCCCGCGATCTACAATCAGCGGCCGGTAAGCACCGGCAGGGCCGAAAACATCTGACAGGCCCGCCTCCCCGGTTAGCTCCTGGTTATTCAAAAGCCCTTTAATTACCCGGTAAACCGCTTCGCGATCTTTTTCATCGACCGGAATCCGGTCCCAAACCGGGCCTGGACGCTGCGCAACCGGGAGCGGCAGCCTGGTATGCCCTTCGACAGCGGCAAGCAGGCAGGCCAGCGCAAGAATGGTTACAGCCCGCCGCAGCCATGGATCTTCTTTGCCGGCAAAAGCGGCTATTTCCCAGGCCAAAAAAAGGCTTTCCAGGCCCTGATCGAACTCTGCCACCTTTTCGGCCAGGTCGGCCGGAAAGGGAAACTGAGGGCTCACTGCCGGCTTACCAGTCAACAGCACCAACCTCCTTTGGAGCTTACATCTTTACCAGCGGCCTTCATGTGATAACCGCCCCGCCCCACCGGGTGCGCTGCAAAAGATCTATTTCAAGCTTCAGCAATTCGTCCCAGCCGGGCCGGGAAAACCAGGCACCTTCCCCTGCACTCAAACCGCGCAGAAAAATATAGAGGATGCCTCCAAAGCGGACCCCGTAATCTGCTTCGCACCCGATACCGAGGAGCCGGACTACCGCCAGGCTGTAAATACCGGCCTGCAGGCTGTAGTTATCATTCACGTGCCGGTCGACGCCGGCCGGGCTGTAATCGGTCAGGCGGTCACTTTTCCAGTCCAACAGGTAAACCAGCCCTTCATGCTCAAAGAGATAATCAATCACACCCTGCAGGTAACCGCGCCAGACCCCGAAAGGCAGCCGGTGATCCCGGCTGCCTTTTGCCCCGGGTATGCCGAGCAGCGGGTGGTTCGCTTCGGGTATCGGGTAGGCAAAAGCCATTTCTTTGCTGACTCTTGCAGCAGAAACCAAACCGGCAGGCATCTTGAGGGTGGCCGCCTGCTCGCGGCTGACGAGATCGAGAGGCAGGGTTAGGGCATTATATACCAGCTGCAGGGCAGCGGGCAGGTATTCCGCAGGAAAACCGTATCTTGAAGCCAGCTTTTTCGCGTTCTCGGCTACAGCTTTCAGTGCCACCCATTGACCGAACTCGGAACCCCGCAGCTCAGCTGCATTGGTGTGCTCAATCAGGGCATGCAGGAAGATGCCTGTTTCCCGCCCGCCCGGTATTTCTTTTTCATCCTGCTGTTGGAGCGACAAATCAGCCGCAGTCTCGTTTACGTCACTGAAAAGAAGCAATGCGTCCCCATCACCCTCTTCCGGCCGTGGAGGTTCTGCCGCGCTCTTAATCCTGGTATAGCTGGTCATTAAAACTCCCCGGTGGCCTTCTGACAGTTTTTCCGCTTCCTGCGCGCTTGAAGCAGGCGGCCCGGGCAAATCTCCCGGCTGCCAGGCTGCCGGCGCACTGCCATCCCCGGCCTGCGCCTGCCGATTACCATCACAGCAAAGCGGCCGCACCCGGAAATAACCCTGGTTGCATTCATTCCGCCCCGGCCCGGTTAGCAGGTTTAGCTGGCGCTGCAGCTTTGCGTACATACCCCCGAGACTGGCAAAGTGATAGTCCCTCTGCTCATCCCTGACCTCCGGGTCGCCCGGGTCGCCAAAAAATGGCAGGTAGAGCCTCGACCTGGCCCGGGTCAGGGCCACGTAAAGGAGCCGTTCGTTTTCCTGCAGGGTTTCATCTTTTATTAAACCGGCAATATCGCCTGCCGCTTTGCCGATATGCAGGCGCCGTTCGCCGCCGACATGGTAAATTGCCGTATCGGGGCCCCTGCGCCGGTTATCGGTAAAACCGCCGCCGATAAAGATAACTTCAGCTTCCAAACCTTTGGCCTTGTGCATGGTCAGAATCTGCACGGCTTCTTTATCCGACTCCAAACGCTGGATATTGCCTTCACGGTCACCGGCCGGGCCGCGCTCGTCAATTTTTGCTTTCAGCTCCCTGGCCAACTCGCGCAGTGTAACCGGTTTTTTGTGAACCTCACCCTGAAGCAGTTCAAAAAGGTGAAGGTAGTTGGTGAGCATACGCTCCCCACCCAGGAACACCAGCCGCCGGGCCAGGCCGGACTCGGCCAGGACCAGTTCAAAAAACTTTGACCACTGCTGGTTGTCGGCCAGCTGCTTCCAGCGCAAAAGAGATGTATAAAGCGGGTGGTTAAATCCGGCCTGCTGCCAGGCAGGCAGTTCCGCCAGGGGCACGCCGAAAAAAGGGGTCAGCCAGGCGGCCATCCTAGCTGCCGGTTCGCCCGGCCTGTCGATAGCCGCCAGCAGGTAGTAAAGGTCGAGGGCTTCATCGCTCTGGAAAAGGCCGTCCTGCTTGTAGTAAGCGTGGGGTATGCCGTAATTCCTTAAAACATGCCCGATGGCCAGTCCCTCGCGGGCAGTGCGGGTAAGAATATAGATATCGCTGGGTTTTACGGGCCGCAGTTCTTTACCTCCCGCTGCCGTTTTCAGCCCGCTAGTTTCGTCGATCAATTTGCGGATCTCTTCGGCGATGAAAAAGGCCAGCCCCTCCCGCACTGTTGCGGCATTTAGCCTGCTCCCGGTACCGTACAGGGGCAGCAGGTGAACCGGGACCGCCTCCCCGCCCCCCTCAACAGCGCGGCGGGTTTGATCGCCGCACACGACGGGTTTGTCATAGCGGTTGAGTCCGGTGAAAAAGCCGGCGCCCCCGGGATCAGCGGTTAGGAATATCTTGTTCAGGGCCTCGGTCATCGGCCCGCTAGAGCGATAATTTTCTGTAAGCGGCAGGAGGACGGCTTGATCCGCTTCCAGCAGGTGGCGGCGGGCCAGATCATAAGTTTGCAGGTCGGCACCCCTGAAACCGTAAATCGCCTGTTTTGGATCGCCGATCAGGAACAGGCGGTGATTTTCTGCACCCTCTACAAATATCCTGCGAAAAATCTCCCACTGTACCGGGTCGGTATCCTGAAACTCATCGACCAGGGCATGGGTCCAGCGCCTTCTCAGGGCAGCAGTGAGAACGCCGGCATCTTTGCCCTGCAGGGCTTCGAGGACACCGAGCAGCATATCGTCATAATCAAGGAGCCCGAGCGCTTTTTTCCGCAGCTGCAGCCGCTCCCTGACCCGCGGCAGAAAATTGTATGCCATGAAGCTTTCGGCATTAAGGCAGCGTTCTTCAATGCGGCGCAGCAAAACTGCCAGTTCCCGCAGAACCGGCGGCGCTGCTGCCCCCGACCCGACCAGGTAGAGATGCTCAATCACGGAAGCTTTATTTTTATCGAGACTCCGTTCTGTAACCGCCCACCGGATGAAGCCCGCTGCGGCGGTTAAAGGATCGCTTTCCGCCTCACTGGTGATCACCAGGGCAAAAAGATCGTCGATTATCGCGTCAAAGCTGTTATGCGCTGTTTTTCCGGTATAGACGCTGCGGCTGGCATTTTTTAGCGCTCCGGGATCGGGGAGCGCTTTAAAGGCCTGCAGCAGTTGATCGGGTTCCCAAAGCGGGGTTACAGGGCAGCGCTGCGGGCTGCCTTCACGGTAGCAGGCGAAAAGAAAAGCCTCAAGCTCGGCAACCCTTTTCCCCTCCCCGATCCATGACCTTAAATTTTCGCCGGCCGCTCCTTGCTCGGCAAGTGCCACCCGCAGCTCTTCCCGGAAAGCCTGCCCGAAAACTTCCATCCCGTCGGCGTGAACCTGTTCAAACAACCGGCCGCCCAAAAAAGCCTGTTCGGTCAGAACCCCGTGGCAAAAACCGTGAATAGTCGAGATCGATGCCCCATCAAAGCGGAAAAGCGCTTCACGCAGCCTGGGCCTGCTTTCATCATCAACCAGCCAGTAATCGCTGCTGTCGGCCTGAGGCGGCAGCGTTTCGGTACAGCCGCAGACCGCCTGGATCAGGTTCCTGATCCGCTCGCGCAGCTCCCGGGTGGCTGCATCGGTAAAGGTAACAACAAGAATCTTCTCAATCGGTGCCTTGCCGCTGATAACCAGCTCCAGCACCAGGTGCTCGATGGTGTAGGTTTTACCGGTTCCGGCTGAGGCTTCGATCAACACATGGCCCTGCTGCAGGGCCGGGTTACCTAAAATATGCGGCTTTTTATATGCGGCCGGGATCATTAAAAGTTCTCCTTTTTAAGGATCAGGGAAAAAAGCGGGTTAAAGCGGCGCCTGACCATCGCTGCCAGCTCATCTGCAGCGGGCGGGCAGTAGCCGCGCGGTTTGGGTACCGGGCCGTAAAGGCTGCTGAATGATGAAAAGTGGTCATTGGCCATCTCTCTGATTGCCGAGGCAATAACCGGGCCATCCGGCCGATAGGTTATACCTGGCGGGGAAGCAGCGTGTTCCCCCGCGCTGCCCGGGCCCTCTCCGCGCTCAATTTTAGCTTGTGCCTTAAAAAAACGGTGATAACTGCTAAATACAGCCTCACAGGGCAGCAGGTAGTCATGGGGGCCTGATAGCAGATCCCCGGCCAGGTGGGTCAGCCATTGCCGGGCATCTCCGGCAGAAACCGGGGCCAGTTCCAGGCCAAAATAGCCCGCATTGCCTGCCCCGTCGGCATATATTAACCGCGCCACCCTGATTTCTTCCGGAAGGGCCCCTGCTGCCGATAACACCAGGTGATCGACGAGGCCGCGCAGCAGAAGGCGGTAGATTTTTGCCGCATTTTTATCCCCGCCCGGGTTTTCATGCAGCGGGGATGGCTGCAGGCTGATTGAAACCCGCCCACCGTCAAGAAGGCCTTCACTGAGCCCGCTGATGCGGGCCGTCACCCGGGAAACAACACCGGGGCCGGCTTTTTTTTCAACATCCAGCAGCAGCGGCTCTAAGATTGTCCCGGTGCTTTCCGCACCGTAAGATCGTCCGATCCGCCGCCTGACCACGCTTAAATTGGCGCCTTCGCTTTTCATCTTCGCCAGAACGGCCTGCCAGCCACTCAGCACTTTAAGGTGCCTGCCTGACAGCGCCCGGCCCGGTTCGCCAACCGGGTAATGCCCGGAAAGTTTAAGCCGATCCGCCATGCGGCAGTAAACTTCAGCCACCCCGGCATCCAGGCCGGCGGCCTGATAAAAAGCTGAACGCAGCAGGGTAGTTTCGGTAAGCCTTGCCATTTCAAAATCTTCTTCTTCCCGGTCGGCCTGATCATCTTCCGTTTCAGCGAGACCTAGCATAGCGGAGGCCCATCCCTGCATCGGGCATTCCAAAAAGCGCCGCAGTGCTGCCGTGCTTATAGACACTTCGGTTTCACTGCCGGGCAGGTTCGGGCCTGTAAAAGATTCCGGGGAAGAAGCTTCGGGATCAGGCAGCCCGGTGGGGAGTTTGAGCATTTTTGCAAGCTGATCCAATTCACCGGGAGCAGCGTGCTTCGTAATCAGGTTAAGTACGGAAACGTGATCTCCCGAGGCAACGGCCCCGCCGTGCTTCTGCCATGCGGAGGCAAGTGCCTGCACCTGGGCTTCAACTTTTGCTTCATCGAAAAAAGTACCGGACAGCGCGAGCTGATCATCATAACGACGCAGAGGCGGTTCCGTTTTTATCTGATTCAGTCCGCCTTCACCAAGATAGCCGTTTTTCAGGGTATGCAGAAGCTCCTGCACTACTGCTGAAGGCTGCAGTGAATCACCGGTCTGTTCATCCCTGCGGACATATGAGAGGTAGAGCTTGTCCCTGGTGCAGAGAAGCGTTTCCAAAAACATGTATCGATCGCGATCGGCGGGATCCACGTCTCCTGCCCTTCTTTTTGCCGCCCGCAGGTCGAGGGCATCCCTGCGCCCCGCAGCCGGAAAGAGCCCCTCCCCCAGGCCGAGCAGGAAGATTATCCTGAAAGGTATGGCCCGCATCGGCAGGAATGAAGAAACAACCACACCCTCTGCCAGGTAATGCCCCCGGCCGCCTGGCAGCGTTGCCAGGGCACGTTCGGCGATTGCTGTGGCTGTGCGGCCGCTAACCTTGATACCCCGGTCCATCTGCCCAAGGCGGGCGAGAGCCCTGCCGATCCTGAGACGATCAAGCTCATCCCTGCCATCTGCCGGCTTAAAATAGCGTTCGACCTGGGCGGTAAAAAAAGCGTCCCACTCGCTTAGGGTCAGCTGTTCTTCCCTCACAAAGCGGGCGTCAGCCAGCAAAGAGCGGACCAGGACACCGAAGTTCGCCGCAGCCCGAAGAGCGTCTCCAGCCACTTCTTCAACCAGCCATCGGCCTCCGGCAGTCATAAAAATTCGCTCGTCACCGCTTTTTTCCCCGGTCATGAAAGCGCCCAGGACCAGGCGGCAAACCCCCTGGTCCCAGTTGAAGACATCTTCGTCCACATAGGTGCCCTCGTGGTCGGAGCGGTCGGCACCGAAGACAATACCCAGCTTTTCCGCAAGCGCTGCCAAATCTCCCGCCGTCAGCCCCTCAAGCCCGGAGACCAGGGCCGGGTGGCCGAGCAGGCCGAGCATCTCGGCCCTCGTGAAGCGGCCGAAAGGCAGTTTCAGAAGCATGCCCGTCGCCTCGATCAGCCGGCTGCTCGCTGAACCGGGCAGGTCGGAAAAACTGCAGGGCAGGTTGTGGCAGGCCGAAAAAACAGATCCGATCTGCGGCAGGTAAAGATCGCTCGCGGTACTGTTAACGATCACAGCTATATCGCTAAACCTTAAGCGCTGCGTCCCGGAAGGCGGGCAATCTTCACGCAGCAGACGCCATATCTCATCGGTCACCCACTCAATTTCACGACGTATAGAAGGGGCGGCTACCAGCCTGATCGACCGGTCTGGCCTACAAAACGCAGCTGCATCCGAAGCGAGCTTACGCTCTGGCTCACGGTAAAGGATATCACGCTGCAGCATATGCAGGAGACTGGGTTTGTCGCCATCAACGGGGTCTTCAAACTCGCTGTCGAAATCGCAATCCGTCAGCTCCCCCAGCAGGCGGACATATTCCCGGCCCGGTTTGCCCCATTGCCGAAGGGCCGGTGTATCGGCAGCATCAAGCCCAAACGGGTCTTCTGCATCCCCTTCCCCCGAATCCGACCAGAGAAGCCTCGAGCGGCTGTTCTCTTCTCGATCGAGGCGATAAAAAAGCTCCCGGTCTGTTTCAACATCTTCCCAAAATTCAGCGCAGGGGTTTAGGGTATATAATTTTATTGTTTGGCTTTCTCCGAGGCGCCCGAGGAGCAGTTGAAAAACGCGGGCCATATAAGAAATGCCAAAGATGTGTACGGCAGGCAGAACTTCCTTTGCAATCCGCCTGAAAAACTCGCGATCAAGCACCAGCTGATCCAGGGTCATCCAGCGGCCGCCGGTGAGGGGCGGTTTTTGTTCAAGGGTTCCACCGGGTGCAAAAATTGCCTGCCAGAGGGCTTTCTGCCATCGTGCTGCTGCAGCAAAAGAAGGATCGGCCAGTGCCGGATCAAGGTAAGCAGCACCAGCTAACCCAAAACGAGCGAAACGATCCGTGGCGGACGCAGGTTCAAAACCTTCCCGCCAGGCGGCAATCATCTCCGGGCGGGAAAAAGAGTATTCCTGGTAAAGATATGCCAGGCGCGAAGCGAGCTGAAAGCGGCGCAGGTCAAAGCTGTCAGCAGCCAGGTGGCGGTCAAAAGCAGAACCGTGAACCTCTCCGGTGCCGCTTTCCAGGTAGCCGAGGACCGGCTGCAGTTCCGGCCGCTCCAGTACCTGCCGGTCATGCAATGCGGCAATCAGAGCCGCTTCAATCGCATCAAGGTCTGCCAGCTTAAAATAGCCGGATATTGCCTGGTCGGCCAGATCGCCGATAAAACGCTCCAGGCGTCGGAAATTAAGGTTGGCAGCGATACCGTCAGCCTGGGCCAGGTTCATGGTAATCCAGGTTTCCAGGTTGCGGTTGGGGACTATAATCTCGACCGGATCCATAGGGTGGGCGCCAAGGTCCCGCCTTTTCCGCAAATCGTTTACCAGGCTGTCCAGCAGCCGCTCGGTGCGGTTGGAGTAGATCAGGTCGATCAATGGCGCTTTCTCCTCGGGATTCTTTCAAAACTGCCCGCTTCGAACGGACAAACCATCCACCTTTTTACTGGCATAGGGCGGGTTAATACCATGGTTACATTCTAATAGATCGGCTGCTGATGAACAACCATAAAAGGTATACTACCGGCAACAGTTATAAGATTTTCTCCGCCGCTTCAACAGCAGCACATTTGCCGGGGGCTTTGCAAGGCGCATCAGCGGGGCATTATTTGACGGGAAACCATCTGTAACGAGCTTTTCCGGCTGCTGACAAGCCGGCGAAAACGTCCCGGGAGTGCACCGGGAATGCTTTAATGCCGGGGATGCAGTATAATCTTGGCATGGAACTGTTAGCGCCGGCCGGCAATCTGGAAAAACTGAAAACTGCGGTTCGTTTTGGAGCCGATGCTGTTTATTGCGGAGTCGGTTCATATTCGCTGAGGGCGGCTGATGCTTCTTTCGGTACCGAAGATCTGGCGGAAGGGATCAATTTTGCCCATTCCCATAACCGCAGGGTTTACCTGGCCCTGAATATTTTCGCTTTCGATGAAGACCTGAGGGCAGTCGTCGAACATGCAGAAAAGGCCCTGGAACTGGGCGCTGATGCATTTATCGTTTCCGACCCCGGAGTCGCAGCGCTCCTCTTAAAGCTGAACCCGGCGGTCAAGATCCACCTCAGCACCCAGGCCAACACCACCAACAGCGAAAGCGTTAAGTTTTGGAATGACAGGGGCGTTAAGAGGATTGTCCTGGCCCGTGAACTGAGCCTGGATCAGGTCGGGGTAATAAAAAAGAATAACCCGGCTGCCGAGCTCGAGATCTTTGTTCACGGGGCTATGTGCATCTCGTACTCCGGCCGCTGCCTGCTCTCGCAATTTTTAAATGAACGCTCGGCCAACCGCGGCCTCTGCACCCAACCCTGCCGCTGGGAATACCGGATTCGGGAGGCCGGCCGCCGGGAAGAGTTGGGTATTATCGAAGACAGCCGGGGCACTTACATCTTAAATTCCCGGGATTTATGCCTGATCGAACATATACCCGAGCTGGCCGCCTCCGGAGTTGACAGTTTAAAAATCGAAGGCCGGATGAAAACAGCATACTATGCAGCTGCCGTAACCCGGATCTACCGTCAAGCGCTCGACTGCTATAACCGCTCGCCTGAAACGTACCGCTGCAACCCCGGCTGGCTGGCAGAGCTGAAGAAGGTGTCGCACCGGCCCTACACCACCGGGTTTTACCTGCCGGGAAAAGGGGATGCTGCGGAATTCATGCAGGACTCCGCCTATATCAGGGGCTATGATTTCGTAGGAACCGTTGCTGAACGCAGCCCTGAAGCAAACCTGATCCGGGTCAGCGCCCGCAATTACTTTGCTTCAGGGGATATTCTCGAGATACTCGATCCTGCCGCGGATAATATTATACCGGTCAGGGTCGCCAGGATTATCGACTGCACGAGCTTAAATGAACTCTCAGCGGCCCACAACAGCTACACTGTAGACCTTGAACTAAAAGAGCCATTGACCAAACCGGCCAGCGAAGGATCGATTATCAGGAGAAAATGCGGCAGCTCCTGACCTCATGGCCTTACCCGCTAAGCGCTTTCACCGGGAAGTAACAGATACCCGTTGCGCCGGGGCCTGAATGGACCCCCAGGGCCGGCGAAAGCTCTGCCACAATCGTTTCCACGCACTCGACCCGCTCTTCGAGCAGGGCGCGGATCTGGTCTGTTTCAGCTGCCGCCGCCGCGTGCACGTAGGCAACTTTAATCCTGCTGCCGCTTCCGACCTTTTCTTCAACGAGATTGACCATCTGCCGGTAAGCCTTACCGCGGCTGCGTTCGCGGCCCAAAGGCACGATTACCCCGTCGCGCATACCGATCAGCGGCTTGATGTTGAGCAGGTTGCCCACCAGGTACTGGGCCTGGCCGATCCGCCCACCCATCTGCAGGTATTTTAAGGTATCGGCAGTCTGGATCATATCCGTCACTGGTATCATCCGGCTGACCAGGGCGGTGATTTCTGCCAGGCCGGCGCCGCTGCCGGCAATGCGGGCCGCTTCAATAACCATCCAGCCATGGGCCATTGCAACGCTAAGGGTATCGATTACCTCTACCCTCACATCCTTCAGTTTCTCCATCAGCATTCCCGCGGCAACCCTGGCTCCTTCATAAGTGCCGCTGCTCTTTGAGGTAATATGGATGCTGACAATCTCTTTATAACCTTCAGCGGCCAATTCCTCGTAGAGGGCTATAAAGTCTCCGGGCCCGGGGTATGCTGTTGTCGGCAGTGTATCGACTGTCGGAAGCCAGGCATAAAAATCTTCCTGCCTGATATCAACCAGATCCCGCCAAACCTGGTCACCGTGATGAATGTAAATCGGTACCACCCTGATGCCAAGCTCCGCCCGAATCTTTTCCGGGATGCTCGCTGAGCTGTCGCACACGATTGCTATCTTTGCCATCACTTCACTCCTCGCTTAAATGGTTTGTTTCAAACTTAAGCGCTATCATAACCCGCCGCCTGAAACCAGGCCCCGCTTTTTAAAAATTTTGAACAAGAGCCAGAAGATCAAAATAAAAAGCAAAAATGCGATAACCGGCAGTAAAACTGCCAGCAGCGACATCATAACTGAAAACAGCGATTCAAAAAAAGAGACCACCGGGTTGGCCGCTCCGGCCGTGGTAACAGTTGAACCGGTATGGACGGCATTGCTGAGCGTACTGCCGCCCAAAGCGGCGCCTCCGCCGGCAATAATTGCCAAAGCCCAGGCCAGGACTGGCGGAAAATCAACCAGCACAGCAGCCGTGATCAGCGTCCCGGCTACAAGGCTGACCGGCACCGCAATAGTACTGATAAGGTTGTCAACAAAGGGGGAGAGATAGGCGATAAGTTCGATCAAAGCTGCCGCCGCAAAGGCTGCCAGTGCCGGGTAGGTGCCAACCCAGGCAAAGGCTGGAGAAAGCTCGATCCAACCGGCCAGGGCAGCAATACTGACCACCAGCAGCGGCACAAAGACCCTGAAACCGCTGCTCGCACTTAAACTGATGCCGATTAAGAGGCTGAGCAAGTACTCCACTGCTATACTCCCTTTCTAACAACTGGTGCCGTGCTGCTTCAACCGGCCCTTCCGTCAGAGGCAAATCCGGGTCAGTTCTCTTTTGAGGTATCCAAAGGCATCGTCAACCGAGTTGCTGAAATGCAATAGGTTTAGGTCTTCGCTGCTGATCGTCCCGTACTTGACCATTGCCTCCAGGTTAAGCACCTCGTTCCAGTAGTCCGTACCGTAAACAACTATCGGCAGCTCTTTTTCAAGTTTCCTAGTCTGGATCAGGGTCAGGACCTCAAACAGTTCGTCAAGTGTGCCGAACCCGCCCGGAAATATAACCAGCGCTTTTGCCAGGTAGATGAACCAGAACTTGCGCATAAAAAAGTAGTGGAACTCAAAGTTTAGCGCCGGGGTGATATAAGGGTTTGGCAGCTGCTCATGCGGGATACTGATATTGAACCCGATTGATTTGCCCCCGGCATCAGAGGCCCCCTTATTGGCTGCCTCCATCATGCCAAAACCGCCCCCCGAGCAGATGATAAACCGCTTATTGCCTCCAAGCTCTTTTGACCAGTTGGTAATTCTTCCGGCCAGATCTACGGCATCCTGGTAGTACCGGGAAATTAACAGTTCGTTGCGCGCCTTCTCGATCTTACCGTTCAGGTCGGCATCATTTTGGGCACCATCCGCAGCTGCCAATTTTTCCAGTTCTGCCAGCTTTGTTATTGCTTCTTCCGGCGGCTTGGTGCGGGAAGAACCGAAAATAACCACGGTATCTTCTATCCTTTCGTTGCGCAGCCGATACTGCGGTTCCAGGTACTCGGCCAGGATCCTTAAAATCCGTGCATCACGGCTGTTTAGAAAGTCAATATTCTTGTAAGCTTTTTGGGCTTTCTCAAGTAAGCGCGCCATAATTCCTCCACATGTTTAATATTGGTAAAAACCTGTACCTTTTTTTCGGCCCCATTCTCCTTTTATGTACTTTTCAACCACCGTAGGCGAAGGTTTTTCTTTCGGATCGCCGGTTTCCATGTAGCGCTCCATACCGATATGGTAGGCCAGATCGATCCCGGTTAAATCCATCAGCCTGAATGGCCCGAGCGGATGGCCAAGAGCATTAACCACGGCATTGTCAATATCTTCAGCCGAGGCAATGCCCGTATCGTGCAAGAAAAGGGCTTCTTCGGTAATCTTAGCCAAAATGCGGTTGACCAGGAAACCGTATATTTCTTTGCGGAGCAGAACCGGCACCTTGCCCAGCCGCCGGGCAAGCTCCATTGTCAGGCCTGCAGTTTCTGCAGTGGTTTGAGGCCCTTTAACGACCTCAACACACTTCATCACCAAAGCCGGGTTGAAAAAGTGCATATTGCAAACCTGCCCGGGACGCCCGGTTACATCAGCCAGCTGTGAACTGACAATGAATGAACTGTTGGTGGCCAGTATCGCGTGGGGCGGGCACAGCTGACCGAGCTTTTCAAAGAGTTCCCGCTTGGGCTGAATTTTCTCGATGATCGCCTCGATCACAAAATCAGCCTTCCCGGCCGCATGGTCGAGAACGGTGGTAAATTTTATTTTGGCGGCAGCAGCCTCAGCCTGCTCCTGGCTCAGCTTCCCCTTGGCGACCCTTTCAGGCAGGTATTTTTTTGCAAAAGCCTCAGCTTTGCTGATTTGTTCCGCGCTGAGATCGAAACAGAAGGTTTCGTACCCCGAAAGCGCGCAGAGCAGGGCAATCTGGTGCCCCATATTACCGGCGCCGGCAACGCAGATTTTCTTCACGGCTTCAATATTCATTACTTTGCCTCCCTTGTTTCACATTCGGCCTGACTGCAGATTGCCTTAGGTTATTATTTATTGTAAAGTTGCAATATTCCTGCTTTATTCCCCCGATATTTTCGGGTGTTTTGTTTTTCTTAATGTGTAGAGCCATTTGCGATCTTTGAAAACGCCTGATAAATAAGCGCCAGCGGTCACAGCAAAGAAACCTTTACCCCAGCCTGGGTCTATAAAATAAGGCTTTTGTAGTTGTAGAAAAAGGGAAAAGTCGAAACAGACCCCATGAGTTATCAGAAAATTGGCTAGAGCGGATCTATTTGGTATATTATTCAATGTCAGCAATAAAAAGGGAAATCTACTCCTTATGCCGAAATAGTTTTTTAGCGAAAAACAAAAGACAAAGGATAATTTCCCATGGCTATTATATCCTGACTTTTACAGCATCATAGAGCAAAAAATGGCCGCAGCCCTTATGGATAAAGGCTTTGCGGCCTTTATCCATTGTCGCGAATATGTAGGGGAGAGCCTTACTTTTTCGTTTGCGCCAGCATTTTTTTAATATCGCCTAGTAGACTGTCAACTCTTAAACTGTGGATAAAGTCTTCTCAGCTTTATCCTTG